>NZ_LGAK01000046.1 GCF_001292705.1 Marinagarivorans algicola
GACAAGAGCGATATTATTCTCGACAGATATAAATTTAGAGGCGCTGACATTATTGTCGTACTACAAGGCTCGATTTCAAATTGAATTTTTATTCAGAGATGCTAAACAGCACACCGGTTTGACACACTGCCAATCACGCTGCTCAGAAGCCATCGACAATCAGGTCAACGCATCATTAACGACTCTCAATCTACTCAAGATTGAGGATAGAAATCAAAAACAAACGACTGGGAAAACAGTCATATCGATAGCGAGCTGGAAACGACGAAAGTCCAACCAACATCTGCTCTCAAGAGTTTTTGATAGGTTAGGTTTAAGCCTGAAATCGATTAAAGTCTGTAATGTATACGAAGAGCTGAGTGATTACGGGCTTATAGCTTCATGATAACTGTCTGCAGTGTTGCAAGTTATGAATAGCGTATAACAGTTTATTAGCTAGAATTAGGCCATACTAACGCCCGCTCTGACCAGCCTAATTTTAAAGGCGTAAACACTACATCTCTCAACGCTAGAGCACAAGGGCGCCACACTCACCTATTTTGTTACACGTTTTTCACAAGGCTGGCCTTAATGCCCTTATTACACAACTGATTTGCGTCTTTATAAAAACCGACTACGCCAGCGGTGCCGATATTAGAACGGCATGGAGCAGCTTGGCCACACGATCTAAGTGGCACTCAAATTTACACGCACGTCCTTCAACAAGATGCTAACGGAGTACGCAGTCCATGTTCTCACCTGCCATCCAGTTAGCCCTACCCCTTCACAATGCTATAATCTTCACCCCAAAACTGTAAGCGCAAAACATTCTGCAGGCACTCTTAAAAACACAGTAAAAAAACGGCCTAGTAAACATCCCGCTGGTAGCGATGTTCAGCGATAAGGCGCTTCATATAATCATCTACAGCCGCGGGATCTCGATGCCCATGCTGAGCAATTACCGCGCGAATGGCGGCATCGACATCAGCGGCCATACGTGTTGCATCGCCACAAATATACACATAGCCACCAGCCTCTAGCCACGCAAAAAACTCTGCACCTTGCGCCATAATTAAGGTTTGAACATAAACTTTTTCGGCCGTATCACGAGACCAAGCCAAGCTTAAGCGATCGAGTATACCGGCGTTTTGCCAGTGTTGAATTTGATTGCGATAGAGGTAATCGTGTTGTTCGTGCTGATCGCCAAAAAACAACCAGTTTTTGCCTGGCGCTTGGCGCGCTTCACGCTCTTCTAAAAAGGCTCGAAAAGGAGCAATCCCTGTGCCTGGGCCAATCATCATTAACGGCGCATTATCGTCGACCGGTAGATGAAAATGTGCCGAGCGCTGCAAGTAAACACCGACCGTGCTACCCGCGCCTAAACGCTCACCCAAAAACGTGGAGGCTACGCCTTTGCGCGCAGTGTTATGTAAAGTGTAATGCACCTGGCCTACGGTTAAATGTACTTCGCCGGGGTGCGCTTTAGGGCTAGAGGCAATAGAGTATAAGCGAGGCTGTAATAGCCGTAAGCCATCCACGAATGTTTGTGCCGCTAGAGGTTTATCGACCGCACGCAGTACATCAATTACCTGAGCGTCATGACCTAACGGTTCAACACCCCAAGTCTCTAGTGTTTTGGCATTGACCGTTGTGATATCTAGCTGTGTTAAAAGCGCGGCACGCAAAGAAGCCGGCCCCGCTTTTAGCTGCACACTCTCGCGACCACTGAAGTGCAATGTATCTAAAAGCGCTTGTACTTCTTTGGCGCAATTAACTGGCCATACGCCCAACGCATCGCCAACCGCGTAATCGAGCTCGTCGGTACCGCCGGCTAAAGAAATTTCAATATGGTTAACTCGCTTAGCCGATTTTGGGCCACTCAAATTTTCAGTCACCATTAATGTGGCTAAAAAAGGACTGTTTTTATCAAACTTGGGCCCCACCTCTGGCTCAACAGTACCTGAGGCCGCACCGGCTGCGTGCATAAAAGCCTCACTGGCAAATGCGGCTTTTTGCCAGTGCGCAAAGTCATCTTCAAAGGCGACATCACAAGAGGCAAGCGCATGCACCCGTGTCGCGCCTAGTGCCTCTAGCCGGGCATCAATATCTTTAGCGCACTGGTTAAAAAAAGCATAACTTGAATCGCCCAAGCCACACACACTAAAATTCACATCGGCACTTAAACGGGGTGCGTTGTCAGACATGAGCGTGTTATAAAAAGCCTGTGCATTATCGGGCGGCTCACCCTCGCCAAATGTCGAACAAATAATTAATACGTGCTTCATTTGCGCTAAATCTTGTGGGTCTACCCCGTCGAGTTCACTCACCGCAGCATCAAACCCTTGCGTTTTTGCAAACTTACGCAAGCCTTTGCTCAGTGCTTCAGCATTACCTGATTGTGAGCCGTACAAAATACTCATGGCGGTACCAGGCACATCACCGGTATCACCTTGTGCCGCCATAGCAATCGCATTAAGCCCCGTCAAAAGGCCATTGAGCCATGTTTTTTGTTCACCTTCAAACGGCGCCGTTTCATCTAAAAAAGCAGCGGGCGCTTTAGCATGCGTGGCGCCAATAGCCGCGGCTAATTGGTTAACAATATTTTTTTCAGCCATGTTTTTTGTTTCTTCACTCATAGGGGTTACCTGTATTTTTTGCGAGCAACGCTGATGACACAACCATTACGCTTTTAACAATAATGCCTGTAATTGTTGAATGGTGTGGCGGCGAGTAAAGGCTAAAAACGACTCCTCCCCCTCACGCAAAGCCAGGTATTGCTCGATCATATATTCGACTAAGGGATCGATATCGGCCGCCGCAATAGGGCCGCAAAACTCTTGCGCTAAGCCTCTGTCGTCATCGGTGCCGCCACCTAATACAATGTTGTAGCCTTCTGAACCATCGGCCGTTGCAGCGCCAATCATGCCGATATCACCAATATAATGTTGCGCACAGGTGTGATGGCAACCGGTAAGATGAATGTTAATGGGTTGATCGAGGACAAACTTTGACTCTAAGTATTTAACCAAACGCGTTGCGTCTTGCTTGGTGTAGGCCCCTGCAAATTTGCAGGCCCACTTACCAGTGCAAGCAATGGCGCCAGCGGCAAATGATGAGGCGTTAACGCTCAAGCCTAGCGCTTCAATCTCGGCAACAACAGCCTCTGTATCGGCATCGGCAATATGTGGGATTATGAGGTTTTGCCATACCGTGAGCCGAATATCATTTTGGCCATATTTTTGCGCTATTTTAGCAATGCCGCGCATTTGCTCGGGCATCATTTTGCCTACCTCTAAGGCAACGCCTACATAATTAAGGCCCTCTTGCTTTTGCGCGTGTATACCAATATGTGCTTGTCGCTTAATTTTGGCCCGTGGCGCATCATATGCTTGGCTCAAGCGCATTAATTGCACATCGTTACCCAGCGCATTCAGCTTTTGTTGGGTGCGCTCAATAAACCAATCAAAGCCATGCTTATCTAATACATATTTTAAGCGTGCTTTTTTACGGTTGGTGCGATCGGCATGCTCGATATAAACGCGTAACATGGCCTCGGCAATGGCCGGCGTGTCGGCCGGCTTACACACAATACCGGTATCACGGGCAAAATCTAAATGGCCTGTAATCCCGCCCAGTAAAATACGGCAGTACACATCAGGGGCAACGCCAACGGGGTTATCATTGACTTTAACGGCTAAAAAACCAATATCGTTAGTATCACTCACACAAGAGATGGAACCCCCGTTATCAAAGGCAATATTAAACTTGCGGGGCAAACCATTTAAGTCGCGATTATTTAAAATAATATGCCCAAGCTTAATGCCGTATTGATGCAAATCAATTAACTCTGCCACATCAAACCCTGCCGTTGGCGTGGCGGTAATATTGCGTGCGCTATCAGCGCCTGAGCCTGTGCAACTCAACCCCATATCATAGAGCCCAGCAAATAAATCCAACACGCGATTGGGCATAATTTCTCGCAATTGAAAGTTGCCCCGCGTGGTTAAATGGGCATAACCACCGGCCACATTTTCGGCCAAGTCACCGAGCAAACCTAATTGATCACCGCGCATTTTACACGCTGGAATACGCAAGCGGCACATGTAACCTGGGCTATTAGGTTCCACATTAAAAATGCCAAAGTGGCGAAACATAAATTGATCAATGCCTTCGGCAATTTGATTGCGATCATTGAGCTGAACAATTTTATCCCATAGGTCTAATGGATGAGTGTCGTATTTAGCTAGCTCTTCTTTGCACAGGTCTTCAATGGGTGTGCCATATAAAGTTTTAGGGGCTTCTTTTTTAGCCCCGCCGTCAAATGCTTTATGCAAATTTAACTTTTCAAGAATACCAGCAAGGTAGGCTTGCTGCTCTGATGTAAAACCTTTGGCTTGCGGTTTGTCCGTTGCGATCATGAGGGTTACTCTTTGTAGTGTGTGTGGCTACCACACCCAATAGATGACTAAATGATTCACTTAATGATAAAAAAGATAAGCCATTAAGCTTAGCGATATCATCTAAGAGCAAATAAAAGGCCAACTAGCGCTCTACAAAAAAATATTCAATATCCCCTAAAAAAACATTACTTACCTAAAAAATGCACCGCAAAAAAACAGCACACCCTCATAAGCACAAAAATAAAACATATTATTGGTATGAGAAAAAATACGTCACGATAAAAATGCTTTATCGTGACTCTTTACGCACTACAATAGGTCATCACTAAGTTACAAATAATCACATCCACAAAATATGTTTATTTCAATTTCGGTGGCGTGAAAAAATCAGGGGTTAGTGCAACCGATTCAGCAAAAGACACCAACACAAAGGGGCGAGAACCCGAACGGTAAAAACCCTGAAGAACAATCGTCGCCACTCGGCTAGAGTGAGTCGCCGTCTCAAAAATAGCGAGCTCTAAAGCCGGTTCGCCATCAGGCCCAACCACCGCCCGCCAACGTGTTTGCGCGAATGTAATATGGGGTAAATACAGCCTATTGCTGCCTTGCTCATCATGTAAATAAAGTACGTCCGATAAATGCGCAATCACATAGTCGTCATCACCAGCGCCACCTTTCACCTCTGGCGCGCTAAAGCCCGATCGAATCACCAGCGTGTCATTGCCCTCGCCACCGTCAAGGCGGTCACCAAACAACCAATCATCCCCCTCACCACCCATCAACCAATGGCCCTCACTTGTATCAACGAGTACATCATTGCCCTTATCACCATCCAACGAGCGATTGCTCGCCCCCCCCAACAGCACATCAGGTAATGTCGAGCCACCAGTCATAGGCTCGGCGGCATAATTTAATTGTCCTTGATATTCCTGCTCATCACCATCTATTAGGCGCACCACTAAATTATGCCGCCGCGCGCTTAATCTCAGCGACGCCAGTGTTATCACAGCTTCACCTTGCGCTATCACAATATCAACAGCTTGCTTTTTTCCTTCGGCCCACAGTTCAATGCGCTCTATATCGGCATTAGGTAAGGTCACAACAATGTGTATATCAGCCAGTGTTATTTCTTGATCACTCGCAGCCGCTTCATAGGGTGTTAAGGCGTAGGTCGCTGGTGCTGGCGGCACTGTTGCAACGCGATACTGTACATTCAGCGGCTTCACATCATGCCCACTGACAGACTTTGGCCACACAGCCAGTTGTTGAGGCCACGCATTGTGAAGCAATTGTAAAAAATGCACCTCAAACCATTCGCTTGCGTTAGGACTATTGGGTAAAGCCTCTGTCAATAACGGATCACAGGCCATCAAGGTGCCATCGCCGTCAGACTCGCCAGGTGGTTTAAGCCATGTATACGCATGAATAAAATCATGCTCGGCGCTCGGCGTAGCACGCGGAAGCTCACCCATACCCGCCAATGCATGATTACACCAGTCAGCACGCGAACGCCTTTGATCTAAGCGGTAGCTGTCACCAAAACCTGACGCCAAGGGGCGGTAAGCACCACCCCAGCCATTGCGTGCGGTATCGATTAAAGCACCAACCTCCAGCCCCTGTGCTTTTAACCTCGCTGTAAAGTCACCGGCATAATCCAGCGCCGTGAGGTAAGTATTGTAATTATAAAAGCGCGAATTACTGGTATCTGAAGCCAGTATGTACGGCTCGGTCAGTGGAATATACTCGGCAACATTCGTGCCTATGCCCGATAATACAGCCCCTTGCACGCCGTCCCGATTGTGCGCTTCGCTCACCCAAGCCACCAGCTCAGCCACTGCGCTATCCATATGCCAGCCCAACCAAGCAGCATGAGCCACATCTATATACGCATAAAGGTTCGGCACCTGAGCAAACGACGCCAAGGCATAAACAACGCCTTTACGGTATAACGCAATTTCATCCTCGCAGACGTTGGTACCGTTTTCTTTGGCATCGACAGTCATCGCCAGCGCACCAGGCTCAATATCGATAACCATACGTACATGCGGGTGTGCAAACGCGAGCGCTTGAATAATATCAACTGTTTGCTGATATCGCGCTAAACCTTCGGTGGTGGGGGCATTATCACCCGGCGCGGCACCTGAGCTGCAATCTCGCCCGGGCAAGTCAAATAGCACCAACGGCATTACAACTGCTTGCCCCAATGCTTGCGCCTGCGCCTCGGCTTTATGTAGATGTGCTAATAAGCTCATGCGACCATCACGTGTAGGGCCACATAGCTTCGCCTGATGATCCAACCAAATCCCAGTCGACTGCCGAGTCATTAAATCGATAGCATCCTGCCACGGCCCAGCATCACCGCGGATTGATTGCACGCGTCTCACATAATCAGCATCAATATAAGCCTTCGCATCCACAAATGGATTACCAGGCGCTGTCACCCCGCTCGCCTGTAGCGTGATGCCGCGACAAGCCATCGTAATAACACTTGAAGCCACTGACGAATCACTACTGACCTGCGACGATGAACTTGCCATACCGATACTCGAGGCCGCACTGCTATTGGAGCTTTGATAGCCATGGCTTGAGGCTGCATGCGATGACACCGAAAAACGACTCGAGCGGCTACTGCTATGACTATTAATACTGGTACTACTCTTAGCATGACTGCTGGTACTTTTATCAGACACGGCAAGGCTCGATGAAGCCTCCACTACCGCAGGTAACAACAGCACTGCCGCATCAATATGACCATCAGCAAACTGTACATTCAATACCGCAAAAGATTCACGCTGTTGCGGGGGTACCAATAGCTTTAACCTAACGCCACTGCTCTCGCCATCAGCACTGCCATCGTTTTTATGAATCACCGTAGAGCTGAGCAGCTGAACGCGGGCTGTGTTGTAGCGCCAACTAAAGACAAGGTCACTGAGCACCACCGCGGGCATCGGCTGTTTCGACAAATACACATTGGCGTCCAGTACCCGCTCACCCGAGGTATCGCTATTATCACTGCTGCCGCCCAATACAGTAAAAGGCTCGGGGTGTAGACGTCGCGCCAGTGGTAATACAGTAATCGTTTTCGTGAACGTTTGATGCATACCTTTAACGCGCGCGGTCAGATGCAAGACAACCTCTTGCGACTCACTCACAAAGGGCAGTACAACATTGGCATTAAGCGTATTCGGCTGCTGAATATACACCTTGGGGCCAGAAGCTTGCTGCCAAGTCACACTATCCAGTTCCGCATGAGAGGAGACTACCGGCTTAAGCTCTAGCACCATCCCGCTGTCAGCATATTCAAGGGGCGGATTTAAAGCCACCAATGCCCCATTCGGTGCCGATGAGACCACTGGCGCCTCAACGGTATGCTCCGAGCCGCAAGCCCACAAAAGCAATACACACAACACGACACTCGCCACACGCACACATCGAGAGAAATCACTCACATTAAAACTCCCACCGCAAGCCCGCTTGCAGCCCATCATTTTGGTAGTAAGCGTGTGCCATAAGGCGCTGGTAAATCACAAAGCCTGAGAGTCCACGCGGTAAAATCCACGCAAGGCCAGCCTCTAAGGTTAATTGGGTTTGATCATCGTAAATCGCTTGTTGACGCGCAAAATCAGGCGCATGATGAGCTGTTGCCTGCGATGATATAATGCGCTCACTCCCTATACTCAGCTGTGGTAATAAAACACCCCAGGCAAAGGTAGCGGCATAATCTACATGCAGACTCACAACCGCTTGCCAGTGATTGTTCGTACCACCGTTAAACACTTGCCCCCTTGCCGCCGAATCATGAATACTCGAGCGCTCATAAAGCACACCCACACTCGGCATAAGTTGCCAGCCCTGTGCAGCAAACGCATAATCCACACTGGCATAAGCAAATTGACTTGCGCCACTTGTGTGCCCCCAATAACCGCTAGGCTCATTATTACGCCCAAAACCATCACCTACGCGCCAGTCAAAAGCATGCCGGCTTATACCCAGTTGTGCCTGCGCCAATAATACGTCTCCTTGATAGCTCATCATGCCAATAAGCGAGGTTTCTGTATTGTCTAAGCGCTCAAGTAGCGTGGTATTGTGCACATCAAAGTCTGCTTTGCCTTGCGAATAACCGATCGCCCCTCCCAAAAACCAGCGTCGCCCCGCTAAAAAATCGGCGCCCACTGTAAAACCTGACGAATCACCTTGGTAAGCGGGCTGATACACCGTCTCCTTTTGTTGACTTGCATCGGTATGGGCACTTACAAATAAACCACCAGCAGGCATTAAACTATCGCCAGCACCCAAACCAGCCAACGGTATCTGGTGTCGGTTGAGTGCTGCAAAGCTCGCCCCTAGGCGCGCAAATTGATTCAGTGCTCGGCGGTGAGTAGCCACACTCGCGCTCGCCATCGCGACAATGGCCAGCGGCGCCATTGTCGCTTGTGCTGGTACATTACCTACCGAAATGAGCACAGTGGCTGAGGCCACCCCCGAAGCATTTTGAATGCGATAGGTAAAGCGATCATAGCCTACAAAATTTTGATTGGGTTGGTACCTTAAACCGCCGCTAGCTTGCATGACCGAGCCATTGGCAGGCTGGCTGAACTGAATAATCTTCAGCGCACCATCATCACTGACATCATTGCTCAGCACATCAATCAAGATAGGGGTTTCGGCAGGCACAGTGCGCGAGTCATTTTCAGCATTGAGTAGTGCGTGGATAGGCACTGCGTACAAAGCGCTTGCCAGCACTACACTACAGCTACTGTATATAATCAAACGTTCAAGGGAATAGCGAGCCTGCCATTTAAGAGCAGGCCGTCTTTTGCCTGCTAATAGCCCCGTTAATATCGAAAAATATACCCGTACAAACTTCTTTTTAAGCGTCGGTAAAACCGATAGAGCAAACAACATAAAACATCCGATTTGACAAGCAAAGCCATGACTTAACAGTAGACTCGCTGTAAAAAATTAAGACATTAGCGTGGTATGCTAGCTTACGGCTTTTTGTGCCAAACACTATGTGAGACATTCGTTAAACACGCTAAAGAATAGGACATGCAGTTTACTCAAGCTATCAAAAAAATCACAACTTGAGCGGGCAAAGCTATAATTAATAGCTCCATAATACGCATTCTGGCACGTACATCTGCTTAAGTTCAAAAACTTGTCATTATTCAACCAAGTTGACACGCCTCACCTGAAAGAGGGCTCATGGATTATCGCCTAGGCATTTAAGCTCCGAGCCCTATAGAGGAAAACAGGTTAGATAACGCAGGGGTATAAAGCGGCAATGGCTGGGGTGGCCCAGCCTATGATTCATGCGCTCAGTTTAGGTATCTCTGAATGGGTTATATCATCGTTCCAGCAGCAAGCGCCATCGCACGTTTTTTTAAGTGTGTGCTCTGGTTAAATATGTGCATTCCTGTATTGCGCAATAATGTAAAATAAGGGCTGCGCTGTTCAAAAGACATTTTAAACAGCGCCATCGCTTTAATCGCCGCGGCATTATGTAATTTTCGACGGCGCTGATAGCGCGTGACAACACAAGGCGCCTGTACCGATAAACCTCTGCGTTCAGCGCGGCCCAGCTCGTCGACCAACACCGACACATCGGCAAAACCTAAATTCACACCCTGCCCAGCTAAAGGGTGTAATGTATGTGCAGCATCGCCCACTAAAACAACTCCTCTCGTGCCATATTGCTCTGCATGCTGTTCAAGTAAAGGAATCAGTGCTCGGTGATACACACCTAGCACGCGCCCCAACCGCTTTTCTATGCCTCGTTCGAGCGCAAGTGCCAATGCGCTATCATCTAGCTGCGACAGCGCATGGGCCTTATTGTTGTCTTGTGACCATACAATGGCACAATAGTGCTTATCACCCACGAAGGGTAATGGCAAAAAAGCCAAGGGGCCATCACTACTAAAACACTGATACGCTGCCGCGTTATGCCCGCGCTCTAGCTCAACGGTCGCGACGATCGCACTTTGCCCGTAGGGCTTTTTTTGAACGGGAATATTGGCCGCATCTCGTATAAACGAGTGCGCACCATCGGCAGCGACCACCAAATTTGCCTTGACCCGCTCCCCCGAGCTCAAACCAATAACTTTTACGCCATCATTACCCTCACTGAAAGCAACCACAGGGTTATTGGCGATCATTTGAATACGTGATTGCCCTGCAACGCCTTGTAATAATTCGCTCACTAACGCCTCGCTTTGTGCAATGACGCCTAATCGCTCCATATGGTTATCTGATGCGCTAAAATTTACCTCACCGGTCCCTTCGCCATCCCACACATGCATATCCCGGTAAGTGCAATGCGTATGTGGCTGCGCTAGCGGGTTGATACCCAATTGCGTTAAAAAACGCAAAGATGTCTCGTTCAGGGCTACAACGCGGCTGCTCGCAATATCCTCCTCAGCACTTTCTCGCAGATTGGCTGATGGTAATGCAGAGCCTGTAATCAGTGTAATGCGCCACTGCGTGTGCTTCGCTAATGCCAGCGCTAGTGTCGCGCCAGCCAGTGCCCCCCCTACAATCGCGATATCTGTTTGAATTGCCACTTCAACTCCCAATAAAATATAGTGATACGCTCAGTCGCGTAAAAAAGTAAACCTTGATAGGGTCAAATCAATCTTGGTGCGGTCACGTCACCACAAGCAACTTCGCCCTCGTTAATACGTGCACCAATCCGTAAAGGAACAAACAATCAACCCTCTGCCTTACCATTCAACGCGCATTGAACGCAAAGAATAAAAACTACGTCTTTTGTCAGCTCAATAAGCCCTGTAATATGTCAACATTGAAGATGCAGCAATACACGATAATAGGCTAACGCCTACTTTGACGGGCCGCTCCAATGACAAGCGAGTACCCCTCAGAGTCTTAACTGGCGTTACTGTAAGCCCGATGCTGCAAAGTCTAACCCTCTATACTCTGAATACAAGTACAGAATCCATCCGGCCATTATGCTTAAAGCCTCAAAGCCAGATTCGATAAGGGTGTGCGCATTGAGCAAACAATATGCGACTCACTCCATTAAATAACACGCCTAAAGACGCTCACTTGCCAGTCTTTACGCAGCTCACTTAAACGAGGCTTGAATGAAAGCACACTGCAATACCGGTTCACAAGTCAACTGTAGCGAATGCCGATTGAGCGATTTATGCTTACCTATCAGCTTATTGCGCAATGATATTAATCAACTCGATCAAATTATTCAGCGTGGACGCCCACTCCAAAAAAACGATGCGCTGTATTATGCCGGCAGCGAATTTAAATCGGTATTTGCTGTGCGCTCTGGCGCATTTAAAACCGTGTGCGTGAGTGCTGATGGTATCGAGCAAATTACAGGCTTTTATTTACCCGGCGAAATACTCGGTATGGACGGTATTGCCACAAGCGTTCATACCAACACCGCCATTGCTTTAGAGACCAGCTCGGTCTGCGATATTCCCTTTCACCGCTTAGAAGAGCTAAGCCTTAAACTACCTAGCCTGCAACGTCGATTTTTCCAAGTGATGGGCAAAGAAATCGCATCAGATCAGGCTTTAATTAGCCTACTCAGTAAAAACAGTGCCGAAGAAAAAATGGCCTTTTTACTGCTTAGCATCTCCCAGCGCAATAGCCAAAGGGGCTTAGCTGCTGCTGAATTTTACTTGCCCATGTCACGCTCCGATATTGCTAACCACCTCGGTTTAACCATCGAGACGGTTAGTCGCGTGTTGGGGCGACTGCATAAACTAGGTATTATTTGTCTCGATAAAAAACATGTCATTATTCAAGACATGGCACAACTCAAAAAACGTATCACCGGCGACGCTTTTACCTAAATGCTACCACAAATACTACGACTGCAGTATCGAGAACGCTTGAAGTATCGAGAAAAGCAGCGGTAACCAAGAGTGCTTAAGCATGACTTATACTGAGATTAAACGCATCATCACAGTCATAGGAATATGCCATGAACACGCTCATCGTAATTTTACTTTCTATTTTTTGCCATACCCTTTGGCTCAATATGAAATAAGCCTAGCACGCAACTCATGAGGCGTTGATTAATGACTCTGACGCCCGATAAACCAGTAACTTCAATTGCTGTTCAGTATCAATATCAGGAAAATCGGCGCTGGGCTTTAGCCGCTCAATAAAGGTCAATGCTGGGGCTTGCTCGGCAAATAAGTCTTTGAGGTAATCGCTGCTAAACTCGGGGGCGTTTAAACACGCCAGCACCTGCCCGCCAGGGCTTAACAACTCGGGCAATCGGCGCACCACTTTTTGGTAATCCTTGGTGGCCACAAAACTCCCCTTTTGAAAACTTGGCGGGTCGACAATAACCGCATCGTAAGGCCCCATTTTTTTAATTTTTCCCCACGACTTCAGAATATCGACACCTAAAAATTTTACTTTTTGCGTATCGTGATTATTTAAGCGGTGATTTTCACGACCAACAGTGAGCGAGCGACGGCTTAAATCAACATTCACCACATCACTTGCGCCAGCATCAATCGCCACAACCGAAAAGGCACAGGTATACGCAAATAAGTTAAGTACTTTTGCGTCACCTGTTTTGGCTTTTGCAGCAACCACGCCCTCTAGCCAAACACGGCCAGGCTCCATATCTAAAAAATAGCCGCAATTTTGCTGGTTAAAATCCAAGCGATATTGCTGATTGCCGCGCTGTGCAACAACTTGCGGTAAATCTTCGCGATTACCCTGCTCCCAAAAATACGGCGCGCCATGCATGTCGCGGCGCTGGACGGCAAAAAATGGCAACGCTTGGGGTAAATACTGCTTAATACACGCCACTGCTGCAGCGAGTTGCGCAGGCGGCGGGGTCGCAAAAACGGTTAACAATACGACAGGCGCAAAGACATCGACGGTACACCACTCCCAGCGGGCAAAACACTGTCCGCGGCCATGGAATATACGCCGACTATTGATGAAGGACGTCGTAGTAGAGCCTGCGAGAGCGTCAAAATAGCGGCGACAAGGCGTTTCAAAAACGGCTAAGTCGTCTAGGATCATGGCATTATTTTTGGTCATCGGAGGTATCTTTCGGTAAACGGCCAACAGGGTATAACACCACATCGTCATAGCCGGTATTGACAGGAATAAGGCCCGCCCACAGCTCATCGAGCTCAGCACAACCAGAATCTAATAGCAGTGGCCGACCATGAAGTGTGCGCAGCTTGGTTTTTGTCGCTACGACATTAACGTGCTCTTTGCCTATACGTTTAAGTAGCTCGGGGGTAATTTGCTGATTACCGCGACCAATAATATGGCCCTGACCGCCAATAGCCGTCACGACTAACTCAATCACACCTGTGTGGTCTGCCGCTAGAGCATTAAGTTGCTGGGCATTCACATCGCGGATTAAATCACCCGAAGGCATAAGGACATCCACTCCGAGCAAGGTCCCTTCATGACCCCACTCCTTTAAAAGACCCAGCGTGGTTGATCCTGGCGCCCAAACAATGAGTGCATCGGGGCTAAAGTGTTCACGTAGATACTCGGCAATATCAAACAACACCAAAGCTTCGCTTTCCATGCCGCCTTGCTTGACGGCCTGTACATACTCGGCAGCTGCGGGCACCGGCATTTCACCAAAGTATTGCGCTTTAACGCGGCCTTGACGAAACTCATTTTCATCAATGTCGCGTACCTCTTGTAAGCTGGTACTCATGAGTACGCCGCTAAGCAATTGAATCATCAACTCGGCCGCGCATTGTGGGTTAATTGCATACACACCCGAGTGCATTTTCACACCAGAGGGAATACCCAAGACCAATTGCTCACTCCCCACGGCACGGTAGATATCCCTTGCGGTACCGTCGCCGCCGGCAAACACTAAAATATCGACCCCTTGGCGCTGTATGGCTTGAGCAAATACTTGCGTGTCTTGTGCCGTGGTTTGCACGTTAACAGCCCCACTGACCACTGTGTGCGCAACCCCCCAAAGACTGAGCCAATCAGCGCCCATTTGCTGAGGAGCCGAAATCACCTCAATACCCAAAGGTAAGGAGGTTAACGCACTAGCCTCGAGTGCCTGCGCAATTAAGCGCCAAAAGGTGTGTGCCCGTGCAGGCGCCCGCAAGGGTATTTTCCCTTGGGCGGCGGCGCTTTGTAGCTCGATTAAATCACTTCCCTTAAACCCTGCAGGACCGCCAATGCCCGCATAGGGGTTAATCAAAAACCCAATCCGTAGCGTGCTTTTTATGTCGTTTGATACACTTGAGTGATTGCTGTCGCTTTGATGACTTGTCATACCCATACCGCTATTGAATACTGTTTTAATACTGGGATTAAGTTGTCGCTATTGAACGCCATTCACTAATTGTAAAAAGTCATGTATATCGCCCTTACCCTCAGGGCAAAAGTAATGAGCTAGCTCGCGGCGCTGCCAATAGTGTTTACGCAGCCGGTCAAATGCGGTGCTAATGGGACGCTTAGCATTGAGCACATCAGCAATCAGTGCGTTATCGGCTTGTAGGTTATAGGTTTTTAGCACCGCCTCATTAATACTGCTTGCGGTTAATGGCTCCGGCTCACCCAGTACCGCACTTTTAACCTCCGCCATGCGTGTAGCAATAACATGAGGGTCCATGTTAAGGCTTGTCGCCAGAGCTTCAAAAATCATTAACGAGCCATTTAATTTACCTTCAAAACTATATCCGGCAATATGAGGGGTACCGCATTTCACCATACTCATAAGCGGAGTGAAAATATCGGGCTCACCCTGCCATACATCTAATACGACATTCAATGATGGTGTATTTTGTAAATGCTCAAATAACGCAAGATTGTCAATCACCTCGCCACGCCCAGCATTTATGAGCAACGCATTCGGATTCAACTGCTTTAAATTATGTGTATTCATGAGCTTTTGCGTCGGGTGCGGGCCATCAACCGTTAAAGGTGTATGCATGCAAATAATATCGGCCGCTAACACATTTTGCAGTGTGGTGAGCTCTGGAATATGTGCTGCGCTTTTAAACGGGTCACTCACTTTTACACTAACACCCAAGGCCTTTAAGGTGCGGTAAAGCCGCCCACCCACATTGCCGCAGCCTACAATACCCACTGTTTTTGTAGCCCAATCAGGACTATAGGTGGCCATGGCAGCGAGCGCATATTGCACAACGCCCCCTGCATTACAGCCTGGAGCTGCCGACCAAGCAATACCCGATTGCTCTAAAAAATTTTTATCAAGATGGTCAGTTCCTATTGTACAAGTCCCGACAAACCGTACGTTGCTACGCGCTAATAATGCCGAATCGACCTGCGTCACCGAGCGCACCAGTAAAACATCAGCGCCGGCTAAATCGTCAGCGCTCATCGTGCGACCAGGCAATTTAATCATGTGCCCCAAATGACCAAACAAAGTCTCTAGTGCCGGAATATTTTCATCAGCAACAATTTTAAGCCTATCCACAGTACCGCACCCTTACTTTGGCAAACGCGCAGTTTACACGTTTTACTGCGGGCTATCAGCTGTTACTGGCGCGCCAGCATAGAGTTGCCTTAGCACTAATCTTCGAAGCCTTCGGTATCAAGCGGCATCGTTATCGAGGGTTCACCCGGATTACTAATACCAATATGGTAAGCAGCAAAACCAGGTAATACAAACTGATCTAAAGCCATGCCCAGTACACGCCCGTTATATGGTGATGTAATGGTGGCTTGCTCATTAGTAATGGGATTGGTCACGGTGCCCAATAATTGGCCACGCATAACGTGGGCACCGAGCTTCACTTGGCTAAACAAAATGCCTGAGCTTTGCACGCGGACCCAAAACGATTGATAAAAAGCCGGCTCAGGTTCAAACCAAAAAACAGAATGGTCAATCATTTTACGCTTTTTGAGTAGCGTGAGTAATGCAACAACCCCCTCATTGACCACGTGCTTTTGCATACGCAATGGCTCGCCAGCCTCGACGGTGACAGCTGCAATGCCCGCAGTGACGGCCGCCGCTCGCAAAGAATTAGGGTTGCCCGGTGTATTGAGCACAACAATTTTGCCGAAATCATGCGCTAACGCAGAGACGCTCGGCACACTTAAATCGGCCCGCACTTGCGTAAGATTGGTGCGATGAAATGAGCCGGTATGCAGGTCAACCAAGGCATCGCAATGGCGGATAATGTCATTAAAAAAGGCATAAGCAAAGCGTGAGGCTAAGCTGCCATTCGCACTACCAGGAAAGAAACGATTCAAGTCACGCCGATCAGGTAAATAGCGTGAATTGCGCGCAAATGCCATTAAATTCACAATCGGCACCCCAATCACTGTACCGGTAAGACCTGCCGGATCTAACCCAAACATCACTTGGCGAATCACCTCAATACCGTTTATTTCATCACCATGCACCGCAGCAGCCAAGCACAGTGTAGGTCCGGTTTTAGCGCCATTAACTACCAGCACCGGCGTCTTCACGTCTAAGCCGCTAAACGATTGTGAAGGCACCCAATCCATACGCGTTGCCGTATTAGGTGGCACGCTAAATCCTAAAATATTTTTAGATTGACCCTCCCCATCACGCCACTGAGCTTTTGTCGTATCTTTAGATTGACTCGGTAAAAGGTCATTTAATAGCCAAGGTGCCGGTAACACTTGCGAAGCACTGCCTTGTAATTCAACGGGTATTAAAGACTCGGGGGTTTTAGGCAACTGGCTGGCCGGCACCCAACTAGGCGGCTCGACTGGCGAAGGTGCATCTTGCGCCAACACTTGCCCAGGCATAAGCACACGACTGGCCACAATCGCGCCAAAAAAAACTAAAAAACTTAACCGACCAAATTTTGCCTGCATGCTTATACCCTAATACCCTACCCACAGATAGACCACGCTATATGCTGGCCACTTCATTATTCAATGCACGCGCATTATCAATTGACTGCGGTATAAAGCAACTTTATTTATCACTTTTGATAGATACCGAAGCTATACGATTATGAAATATTCACTGAGTTGATCAAGCTATCTATGGCTTTGTGCTTCTCGGTGTTGGTCTTGTCATGCCTAATGTTATATCTCCCTATTTTGGTACAGAGCCAGGTGTACGCTCTATTCTCATCCGCTACCAATTACGGCTTTGTATGGCCAATAGAGACTTAAGTTATTAACCACTTATGAATACCGTAATTTGCTACAAACTTTATTTAATCAGCCGCAGATTGATGATTTCGGCAGTGAAACCAAGGTCGGAGCTGCTGTACTGGTCGGCGGAATGCCTAATTTGCGCGCCGAAAAAGTGAGCGAGAGCCGCCTCAATAAGTACGATTCCGGTTTCTCGGTTAAGGCTTAGTGTATCTCTCGTCTTCAGTAATTCAGTATTGGCAGTATTCAAAGCACTGCCGCACAAACCCTCGTTCATACGGCCATAAACCAATACGGCTCACCCTTGATATCGCAATAGTCCAGCGGACCACGCGATTAGCTACCCCACTTGCGCCTCTAAGCAACCTTTGGCCGCCTCTCTGACCAAGGCTGGGCCTTGATAAATAAACCCACTGTACAATTGCACCAAACTGGCCCCGGCTTTTATTTTTTCGGCGGCATCGTGGGCACTGCTAATACCGCCCACGCCAATGATTGGCATTTTACCGGCTAATACTTGCGATAAGACTTTAATAGCGTGCGTTGATTTATCACGTACCGGTACACCGCTTAAACCGCCCGCCTCTTGCTCAAAAGCCGAGCCCTCTACCCCTTCGCGACTAATAGTCGTGTTGGTCGCAATTACAGCATCAATGCCCTGTGCCAATAGCGTATTGGCCGTTTCGGTCAGCTCTTCGTCGGTCATATCTGGCGCTATTTTAACCGCAATAGGCACATAACGATCACGGCTTTGAGCTAACTCACCTTGCCGCCGTTTAATACCTGCCAGCAAAATATTTAAAGCGTCGCCAAATTGCAAACTGCGCAAACCTGGCGTATTCGGTGAAGAAATATTCACCGTAATATAATCGGCATAATCGTACACAGCATCTAGGCAATGAATATAATCATCTAATGCATTTTCGTCAGGCGTGAGTTTATTTTTACCAATATTAATGCCTAGAATGCCTTCGAAGCGACGCTTTTTCTTAACCTGTTCAACAAGGTGCTTGACGCCCTTATTATTAAAACCCATGCGGTTAATAATGGCTTGTTGCTCGGTTAAGCGAAAAAGTCGCGGTTTGGGGTTACCCGCTTGGGCAAGCGGCGTGATCGTACCTATTTCTACAAAGCCAAAGCCCAAGCTGCCTAACGCATTAAAATAATCACCATTTTTATCCAGTCCCGCCGCCAAACCTACAGGGTTAGGGAAGGTCAGCCCCATCACCTCCACAGGGTTATTAATGCGCTTAGAGGCAAAGCCGCCTAGCAGCTTTAAACGCTCTAAAGCACCTAGCCAATCTAACGAAACATGGTGACTGGTTTCAGGATCTAGTTTAAATAAAATTGCACGCGCAAGAGAATACATATAAAGCTACCAAAAAATAAATAAAGTTATTAAACATGTTACGATCCAAAGATCCCCAGTATGGGGATCTTTGAATCATTGACTGAGCCACTTGAGTTATCTGTTTGCGTTCCTCGATTTTGTGGCCCTGCACAGTCTACTCGTGCATATCTCCCTCTAACCCTTGCTTTCACTGCAAGGCCGGCGCTTAAATGCCCACAAAATAATCCATTAACAATCTGTCAGATGAGGTTTTGCTAGCCTGAGTCGTGACGTTAAAATAAGCAAAAAAAAAGCACGCCTAAGCGCGCTATCGTTGTCGATGCCATAGCGCTATTAAAAGATAGGCTTACCGATTTCTATAATTTTCATCGCATTGGTACCACCCACGTTTTGCCGGACATCCCCCTGGGAAATAATCACTAAATCGCCATCTTTTACAACACCTCGGGCACGTAGCTCATTGACCGCACGGTTATTAGTTTCGTTAAAAGGGATATCATGTAACGCAAAGGGCACCGGATATACACCGCGATATAGCGAGACTTTTTGTAGCGTTTTGGCTTTCGGTGACATCGCAAAAATAGGCAATCGCGCCCCAAAGCGACTCATTAAAAAAGGCGTAGCACCCGACTCTGTCATGGTAATAATTGCCGTCACACCAGGCATTGCATTCGCGGTAAACATTGCTGCTTGCGCGATAGCTTGGTTAATCGCCATGGTTTCAGGTATTTCGCGATGAGCATCTTGGATAGCGCGTGGGTGGCTTTCAGCCCCCAAAATAATACGCACCATAGCCTCAACGGTTTCCACCGGGAATTGCCCAGCCGCTGTTTCCGCCGATAGCATCACTGCATCTGTTCCATCGAGCACCGCATTGGCCACATCAAATACTTCAGCACGAGTAGGCAATGAGCTATTAATCATAGACTCCATCATTTGCGTTGCTGTGATTACACCTCGATTTAAAGCGCGCGAGCGCTCAATAATATGCTTTTGCACACCAATTAACGCAGCGTCACCAATTTCGACCCCCAAATCACCTCGCGCAACCATCACAGCATCACTGGCCAAAATAATACCATCAAGTACGGCATCATCAGCCACCGCCTCGGCACGCTCGACTTTCGCAATTAGCGCGATATCGCCGCCGGCCTCCTCAACTAATGCACGCGTTAAATGCATATCTTCAGCACTGCGCGGGAACGACACAGCCAAAAAATCAACATCTAAATCGACGGCTGTTTTTATATCTTCACGGTCTTTGTCAGTCAGCGCTGGCGCGGTTAAGCCGCCACCTTGGCGATTAATCCCTTTGTTATTAGATAATTTGCCCGCCACGGTCGTGGTACAAAAGACTTTACTATCTACTACACGATCAACTTTTAATACCACACGACCGTCATCAAGCAAGAGTAAATCGTTCTCACTCACATCTTGCGGTAGTGCTTTGTAGTCAATGCCAACGTGCGCCTGATTGCCTTCATCGCGATCTAAATCGGCATCTAAGACAAATGCATCACCAAGCGCTAACTCTATAGGGCCATCAGCAAAGCGAGCAATACGTATTTTAGGGCCTTGCAAATCGCCCAGCACGCCCACGTGACGCCCATGTTTAGCCGCTAAATCACGGACCATATCGCAGCGTTTTTTGTGATCATCGGGGCCACCGTGCGAAAAGTTGAGCCGGACAACATTAACCCCTGCTAAAATCAGCTTTTCGAGTACGCCAGGCTCATCTGTCGCAGGGCCCAATGTACTTACGATTTTCGTACGTCTCAACATATCAATGCTCCAATCAATGAATAGAAAGCTTAACGAGTCCTTGTGCTAGGTATTGTATAACACTTTAACCTGACCGCCGCCTTAGGCGGTAGTGGGTAATGTTTATCTGCTGGCGCATAACAAGCCGGACATTTATTGTGCAAGCGCTAATATTGTGCAAACGCTAAATTGAATGCCATCCACCAATAGCAAAAACCTGCCAACGGGCAGGTTTTTGAGTGCTCTATATTTTTTAACTGCCTAGCATGCCTTGTACTATCGATATCATCACCCCAGCAGCAACGGCAGAGCCAATAACCCCCGCCACATTAGGGCCCATAGCATGCATCAATAAAAAGTTTTGACTATTAGCCTCAAGTCCTACTTTATTTGAAACACGTGCCGCCATAGGTACAGCCGAAACCCCCGCCGAACCAATCAATGGGTTAATTTTATGGTTGCTGACTTTATTCATGAACTTAGCCATTAGCACACCACACGCGGTACCAATACCAAAAGCGACAATTCCTAAAATCAAAATACCCAAGGTTTTAGGGTCAAGAAATTTATCAGCTTCTAGCTTAGAGCCTACCGATAACCCTAAAAAGATAGTCACTATATTGATCAAGGCATTTTGCGCAGTATCACTTAAGCGATCAACCACACCGCATTCGCGCATTAAGTTACCCAAGCAAAACATACCTAGCAAAGGTGCAGCCGAAGGTAAGATTAACGCGACCAAGACCAATAGTACTAACGGAAATAATATTTTTTCGCGCTTGCTCACAGGGCGTAACTGCGTCATGACAATTTTGCGCTCTTCACTATTGGTCAAGGCTTTCATTATAGGTGGCTGAATTAAGGGCACCAACGCCATATACGAATAAGCCGCTACTGCAATCGCACCGAGTAAATCAGGCGCCAACTTGCTCGCCACATAAATGGCGGTGGGACCATCAGCGCCGCCAATAATACCAATCGCTGCCGCATCAGCAATAGAAAAATCCATAATACCTAGCGCACTTAAACCCACCGCACCCAGTACTGTTGCAAAAATACCAAACTGTGCTGCTGCGCCTAAGAACAACGTTTTAGGGTTGGCCAATAACGGACCAAAGTCGGTCATGGCACCCACCCCCATAAAAATCAGTAAAGGTGCTACACCACTGGCAATGGCCACGGTATAAAAGCTGTACAACATACCGTCGTGGTAGTCTTGTGCGGCGGCAATTTCGGTTAAATGATGATGGGTTTCATAGCTCGACGAGCCATACAGATGCACCAGCTCTTTAGCCGTTGCTCCCGCTTCGGCACCTAGTATACGGGCTACCTCGGCCAAAAAGGCTGGATCACCAGCCAAAATGGCGTTTTCGGCTGCACTAAACGCTAAGCCTGCACCCGGAATATTCGCTAATACACCGCCAAAACCAATTGGCACCAACAGCAAAGGCTCAAAGCCTTTGCGAATAGCCAAAAATAAAAGGCCTAAGCAAATCGCAATCATACCTGCCTGACCTAGAGTCATCTGATAGACACCAGACTCAAACCACAAACCTAATAAATTTTCCATAGTTTTATAAACCTCAAGCGATGGTTAGCAGAGTATCGCCAACAGTCACAACATCGCCATCTCTCACATTCACAGCCCCCACAACACCGGCTGCGGGTGCACTAATTTCGGTTTCCATTTTCATCGCCTCTAATACAATCAAGGTTTGACCTTCGGTGACTTGCTGGCCTGGTGTAACAAGCACTCTAAAAATATTACCCGCTAACGGTGCATTAACGGGGGTACCGCTAGCGGTACCGACTGCACTACTGACTGTCGCTGCGGCTCCGCCAAGTGGAGCGATCCCAGTTAAGTCACCGCCATTATTCACCGTTACAGTGTAACTTTGACCCTCTACATCTACGGTGTAAATTTCTTCACCCTTATCAGTCTTCACCACAGCACTTTCAGTCCCTGTCGGCACTGGCTCAAAAGCGCTTGGGTTGTTGCGGTTTTCTAGGAACTTCAAACCAATTTGGTTAAATAAGGCATAAGTTAAGACGTCATCAACAGCCCGATCACCTTCAGCTAATGTGATACCGCGTGCTTTGGCTTCGTCGTTTAGCTCTTGGGTTAAGCGCTCTAATTCAGGCTCAAGCAAGTCAGCTGGACGGCAAGTAATGGGCTCTGCACCCTCGAGTACTCGAGCTTGTAACTCTTTATTAACCGCCGCAGGAGTTGCCCCGTATTCGCCGCGTAATACCCCTTGTGTTTCGTTGGTAATATTGGCGTAGCGCTGTCCGCTCAAAACGTTAATCACCGCTTGAGTGCCGACAATCTGAGAGGTTGGGGTTACCAATGGTAAAAAGCCCAAGTCTTCGCGCACTCGTGGGATTTCATCTAACACCTCATCTAAACGGTCAGCCGCGCCTTGCTCTTTGAGCTGGCCTTCCATGTTAGTTAGCATGCCGCCAGGTACCTGTGCCGTTAAAATGCGTACGTCGACGCCTTTGAGTGCGCCTTCAAATTTTGCATACTTTTTGCGAACCTCACGAAAATACAGTGCAATTTCTTGTAATAACGCTAGGTCCAAACCAGTATCGCGCTCGGTCCCTTCTAAAGTAGCAACGAGTGTTTCGGTGGGGCTATGGCCATATGTCATAGACATTGATGAAATAGCCGTATCAACATTATCAATCCCCGCCTCGACACACTTTAATATCGTTGCATGTGCTAGGCCTGTGGTCGCATGAGCATGTAAATGAACCGGAATATCACACGAGGCTTTTAGGCGCTTAACCAGCTCGTAACCCTCGTAAGGCTTTAATAAACCCGCCATATCTTTAATCGCTATGGAGTCTGCGCCCATATCTTCGATTTTTTTGCCTTGTGCAACCCAAGTATCTAGTGTGTGTACTGGGCTTAAGGTGTAAGAAATTGTACCCTGTGCATGCTTGCCGGTCGACTTAACGGCTTTGAGCGCGGTTTCGATATTACGCATATCATTCATCGCATCAAAAACCCGAAATACATCCACACCATTAGCTGCAGCACGCTCAACAAATTGATACACCACATCGTCAGCGTAATGGCGATAACCGAGAATATTCTGCCCGCGAAACAACATCGATTGCGGCGTATTGGGCATGGCTTTTTTGAGTACGCGAATACGCTCCCACGGGTCTTCGCCTAAATAGCGAATACAGCTGTCGAACGTCGCCCCACCCCAAGTCTCCAATGACCAAAATCCAACTTTATCCAGTTTCTCGGCGATCGGTAGCATATCGTCTAAACGCATGCGCGTAGCAAATAACGACTGATGTGCATCACGTAGTACAACGTCGGTAATACCTAGTGGTTTTTTAATGGTGGTCATAGTGATATCTCTACAAATTGGGGTGCGACGGCGAATGGAATGACCTAACAAGCTCAGGCGCATCGCACAACAGCATTAAATTATTGATGTAACGCCAACAGGCAGTGTGACTTAAGTATTAAGAAGTCACCGGCCGCTTATCAAGCCGTTAGTGCACTGTTTGGGGGTATATAGCCATGTCATGAATGAAGCGTTGTTATAAACCTTGTTTCGCCCGATGCTGACTAATAGCACCGTGTATAGCCACTAAAACTTTAGGTTCAATGCTGTCGGCTGTATTCACCACCGATGGCAAAGGCGCTAGCGGTGTAATGACTTGCTCAGGCTCAGGAATAAAGCGATTAACTGCCCAGCTCATAAAGCGAGTACAAAACACCAAAAGCGTTAAAAAAACAAACACCGCGCCCATGCCAAAAAGCATCAGGTCAGCGCCTTGCGCCATAATTGATTGCTGCATGATCAACTCCGCAGTTATGGGCCTAAGCCCGATTACACTGTTAATGACTGTTCGTTTTACGGTTGCGTAAAACACTCAATGGCGACCCAATCAAAATAGGCGGCCTTGCAAAAAGCGGGCACATTCTACCTCAAATACGGGCAAACGCGACACTTCATTGCTCTAGCGCTCAAAAATTAAACGCTAAAATGCCAGCATCAATGAAGCTTTTAGTCGCAAGCAGCCCTTAAAGACACCTATAATGTGATCCTATGTCTCGATAAGCGACTAAGGGACGAGGAAAAAATACATTATCCAATAATACTTGTTTTCTGCTTCCTCTGCTGCGTTGCTCAAAGCGTTACATGCCCCTTCGAGCGCCTTGCCGAGAAAACAGAACCCTATGTCTCATTGGACAAACTATTATTGCCTCACCCCTAAATCAAGACAAATATTGGCGTTAAGGCTCAACCCGTACTGTAAAATAAAGGCCGCACCGAATAAGGACAATCGCCAATAAAACGGCTCTTGCGCTGCGCACAATGACACAGACTCAACGCACTTTTCAAATCAAATACTTGTCATTTTTACAATTAAACAAGCGCTGCATGTTACAATTGGCACTCTATTCACAGCGCCCCACGGGTATGTATGCGTATTTTTTTAGCCCCTATGGAAGGCGTTGTCGACCATAATATTCGCGCGCTTTACAGTGCACTTGGCGGTATTGATATGGCTGTCACCGAGTTTGTACGGGTGTCCAATAGTCACCTACCTGACGCCGTATTTCACCGTTTATGCCCAGAGATCGACAATCCTATTAACACCCCCGTACGCGTACAGCTGTTAGGCAGTGAGCCGGCTATGCTGGCAAGCCACGCCTCACGAATAGCCGCATTAGGCGCCATTGGTATAGACCTTAATTTTGGCTGCCCAGCCAAAACAGTCAACCGCAGCCGCGGCGGCGCCTGCTTGCTGCAAGAGCCTGAATTATTACACGATATTGCCTACGCTGTGCGCCAAGCCGTGCCCCACCACATTCCTGTTACGGCAAAAATGCGCCTAGGGTTCAATGCCCGTGAAGGTTATATCGAAACAGCACAAGCTTTAGCCAGTGGCGGCATTCAAGAGCTGTTTGTTCATGGTCGCTCAAAAGTAGATGGCTACAAACCTCCTGCCTACTGGGGCGCTATTGGCGAGGTGCGCGAGGCGATTCATATTCCTGTGATTGCCAATGGTGAAATGTGGACACCCGAAGATATCGCTCAGTGCATAAGAGAGTCAGGTTGCAGCGATATTATGCTAGGGCGCGGCTTACTGGCCCGCCCAGACCTTGCCATTGCTGGCAAACAACATATGAACGGCGAGCCCTACACATTTATGCCTTGGCAACATATTTTACCTAAAGTCTGGCACTACCACCAAAAAACAGTCGCACAATGCCCGCCAAAGTACACCGGTAATCGCCTTAAGCAGTGGTTGATGTACTTGCAGCGCACCTACCCCGAAGCAAAAGTATTTTTTGAAGCGGTCAAAAGATTGCGCACCGCCACTGAGCTGCAAAAAGTATACGATGCCTATAAGGCTGCGTAACTTAACGGGGCACCGTATGTATCGCAGCCAATGCAGGCACAGCTTGAGCTTCAACATAAAGGCTTAAACTAGGTTGTATCAGGGTCAAATTTTGCGCTGAGTATTAGAATGTAAACAAGTGATTTATTAAGCTAGCAATCTATTAAGCTAAGTAAGCTGATCGTAACGGCTCAGTCACAGCCGTTACGCAATCGAAGAGTTAAGGGACGAGGAAAAGATACATTATCCGATATACTTGTTTTCTGCTTCCTCTCCTGCGTTGTTCAAAGCGTTACATGCCCGGCATGCGCCCCTTCGAGCGCCTTACCGAGAAAACAGGACGCTACGTCTAACTGGACAAACTATTATTACCTCGCCCCTAAGAAAGCATCGCGGTAATACGCGATGCTCAATGTACAGGTACAGCCAGACTCACCCAGCAAAACTGGGCTCACCTCTGCTTTCTGTTACATATTAGGGTAATTAGGACCGCCGCCACCTTCTGGGACCACCCACGTAATATTTTGTGCCGGATCTTTGATGTCACATGTTTTACAATGCACGCAGTTTTGAGCATTAATTTGCAAACATTTATCGGCGCCTTCACCCACAATTTCATAGACCCCTGCCGGGCAATAACGCTGAGCGGGCTCATCAAACTCGGGCAAGTTACGCGCTATCGGAATACTGCTATCAGCCAATTTCAAATGACCCGGCTGATCCTCTTCATGATTGGTATTCGATAAGAACACCGAAGATAACTTGTCAAAGCTCAACTTACCATCGGGCTTAGGGTAAGTAATTGCAGGCACTTCACTCGCTTTTTTCAGCGTAGCGTGATCTGGAATAGGGTCGCTTAATGTCCAAGGAAGCTTGCCGCCAAAAATATTAATATCGATAAAGGCATAAGCACTACCGAGTATATTGCCCCATTTATGCTGCGCAGGACCAAAGTTGCGTTGCGCATGCAGCTCTTCATAAGCCCAAGACGCTTTATAAGCACTGGCGTATTCAGGAAGATCGCAATGCTCTTTTTGCGCCGTGAGAGCGCTATGCAATACTTCAGCCGCCACAAGGCCCGACTTCATTGCGGTGTGACTGCCTTTGATTTTCGCAAAATTCAGTGTGCCGGCATCATCACCGACCAGTAATCCCCCAGCAAAATGCATTGTCGGCTGCGCCTGTAAGCCGCCTTTAGTAATCGCGCGTGCGCCATAGGCTATGCGCTCACCACCTTCTAGGTATTGTGCAATTTCGGGGTGATGTTTGTAGCGCTGAAACTCATCGAAAGGGCTTAAGTGAGGGTTAGAGTATGACAGATCAGTCACCAAACCTACCACGACTTGATTGCCTTCTAGATGGTACAAAAAGCCACCGCCATTAGCACCGTGCTCATTTAATGGCCAACCAGCAGTGTGCACCACAAGACCCTGCTTGGCTTTACTCGGGTCAACTTGCCAAAGCTCTTTAATCCCTAAACCATAATGCTGAGGCTCTTTACCTTTATCGAGCTCAAAACGACTAATCAGCTCTTTACCTAAGTGGCCACGACAACCCTCGGCAAACACGGTAAATTTAGCATGCAGCTCCATGCCTTGGGCATAACTGCTTTTTTGCTCACCGTTTTTACCGATCCCCATATCGCCGGTAGCCACGCCCATTACAGCGCCTTGTTCATTGTATAAAATTTCACTGGCGGCAAAGCCTGGGAAAATTTCAACACCAAGCTCTTCAGCTTGCTCAGCCAAAAAGCGACAAACATTCCCCAAGCTAACAATGTAATTACCGTGGTTATTCAATGTTTTGGGCGCTAAAAAAGCGGGTATTGCTTTGGCGCTGTTTTTTTGAAGCAACAATATTTTATCTTCGGTGACCGGCGTTGATAATGGCGCGCCAAGCTCTTGCCAATTGGGAAATAGCTCTTCGAGTGCGCGCGGCTCTATCACGGCACCGGACAAAATATGCGCCCCGACTTCAGAGCCTTTTTCAAGGACACAGACACTCAACTCTGGATCGAGCTGCTTTAATCGACAAGCAGTACTCAGGCCCGACGGCCCTGCGCCTATGATCACTACATCGTAGGGCATAGATTCGCGCTCAGGGACCTGCTCATTGTCTTGATTCGTTGGGTTAGATGACATAACACCCTCATTTAGCGAGTTTAAAGGACGCCAACGCACAACTTGCGCATTGATTAAGATACCGTGAGTATATGCGCGCCAGTGAAAGTGCGCTAGTCAACGACACAACCACGCAGCCAATGAATGCGCAGGATGGGCAATGAGCCTTAGGGGTTGACGTTATTTGTCATTTTGGCCTTTGGTTCTGATGTCTATACTTGATAAAACATAATGCGCCACAACAACGGTTACATTAACCCGTTAAGCTCGCAACGCTACACGCGCACTTAACCTCTCTAAAACACAGGAGTTTACAGCGGATGAAAATACTCGTACCGATCAAACGCGTTGTCGATTACAACGTAAAAGTACGCCCAACAAGTGATGGCACCGATGTCGATATTACCAACGCCAAGATGTCTATCAACCCTTTTTGCGAAATCGCTGTTGAAGAGGCTGTACGCCTCAAAGAGCAAGGCGTCGCCACTGAAGTGATCGTTGTATCGATCGGTGATGCCAAGTGTCACGAGCAATTGCGTGCCGCCATGGCATTAGGTGCCGACCGCGCGATTCATGTCGATGCGGCCACCAACCTAGAGCCCTTAGCCATCGCCAAGTGCTTAAAAGCGCTGGTCGATAAAGAGTCACCTGAAATTGTCTTGCTTGGCAAACAATCTATTGATGGCGACAACAACCAAACCGGTCAAATGCTTGCCGCCCTTTGGAATGTCGGTCAAGGCACTTTTGCCTCTGAAGTTAAAATCGTTGATGGTGCAGCGCATGTCACTCGCGAAATCGACGGCGGCTTACAAACGCTAAAGCTTAAACTACCAGCAGTGATTACAACCGATTTACGCCTCAATGAGCCACGCTATGCCAAACTGCCTCATATTATGAAGGCCAAAAAGAAACCCCTAGACACCCTCACTATTGATGAGCTAGGTATTGATGGCGCTACGCGCGTTAAGCTCGTTAAAACAGCCCCGCCAGCACAACGCCAAGCCGGCATCAAAGTGCCCGATATCGATACTCTCATTGAAAAACTTAAAAACGAAGCTAAGGTGATTGCATGAAAACCCTCGTTATTGCAGAGCACGACAACCAACAGCTCAAGCCTGCCACACTTAACACCCTAGCGGCAGCCGCCAAGCTCAACCAACCTATTGACGTGTTTGTTGCCGGTGCCAACTGTGGCGCTGTTGTCAGCCAGGCACAAGCGGCCAGCGGTGTAACCGAAGTGATTGTCGCCGACAGCGACTATTTAGCACACCAACTCCCCGAAGATATCGCACCGATTATTCAAGCAAACATTGGGGATTACACACATGTTTTAGCACCTGCAACAACAACGGGCAAAAACCTATTGCCTCGCGTTGCGGCACTTTTAGATGTGCAAGCCATCTCTGATATTCAAAATATTCTAGATGCCAATACCTTTGAGCGCCCTATTTATGCTGGCAATGTGATTGCAACCGTAGAGTCCAGCGATAGCATCAAAGTGATGACGGTGCGCACCACCTCGTTTGACCCCGTTGCAGCCACTGGCGGAACCGCCTCAACACGCAACCTCGACGCTGGCAGCACGAGTGGTTTGGCTGAGTTTGTGAGTGAAGAATTAGCAAAATCTGATCGCCCAGAACTCACCGCAGCCAACATCGTAATTTCGGGTGGGCGCGGTCTAGGCAATGGCGAAAACTTTGAGCTCTTATACCAGCTAGCTGACAAGCTCAACGGTGCGGTTGGCGCCTCACGCGCGGCTGTAGATGCTGGCTTTGTGCCCAACGATATGCAAGTGGGCCAGACCGGCAAAATCGTCGCACCTGATCTTTATATTGCCGCTGGCATTTCGGGCGCCATTCAACATTTGGCGGGCATGAAAGAGTCTAAAATCATTGTAGCCATCAACAAAGATGAAGATGCGCCTATTTTTCAAGTCGCTGATTATGGCCTCGTCGCTGATCTGTTTGATGTAATCCCTGAGCTAACTAGCAAGCTTTAGTGCTCGAGGCTTTAAGCCATCAAGGTTTTAGCCCATAGGTTTTACATGGGCTAAAACATGCAAATAACAATGGGCCTTTTAGGCCCATTGTTATTTGCATACTCGCTGCGGTCGCTGAACTTTTGTGGTCTGGCACTTTTCGGGTAGAATCCCCGCATTACTTCTGGCAAGGCATTCACATGTTCCGTTTTTTTACGCCGCACCTTAAAATACAAAAAAACCGTCAAATCATTCGCGAAACCGATGAGCGCATGGCCAAATATAGCCGCCGCGGCCTGATCGGAAACTTTGTGATTTTTATGCTATGCATGGCTGTTGGCACCTTTACCGATCAACAGCCCAGCATTGCCATTGCACTCTCTATTGGCCTCCTCATCACTACCCTGCTCAGAGGATATTTACTCTTCCGCTTTGAAGCCATTTATCCACGCGCGCCCAATCTTTGGCGCACCCGCTACTTTTATGCAACGCTTTTAGGGGCGGGTTGGTGGGGCCTGATTGTTGCTATCGAAACACTCGTTGTTGGCATTCACGACGAGGGCCCCCTGCTATGGCTATACACCATTGTATTCTTTTCAATGACCGCCAACGCCTTTGCACCTTACAAACAGTTTTTAACGATTTACCAAGCGCTCGGCCTAGTACCCGGCGCCTTTTGTTTACTATTTACTGGCGAAACAACCGGGGTGATTTACGCCATTGTTGTATTTTTCTTTATTTGGCTGCTGCATCATCAATGTGAACAAATTGCCGACAACTACTGGGACCGCCTAGAAGCCAATGCATTGCTTGCACGCAAAACGGAATCTCTAGAAGAAGAAAAGCGCGACACTCGCGCCACTGCTCAATTACATCGTGATTATATGCTGTTACTCAAGCAAGAACTGGAAGAGCTGCTTAAAGCAAAGCGCGCACCAAGAAACGATGACACCCCCAGCCCAGAAGAACATCCTGTTGCGAGCATTGCGCCACTATTTAATAGTAACGTACCTCAAGCTGGCGAAAAACGCCCACGCCTCAAACAACTGCATACCAACGTGAGCGACTTTTATAAAATACTGATTAAAGAAATTGATTTTGAAGCGAAAATATTTAATGCGCGTGCACTGTTACAATTTGTGATTGCCGAATTCGCAAGCGAAGCGGCCGATAAGCGTATCGACATAGAGCTATCGCTCTCGCACAACATCCCACATTTAATGCAAGGCGATACCGCACGTCTCACCCAAATTATACAAGGCATGATAAAATCAGCCATCACGCAGCTTGATGAAGGCACCTTATTTATCGATATTGACTATGTGCAAGAGCGCGGCAAAGTCGGGGAGCTACACGTACTCGTCAATCATCAACCCAACGGGCAACGCACACTCTTTAATGCCCAGCAAGCGACAGGCATTCAACTGAACCTTGAGCTCGCCTTGGCCATAGGCTTGGCTGAAGCCCAAGATGGCGACCTCAATATCAGTGCTAACAACCAAAGCACGCAACTGTGCTATCGCGCCAAATACCCCAGCCGCACCACAGCAACCGAGCCCAGCTCGCAAGCCCCCGAATTTAAAGGCAAGCGCATATTATTAATCCACGAAAATCCACGAGTATTAGATAACAAGCGCCAAGAACTTAGCCTATTAGGCATTCAAGTGACGACGCAGTCTCAATTAAAACGCGCCCTACCAGAGCTGCGTAAAGCCATTAGCAATAACACGCCTTTTAATGCCATCGTTTTTCATACCCATGCAGACCCTAAAGCCAGTGCTGACTTTAGTCGCACACTGCTCAATCAGTCTGAATGCAAATTAATCCCGCAAGTCATTATGGGGCCTGCTAACGCACACACCTCACCTGAGTTTGCCGAAATCGCAGCCAACCCTTATGTGCACTGGCTCAATAAGCCCGCAACACTGGCCGACTTTAAACTCTGTTTTTGGCATTTATTTAACTCTTCCGATATCACGCCCAACGAGCAAAATAATAATAATATTGCACTCATTAGCTCAACCGATACCGACTCGCTCGCCGAGTACATTACGGCCCAAGGCTTTCACTGCCACACCCTCAATACACCCAAAACAGCCCTTAATACCGCCGAAAAAATACCCATGCGTTGCTTTGTATTTGTCAATGCCGATGACTCTTTTATGGATTTGTACCCTCTACTAAGACAACACTACCCAACTACTCATATTATTGCCTGCGACAGTGCCGATGAAGCCTATAAGCACCTACAAAACGGGGCTGATTTCTTTATTGGCTATGAACAACCTCAAGCCCCTCTCGCGCTGTATATCAACGCATTAAAGTCATGATAAACCAAGTAATTTGACCTACGTATTTCTTATGAAGCTTTTTAGCCTCAACTGCGACGCAACTCCATTACGTACCAACACGCCTGACCCCATTGATCGATACAGTAGGCAGGCAAGCTGAAAAAATTCACCTCATAGGGTATTAATGAATGCTTTTCTGGGTACTTACGTGACGGGAGCACTTACATTGCGCCCAGTCGCAGCATGGATGCGTGGGATGGACTTTGCAGAAGAACAAAGTCGCAGATGACTTGAGTGGCCCAGACAATGATTCATCCTAAAAACCGCAGTTTAGGTTTATCAGTGCCCGATTTAACCATCTCTGGATAGTGACATTTTTATTATCTGGATCTTGACCTTTGCACCCCAATGCAATAATGTACTAGCACGAAGATACATCATTACAGGTCTGCCATGCCCCTAGCAACGTCAAACTCGGCTCTACCAGCAGCGACAAAAGCGCAACAGCGCCATGCCCAATTAGTTGAGCATTTGTGCGCTGCCGCTAATGCGGAGCAGATGAGCCAAGCACTCGAGGCTTTACTCACCCCCTCAGAACTTTTGTCTATTGCCACTCGCTTAGAAATCGCTCGCCTCTTAAAGGCCGGTATCACTCAGCGTGAAATTGCCAAACAGCTCGGTGTCGGTATTGCCACCGTCACGCGTGGTTCACGCGAGCTCAAAGCCGGTAAATTTAAGGATCACTCATGAAACATACCATCCCTCGCAAACCACACTACCTCAAAATTCAAGGTGTCGATGATTTTTTTGAGCTTTTCAAAAAAATAGAAAAGCACTATACAACCTGCTTTTATTTAGAATCGCTGGGCGAAGACAGTCACATTTCACGCTACTCCATTATTGGCTTCGCACCGACTAAGCTGATTTGGGCCAAGGCAAATACCTTGAGTATTCAAAGCGCTGACGGCACCATCGAAAATCATATCAGCGATAATCCTTATGATTTATTACGCGAGCTTATTCCGCAAAATATTATTTCGCGTAAATACTCTGGCGGTCTAACGGGCTTCTTAGGGTACGACGCGATGAATTATTTTGAGCCCTCTCTTTGCATTCAAAACAGTGAGCACTTTGAAGCTTTTAAATTTGGCCTGTATGAAGACGGTTTAATTCTGGATAAAATGACCGGTGAAGTGTCGTACTTTTATTATCAAGACAACCGCCTGAGCGATATCGAAGCGCTCATTAACACGCCCTACAGCGGTGATGGCAACCTCAGCATTACGCGCCTTGGTGATACCATGACCCGTGAGCAGCATGCCGAAGCGGTGGCTAAAATAAAAGGTGATATTATTGAAGGTAAAATTTTTCAATGTGAAGTTGGCTTCAAAACACTCTTCGAGCTCAATGGCGACACCATTAATATTTATCAAGCGCTACGCGAGTCAAATCCTTCACCTCAAATGTATTATTTGAAATTTGGCGAACAAAAAATTATTGGTGCCAGCCCTGAGCTTTTATTTCGCTTGCGCCAAGGTGAAATGGAGACCTACCCGCTCGCGGGCACCACCAAGCGCGGCATCACACCCGAAGAAGATCGTGAACTCGCTAAAAGACTACTCAACGACCCCAAAGAGATTGCAGAACACAACATGCTCGTTGATTTACATCGCAATGATATTGGGCGCGTTGCGCAATTTGGCACCGTTAAGGTGCGCAATCTTATGGATATCAAACGTTTCAGCCATGTACAGCATATTTCGAGTGAGATTGTAGGCATTATGGCTGATGAGCACGATATGTTTTCGGCATTGGCTAGCAACTTCCCCGCAGGCACGTTAACCGGCGCACCCAAAATTGAAGCTATGCACATTATTAATCAGCAAGAATCTGAGGGCCGGGGACCTTATGGTGGCGCCGTTGGACACTTTGGTTTTAATGGCGACTGCACCTTTGCCATACCCATTCGCACAGTCTTTGCCAATGGATCATACGCTTACGTACAAACATGTGGCGGTAATGTCTATGACTCTAACGCCGAGGACGAATACCTAGAAATCCAACGAAAATTCGCCGGCACCAACAATGTACTTAAATTATTTATTAAAGGAGAATAATAATGAAAGTATTAATTATTGATAACTTTGACTCCTTTACCTACAACCTCTACCAATATGTTGGTGAAATCCTAAGCGCCGAACAGCGCACACAAAACAAGGTATCTTTCGAGCTGCAAGTGATACGCAATAACGCCTTAACCGTCGATGAAATCAGTGCCTTAAAGCCTGACCGTATTATTATTTCACCGGGGCCTGGCTCGCCTGATGAGCCAGCATACTTTGGCGTTTGCGCAGAGGTGATAGTAACGCTAGGAAAAACAATTCCCGTACTCGGAGTATGCCTAGGCATGCAGGGTATTGTGCATTGCTTTGGGGGTAAAATTGTTAAGAATGCTTTACCGGTGCATGGCAAAACCAGTGTTATCACCCACAACCAATCTGGGCTTTTTAATCACATCCCGAATCATATCGAGATTATGCGCTACCATTCATTAATGGCAGAGCCTACTAGCCTCCCTAACGAGCTCACTATTACCGCACTGGTCGGCCAGTTTGGCAATATCGATGAGGCCTTGGCAGTTGGCGGGCCTATTGAAATCATGGCGATTGCCCATAAGCAATACCCTATTTACGGCATTCAATATCACCCTGAATCTTTTGCGAGTGAAGGCGGTAAAGAATTAATTAAGAATTTTTTATATCCTGAATAAATATCACACACAAATAACGTCGCATTTTGATTTTGCATCAGCGCTGATCAATATCAAGCTGTGTACCATATAAACGCAGTTATCATATAAACTCAGCCACTGCATAAAAGTGTTTTGTCACGCGATATTGTGAGCGAACGAAAAAAGTCGAGACTATAAGGCTCGGCTTTTTTCGTTGATTGGGCCGATAATGCCTTACGCACCTTGCGCCATATCGGGTACTTGCAGATCCATATTATCCCAACCGCTTTTCACTTCTGCAATTAAACGCCTCGTTTCAGTAACGGCCTCTAACTGTTCAGCGGGGTCGCCTTCTGTGGCATGAAGCCGCTCAATCATATAATCGTATAAAGCCGCTAAGTTCTCGGCGACAGTACCCCCAAGTTTAAAATCTAAACTCTCGCGCAAGCCGTTAATGATCGCTTTGAGTTTAGCCGCTAATATTTGTCGATTTTCATCATTCCCTGAATGGATAGCCATAATCACGCCACTGGCGCGCTCAATAGCTCCATCCATGAGTAATGAAATAACTTGATGCGACGTGAGTTGCTCGGCCTGCTCTTGCATGACTAAAGCAGCCTGGGTTTGTGCGACGGCCATAAAACATCTCCTGATGCTAGTTAAGATAATGAATCAATTAAGATAATGAATCAATATTTCAAAAAGTGGCAAACAATTGCCGCTTTTTTGTCATCACTAGGTATAAAGCCAAGAACGTGCCATGTTCATTATTTGATCAAATCGACAACTAAAAATCAAGCCTATCAACCCTTCATAATTCATAATCGTCACGCTGTCGCGAATGCTTTCGCTCTACCGTTGTTTAAACCGTCACTCACTATAAAATATAAGCAACCGCTTATAAGGTCGATCGCGAATAATGCTGTAATAGCGACAACCATCCATTGGGTGTCAGTGATGTCCCTCTTATAAAGGTCTGAAGCTTCGGTAGCATGTGGCCGCTTACCTACCACTCGAGGCAATTGCCTTAGATGTAGCTATAGTCATGACAACAGGCAAGTCAATACCCGTTACGCCGCGCAATATCAATAACCGTAATGACTCCAATTTAAAGCCGAGCCCGACTTTTGCGGAACTCATCGCGAGGTAGCCCTTAAATTGATAGAAGCCGCTGAAATATTAACCTGTTAATTATTTCGGAATAATAGGCTATAACGTGCCTTTTTGAGCAGTATGAGTTGTCGCTTTTAGCGTAATACGCTCGTAAAGTTCAGCCACCTCGGCCACCAGTGTTTGAAATTCGGGGTGAGTGTCAGCAAAATGGGCAACGCTCTGAATTTCAGCTAATGTCTGTTCTAAAAAAATAATATCATATTCATCTAACACATCACCGCCATTCACTTTATCTTGTATATCTAACATTCGCGGCAATTGATGCTGACTAAAACCTAATAAGATCACTTCAACAGTCCCCTGTTCTTTAGTGCTTAATCTTGAAAATTGACTCATTCATACACCTTATATATCGATTAACATGTAACTATTTAGGGAGGTCGCTATTGGAGCTGAGTATTTGAAACGCCAACAGATATCCACCCACTCCCGATGAAATTAGGCCTGCCGGCCTGCTAAATAGTGGCCTTTTTATAGTCTTGGCTTATCGTGTTTTACCCAGCCCCAGATACCAGTAAGGGCGAACACCGGGAAAATAATAGCCGCTATCGCTCCGTCATTATATCGCCTGCATACCACAAGACTAAAACACATCACCAAAGTGCAATGCAAAATGCAAAAAAACGCACGTAGAAAAAATAAAAACATTAGCTATCAGTTAGTTACATTATTGGCATCGACTTTGCGTTTACTGAACGATCTGCTTGGAATTGTCATGATTATTGCCAAAGGTCGCTGAAATGCATATTGATTTACTGTTAGACTCCAGAGGTTTTGGCGGTATTGAAGCCCATGTTTTTGAATTAAGTAAAGCGCTCTTAAATTGCGGTCATACGCCGGTGGTTATCTTTATAGATGACTATGGCGAGCACCCACTCAAAGATAAGTTACACCAAGAAGCGATTACAGTCTTACATATCAACCTACCCTGGCTAAAAGCCATTAACTGGCTGCGTAAGCGTCGACCCGATGTGTTACATACCCATGGCTATAAGGCCGGAATTATTGGTAGGTTAGCCGGCAGGCTGGGGCACTTTGGTGTGTGCAGTAGCTATCACTCCGGCGAATCAACCCGAGGGCGCTTGGCAATTTATGCATGGCTAGATCGCTTAACAGCGCCTTTAGCGCACGAAATCATTGCCGTTAGCCATAAAATAGCCCGCAATTTACCCCAAAAAACACACGTACTAAACAATTTTGTTGAGCCCAAAGCAACTTTAAGCCGAGGAACAAAAATTGCTTTTGTGGGCCGGCTCAGCCATGAGAAAGCCGCCGATCGCTTACTTAAAGCCGCTCAAGCATTACCCAGTACGCAGTTTGATATCTATGGGGATGGACCACTATTCAAACACTACAAGATGCAAGCAAGCGCAAATGTTGTTTTTCATGGCGCGCAGCCGATGGAACAGCATTGGCCTAACATCGGCTTATTACTTATGCCCTCCAGATATGAGGGATTACCTCTTGCGGCACTAGAGGCTATGAGTCACGGCATACCTGCTATCGCTACACCGGCGGGCGATATACCTGCATTGATTCAACATAATCATAATGGCTGGCTGCTAAAAGCTAGCACCTCAAAAGATAATAATGCTGAACAAGAAATTATCGCTGACATTATTAAAATGCTTATGCACTGGAAAAGACTCAATGCTGCACAGCACCGCAAGATACAACAAAGTGCTCACCGCACCATTGCCAAACGATATAGTACTCACTCGACACTACCTAAATTTTTAGATTGCTATATGAATACTGCAACGGGTATATACCGTGTTTAATCAATTTTTAGAATCGACACATGCACTTCCTGACAGTAGCACAATATTACTGGTGCACTACGGTGATAACTGGTTAAGAGGTAGCGAGCACTGCCTCTTAAATTTGTGCCATGCACTTAAAAAACAAGGATTTTCCCCTATTGTTTGGTGCAATACACAAGCATTATCCGAAGCCCTAAAGAGCCATGGCGTGCCGTATCATTGCTCTAAGATGGAGATCCTTTTAGGCTATCAAAAAAAACGATATGACTTATGCGCTTGGTATACCCAAATTAAAACGGGTATTAACCTCATTAAACAATACAAGCCAGCACTTGTTCATATTAATAGTGCTGCGCCTTGCCAATGGATGCAAGTAGCCGGTCTATTGACCAACACACCGTGTATTACGCAGCTACATGCCCACTACGGAACATTCAAAGATAGGCTAACGCTGGGTTTGCATTTTTGTAATATTATTATGGGTGTGAGTCATGCCGCAATTAGAGCGCTCGACAGCGATGGTACCAACCTTCAGCAAACACGTATTATTTTACCCAATGCCATTGACGCTCTCGCACTACAACAGCAACCTCCCGTATCCATCAAAAAAGCATTAGGCGTTGAGCAAGACGCCATACTACTGCTAAGTGTAGGCTCCTTGATCAAGCGTAAAGGTCATCGATTTTTACTAGATACCCTGCACACATTAAACACCTCATCATCATTAGCTCATCATAAACCTTATTATGTTGCGATTATTGGTGACGGAGAGGAGTTAGAGTCGCTCAAAGAGCAATGCGTTGCACTAAATATTAACAAATATGTATTTTTTTTAGGTAATCAAGACAATGCTTTTGGCTATATGCTCGGTGATGCTGACGCCCTTATCAGTACAGCCATCGATGAGGTATTTGGATTGGTATTGGCAGAAGCTAATTTAGCCAAAATACCTGTGATTGCCCCTAACATTAAAGGTATTAATAGCGTAATAAAGCAGTATAAAACAGGGCTACTATATACACCCAATAATCACCTAAGCCTGCAAAAAGCACTCTTATCACTCTCGCAACATACAGACTGGCAAGTACGCGTCAGCCGGGGCTACTACCGTGCGCTAACGACCTTTAATAGCCATAAACATATCTACGGCATTATTCAGGCGTATGAACAAGCAATCGATATTCATCAAAACAATACCTTTTTAACTCGCCTTAAAAAATCGCTATTTGTATGTCAAGCAATACAAAAATGGGTATTGAATAGAACATTATTAGCACGCAATACACTGCATAAAAAAACTGCCGGCGCAAAATGAAAGAGATACATAAAAATAAAATAACCGACCATACAAGATCTGAATTTCTTGTCTATGACCCTGTGAGTTTTACAGGCGGTTCTAAAGTAGCTATGAGCCATATTATTGAAGAGTGTCCGAATAGCCGGCCTATCATTATCACGTGCGACCCAGACAGTTGGAAATCAACATATAAAATAATTTCTATTTATTTACCAAAACGATTACAGCGTGCATCATCCGGATTGCCATTTTATGGTAAACAATTACTCCTCGGAATACAGCTTTCTATTATTTTTTTAAGATATTTTAGAATAAAAAAAATAGCTGTTATTTCTGGTCCTGCCGTTGACATTTCGGCACTATTATTAAGTCAGCTATTTAGAAAATATGCTATCCAATTAATTCAAGGGCCAATATCACGTAGCAAAATAGCCTTGCTTGGTTTAAGCATGAGCCGCCGTATATTTTATTTAGCAAGCTGTCAACAAAACATTACGGATCTAATACAACATAAATCCGAATCAGATATCGCAAACATTCATCAAAAAAGCGCTATTTTTACAAACGGACTCCCTCAACATCAATGGCCAACACCGACACTCAATATTAATGCCGACGATATACGTATTGATTGCAAAGATCAGGGTAATACTAACAGCCTGCCCAGCAGTACATCCTCAAGAGTTTTTTGGGCTGCTTCATTGCTTAAATGGAAGGGTATCGATATTCTTGAAAAAGCGATTAACTGTCATTTAAAAAACACTGACATTCAAGCAAAAATTTGCTATATCAAGCCAAAAAATACAGCTTTAGACTGCCATCCAGTACCTCAAAATAATAATCAAATATCTGTATGGGAGAACCCTAACAACCTTGATGAAATTAGAAGTCAATGCAATATTTTTGTTTCGACCAGCCAACATGAACCTTTTGGCTTGAGTATTTTAGAGGCTATGGCTGCACGACTGTGTCCGGTGATCCCTAAAGATGGTGCTTATTGGGATATGCAGCTCACCCATGGGGTTAACTGCTTTAAATACACACCTAACGACCCTCAGTCATTAGCCAGAATACTATGGCTGCTTAGCCGTCATACTTTTTGTATTACATCAACCGGTCAGCGTGCGCAAGATATCGCTTCACAATACAAAGCCAAAGATACTTATCGCGCAATCGTTCAGGCGCTGTCGGAGGCCTCATTCGGCAATACGCCTCCAAAATTGAATCCCCGCACCAAAGGATAATAAATTTTGTCACACCAAGAACGTAGTCAAGTACTCCGCACAGATTTAAAAAAAGCTATTGTATTTTATGGCCTATCCATTGTTTTAATGAAGGGCTTATCCCTTATCATGCTACCTTTTATAGCTGGCTACCTAAGCCCTGCCGCCTTAGGCCAATTAGAGCTACTTACCACAGCCGCTATACTCGCAAGTTTGTTTGTGGCTATGGGCTTAGAAGATTGCCTATTTCGTTTTGCGTCAAACACGGATGGCTTGCAACAGCGTACCATTGTTGCATCACTTTATGGTTGGTCGTTAATTATTGGCTTAGCTGCATTACTCTTGGGCACATGCTTCGCTCCCGCTGCTAGCGCGCTCAGTAAGCAGTTGCTTCATGGCGGAGTCTTACAGCACTATCATTTACAAATGGTTTGGGCCGGCGTTGCCCTAGAGGGTGCAATTAGCTTGCCCTTAGCTTATTTGCGTATGCAAGATAAACCTGCGCATTTTTTCTATGTTGTGATCGGTCGTACATTTTTGCAGGCAATGTTAACATTTATCTTTTTACATCATAATGCATCGATTACCAGCGTATTACTAGCCAGCTTAATCGCAACCTGTAGTCAAGCATTGATATTGGGATGTCTTCAATTAAAAAGCACAGGTATACAGCCTAAATTACCAGAGCTTAAAGCCATTTATCAATATGGGTTGCCACTGCTAGGCAGTGGCTTATGTTTATTTGCCCTCAATGGCATCGATAAAATAGCTATTGCACATTGGGCAGGGCTTACCGAGTTGGGACTCTATTGTGTCGCAGCAAAATTTGCCCTTGCGACAGTACTACTCATGCAGCCTTTTGGCATGTGGTGGCGCCCCAAACGTTTTGCTTGGCTAGCCGAGCAGCCAGTAGCCTGCGGCCAAATGTTGGAGCGTGCCATTTTACTACTCGCGCTCATTACTTGTGCTGTTGCATGTATCGGACCGATATTAATTGCCAGCTTAATGCCTGATGAGTATATTGTTGCCGCGCAATGGGTTGCTATTATTGCTTTTATGCTAGCACTGCGAGAATCTAGCGAGGTACTCAACCTAGGTGTTCTCAACCAAAAAAATACATGGTTGCTCTTAAAAATCAATATCTCTAGCGCCGTAATAGCGATGGTATTGTGTTTATCGTTCACCAAGCTGTCGGGTGTTGCAGGCTGTATTATAGGTCTTATTATTGCTCAAGGCTTACGACTTATTTTGATTATTTGGGGCGGTAGGTATGTACTGAATCTTCAAGGTATATACCTTCATATTAGCAAGCGCTGGCTAATACTTTGCTTGTCTTCAACGCTGTTATGTGTGCTAAGTAGCACTCATTTCGTTACCCAAAGTCTTGTGCATGATGGCTTTGCGCAGATCACTCTTAATGACATAATCAGCATTGGCATATCACTCATCGGAATTTTTTTAGTACTCGCAATTATATTATTGTGCATGGCTCTACAGGCTAACATTATTTCTTTTAGGCGCATAAAACCTCTAAAACACCAGTTTAATATTCGCTAGCTTCGTACAGAGATTTTAAAAAGACACCAACAACGCATGCTCGACTACACTAAGAATATGGGAAAAAATACATATTTACATCGTTGCATTAGAAACATTATCAGCCTCAAGAATCGACACAAGCCTCTACCTAGCAATCATCATAAGATACATTTAAGTCCTTGGGTAGCCTTAGCATTATGCGGTTTATTTACAGGTGCGTGGTGGCTTTTACCTCATCCTATACTTATTGTTATTGCCGGGCTTGCACCGCTCGCCATCTATGGCGTACTACGCCTACCTTTTGTTATTGTACTGAGTTTTGTTATTTTTTCGTTTTGTCGAATACACGAAGCCTTTCCCTTTTTAAATCCTTTAAAAATCCCTCAATTACTCGCTCTTGGCTCACTATTTGCGTTGGGGTGGCATATTGTGGTCACAGGTAAAATACAACCATTTTGGGATAAAAGTTTGGACTGGGTTACTGTTTTTTTTGTTTTAGTTTTTATCGGTATCTTCTTTGCAACTAGCCGAGATATTGCCATTACAGCTTTTAAAGACTCTTATATTAAAATCATTATCATGACCTATGCTATTGCCTGGCTAACACGCACACCTAGCGATTTTAAATTAAGTTTGTATTTATTCACACTATCAGGTGTTGCCGTTGCCAGTGTTGCACTGTTTAATAAAGCTAATGGTATTGGTTTAGTCGAGGGCACTCGTGTCACTGTTGGCCGTGAACTTGGCTCTATCTTAGGTGATCCTAATGATTTAGCACTTGTACTTATGTTTCCTATCAGCTTTGCTGCCAGCTTAATGCTGAATAAAGGACTCGGAAAAATAGCGCGATGCATAGGTACACTTAGCACAATCACATTGTTTAGCGCTGTTATTGCAACGCAAAGTCGGGGTGGGCTACTCGGTGTGATAGCCGTATTCGGTTTAATGGCTTATCGGCGTATTGAGTCAAAGCTCATATTTTTTGGCGGTGGTGCTGTTGCAGTGATGGGGCTTTTTGTGATGGCTGGCATATCGGGACGCGCTTCTGGTGGCGCCGCCGAAGAAGGCGTAGACGCCTCTGCAATGGGTAGAATTTATGCTTGGCAGGCAGCTTGGGGGATGGCACTTGTTAATCCCATTACAGGCGTTGGGCTCAAGAATTTTTTTTCTAACTACTTCTTTTATAGCCCTCACTGGGACGGCCTTAATCATGCGGTACACAGCACCTGGTTTGGCGTCATGGCTGAATCGGGATTGCTCGGTATAATTGTCTTTGTGGGCATGGTTATCAAACTTATCATTGATGCCACCAATAGTACAAATTTTGCCATACAGCGGTGTGCGCCACCTGTGATTACGGCAGCATCAGAGGCTAATCTCGCCTCTATTTTAGGTATTGCTGTATCGGGTACGTTTCTAACACAAGGCTACACGTGGCCCATTTATGTAGTCGCAAGCTTAATCATTGCAATGAAACATTGGCAAAAAAACAACTTATAATTATTTTCAGAGGATCGTCGCTTGAAGATCAAGAAAATAGACAACCCTAAAATCAATAGGG
>NZ_LGAK01000047.1 GCF_001292705.1 Marinagarivorans algicola
ATTGCAGTGGGAGTAGCTAGCTTAGACAGCAATGCTGATGGTGTGATTAGTATTACCGAAGCCGGTGGTACCGATGCTGCAACAGCTTATGGCGCCAATGGCTTTGTGGCCGCACTCGAAAGTGACGACAGCTTAAGTGCAGTAGCACTCGACAGCGCTACTGATACCGACGGTGATTTACTGCCCGATTACTTGGATTTGGACAGTGATAACGACGCTATTAGCGATTTAATGGAAAGTGGCAGTCTCGTTTTTATCGCGTTAGATACCGATAACGACGGCAAGCTCGATAGCATTAATGCCGTAGGCTTGGATGGTATTGTTGATGCCGTGCAGTCAGGTAGCGATTCGAATGTGATTAGTCATTTGCCAGTAGATACTGATAGCGATCGCGTCCCCGATTATCGCGATTTTGATGCAGATAATGATGGTATTAGTGATCAGATTGAAAATACCTATGCTCAAAACAATGGTGATACCGATAACGACAATATTTTAGATTTCCGTGACTTAGACAGTGATGCTGATGGCTTGCCAGATAACACCGAAGCGCAAACTACAACCAGCTATATTGCGCCCTCTAATACCTATGATGATCAGGGTTATGACCTGAGTTATAGCGATGGGCTATTGGTTGTGAACAGTGATAACGACGGTTTACCTGATTACCTTGATCGTGATAGTGACAATGATACGTTGAGTGACACACAGGAGGCAGGGCTTATTTTAGCGGGCGTTGTTGGTATGAACGGATGGGATCAGGCCATAGAAACTATGGATGATTATAACGATGTGAATGGCACTATTAATACTCCAAATGCACTGCCTAATCACAATAATACCGGTGATATTGATTATCGCGAAGATGATATCCCTACAGTGATGATCCAAAACGTACCGGCTTCAACAACGGGCGCGTTCACTGCAACCTTGCAATTTAGCGAGTCAGTCACAGGGTTTACCGTAGAGGATATTTTAGCGAATCATGCTGAGCTAACAGATTTTACGGTACTCAATAGTCATACCTACGCCGTCACAGTTGCGCCAAATGCCGCTTTAGTATTAGCTGGTAGTGGCACAATCACATTAGATATTGCCAATGGTGCAGCACAAGATGCTAGCGCCAATAGCAATATTGCAGCCCTACAAGCGCTCAGCGTATATGATAATGCCATGATGCCGAGTGTCACTATTGCCGATGTGCCTGCTACTATTACAGGCGCTTTTACCGCCACATTACAATTTAGTGAAAATGTGGCAGGCTTTAGTTTAAGCGATGTTACGGCGACGAATGCTGAGCTTTCAGATTTTATCGCTGTTGATGGCGATACCTATACCGTGCTTGTTACGCCGCATGAAAGTCTAGTGGCAACAGGTACTGGTAATATTATCTTGAATGTAGACAGCGCCGTTGCACAAGATGCTGGCAACAGCGCCAATTCAGCGGCTCAACCAGTGGCTAGTGTTTATGATAATGCGAAAGCCCCAGAGGTCGTGATTCAAGATGTGCCAGCAACAACAACACGACCATTTGCAGCGACGGTACAATTTAGTGAAGCAGTCACTGGGTTTGAGCTAAGTGATATCACGGCGATCAATGCCAATTTGTCTAATTTTATCGCGGTGGATGGCGATACCTATATCGTAGATGTTGAGCCGAATGCATCTTTAGTAGCAGCAGGAACCGGCACTATCACATTAGATATTACCGCCGCTGTTGCGCAAGATGCTGGAGATAGCGATAACCTCGCGGCACGCCAAGCGCTCAGTCTTTACGATAATGCTATTGCGCCACAAGTGAGTATTGAAAATGTGCCTATTACCACTACTGGCACATTTACCGCCACACTGCAATTTAGTGAAGCGGTGACAGGCTTTGCTGTAGATGATATTGCTGCTACTAATGCGAGCCTGACTAACTTTACTGCCATTAACGGAACAACTTATACGGTGGATGTCACCCCAGACGAAGATTTAATGGCTGTGGGGTCAGGCAGTATTACCCTGGATATAGCCGGTGGTGTCGCACAAGATGCTGGTCATCTTGAAAATACAGCAGCCGTTCAAGCCGCTTCATCCTACAGCGCTGTACAGATTAGTATTAATACAATTGCAGGCGATGACATTATTAACGCGCTTGAAGACGATGCCCATCTGATGATTACTGGTACAACCACTAACGTTGAAGATGGCCAAGCTGTAACAGTATCACTCAACGGGAAAACCTATACGGGTATTGTCACTGATCAAGCTTGGTCAGTCACATTACCTGCCGAAGATGCTCAAGCTTTAGGTATTACTGAAGTCGTTACCGCAGATGTCTCTAACCTTGCTGGTGATACGGCTGAGTCCGCGCGTCGTAACGTCTCACATACTGTATCGACCCCTTTAATTGGCATAGATACGATTTCGGGCGATGACATTGTGAATGCCCTCGAAGATGATAGCCCCGTCACCATTACAGGAACAACCAATAACGTAGAAGCTGGCCAAACGGTTACCGTGGGTATTAATGATGTCACCTACACCACTACGGTGAGTGAGGGTCGTTGGTCAATAGTTATGCCAGCGAGCGATGCTCAAAGGCTAGATATGCGTGAAACAGTCGTTGCCGATGTCACAAATATTGCACAAGATGCGGCTCCGCAAGCAACTCGTGATATTCAACATACTGTTATTTTACCGAGTATTAGTCTTGATGTGATTGCTGGCGACGATACTATTAGTGCTATCGAAGATAATGCTGATGTGATAATAACCGGCAGCACAGCAAATGTAGAATCTAACCAAACAGTACAATTGGTGATTAATGATAAAACGTACTCAGGAGTCGTGACCGAGGGAACTTGGGCTATCACGCTACCAGCGGCTGATGCACAAGCGCTTGCAGCAATCGAAACCGTGGTTGCTAACGTTGCTAATAGAGCGGGTGATGCGGCGGTACCTGCGCGTCGTGATATTAGCCACTCAACCTTTGACCCTGCTGCAGATGCGGATGGTGATGGTTTGCCCAACCTACTTGATGGTCAAGGTGATAGCGATGGTGATGGCATAGCCAACTACCTCGATCCTGATAGCGATAACGACGGCATTCCTGACGGCATTGAAGCAGGTATTGTGGCCACAGATAGCAATAATAACGGCATCGATGATGCCTTTGATGCTGAAATTTTGCTCGCTGTAGACAGTGATGGTGACGGCCTTGCTGACCTTATTTTACCGTTAGATAGCGACGGCGATACAGTGCCTGATTACCTAGACCTTGATAGTGATAATGATGAAATTCCTGATGTTATTGAAGTCGGGGATATCGCTAATCAACCAGTAGATACCGATGGCGACGGTGACTATGACTTCCGTGATAGAGATAGCGACGGCGATCGCTTAGCTGACACTCTCGAAGCGCATGGCAGCCCTCTACTACCACCAGATAGCGACAACGACGGTTTAGCTGATTTTGTTGATGTGGATAGCGATGGCGATGGCATTCTGGATACACTCGAAAGCTTAAATGTACCTGCCCCTTTAGGAGTGGATACTAACGCTAATGGCTTGGATGATGCGATTGACGCTGCTATAACCGGCGGTGTCGATAAGAACGAGGATGGTGTCGATGATCGCTTTGAGCCGCTAAATACCGATGGTGATGACTTACCCGACTATTTAGATTTAGACTCCGATAACGATGGCATTACAGATCAACAAGAAAATCAAATTGCTTACGTAGAACCAACGGTTGATAGTGACGGCAACGGTTTGATTGATAGTCTTGATGTTGCCTTAACCCTGGGTGACGATGACAATAGCAATGGTATTGATGATCACTATGAGGTAACCGATACCGATGGCGATGGCGTGTCAGACTTTCAAGATCTCGATAGTGATAATGATGGTTTGCCCGATAATATTGAAGGCGATGTGGATACTGATGGCGACGGCCTCTCAAATTATCGGGACCTAGACAGTGATAACGACTCTTTAAGTGATGCTCTAGAAGCTGGTGATAACCCTGCAGCGCCGCGCAATAGTGATGGCGATAATGAGCCCGATTACCTTGATCTCGATAGCGATAATGACCATTTATTAGACAGTGAAGAATCGAGTGGGGGCCAAATTATTGATAGCGATAGTGATGGTGTTCCCAATCACCGAGACGGTGATTCTGATAATGATGGTATTACTGATCTTAATGAGAATGCGGTCATTATTAGTAAAGACAGTGATGGCGATGGCATTGCCGATCGCTTTGATGCGGATGCCAATAATGACGGCCTATTAGATGATGGTAAAATAGATGTAGATACAGACGGCATCAATGATGCCGTCGATGCGGATATTAATGGCAGCATACGCGCAGATCTCGATGCAAACGGCATTATTGATACCGCCAACAGCATCGATAGCGATGGTGACGCAATACCCAATGTACTTGATATTGACAGCGATAACGATGGCGTGCCCGATCTCGATGAGGTGGGTGGTTTTGATCGCGATTTTGATGGCGATGGACGTATTGATGGCGAAGATATTAACGGTAACGGTGTCGTTGATACTGTTGATAATGCTTTAGGACAGCTGCCTTTATTAGCGATGGATACCGACGGCGATGGTCGTCCTGATCTGCTTGATTTAGACTCTGATGGCGACGGGCTCACTGACCTGAGTGAGTCAGGCTTGTCCCTATTGGATCCTGATGGAGACGGTAGGGTGGGTACGGGTTCATTTGCCGATAATAACGGTAATGGATTAGGTGATTTAGCCGATCCTTTTGTGGGCGGTGAGCGTGCAGAGTTTATCGATAGGGACTTTGATAATATTCCTGATACGCGCTCGCTGGATAGTGACGGCGATGGTATCAGCGATTTAATTGAGGCTGCCGGTAGTGAGTTAGCGCAGCTTATAGACCCTGATGGTGACGGAAAAGTCGGCAGTGATGGTGCTGAGTTACTCGACAACAATGACAATGGTATTGCTGATTCGTTAGAAGGTTCTGATAACAACGTTGAGGCACGCTCACGCGTCGATGCTGATCAAAACGGTGTGCCAGATGTTGCGGAGCAATACCTTGAGAGTATTCAAGTGCAATTACCCTCACAACCTGTGAATCCTATCAGCGGTATGGTCGACCCTGACCAAGCCGACTTTGATCGCGATGGTTATCCTGATGTGATTGAAGTCCGTTACGGTGGTGATCCGCTTAATGGTGCCGAAGATGATCGTGATGGTGACGGGATACCTGACTGGGTAGAAAACACGGATATAGATGGTGATGGGAGTAGCGATAGCGATAATGACGGTTTTAATGACTTACTCGAGCAAGTGATCGGTACCGATTTACTTTCAAGTGATACTACCGAAGCGCTATTTGATGCCGCAAAGAGCTATCTACTCAGTGCTAATCGCTATGAAGGGCGCTCAGTCAAGCCTGTCATTTGGATTGACATAGCACAAGCCGGTGATGAGGTGATCAACATAGCCGCCGATAACGGAGCAGTTAGCTTGGTAGGTCGTATTGGTAACTACCATGTGTTTGGCGACCCTCGCGATCCAGATACGGTACCGCTGTACTCTTGGAGTAGTCGCGATACCTCTTTAAATGCAGCTATCACAGGCACTCATAATGCGGCAGTACTCATGTTAGATCCTAGCGCGCTAGCACCGGGGCTTTACACTGTGACATTAAGTATCACACTGGCGCAACATGAATCGATTACCGAACAAATTATTGAGGTTGTCACGACACAGGCCTTGCGTGATAGTGATGCCGATAGACATCCCGATATTGCCGATGATCACAGTGCTGATATGGGATATTTGACTACCGTGCAAACAAAGAGTGGGCGTTACTTAAATGCCGATAGCCCCGTCAGCGTTGAGGGTAGGCTTTTTAGCGATAAAGCCGTGCGATTAAGGGCAGGGCAATTAGCGCAAGCAAACCGTGCACAAGGCATTGTGTTAACACAAACGGAGCTTAATCATGCTGTAGAGCAATTAGTTGATCGCGGTTACAGTGCGGTATCGCCACAAGATACTGAATATAGCTATCAACACATCTACGATTATGAAGTGATTAACCTCCCTTACGTGGGTGCTAGTGCACGCATTATTATTCCACTGAATACGACCATTCCAACGGGTGCGGTATTGCGCAAATATGCACCGTTAACGGGCTGGCAAGATTTTACGATCAGTGAAACCGATAACTATGCAACATCAACGTGGGAAGATGGCAAAGAGGGGGTTTGTCCTATCGCAGGGAGTAATGCCTATCGTACAGGTTTAAACCCTGGCCATGAGTGCTTACAGCTTACAATCATTGACGGGGGATTAAACGACGGAGAAAATAACGATGGTGCGAATGAGGATGGCCAAGGGGATGTCAATGGCTTGATCAAAGATCCAATAGCGATAGGACTACCAATAATATTACCTGTCGCCGAAGAGCCGCCCGCCGTTGCCCCTGTTGCAGTCGACAAAGGTGAAATAGAAACCGGCTTGCGTGGTGGTGGGGCTTGGGGCTTATGGAGTCTATGGTTACTGCTGTGCTTACTACTCATGCAATCGGTCATTAAAATTCAGCAACACAAACAACAATGCAAATCGATATCCTTTTAAAGCGACGATTTAATATGGCGAGGCCCAGCATGGATGCTGCATTTACACAGCTCGCAGCTGCCTAGGCTTTAATGCGTTCTACATTTAGCCCTCCAGTATTTAGGCATAAACCACAAGGGCTATATCGCATACTTATGTTATTGGGATACGCTTTACCGCTCAGTAAGACGTATCTCAAGTATGGAAAGTAACTACAGAACCTTGACAGTGTGATGTTTCTCAACAGAGTCCGCACAACTAGAGATAAAGTAAAATAAAAAATCAGTCTTATTAAATAAAGAAAGAGTGCACCTAGATTCACCCCTTACTTCCGGTAATTGTGATTACCGGAAGTAAGGGGTTGTTAAGATTAAGGAGGTTTAAGCTTATAACCACTTATATGTTATGTCGGTCTTTTAACGTCGAACTTAGCGCCTATTTGACTGTAAGCGTTGCCGCCGAGTCGTGCTAAGGGATCTAAGGCTTCGGGATCTATGATTAGGCGACTATCAGGGTTATTTAAGTACTCTTCACTATTGGTTATTGTGTCGTCGATGTACAGCTGCTTTATTTCACCATATACAATCGTTTGTGGTGCATCTCCAATCTCGTGTGAGCTATATAACCTACACGCCATGGCCACTTTGCAATTTTGTAGCCTAGGTAAATTAAAACCTGGAAATTCAGCTAACATGAGTGCTTGCTTATCGATTTCCGACTGCCCATAGTCCAATGTTTGCGCGCTTGCATTGAGATCATCCACTTGATTTGTGCTGGCAATATGGACTACAAAATGCTTATGTCGGAGTATGTTTTTGGCAGTATCTTTGGTTTCACCTGCATCCTTCCCCGAAGGTTTTTTGCCTGCCGACAGCATAATCAATGGTGGGCTACTGCAGATACCGGTAAAAAAAGAGTAAGGCGCTAAATTGTAATTATATGGTTCGCCGCTTTCTAGGTCTCCGTTCGGTGTTAATACCCACGCTATAGGCCTAGGTACAATGCATTGCACCATAGCGAAGTATCGTTGTGCAGACGTGAGTTTAGTGAAGTCAATAATCATTGAATAACCCTGTTCGACGTTTTGTGAGTAAATAAACAGTATTTGTGGCTAAAAAGCAGGTGGTATTAAGTTAAGATACTGGCTTAATAACGGTTAGAGCTTGTGAATTACAGTGAGTAAAACAAAAAACATCTTATCGGTGAGTCAACTAAACCAAAGTGCTAAGCGTGCGTTAGAGCAAAGCCTGCCCAGTGTTTGGGTTCAGGGCGAGCTCACTAATTTAGCGCAACCTAGCTCTGGGCACTGGTATTTTACACTGAAAGATGCGCGTGCTCAGGTGCGTTGCGCAATGTTTCGGAATAAGAATATCGGCATTCGATCGCCCATTCAAGCCGGCGATCAAGTTCTTTTGCAGGCCAATGTGAGCCTTTATGAGGGGCGCGGCGATTATCAGTTAATTGTTAATAATTTACAAAAAGCCGGGTTAGGTGATTTGCACCAGCAGTATGAGGCGCTTAAAAATACCTTAATGGCCGAAGGGCTATTTGCGGAGCAAACCAAGCGCCCTCTTCCGCCAATGCCAAAAACGATAGGTGTGATTAGCAGCCCTACTGGTGCCGCAGTGCATGATATTTTATCGGTGCTTAAACGACGCTATCCACTGGCCAATGTCATTATTTACCCAGCACAAGTACAAGGTACCGAGGCCCCTCAAAGCCTAATCAAAGCACTGGGCCTAGCCAATAAGCAGTTACAATGTGATGTTATTATTCTAGGTCGAGGTGGCGGTAGTCTAGAAGATTTATGGGCCTTTAATAACGAACAGCTTGTGCGCAGCATTTATGCTAGTTTAATTCCGATTATTAGCGCTGTGGGTCATGAGGTAGACTTTACTCTCGCTGATTTTGTCGCTGATGTACGCGCCCCTACTCCTTCGGCTGCCGCCGAAGCAGCAGTGCCCGATATTCAAGCCCTGCGCACCACTTTAATAGAGAAGAAACGACAGCTATATAAGCAGATCAACACATCTATTGTCGATAATAAGCGACGCTTAGACTTGGCCTCTATTGCTCTTCACAACCCACAGCAAGCCTTGCGGAACCATCAGCAACGCTTAGATTTTTACGAATTGCGGCTACACAAAACTATCCACATGGCTATAACATCAAAGCGTACAGCCTTTAATGCCCAGCTTCAGCAGCTCAATAGCAATAACCCTAAGCAACATTTGCAGCAGATTAAACAAAAAAAGAAGCAGCTACTTCAGCGATTACAAAAAGCCATCTGTGCCCTGCTCGACCGCCGGCGCCAGCGCTACATGAATCAGGTAGCGCTATTAAACGCTGTTAGCCCACTGAATACGCTGCATCGCGGATATGCGATTGCGCGCAATGCACAAGGCTGCGTTATTAGCTCGGTCGAGAATGTTCAGCCAAACACTCAACTGCGTATCACTTTGCAAGATGGCATACTCGAAACTCTCACGCTATAGCAATATTTATACTCTAACAATATTCACGCGGTGATAATACTAAATCTTTATTGACTCGGTACGTCTATACTTTGGTAACTGCCTATTATTTCATCAACAGTTTAGAGAGTTAAGCGTGCCTCACACCCCTCAAAAGCATCGAATACTGACACTCATAAGAGGACGATTAAGAGCTGACTTTCACTTATCTGTTGTGTGTATTTTGGGTGTTTTTGTTACGCTTACCTTGTCACCATTTGTGGTTTTTAGGGCTTTAGAGGGCCAGTGGATTATATTTTTCCTTGACTTGTGTATGGTGATTGCAACGATAGGCATCGCCTCTTATGGCTGGCTAACCCGAAACAGCCAAGCTGCAGCGATGATAATGGCTACGAGCATTAGCTGCGGGTTTGTATTAACGACTTTTAATAATAATGAGGTGTCACCGTACTGGCTCTATGCAATGGTATTGTTTTCGTTCTCCTTGGTACCTCCTCGCCATGCTGCCCTACTGAGCTGTTTTGGCTTTTGCGCAGTTATCACACACCCAAGTACATTCCCGTCCATTGTTCACGTCACAACCTTCAGCATAACATTAGGCGCAACAGCATTATTTTCGTATATTTTTGCCAAACGTAATGAGTATCAACGTCAAGCATTAGTAGAAATTGCGAGAACCGATGTACTTACTAATATCGGTAACCGTAGAGCATTTAATGAAGAGTTTGCAATCGCTCTAGCTAACGTCAGACGACTGAAATATCGCATAGCCGTTGCCTTACTCGATATTGATTATTTTAAATCCATTAATGATAACTATGGTCATGAAAGTGGCGACAATGTGCTCATGGCCATGACCGAAGTGATTAAAAACAATATTAGACCCCAAGATCGGTTATTTAGGGTCGGTGGTGAAGAGTTTTGCCTAATTATTACCAACATAGAAGAAACGCCTGTTAAAGACAGTATGAATCGATTGCGTAAAGTCTTAGCTCATAGCCAGCTTATCGCCCATAAACAAGTGACGGTATCTATGGGAGTTACACATATTACTGCCAAAGACAGTTTAGAGTCATGCTTGAAGCGTGCAGATGAAGGCTTATATGAAGCCAAAAATAACGGTAGAAATCAGGTGGTTTACAAGGGGCCTTACTAATTGGCAATGAGTAATCCTAGGTATTGCCACCCTGAGGTATTCTTTTTTAGTGCTCAACTTCCGTTAGTCGATATTGAGCCAATAGCTCATCAATTATGAGCTATTTCGGCATAAAAATAAGGCCCACTATTCACCTGTCTTTTTCGCATATAAAAGAGTACTTATCACTAAAATCTAAAAAATTGTGTATTTTTAACCAAAATAACACCTTTTAATAACGCTTTTTTCGGTTCGCTTTAGCAATAAATCAGTAACAAAATGTATTTTGATTTCTCCCAAATCCAAGCCTAAAGTTATAAATACCAGATGTGGGAGCTTAAATGATTCAATGTGGGACATTAAGGCGTTAAGTTTACAGCTCCCCTACTCTAAAATGAGCGCCACTCAAGTCGATATTGGCTTATAGAGAATCAATAGCTCTTATACAGCTATCTTATTGAACACTTATATGCTCGTTTAAATTGTTATAGATAAGCATGTTTTACTAGAAGATCGAAGCGCCTATGTCTGCAATTCATTTCCAACTCTTTGATATACCTCTAATAGCAACAGTCATAGAATGCTTTTTAATTGCACTTCTAGTTAAAGCGATCCCAACACCGTCCGTTTTATCTAGGCGATTGCTTGCTTTTTTCTTTTTGGCAATCGCCATTGATTCTCTCTGTATGCTACTCATTTGGAATACAGGGTTGCGTGAAGAGCTACAAGTACTCTCTCCTCTGACTATTGCATTAACGACATTGGCACTGATGACAAAGGGCCCACTTTTGCTGTTCTATATCAAAACAATATCATCTGAACATTACACATTTAAAAAGCACCATATTTGGCACACGCTCCCCATTGCGTTTAGTTTTTTAGTCGCTATTGCTTTTGCGCTTAATACTCAAAAGCTCACAACTCCTATCGAAGCGCATATTAACAATTGGGGCACCTTTTTTTGGTGGACATGTGTACGTTTGAGCCCTGTGATCTATGGTGCAATAGCGCTTTATAGTATCCGCAATTTATCATCACTTTATGACACTCATTACAGCGGCGGTGAATATTTAGATGCTAAATGGCTAAGGGTTTTACTATTCGGCTTTTGCTTGCAGTGGTTTTTAGGCTTAACAGTGCATATTGCTGGGCAGTATTTACCTAACGGCATGGCTAGTCACTTTGGTCAATCTAGTGATTTTATTGCCTTTGTGCTGATTAATATCTTACTTTTGTATTCGTTTACCATCATCAAACGGCTTATCCCGATTGTAAACCCACTGTGCCAATTAGATGAAAAAGAGAACTTGATTCTACAGAGGCAACCCATAGCACCTTCACGGGTGCATGACTCACAGCAGTCGGCAGCACACGATGCCTCACAGGCAAAAGCAGAGCCTGTGCAGCCACACATCGCACCACCTACACCGACTCATGCTGTAGTGCACAGCCCCTCATCCAAACAAACGTATAGTCATGCCCCATTAGCTGATGCTTCTATATCAGCTAGCAATCCGGTTAAACTATCACAAGATGAAAAACGACTCGCTAAAATTAAATTGTTAATGGAGGAAGAGCGTGCTTACATCAACCCAACCATTAACTTACAGCGCTTTTCGCGAGCAGTAGGGGCGCCGTCAAAAGAAGTATCTCGTATTATTAACGCGACTTATGAAATGAATTTTTCAGAGTTTGTGAACTCTTACCGGATTAAAGAAGCACAAGCACTTTTAGTGGACCCGCACTATATTAATAGTCCTATTTCAGAGATTATTAATCTATCGGGCTTTAACAGTAAGTCAGCGTTCCACCGCTTTTTCAGTCGTTTTACAAATGTATCACCGACTGAATATCGTCAAAAAGTGCTCGATGAAATGCCGCCTAAAGTCAGCGAACCAAGCTAACACGTAGCGGTATGTGGCCTCATAGGCCATTGTTGACGAGTCGCTTACTCCTCCCCACGGCAGTGGTTACTGCGATGGTGACAATATTGGCTAGGGTTACCCACTTACTGACACGTTAACGCCTGTGTATCAATTTGCGCAACATTAAGGTTTCACTTCGCAGCACAAAGCTTTAGTATGCCGCGCTACTTTTCATGATTAAGGTTTAGCGCCAGTTGATGGCAAGATTTTTATGGCCAATATACATATTGTTGTCGGCAGTGTAATGGGTACAGCACTTATGGTTGCTGAGCATTGCAGTGCCTTGTTATCACCACGTCACACTGTTCGAGTTACCCAAAATTTTATCCAAGGCCAGCTCAATTCCGACGAGGTATTACTGGTTTGCACCTCTAACACGGGCGTGGGTGACTTACCACAGACTATAGCTCCGCTCTTTCAGCATTTAACATGTGATTACCCTGCTATCGCCGGCATGCGTTATGGCGTGATTAATCTAGGCGATAGTAGCTATCCAAGTTTTGCTCTGGCAGGTCAAAAATTAGACGATGCACTGGCCGATATTGGTGCGTTACGCCTTGGTGAGCCACTAGTTATTGATAACGCCAGCGGTGAAGATCCTCACGTTTTAGCTGCTGATTGGTTACAAAGATGGGAGCAGCTTTTATGAATAATAGAAAGCCGATAGGCCTGTTTTACGGCAGCTCCACATGCTACACACAAATGAGTGCAGAAAAAATCAGTGCTGTCTTAGGGGACGAGCATGTTGATATTTTTAATATTGCTGACGAACCTTTAAGTACTGCACAATTTTACTCGCACCTCATTTTTGGCATACCCACGTGGGACTATGGCGAGCTACAAGAAGACTGGGAAGAGGTGTGGCCTGAGCTTGATGAACTAGACCTCAGTCATGCAACCGTCGCACTTTATGGGCAAGGTGATCAAGAAGGTTACCCCGAGTGGTTTTTAGATGCGATGGGCTTTTTGTATCACAAGCTCAAGCATGCTGGCGCCAAACTTGTAGGGTATTGGCCTGTTGAAGGGTATAGCTTTGAAGGCTCTAAAGCATTAACTGATGATCAAACACACTTCGTGGGTTTAGCGCTCGACGATGAAACGCAATTTGATCAGTCTCAAGCACGCATAGAGTTGTGGTGTAGTACTTTGCGTAAAGCTTTTACTGCAAATGAATAATGACGCGCTACACCCTCCCACTATTACGTGGGACGATAGAGGTCAACCCAAGTCAGTTGAATTTGATGACTTCTATTTTAATACTGATAGCGGCTTGGACGAATGCCGCTATGTCTTCTTAGAAAAAAATAAACTGCATAGTCGCTGGCAGTCATTGACTGATGAGTCGATTAACAGGCAAGGCCTTACGTCATTTACAATTGCCGAAACAGGGTTTGGGACTGGGCTTAATTTTTTAGCTGCTTGGCAGCTTTGGCTTCACAGTGCGCCACATCATGCATCGCTGCATTTCATCAGTATCGAAAAATACCCTCTGAGCCATGCGCAAATGGCACAAGCGCTTGTACTCTGGCCCGAGTTAAAACCACAAGCCGATGCACTTTTGGCACAATACCCCTTAAACCTTGATACGCACCCACAGCGAGTCCATCGATTACACTTTCATGGCACCAGTACCAGCGGTAGCGTGACATTAACACTTATTTTTGATGATGCCCTTGAGGGCTTAAAGCAATTACTGCCCTGTTCTGGCGCAACGCCTTGTGTTGCTCTGCAGCAAGCACATTACTCGGCGAATGCTCAAAAAGTTGACGCGTGGTTTTTAGATGGCTTTTCACCCGCTAAAAACCCTGCTATGTGGCAACCTGCACTTTACGCATTACTCGCACAGCTCAGCAAAAAAGGCACAACACTCGCAACCTTTACTGCCATTAAAAGCCTTCGCGAAGGCTTAGCCGATGAAGGTTTTAGTGTACACAAAGCCACAGGGTTTGGTAAAAAGCGAGAAATGGTAACGGCCGTGTATCACCGCAGTCCACCCCGCATCACAGCATCCGAGGCCGCCGAAATCATTGAACCCAATGCGCGCTTAACTCAGCCTAAAGCTTCGCGCCAACGCGCGCAAAGCGCTACGATTCCTAGCGCTAACTGGCATCTTACACCAACGCCAGAACACACCGCCATGGTGCAACGCATTGCTGTCATTGGCGCAGGCTTGGCCGGTAGCCACACCGCCTACGCCCTAGCCAAGCAAGGGTTAGATGTGACCGTATTCGACGAAGGCGCTATTGCTAGCGGCGCCAGTGGTAATGCTCAAGGCGTTATTTATACTCGCTTTTCGCATCAACGCGATACACTGGCCGACTTTAATCATTCCGCACTCCCCTTTGCCGACCACTTTTATAGCAACCATAACGACTATGCGCGCTTTGGTGCACGCACAGGCGTTCTGCACTTAGCCAAGAATGCTAAGCAACAAGCTTTACAACAAACGATTGCCCAGCAATACCGTTTAACCGAGCCGTTAGCTAACAACATGGGTTTTAGCCCTAGGCAAAATACGGTGCAATGGTGCGATCCCAATGCTGCGGCTACATTGGCCGGAGTCCCTTTAGGCATAGGGCTTGGAGGTTTGTATACACCTTACGGCGGTTGGCTGCAACCGAGCAAGGTGTGCCAAGCGTTATTAAGCCACCCCAACATTCAGGTGCACTGTGATACCAAGGTGCAATCACTTAAACCGTTCAATACTGGCTGGCAGCTAGAACTGTGCAAGAGTAGAGAGCAACAGCAGGTGATGACAGACATCGCGCATGAAGAACACGCTTTTGATGCCGTAGTGATCGCCAATGCCCACAGCGCTACGCAGTTTAGTCAAACTCACTATTTACATTTAAAGCCAATTCGCGGGCAAATTACGCAAGCGATATTACCTACCAGCCATACACTACATATCAAAACGTGTATTTGTGGTGATGGGCATGTGGCACCACCACTGCTAACATCTGAGCAGCAGGCTCCAAGTGACTTATCCAGCATTACATTTGGGGCCACATTTTCACCCAAAGACTCCTCCCCCCAAGTTACCTCGCAAGACAACACTGCCAACCTTAAAATGCTGTCCGATCTCATACAATTACCGGCCAATTTACATCTTAATTCACTAAAAGGTCGCGTCAGTTTTAGGTGCACAACTCGGGATTACCTGCCTTTTGTTGGTCCTGTTGCGAATGCTCCTTTGATGTTACAAGCCTTTAGCCGTTACACAAAAAACAAATACGCGATCATCGATAGTCCTGGGCAGTACCATCGCAATTTATTTGTCAATGTGGGGCATGGCTCAAGAGGCCTTGCATATACACCACTATGTGCAGAGTTGTTAAGCAGCGTAATCCTTGGAAATGCATTGCCTATTAGTCAAACGCTGTATAAGCAATTACACCCTAGCCGGTTTTTAATCCGCGATTTAGCCCAAAACAAAGTCCCTTTACCGTAGTAATATTTACGAAATATATAAGGGTGCTATTTAATGATTACCCGGACTCTTTCATGGCGACCAGCGATACCCTGCCCACGAGTTATAGTGATTGCCACTGATCTAATCAGTCTCTAGTTCGAGAGCTGGCGCTTTTGCTAACAATTGCTGCGCAAAAGGGTCGGCCGCTTCAATATAACGCATAGCCGATTGCACATCTTTCCAGCCCACATACTCCATCAACGACTTAGTATCCCAGCCTTGCGCATTAGCCCAGGTGGCAAATCCTCGGCGTAAGGAGTGGCTGCTGAACAACTGCGCATCATCAATACTCGCCTTTTTACAGCACTGCTTAATAATGCCTAAAATACTGACTGGGTGTAGCGCCTGGTCTGACAAATGCCCCCAGCGGCTAATCGAGCGAAAAACAGGCCCTTCATGAATATGCGCAGCATGCACCCAATCAAGGTAAGCCTCAACGGGGCAGAGTTGTTTGAGCGCTGGTGCACTATAGTGTCGCCCTAACCGTGAATGATCGCCTTTACTACGAGGCACAAAAATTTTCATCCCCTCACCCGCTGTCGCTTCAATGTGCTCGACACACAAACGAGCCAGCTCGTCACTTCGAAAAGCTCGCCAAAAACCCATGAGTAATAAGGCTTTATTGCGAATAGCTTGCAGCGCTTGTGTGCGCTCTTGGTTTTGAGTCGCACCATCTAATGCCGCCACTAACTGCGTAAGATGATTCAGTGAAATAGGCTTAGCTTGCTTCGGGGTTACAGGGTGCAACTCGGCAATCCCTTTAAGGACTTTTCTAACATGCGGGGCTTTGGTTGGGTCAGGAAACCCTTGATCTCTATGCCAAGCGGCAAGACCTGCCAGCTTTTGTCGCAAAGTATTCACCGATAAGCGCTCGGCGTAACACACCAAGTAGCGGGCCACACTATCGGCCGTTGCTGGCAAAAACCCTCCCCAGGATACCTCAAAATGCTCAACCGCAGCGCGGTAACTTTTACGGGTGTTATCACGTGTTGCCGCGTGAAGGTAATCATCGATATTGGCCAAACAGTAACTCCTTATTTGCCATGGGTGTGCCTGTATTTATTAGCGCTGTGCTTATTGGTGCTGTGCTTATTGATGTTGTACTTCTCAGTGTTGTACTTCTCGGAGCTAGATGACTCAGGGCTCTTTTCAGCGCTAGTTTAACGTAACCGCGTACTTAATCGGCAATATTAAGCCTTGCTGGGTCTTGTATTTTTTTCAGCAGGGATGGCGGTAACCCAACAAGCTTGCCCACCTTTTTGTTCGTTACCTTGACTGGAGTGTCATTTTAGCGTGCTCAGCTTTTGAGGATATTTAGGGGCTTGGAGAGAACAGCGCTTTCAAGCCTCAGCCCCTACTTTTTGTACACTTTAGATACGACTATTTGGCTTTCAAGACTATAGGATTAAATAACTCTGATTATTAAATCCTATAAAAAGCTTTATTTTTAAATAAACTAAACATAAAATAGTATGTATATACATAATATGTAATACAGTACAAAATAATCACTAGAGGGTAATATGGCAAGAGGCGGCATTAATAAAGCCCTAGTTAAGCAGGCGCGTGAAGCGCTGATAGGCAAAGGGCAAAACCCATCAATAGATGCTGTTCGCGTGGCGCTGGGCAATACGGGTTCAAAATCAACTATTCATCGCTATCTGCGCGAACTCGAAGAAGAAAACGCCACAGTACTGGATAACCAAGCACGGCTGAGTCAGCCCATTCAAGAGCTTGTTGGGCAGCTAGCGTTACGCCTAAAAGAAGAGGCCCAAGCCGCTATAGAAGAAGATAAAAAGCACTACGACTTAAAAATTAGTACGCTTATGGCCAAAATCGAAGAGCAGCAAGGCATGATTACTCGCGCCAGCAAACAGGCCGCCAGTCAAGATGAGGCGTTGCGCAGCGCCTTAACACACATCGAGAACCATAAAGAAAATGAAGAAACCTTAAAGGCCAGCCTCGCCAAGGCGGCACAAAGCAACGCCAAGCTGCAAGCCATGCTAGAGGAAAAACAAAATCACATTCACTCGCTAGAAGAAAAACACCAACATAACCGCGAAGCGATGGCACACTACCGTCAATCGGTTAAAGAGCAGCGCGAGCAAGATCAGCGCCAACAAGAGCAATATACGCAGCAGCTCCATGCCGAAATTCGTACACTTAACCAAGTCGTTTCGCTTAAGCAAGCCGATATCACCCAACTCAATAAAGATAACGGGCGACTGGCCGCAGAGCGCGTCACAGCACAAAAAACAGAGCGCGAACGTGAAGCTGCCTACCTCAAAGCGCAGAGTTTACTCGACACTCAGTTATCAAAATGCCAAACCCTAGAGGGTCAGCTAGCCCAACTACGTACCCACACACATACGCAAAGTATCGAGATTAAAAAGCTCAAAGAGACCGTAACACCACTGCAAGCTTGGAAAGAAGACAAACAAATACATTTAGCAAAGCTAGAGGCCGAAGTAGCCGTTAAAACACAAATTGTCGAGCAACTCATTAGCGAGCGAGGTGAGAAAGACCAGCCACCATCGGCACACCCCACTTCTCAAAAGGCAGACACTCAGAAGACAAATAACTCAACGTAGAAAAAGTCATACACAGCATAGCGTACTGATATGTATGGTTTGGATGATCAATATACGCTTTTAACTGAGTACACAGGTCAATGGTGGTATGGCAAAAGCTATCGACCACTACACTTCAAAGCTAAAGCCTTGCTCGGCAAGTGCGGAATACACCGATTGATCAAAGCGGTACAAAGCGGCAGCGCGGTGTGCAACGTTTTGCTGCTTTTCGTTGCAATCAAAGAGTAGCTTCATATTCATCATTTTGCGGCGAAAGTTAGGCTTGTCGAGGCTGACACCTAAAATAGACTCATAGAGTTCTTGGAGCTGCAGTAAGGTGAATTTTTCGGGCAATAAGTTAAACCCTATCGGCTCATGGCGTACTTTATGACGCAATGATTTTAAGCCATGTGCAAAAATTTCACCGTGGTCATACACAAGCTCTGGCACATCGTGAATATCCCACCACTTAACCTGCGAGGCTGGGCCGCCAGCCGCTAGCTTATACTCTTCTTGTTTGACCAGCGCATAGTAAGCAATGGTAATGACACGCCCGCCAGGAAAACGGTCGGCGCGACCAAACGCCCGCAGCTGCTCTAAGAACAAATCCTGTGCGCCTGTTACATCTTGCAATATTCGTGAGGCTGCATTATCCAAATCCTCTAGTGCGCCGATATGCCCACCAGGCAATGCCCACTGCCCTTGTCGAATTCCGTCGCGATGCTGGGCAAGCAGTACATTGAGACGGCCATTATCCAAACCAAAGACCAAACAATCGATAGAGATATCTGGAAGACTGTTGATCTGTGGCGCTGGGCCACTAAGAGAGGTTATGTCATCCACGTAAAAACCCTTATTCTTTTAATTATTATTGATTGCGCCATCGCAATGGCACATATGCAGTTAGAGAGACTAACTTATATAATAGACCAAGTGATCACCACGCTGCCTAGTGCTGCAAAAAATGCATAACGAGCTGTGCAACATGCTCGGGCTTCTCGGCATGCAGCCAGTGCCCAACCCCGCTGACCAAGCGCAGCTTAGCTTTAGGGAAGCGCGCGGCAATCGCATCGCGATGCTGCTCTAAAATATAGTCCGACTTACCGCCTTTAATAAACAGCACATCTCCCTCATAAGGGGTCTCAGGCAGTGTATTGGCAGTAATCAGGTCAGGATAGCTAGCATAAATCACAGGTAAGTTCATGCGCCAACTAAACCCTTGTGCCTCTTTAACGAGGTTTTTCAGCAAAAAGCTGCGCACAGCCGGCTCGCTCACCTCCCGCTTGAGCTGGGTATCAGCATCGGTTCTCGAGACCAGCTGGGCGGGGTTAAGCGCGAGTAAGCCCTTGAAGACTTGCGTGTGGTGCGGTTCGTAATGAACGGGTGCAATATCAAGCACAACTAATTTTTGGCATTTCTCAGGGTGCTGTAATACCAGCTCCATGGCAACCTTCCCCCCCAATGAATGCCCCACAAAACTCGCGCTGGGCAAGCCTTGCGCTTCCATCCAGTCATTGACTTGGGCGGCCATTGAGCTAAGCGTCATAGTGGCGCCATGTGCTGAGCGGCCATGGTTAGGGAGGTCAATACTGTACACACAAAAGTGCTTGGCGAGTGCACGAGCTTGCGCGCCAAGGTTTTCCATAGAGCCGAACAAGCCATGTAGGATGACAACGGGCTCGCCCTGCCCTTGCTTTCGGAAATACAGCGGTTGTGGTTCTACATTCGTATCGTGAGCAGGCGTATCGTGAGCGGGCATAACTTAATCACTTCTAGGGCCGGGAATAGGAAACTGCACCATATTCGACTTTTCACCAGGCTTGATATCCATCACTTTTACAGCACCCTCGCTTTCAACTTCGTCAATACGAATGACCGAATGTGCAGGAATGTAAGAGCGGTTAACACCGGCAAACTCGTTTTTGAGTTTTTCTTCGCTCGGGTCCACTAGCAGCTGCGAGCGCTCACCAAACACAAACTCTTCTACTTCAATAAAACCGTACATTTCGCTTTGATAAATCGCGCGACAATACACTTCAAACACTTGATTTTGATTGTAAAAAACAACTTTATAGATGGGCGAACTGGCCATAAGTTTCTCAAATAATGCACATAACACAAGGTTTGAAGTACATCCAGCATACTGAATACACTTCAAACCCAAAAATCTTGCCCCACTAGATGGGGTATGAAATACAAAATACAACCGCACAGTAACAAGCTTATGCTGTAATGCCAACGCTTAAACGATGGCTAAAGCCGGTAATGAGTCTATAGAATACAAGGTCTAGGCTGCGACAAAAGCGATTAATTTGTGCCGTGGGATGCAAGCGTCAGTAAAGCGCGTATAATATGAGGCCATTTTGTAGCTTAAGCGTGCTGAGCGCGTTCGCTGATTCACGCAAAATCCGCAATGCCTTTAAGCTATTGTACGCATGTACAGCCCATTTTTTTATAAGCCCACTTTGAAGTCCGCTTCCAAGCCTAGCCCCAAGAGTTCGTATTTTATGTCTGATCAAACCACCGCATCGAAACCAACCAAAAAGCTGTTTATTCAAACCCACGGTTGCCAGATGAACGAATATGATTCATCACGTATGCGTGATTTGCTAGGCGAATCACACGAAATGGTTGCCACAGACAACCCCGAAGAAGCTGATGTTCTCTTAGTCAACACATGCTCGATCCGCGAAAAAGCCCAAGAAAAGCTTTTTCATCAACTGGGTCGCTGGAAGAACCTCAAAAAAACCAACCCCGACCTCATTATTGGTGTCGGCGGCTGTGTCGCTAGCCAAGAAGGTGAAGCTATTGCCGAGCGCGCACCGTTTGTTGATCTGGTATTCGGCCCGCAAACGTTGCATCGTTTACCTGAAATGATAGAAAAGAAGCCGCAAGCTAATGGCACGGTACTGGTTGATATTAGCTTTCCAGAAATTGAAAAGTTCGACAACTTACCACAACCTGCTGCCGAGGGTGCTAGTGCATTTGTCTCGGTCATGGAAGGCTGCTCTAAATACTGTACTTTTTGTGTTGTCCCGTATACTCGCGGCGAAGAAGTCAGTCGTCCAGCCACTGATGTCTTGCAAGAAGTCGCACATTTAGCCACTCAGGGCGTTCGCGAAGTCAACCTTCTCGGGCAGAACGTCAATGCATATCGTGGCGAGAGTCCCGATGGTATCGTTGACTTAGCCGAGCTCATTACCTTGGTTGCTAAAATCCCAGGCATTGACCGCATTCGCTTCACCACCTCGCATCCTGTTGAGTTTAGTGATAGCTTGATTAATGTTTATGCGGAAGTACCAGAGCTGGTTAGTCATATCCATCTACCGGTACAAAGTGGTTCTGACCGCATTCTTATGGCCATGAAGCGCGGCCATACAGCATTAGAATACAAATCTAAATTGCGCCGTATCAAGGCCTTGCGTCCTAATATGAGTTTTAGCTCAGATTTTATTATTGGCTTTCCTGGCGAAACCGAAAAGGACTTTGAAGCGACCATGAACTTGATTCAAGCGGTTGGCTTTGATAACTCTTTTAGCTTTATTTATAGCCCGCGCCCAGGTACGCCAGCGGCTAGCTACGAGGACGATACACCCGAAGCACTCAAAAAAGAGCGCCTACAAATTCTTCAACACCGTATTGTCCAGCAAGCACAAGATATTAGCCGAAAAATGGTTGGCAATACCGAGCGTGTTTTAGTGACAGGTTATTCTAAGAAAGACCCTGGCGAATTATCTGGTCGCACCGAAAATAATCGTGTCGTCAATTTTAAATGCGATCAGCCTGAATTAATCGGTAAATTTGCCGACGTTCTCATTGAGCAGGCACTGCCTAACTCGTTACGTGGTATTTTATTAGGTTCTGAATTAGACGATTAAGGATAGGCATGAACGCATCCAGCCCACAGCAACTCGCCGCGTTAGAAGCACAAAGCACGCTATTAGACACTCAGGGTTTATATTGTCCTGAACCCGTCATGATGCTTCACGGTGCGATTGCGAATGTGGCTATTGGGGGAGTGGTTAAAGTGATTGCCACTGACCCCTCAACACAACGAGATATTCCTAAATTTTGTGATTTTTTAGGTCATAAGCTCGCCGCCAGCGAAGCCACTGGCAGTACCTACACATTTTATATAAAGCGGTTAAACTAATACGTAAGCGCACTTTATATCACACAATAATAACTCACTGATAAGTACTGCAAATAAGTCATTATGAAAATCCCCAAAAGACTCCAACCTTTATACAACGATGGCTTAATTGACGAAGTTGTCAGCGCTTTAATGAGCGGAAAAGAAGCCTCTGTTTACGTCGTGCGTTGCGGGGACACTTTACGCGCGGCCAAAGTCTATAAAGATGCGGCAAAACGTAGCTTTAAAAAAGCCGTCACCTATCAAGAGGGGCGTAAAGTCCGCAATAGCCGGCGCCAACGCGCTATGGAAAAAGGCTCTAAATTTGGCCGCGATCAACAAGAAGAAGCTTGGCAAAGTGCCGAGTCCGATGCCTTGATTCGCTTAGCTAAAGCCGGTGTCCGCGTGCCTCAATCTTACGGTTGTTACGATGGCGTTTTATTGATGGACCTTGTGTCTATGGAAGACGGTAGCGTGGCGCCGCGTTTAAACGACGTGAGTATGAATGCCGATCAAGCGCGTGAAGATCATGCGGTAATGATGCAATACATTTTGCGTATGTTATGTGCGGGTATGGTGCACGGAGACTTATCTGAATTTAATGTTTTAGTCGATGACTACGGCCCTGTGATTATTGATCTTCCTCAGGCTGTTGATGCTGCCGCTAATAACAACGCACGTGCCATGTTTGATCGCGACGTGCTGAATATTACTGAATATTACGCACAGTTTGCGCCCGAACTTATCCATACCCGCTATGCCGATGAAATTTGGGCACTCTTTGAAGAGGGTGATTTAGACCCGGATTTTGCTCTGACAGGCATATTTGAAACCGAAGAGCAAGAGGCCAATGTTGACTCGGTGCTCCTCGAAATTAAAGCCGCCTTTGAAGAAGAACAAGAGCGACTTGAGCGTATTCGCGAAGCCGACGAGCCCGAATAAATTGCGTGTCGTTCACGGTGTCTTTTATAACGCAGATAAACAACTCCTAGGTTATCTCTATCTAGCTCTATTGCTATAGAGTACCGCCTGCTGCATAGTGATATACGGTAATGGTCAACCCTGAATAGTGATACACACCATGAAAGCCAAGCAAGTCGCCCCCAGTCCTATTTTTGACCAAGCGGAGTTTATGCCCAACCCGTTTGCGACTAAATTTTTTAATGTCCAGCCTTTTTTTGGTGATGATGCCATTGTTGAAGGCGCCCCTGAAGATTATGAATACGCGCTGAAATTTTTATGCAGCTATTTGGGCAGTAGTGCAACTTTTAATGCCTACCGGCGCGAATTAGAACGGATTTTGCAGTGGGCTTGGTTTATCGAACAGCGCAGCGTCATTCACCTAAAACGTGAACACATTGCCGCTTACATTGATTTCAACCGTGCGCCACCCGAGGCTTGGATAGGCACTAAAAATGTTGCGCGATTTTTAAAACGCAATGGAACGCGTATCAAAAACCCAGCATGGCGGCCTTTTGTAGCCAGTCTTTCGAAAGTACAAACCACTATGGGGCAAACCCCCACCGCTGCCGATTATTCGCTTTCACAATCGGCAGTGCGGGCTAGTTTTTCTATTCTATCGTCGTTTTATAATTTTTTAACGCAAGAGGGTCTGACCGACGCAAACCCAGTTAACTTGATTCGTCAAAAAAGCCAATTTTTGCAACGCGAGCAGCGCGCAGCGCCCGTGCGCCGAATCACTAATTTACAGTGGAGCTATGTGATTGATTTAGCGCGTGAACTTGCTGAAGAAAACCCCGCTAAATATGAACGTTCATTGTTTATTATTTGCTGCTTAATGGGCATGTATTTACGTATTTCTGAGTTAGTCGCTGATGAGCGTGCAACACCGGTAATGGGCGACTTCAAGCGTGATAGGGATGGCAACTGGTGGTTTTATGTGACCGGTAAAGGCAATAAAAATCGCATGATCGCTGTATCCGATGAAGTCATGGATGCTCTTAAGCGCTATCGCGTTTACCGCGGCTTGCCTGCGTTGCCAAGCCAAGGAGAAACAACCCCATTAGTCTCTAAAGTCGGCCGCAAAGGCGCCATTACCAGTACCCGTCAAATTCGTACTCTGGTGCAAGAACTCTTTGACTTAGCCTTCCACAAAATGCATGCAGAAAATATGGGTAACGATGCCGAAGATCTACGCGCAGCGACCGTCCACTGGCTCCGACACACGGGGATTAGTGAAGATGTCAAAGTACGCCCACGCGAACATGTTCGCGATGATGCCGGCCATGCCACTATGGCGACTACCGATAAATACATAGATAGCGATCTGCGCGAGCGCCATCTATCGGGTAAAAAGAAGCACTTTTTTAGTCATTAAAAAAGGCTGCCCCTTAAAAAGGGACAGCCTTTATAGACTATCTATTCGTATCGCTACCAACAGCGCTGACACGTTATATTGATAACTATTGGCTTACCAATGGAATACGCAAACTTTTTTGCCGTCGATTAAGCAGATAACGCTTAGCTTCAACACCCGACTGACTATAGACCTCAGTGCTGTATTCACCCCATAAATCTTGGAAAAAACCAGCCTCAATCCAAACCGTGTGAACCTCATTTACCGGCCATTGTTGATACACCCAAAAATAAGGGCCTTCCACTTCTTGGCCAACATACGTTAGATCGATCGGTGCCCCGCCTTCTGTGATTGACAGTTTAAAATGCTTAGCCACATACTGACCTAAGAGCTGTTGATGTTTAGGGTTAAGCAAAAGATCGCCGTGATCTTTTAACAGATGATTAAGGTAATGCTCTGCGTCATGCGAATGAAACCGGTGCATCACTTCTAAATTACCTGTTATAGCATTAACGGTGATGTGGGTCGTTGAGACTTGCTGTTTATGTGCGTGTGCAGGTATTACCCAGCACACGCACAGCAGGACCATTAGGCTCCAAGGAGCCTTCAAATATTGCTTCAACATTATTTCATACGCTGCTTAACTTTAGGGTCTTCTTTTTCTGTTGTGATATCGTGCATGATATCGCGATAAACAGGATCGACACTTTTCTCGGCTTTAAAGGCTTCAATACGCGAAGGAATAATGCGACGTGGGTAGTGGTTATTTTCAACATCAACATCCGCGGTTTCCCATTGAGGATCGACGACAAAAGATTCTACTTCTTTATCACTCACAATTAACTTGCTGACCTTCCAAGGTGAACGACGCCATATTTCAGCAGGGATGTGCAGCATTTCTTTTTTACCACCTCGATAATTAATTTCTAACAAAATAGGCATGACCAAACCGCCTAGGTTAGAGAAATCGAGTACGTAATAATGCTTATCTTCTTTGATCGCACGTTCAAGCGCCTTACGCTCGTTATCTTCAAGATCGGCTAAAAACTGCTGGTACGCATTGCGTTCTTTATTAGTGGGAGTAAAGCGATCATTCTCATCATAAAAGTCGCGTACATCTTTATTCAATTCAACCCAAGTTTTGCGCTTTTCTGCACGGTTACGCTGCTCAAATAATGGCGTTGGCTTAATTGCATGATCTTCGCGGTCACGCTTAAAATCGATATCGGGGTTTTCAGTATCAAGGCGCAGTTTATAAACCCGATCGATGCTGATATCAACGTGATCGGTGGTATAAAACCAGCCATGCCAAAACCAATCTAAATCCACACCCGAGGCCTCTTCCATCGTACGGAAAAAATCAGCCGGTGTAGGGCGCTTAAATTTCCAACGACGCGAGTACTCTTTAAATGCAAAATCAAAGCGTTCACGCCCTAACACCACTTCACGTAAAATATTCAATGCCGCGGCAGGCTTGGTATAGGCGTTTGGCCCCAACATTAAAACACTATCACTTTGAGTCATAATAGGTACTTGCACATCAGACTTCATATACCAAGTGATATCACGCGGTTCGACGCCCCAAGGGATTGTTGGATCCCATTCACGCCCCGCCACACCGTCTAAAAAGCTATTAATGCCTTCATCCATCCATGTCCATTGGCGCTCATCAGAGTTGACGGTCATAGGAAAGTAAATATGACCAATTTCATGAATCACAACACCGATTAAGAAGCGCTTTTCGGCTTGAGTATACGTACGTGAGCCATCTTCTTGCCAAGTCGTGCGTGGACCGTTAAACGTAATCATGGGGTATTCCATACCACCAACTGGTCCGTTGACACTTTGCGCAACAGGATACGGATAATCAAACGAAAAGCGCGAATATACCGCTAAAGTATGCGCAACTGCTTCGGTTGAATATTTGCGCCACAGCTCGCCGCCTTCTTTCGGGAAAAAAGACATCGCCATAACCAAGGGGGCCTCTGCACTGTTGGGCTGGGCAACGCCTTTGGCATCCCACATAAACTTACGTGATGAAGCCCACGCAAAATCGCGTACATTTTTAGCGACAAATTGCCATGTTTTTGTTTCTTTAGTGCCTTCTTTTTCGTTCTCTAAAGCCTCTTCGGCTGTCACCACAAAGACAGGGCGCTTAGCGGTTTTAGCTTTTTCGAGTCGCTCGCGCTGCGTTTTTGTGAGCACAGCGTTCGCATTTTGAAGCTCACCAGTAGAAGATACAATGTGATCAGCCGGTACCGTGATGTTGACTTCATAGTCACCAAACTCCAGTGTGAACTCACCGCGACCTAAAAATTCTTTGTTATGCCACGCTTCGTAGTCTGAGTAGGCTTGTAAGCGAGGGAACCATTGTGCTAACAAAAAAATGTCATTGCCGCCTTTACGGGCATCATTCGGAAAATGCTCATAACCGGCACGTGCCGATACAGCATCTTCTTCAATAATGTTATAGGCGTATTCGATATTAAACGATAGCTGTCCTTTCGAGCCTAGCGGCTGAGGTAAATCGATACGCATTTGGCTGCCCGCTATGACAAAGGGTAGCGCCGTGCCATCGCTAGCGCTGACATTGAGAATATCGTAACCAACTTGATGATCGGCTAGCCATTGCTGACGCTCAAGTTCACCAAAGCTAATACCCGCTTTTACGCCGTCTTCCATACTACGGGTACTGGGGCCTCGACGGCCAATACCGCCAAATTCAACGCTTCGCTCAGCCATTGAGTCTTCTTTAAAACGGTTTTGCTCTAGCTGCAACCACAAGTAGCGCAGCGTATACGGCGAATTATTTGTGTAGGTAACTTGTTGATCGGCTTTAAGTCGACGTTTGCGTTCATCCAACGTGACATTAATGCGGTAATCAACCTTTTGTTGCCAATACTGATCGCCTGGCTCACCGGCCGCATTGCGGTATTGGTTTGGGGTGGGGAGCACTTCTTCAAGCTGTCTAAACTTATCAACGAAATCCCCTTTTGTTTGCTGGACAGACGATGCGGTGGCATGCGATGCGACGACCGCCATAGGCACAAGCCACATGAGGCATATTGATCGATATAAAAACGACATTAACATTGATTCTCCAGAGGTAGCTCCCCATGCATGAGGAGGTTAAAAATTGAAGTTTGAAATACCCTGTCTTCGTGAGGTATTAAATGACCATATCGGGTGGCTGGCTATTATAGCCTATCGATACGAATTTGCGTGTTGCTGCCTGTCATCAATATATTTGATAACTAAAAACTGCCTAACGAGTACATCGTGCTAATAATGATCGATAAGCACACTCGTCATACTTAATGACGCTGCCCTGCCCTGCATTGTATTACAGGGCAGCGGCTAAGGCTAAAAGCGGTGCTCCGAATCTACTGCGTACTTAAAACAGCCGTAGTGACACTCGATAGCTGACGCAAAGTGACATGATATAACGAGATATCGCCTTGATCCTTTTCTTGGCGGTGATGCTCTTGCTGTAATTCGTTTAACCAGCTATGCCATTGCTGTAGTGCACTGTCGGGGATCAATGCTTGTATTGTATCAAGGATATCATCGGGTTTTTGGATGTCATCAAAATGCTTCACAATCACTTCCGCCATATACCGTAGTTGTAATTCAATATCTTCGAGCAAGGTTTCCCTTGCCATGGCTTGCCATGGCGAGTGTACAGGCATCTCTGAGACCGCACCGGCAAACTCTCGAATGCGCAATAAATTATGCAGGCCATAAAAAATTTGAGCGCACAATGCCGGGGCTGCATGTGTATTTTGTTGAATCGCTGCCACACCTAGACCGGCGAATAGATTATCAGGCATAGCAATAATTGTTGCCCAGTGATGATTTAAACCCAATTGAATGTAGTCATCAAATCGCTGCTGCCACGCTGATTTTAATTCACCGGCAAGTGCCAGCTCAATAGTACTTGCCACCTCGGATAATAAGGGCTTGAAACAGGCAATATGCTCTTGTGTGGTTTTATGTTTATCGCCGTTGCGTAAAAACCAACGGACACCTCGGCGTATGCGCCGGACCATTTTGGTTTTTAAATCGTAAATTCGGCTTTCGGGCATGGCGTTGCATTGCTCAACCATGTATTCATTAAATGTGTTCAGGTCAAACACTTCACGCGCAACCACATAAGCAGTAAATACCTCTTCCAGCGGTGTATTGGTATCCGATAAAAAGCGATAAGCCGCTGTAATTCCCAAATTATTAATAAAATCATTGGCGAGCTGTGTACTGACGACTTCATTTAATAGTCGATGATTGAGGACATCTTCACTAAAGCGCTCGCCCGCACCTTGCGGGAAAGCCCAAAACGCCATCGCTCGAATTGTAGGATCATTAGCTAATTGCGTTTTGGCTAATGCGGCTTTGAGCATGACTTTGGCATAGCTTAATAATACGGCAAGTTCTGGCCGGGTGAGGTTGTCCCCATTATCATAGCGCTTGGCTAAAATATGATCGGCCGGTAAAAACTCTAACTTGCGATTTAACCCCGCATGCTTTTCTAAATACCCCATCAATTTACGGTACTCGCCAGCGCGTTTAGCCACTTGGCGTTCGGCTAGGCTTAAGCATTCGGTCTGTGCAAAGTTATGAGCAAGTACTAAACGACTAATTTCATTCGTGTATTCTTTGAGTAAGGCATTGCGCTGCTTTTCGGTTAAATCACCACGCTCGATAACCGCTTGTAGTAATATCTTCAAGTTAACTTCATGATCTGAGCAATCCACCCCCGCAGCATTGTCAATGAAATCGGTATTACAGGCACCGCCAGCTTGGCAAAACTCAATACGCCCAAGCTGGGTCATGCCTAAGTTACCGCCTTCACCAAACACCTTACAACGCAACTCCTTACCATTAACACGCAAACTATCACTGGCTTTATCACCCACATCGGCATGACTTTCGTGGCTGCTTTTTACGTAAGTGCCTATACCGCCGTTCCAAATTAGATCAACAGGTGCCTTGATAATAGCGGTAATCAACTCATTCGGTGTCAATTTGTTTGCGGCAATATCAAAGCAGCGCTTAATCTCGTCATTTAGAGTAATCGTTTTGGCTGATCGAGAAAAAACGCCACCGCCTTTGGAAATCAATTTCTTATTATAATCTTCCCACGTGCTGCCAGGCGTATTAAATAGTCGCTGACGCTCAATAAAACTGGAGTCGGCTTCGGGTGTAGGATCAATAAAAATATGCATGTGATTAAAGGCCGCCACCAATTTAAGTTTAGTGGACAGCAACATACCGTTACCAAACACATCGCCCGCCATATCCCCAATACCGACCACGCGAATACTGTCATTTTGAATGTCGACACCTTTTTCACGGAAGTGACGCTGCACCGAAATCCACGCGCCCTTGGCTGTAATGCCCATCGCTTTATGGTCATAGCCTTGGCTGCCACCCGAAGCAAAGCCATCACCGAGCCAATGACCGTATTCGAGTGAAATTTTGTTCGCAATATCCGAAAAAGTGGCAGTGCCTTTATCAGCGGCAACCACTAAATATGGGTCATCACCATCAATACATACTACATTATCTGGTTTAATGGTCTCCCCTTCTATTAGGTTATCAGTCACGCTCAGTAAGCCGCGAATAAATTGCTGATAACAAGCAATACCTTCGTCTTGCATTTGTTGGCGAGTTGTAAAATGATGTAAATGTTTGGCTACAAAACCACCTTTTGCCCCGCTGGGAACAATCACGGAATTTTTGACAGCCTGAGCTTTTACCAAACCTAAAACTTCTGTACGGTAGTCGTTTAAGCGATCAGACCAGCGCAAGCCTCCGCGAGCAACCATACTGGTACGCAAGTGTACGCCTTCAACACGGGTAGAGTAGACAAAGATTTCAAATTTAGGCTTAGGTGCAGGAATGTCATCCATTAACTCAGGCGATAGCTTTAACACAACGCTATCAGGACAAGCACGCGGGCCCGTCAACTGGAAAAAGTTTGTTCTCAATGTCGCTCTAAAGCCACTAATAAAGCGCTGGAACACACGGTCATCATCTAAACTATTCACTGCATCTAAAGACTCACAGATATCAGCTAGCCTTTGATTACTGGCATCATGATTCGCATGATCGTGAGTGTATAAGGCGGGATCAAAGCGCGCATAAAACCAATCAATCAGCGAAGCAGTGATATCGCCATGGCGCAATAAAGCCGCAGCAATAACGTCATTATCTAAAGGGAATAGTGTCTGTTTAAAATATGCCGAATAAGCGCGTAAAATCACAACATCTCGCCAAGCAATGCCTGCACCTAGCACTAAGCGATTAAAGCCATCATTATCAATAACGCCTTCCCATGCGGCTTCAAAAGCTTCACTAAAGCGTTTTTTAAAGGCGTTATCAATATCACCATGACGGTGCAGCAGCTCAAGGCTAAAGTCATGTAACCAATAGGTTTCATCATCTAATGTGAGCGCAAAAGGGTTTTCGCCCAGTACACGGACTCCTAAATTTTCTAGGATAGGAATAATATCTGATAATGCTAAGGGCGTTTTGGCATTAACCACTTTAAAGCGCAGTTGATTATCTTGCCCTCCTTGTGGTTTAAAGACATGCATGGCAATTTTACCGCTATTGGCAACCTGCTCAAAAAGCTCGATGTCGCCAACAGCCGCTCGGGCATCATAGGCATCTTGGTAAGCCACCGATAGCGCCGAGCCATAACGCCTAAATAGTGGTAAGCCTAGCTTATCGCCCTTGGCTTCGATTAATGCCGTTTCGAGATGCTCTTGCCAACCGGTAGCAATCGTGTTGATTTGATGTTGTAAATCGCCCACATCAATTTCATCGGCGAGATTGAGTAACTCACCTTCAGGCAATTTAAATACGCAGTAAGCACGCGCTAATACCGACTCCGAAAAGAAAGTAGTCGACTCGACAGCTTCACTGTGAATGGCCTTAGAGATTATATTTTCGATTTTAATACGAACACGGGTGTTGTACATATCTCGTGGCACATACACAATTGCCGTGACAAAGCGGCCATAAGGATTAGCACGCATAAAAAGACGCACTTTCTTACGCTCATTAATTTGGCAAATCCCCAGTAACGTTTCCGTTAGCTCTTCGCTAGAAGCTTGAAATAACTCATCACGCGGAAAGCCTTCAACAACCCGGCGTAGCGTTCTAAAAGCATAACTATTTTTCGCCAAACCACTCGCTTTATTGACCACTTTGAGCTTTTGTCGAATCCAAGGAATAGTGGTGGGCGCTGTTTGACTAACGGCATAAGTAAAAAAGCCCAGTAAGTGCCCTTCGCCGATGCAATGATTTTGCTCATCAAATAACTTTATCACAATACAGTCGGGGTAGACTGCGCGATGTATTTTGGCAAGTGTCGCTGATTTAGTAAAAACAAGGATGTCCTTACAGACTTCACCAATACAATGTAAGGGAATTAATGCTTGAGATGTAGCATCTTGGGCATGCACTTTACGCTTGCGGCACAAACCAAGACCCGTCTTTGCCGTTGCGGCTGTCGCTAACGTCTTACCTTTTGTTTTAGCAGGCTCATAACGAAATTCACGATACCCTAAATAAGTGAAATTAGAAGCCTCTAACCACTTTAATAGCGCAGCGGCTTCATTGGCCTCGTCGGTACCTAAGCCTTGTAGTTGTATTTGTAAGGCTTGTGTTTTTTCGAGTAACTTGGGGTAGTCCTCTACAACATGTTGCAATTCTAGCGCTGTTGCATGAACACGCTCTTTAACTGCCGCACTTTCGTCATCGGTTAATAAGCCTAGCTCAGCATAAATGATCGCAAACGCTTTATCTGATTGAGGGGGAGTAATCACGCAACTGGCTAACAAGTGCAATGCAATACCCAATTCGTTTAACGCTATTCTCAGCGTATCAACAAGAAATGGACTGTCAGGTAATGCCCAGTGTAATACTGTGCGATGGCAAGCCCAACCCTCTTCTTCAACATTAGGCACTTTGAGCTGTAATACCGGTTTATTGGCATCGGCATTAATAGCCTGAAGGCTAAGCCACAAACCGTATAAGCAATGCGCATGATCCTCTGCTCTGCGGTCATCAAGCTCAGACTGAGGCCACGCTTGCCATAACTTACTGATAAATGCTTTTAGTGTCGTCGTATCCTCGATCGTATAGTGCTGGGTGATACAAGTGATAACATCATCAAAAAGTTGTTTATGCTGCTGGGTGATAGAGTGGGGCTTTTGATGAGCCGCTATAACATTACCCATGTTTATTCTCCTAACCGACTTATTATTTTTCTGACTTATGTTAGCCAATAGGGTCTTAAATACGACCTACTGGCATTGAATATTGTGCGAAATGCGCTGTTATGCGGAGTATTGAATTTACTCCCGCAACCCCCACATAAGGCCGTAGCAGCAGGCTAAGGCTTTTTATCTTCTTAATATACACATTTAGATTTGAGCCGTCATTGATCACAATCGTGATTGTCTCAATACCGTGTATTTTAAGCATAGCCAATAAGGCATCATCGATGATGAGAGACTTCAATCTGCGGAACTCACATCATCATTGCGAGTCTAGTGCCTCCCGCTGGGAATGCACTGGGCTCATCGCAGCCATAGCTCGCACACAAAACATACACGGCTCACCTACACTAGGATTGCAACACCATGTCTGAGACTCAAACTGCCATTAACGCCCTGAAAACTTGGTTAAATCATCAAATTGTTGGTCAGCCACAATTGGTTGATCGGTTACTCATAGCCTTATTGGCCGATGGGCACTTGTTAGTTGAAGGGGCGCCAGGATTAGCCAAAACAAAAGCCATTAATAGTCTAGCCAAAGGCCTAGAGGCTGAATTTCACCGGGTACAATTCACCCCCGACTTACTGCCCTCTGATGTGACCGGTACCGACATTTACCGCCCTGAAACAGGCGAGTTTAACTTTCAACCTGGGCCGATATTTCACAACCTCGTCCTCGCCGATGAAATTAACCGCGCACCGGCCAAAGTCCAATCGGCGCTTTTAGAAGCCATGGCTGAACGACAAATTAGTGTCGGTAAGTCCACCTACTCATTGCCCGAACTTTTTTTGGTGATGGCCACACAAAACCCCATTGAGCAAGAAGGCACTTACCCGCTGCCCGAGGCACAACTGGATCGCTTTTTAATGCATGTCCGTGTGGGATATCCTGATATAGCCGCAGAGCGTGAGATACTACGCCTTAACCGCAATGAAGCGCGCAAAGACCCTATCGCTCAGCCAACAGAGGTGACGCAGCAGCAATTATTTGATGCCCGCGATGAAGCGCTTGCGTTGTATATGGCCGATAACGTCGAGGAGTATTTAGTGCAGCTAGTAGGCGCCACGCGCAATCCCGGCGCCTATGATGCAACCTTGGCCAAACACATTGAATTTGGCGTGAGTCCACGCGCCACCATTAGTCTCGATCGCTGCGCCCGTGCTCACGCTTGGCTAGAGGGCCAAGACTACGTTAGCCCCGATAATGTACAAGCGGTGATTCACGATGTTTTTCGTCATCGCTTATTGCTCAGCTTTGAAGCAGAAGCCGCCGGTATCACGCCCGACGATATTATTCATCAGTTACTCGCATTGGTGCCGGTCGCTTAGGCCGGAGCGCTATTATGGAACCGAACAATCCTATCAACGCTTTTTTAGATACCAGTAATCACCTCACTTACTGCCAAGCGGATGATTTATTTAGCCTGCGCATGCTGGGTCAAAGATTACAATTAGGACAAACGCGCAATAGCCATGCCATTATGGCTGGCAACGTGCGCACACGCTATCGCGGTCGCGGTATGAGTTTTGCTGAAGTGCGCCCCTATCAAGCCGGTGATGATATCCGTACCATTGACTGGCGAGTCACCGCGCGCACTCAAAAACCCCATACAAAATTGTTTGAAGAAGAACGCGAGCGTCCGATCTTTATTATGGTCGATATGCGCTCTTCGATGTTTTTTGGTAGCCAGCATCAATTTAAGTGCGTGTACGCCGCACGCATTGCTGCAGCTATTGCTTGGGCGGCATGCCATGCCGGCGATCGCATTGGCGCCATGATTTTAAGTGACCATGGCGAGTGGGATCTGCGCCCTAAACGTGGGAAAAATGCTGTATTAGCCTTTATTCATGCATTGGTTGACGCTAATCAGCAATTGAGTAACCCCGCGACTCGCACGGGCCGCTCACTCGCGCAGTTTCTTGAAGATGCCAAACGTATTATTAAACCCGGCGCTATGGCCTATTTGATTTCTGATGGCCATGACCCACAAAATATTCGAGCTCCCCTATGCACACTGGCTCGCCATACCGATGTAAATTTTTTTAAGGTTTACGACCCGCTAGAGGCGTCCTTGCCAACCAAAGGTTTACTGACTATTGGAGATGGTCATGCTCGTACCACAATCAATAGCCGACACGTGCACCAGTCGTTTACTCAACACTTTAACCAGCAACAGCAAGCGCTCAAACAGGCATTAAATCAAGCCATGAGCACAGGCATTAACGCACCTGTCAATGATGACCTTGAAGGCTTACTCCTCGACGTCTTAGGTTACCGCGCCAACGCTTTATCGAAATCAAGGGGGAAGATATGACTAACGCCACGCCAGCGGCCAGCGGATTAGACCCACAGATGCAAGCGCAGATACAAGCGCAAATGGCCGATATTATTGAGCCTGCGGCCATTGGCCATTGGCCAATAGCCTGGGGGTGGTGGTTATTAATCGCAGCTATTATCGCCCTGCTCAGTATTGTGCTGATCGCAATGATTCAACGTTACCGACACAACCGCTACCGCCGCTTTGCGCTGAACGCACTGCAAGACATTTCGAAGAAAACACCGATCAACGCCCAACAACAAGCCCAACAACTTATGCAACTGAGTAAACAAGTAGGGTTGCACGCCTACCCCAGTCATCGGCACAGTATTGCGACAGCCCATGGTGAGCAATGGCTGCAATGGCTCAATACAACCACTGCTAGGCCGTTATTCGCTGATCAGCACGCACAACAATGGCAGCGTAATCTTTATGCGCCTGTCAGCGCTCAAGCCTCTGCCGATACGGTACTCATAACGCGAATGCAACAATGGATCAAAGATCATTACAGTGAACGCGGTCTTGATAAAATCAACATGAAAAAAAGCCATCATGCAGGGGCTCAATATGTTTGAATTATCGTACCCGCTCATATTATTGCTATTACCGCTCCCTATTGCCGTCTATCTTTGGGCACCAAAGGTGACACAACAACACGCCGCACTGAAAGTGCCGTTTTATCACACTTTAGTTAATATCAGTGGCGCGGCTATCTCCTCTAACGGGCGCAGTCTCTTACAAAAAGCGCTTGCCCTTGCGTTGTGGGTCATGCTCGTTATCGCTGGCGCCAAACCCCAATGGATTGGCGAACCCATTCCACTCCAAAATGAAGGCCGCGATATCATGCTCGCCGTTGATTTATCAGGCAGTATGAAAGCAGCCGATATGGAATATAACGGCAAGCTATTGCCGCGTGTTCATGTTGTAAAGAGTGTGGTTGCCGATTTTGTAGAGCAGCGCCATGGCGACCGCTTAGGATTAATCTTATTTGGCGACAGTGCTTATCTGCAAGCGCCACTCACCTTTGATCGCAATACTGTCAAACAGCTTTTAGAAGAAGCTTTTTTAGGTATGGCCGGTAACGCAACCGCCATTGGCGATGCCATTGCTTTAGGCATAAAGCGCTTAAAAGATCGACCAGATGCAGCACGTGTTCTTATCTTACTGACCGATGGCGAAAATACAGCCGGTGAAACACACCCCTTAAAGGCCGCAGAATTAGCCGCTATTGCAGGGGTTAAAATTCATACGATTGGTGTTGCCAGTGATTTACTGATCGACGATGGCTTTGGGTTTTTCTCTCGCAGTAAAAAAGCTTCGGCCGATCTCGACGAGAACACACTGCAAACAATTGCAGATAAAACCGGCGGCCAATACTTTCGAGCACGCGACACACAAGGTTTAGCCGCCATTTACGCCGCCTTAAATGAAATTGAACCTATCGAGCAAGACGAGCGTGTCTATCGCCCGGTTCAAAGCTTAATGCACTGGCCTTTAGCTATCGCATTACTGCTCAGTATTGTCTTAGCACTATTGAGGTTAGGTTTTGGGCACGCCATCAAATCAAAATCGAGCTCAACTAACACAACGCACACAGGAGGGCATGCCTAATGGACACTTTTATCGATGCGTTTCATTTTTTGCGCCCTTGGTGGCTATTGGCATTACTACCGGTAGCCGGCTTACTCGGCTTGCTCTGGCGCAGTCATTACAGTAGCCAGCAATGGCTTAAACATATATCACCGGCGTTATTACCCACACTGTTGCAAGGTGGTGTTCAGCGCAGCAATGGATTGCTACTAGCGGCTATCGCGTTTTGCTGGCTGGCTAGTTGCTTAGCCTTAGCTGGGCCAGTATGGCAAAAGCAACCTTCTCCGGTTGTTCAAAATACAGATGCGTTAGTCATTGCTTGGGACTTGTCACCTTCGATGATGGCTGAAGATATTAGCCCATCGCGTTTGGTTCGCTCGCGCTTAAAAATTATTGACCTACTCAAAGCCAGGCCCGACGGTCAAACCGCCCTAATTGCATTTAGTGGTGAAGCCTACACCGTGACGCCACTGACCGACGATAGTCAAACCATTATTAACTTATTACCTGCTTTAGCGCCCAATACGTTACCCAGCCTAGGGAGCAATCCCGAAATGGCTTACAGCCAAGCCGCCGAGTTATTAACTCAAGCCGGTATTGCGAAAGGGCAAATATTAATGATCACCGATGAAATCACAACCGATGCACTTGCCACACTCAAAGAATTAGTCGCTGCAAGCAGTCATAAACTCACGCTTTGGGGGTTAGGTACTGCCGATGGTGCCCCTGTACCTTGGGGCAAAGAAGGTTTTGCACGAGACAACAGCGGCGCTATTGCCATGGCCAAGTTAAATGAGGACGAACTGCGCGCGTTTGCAGTCGAAACTCATAGCTACTATGTGCCTATGGTCAGTGATGGGTCCGATATCAACGCCTTGCAAAGTCTGATCAACAATGCCAACGCGCATGACACACAAAGCGAAGAAAGCACAGAACAGCTTTTTGACCAGTGGGTAGAGCATGGTCATTGGCTTATTTGGGCCTGCCTACCTTTGCTGTTAATAGGATTTAGGCGTGGTTGGTTATTGGGTGTCGCCATAATAGTACTCCCCTACAGCGCAATAAGTCCCCCACTGGCTCAGGCTGACCCTTTTAAAACAGATGATCAAGCGGGCTTTGACGCTTATCAAAAACACGATTACGATAAAGCCGCAAAGCACTTTAAAGACCCTCATTGGCAAGCAACCGCCCAATACCGAAATGGTAACTACGCTGAAGCGGCCAAAATATTTAGCCAGCAAAATACCGTAGAAGCTAAATTTAACCAAGGTAATGCCGAGTTATTGCAAGGCCACTTTGAGCAAGCTATTACAGCCTATGATAACGCTCTCGCTAGTGGAGCTGATTTAGACAGTAGCCAGCGAGAGGCCATCCAAAAAAATAAGCAAATCGCTGAGCAATTGAAAAAGCAAAAACAAGAACAGCAAAAAGAGCAAGACGGCGACTCGGACGAAAAGGACGACAAAGAGCAAGGCGGTGAAAAGCAAGATAGCGAGCAAAAACAACAAGGCGATGAGTCATCGGAGGATACATCATCGGACTCACAGCAAAATCAACAAGATCCCTCGGATCAAGACCCCTCTGAAGAACAAAACCCGCAACAAACAGAGCAAGAGGGTAGCTCATCCTCTGCCGGTGCGAGTGCGGGCAAAGACGCCTCCGAAGGTGCGAGTTCAAGTGCTGACACTGATCAAAGTCGTCAAGGTCAAGCAAGCTCTGATCAAGGGAGTTCTGCTCAAAACAGCTCTCAAAGCGCTGCTGAAATATCAAAAACCGAAGAGCCCATAACTGAGGAACAACAAATGCTCGAGACACTTTTACGCAAAGTGCCCGATGACCCCTCTGGGCTATTGCGCGCAAAATTCCAACAAAAGTATCGCCAACGCCAACAAGAGTTGCGCCGCGGTGGTCGTTTTGACGAAACACAAAAAGCAGAAAAACGATGGTAGGAATAACAGTAGGAACAATAACGATGGCCAGCAAAACAATGAAAACCACCCTACAAGTATGTTTAGCTGTAGTGTTTAGCATCGCTTGGCTGCATACTGCGCAGGCAGCCGAGCGCCTAAGCGTGCAAGCTGACCGCAGCACCATTGCTGAAAACGAAACCTTAACATTAACGGTTAAGTATCAAAATGGCCGCAGTAAAAGCGCGCCTGACTTTAGCCGCCTAAAAGATAATTTTGATATTTTGGGGAATAATCAATCAAGTCAATACATCAACACCAATGGGCAAGTCACGAGTGTTGTGCAGTGGACACTGACACTAGCCCCTAAACAAGCCGGCAAAATCCTTATTCCGCCTCTTAGCTTGGGGCAAGCTCAAAGCCAGCCTATTAACATTAGCGTTCATAAAGCGAAAGCACTGCCCAAAGGCAGCCAAGTGGTTTTTTTAGAAACCCATGTCAGCACCGATCAAGCGTATGTACAAGAAGAGTTTATCGTTGTACTCAAGCTTTTCTTTAGAGAAAACATCGTCGACTTTGATGCCGAACCCTTCACCATAAAAGGCGCCAGTTTCGAAGAATTACCGCGCGCGCAGTATCAAAAAAATATTGGCCACGCCACCTATAACGTTTTAGAAATGCGTTTTGCGGTCACAGCCAATGCCAGCGGTACATTAGACGCCCCTAGCTTTTTATGGAATTTACGCAGCTCAAGTGCGCCGGCCAATCGTTTTGGTATGAGCTCAGGACGCACAACTTTACACCGCTTACGTACCGACCCCTTTACCATCACCGTCAAGCCTCGCCCCGACAGCTACCCCGCCAGTAAGCCTTGGCTACCAGCTAAAATGCTCACACTCAGCGAAAAATGGAGTGAGCAAGCCCCACAATTTACCGTAGGCGAACCCGTAACCCGCACAATTACCTTAACCGCGCGTGGCCTCACGGGTGAGCAATTACCCCCTATCGCCGACGCCATCAACAGTGATGATTTTAAGTTCTACCCCGATCAACCTAAAATCACCAGCGATACCGATGACCAAGGCAAGCTGGGCGCTCGCAGTGAAAGCATGGCTGTCATCCCGACCCGTGCAGGGACACTCACACTGCCAGCAGTTGAAATATCGTGGTGGGACACACAAAGTGACAGCTTACAAGTGGCGACACTACCGGCCAAAACCATCACGGTCAAAGCAGCAACCGCCAAGCCCGAACAGAGCTTATCTGCGGTACTACCTACCACTGAAATCCCCACAATGGCACAAACAGCCGACAACACGCAGCCACAAGTGATCTATCAAACAAGCGCGGGTTACTGGCCTTGGTTATGTGCCGCGTTAATAATATTGAATATCGTGCAAGCACTAGTGTGGATTTTATGGTTCAAAAAACGTCCGCACGCTGAACAACAAGCAGCCAATAACATACCCTCACAACCCTCGTTAACACCCGCTATTACAGCGGCTAATAATAATGATGCTAAAGGGTGTCATCACGCGTTAAACCAATGGCTCTACCGCCACACTCAAACAGCCGGTACGTACAATGCTCAGCCATGCAATGTTCAGCAGTATTTTGCCAAAACAAACGCCGATAGCGCTTTGCTCAGTGAACTCAAGCAGCTTGATGGCGCACTGTTTAAACCCGCCAATAGCCCTTGGGTGGGTAAAGCGCTGGCCAACGCGTTAACGCAATACAGCCAAAAAGCGGCAACGAATACAAAAGAGCAGCCTTTAGCCGCGCTGTATCCGGCATAAGCCCTGTGCGAGGGGGTGGCGAGTTAACAAAGCCTCCGCGCAAAACCTTCGTAAGAACAAAGACTAGCCACACAAGCGGGCTGCCCGTAAAATGACAGCCTTTTGACTCGATAGGCGCAATACCGCGCCACTCTAGGACACCTCTATGCGCTTTACCTCGCTTACTCTTTTACTCTCGGCTTTTTTACTGAGCGCTTGCGGCAGTGATAGCAGCAATAATAATGACGATGCCTCATCAAGCTCAAGCAGCGCTCAATCGAGCACGCCTTCAATCACTAATGGCGAGCCTAACGATGTCGCTTATGCCCCCAATGAATTTTTACATGCATTCACCTTTGTTGATGATGAAGCGAATAATCGCTGGTTAATCGCTGACACAACACAAGGCGTTATCGCCGTCGATAAAACCAGCAAAGCCGTCACAATTTTAACGCCTCTAGCCAATGACGATAACACCTCACCCTTGCAATCCATCAATGATTTAGTGTTAGACACTCAAAACAACACTCTGTATATGCTTGATCTTTCTGGTGAGCAAATTGTGAGTACCGACGCCCTGAGCGGTATGACATCGGTTGTTGCCAAAAAAGAAGATTTTTCGGTTGAAGAGGGTTTTGATTGGGGCAAGCCTAGCAGTCTATTCTTTGACCAAGCGAACGAACGTTTATTAATTGCTGACGCCTTTGGGCTTAAGTATGTTGTCACCAATGATGAAGGCGATGAAATAGCCTTAACGGGCTTGAGTACTTTTATTTACACACCCAATACTGGTGCCATCAGTGTAATGGCTGCAGCAAATACTCTCGCCAATCCATTAGCGCCTAATATAGAAGTAAAAGATATTTATTTTGATAGCAGTCAAAATACTCTTTATGCATCAAGTACATTAAGAATCGTCAATCAAAATAGTGATGGTAGTATTGCCACTAATTATTATTACCACATGCTAAAAATTGATACCTTAAGTCAAGAAGCATCAACGATTTACACCAATACTAAGAGTATCAATAATGATCAGAGTGCGTATAACCTAGCCGACACGAGTGCGCATAGCCTAGCTTACGATAGTGCGGGCAAGCAATTATTTATAGTGAATAATAATAAGGAAATCATCACACTAGATATCGCACAGATAGAGGATGAAGACAGTACGGTTGCAGAGAGTATTTTAAGGGTACTGTCTTCTGATGATCAAGATTACCCCATCACTAAAGCCAGTCATATCGCACTCAATAGTGCAGGCGAACTTTTAGTGCTTGACGCAAAAGATAGCTCTTTATTTATTTTGGATTACGATATCACAAACAAGCCAGAAGACGATACATCGGCCGCTAGAACATTGCTTGTAAGCGGTCGGCCTATTACACCTGGCTATGCGACTAGGCCGCAAACTATTCAAGACCTTGGTATCAACCCTGAAACGCAAGAGCTTCTGATTACCGATGCTAGCGCTGAACAAAAAAATGCCCTCACCTATTCCAGTATGAGTAAAAACTTTACGCCCTTTGCGCTTGAAGTTGATATATCGAATGTTACCCCTCAGATTCTTACCCTGGAAGAAGACCAGATACTTAATCTTGAGCTTAAACCCAAACCCTTATTTGTCGCACAAGAGCCTACAACAGGTGATCTTGTTATCTTGGTTTCGCGCTTCGCACAAGCCACTAGCGATGAGCAAGTTTATAATGTCTATAACTTCGCTCTTTATCGCCGTAAAGCCGGTGCAACCAAAGCGCTACCGATTTCTCTTGTTGAAGATGATAATGGGAATATGAGGCTTCACAATTTCGCCTTTAATGTTTTAGATACTCAAAAAATAGCGCTCAGTAATGATGGTGTATATTTTGGTGGCCAAAACTATATTGTACGTGATCGTTTTAACAACGCTATTTCTATCGGTGACATTGTTTTTTGGAACGAAAAAGAACAAGGGCTAGAAACCATTACCAATGGATCACCCTATAGCCCGCAAAATTTAAGGGGGCTAGTCTACGACGCCACCAATAAACGTATTCTGTTTATTGATGCTGGCCAAGATGCTTTAATTGCCGTTGCCGAAGATGACGAGCGCACTTTCACGGTGATTTCTGGCCGCGCGAATACAGATAGTCCTGCCATGACTCTACCCTCAGGTCTCGCGTTAAACTCTGAGACCCAAACCGCGTATACCTTTGACAACCATGTGCGCGCGGTAATTAGTATCGACTTAGCCACAGGAAAAAGAACCCGTATTGACAGCGAACCCAACTATATTCGCCGTGCCAGTAAAATCAGCTTATCAACCGATGGGCAAACGCTGCATATTGTCGATGATTCGACTAGCCGCATTATTGCGCTCGATCTTGGTAGCGGTGAGCAACGCTGGATAGATCAGTAAAACATCCGAAAAGTCGTAAAAAAAGCCTCCGGCCCTGTCAAGAGCCGGAGGCTTTTTTATATCTCATAATTAAAAATGACAGCGAGGCACAAAATCAAATGATATTTTATAAGG
>NZ_LGAK01000048.1 GCF_001292705.1 Marinagarivorans algicola
GGTCTGTCATGGGTAAATCTTGTGGGCTATTTGATCTTAGAAACCAAATTATCTCAAAATTTACCTGTGACACCTACTTATATTACAAAAACACCACCTCTCTTCCTGCCAGCGCTACATGACTCTTTTGTGCTTGCTCTGGAGTCTAAAACTGTCCGAAGTGTTGATTAAATAAAGCGCTTGAAAAAGTACAGCTGATTGTTCGCGGCATTATTTTTCAAATAGAAATACTTAATAAAAACTCCCACGCACTGGAAGAGGTTTCTAATAATACAAGAAATCAATCAGAAGAAGTTTATCAGCAAATCTGCCGTATTGATGAAAAAATCGATGAGCTCAATGGTATTTCACGCGATGTTGATAAACACTTAGACACGAGCATACACAGTTCAAAATTGGCCTCGGCAACCTGTATGCAATCGAGCGATGATATTCAGGCAACTTTTGAAAGCTTTAATCGCTTTAAGCAAGAAATGAATGCGGCGGCACAAAAAACCAGTAAATTATCGGCCTCGGCAAAAACAATTACCGAAATCACGGCAACAATTCGTGATATCTCGGAGCAAACAAATTTACTCGCCTTGAATGCAGCGATTGAAGCAGCCAGAGCGGGTGAGCAGGGGCGTGGTTTTGCTGTGGTGGCTGACGAGGTAAGAACATTAGCTCAGCGCTCTAGTCATGCTGTAGAGGAGATATCAGATTTGGCGGCCCATATGCGTGACAATGTCGATAGTGCCGTTGAAGCCCTCGCCAAAGCTAGCACAGTGATCGATACCAATGTGAGTAGTTTGTCGCATGCTTCGGATAGTACGATTAATGCAAGTCAAAATGCGGATAAAACTTTGGCGTCTATTGAGTTATTGCAAGCACTAAATGCTGCGCAAATTAAAGCAATCGATGAGATATTAACATCGTCTAAATATTTATCTCAAGTTTCCAATAGTAGTCACCAAAGTGTTGAAAATTTAGATGAGCTCTCTATTCAATTAGGCAATATTAGTCGTAGTTTAACAACAGCCATTGAGCACTTTAAAAACTAGCTAGGTTATTTTATGAACGATATCAAAAAAACATTATCAGGATGGTGCGTTGCTGGGTTTGCCGGCATTTATTGTATGATGAGTGCGTTACCGTTATTTGCTAGTACTGTGTTAGATGGGCAAATGGTGTTTAAGGCCGGGCATGCATCACTGCAGCATTGGCTATTACCGGTGACGCCTGAGTCTCCTGACGATAATCAGCCGACGGCCGCGAGAATTGCACTGGGTAAGCAATTGTTTTTTGATCCGCGACTAAGTGGTGATAGCAATATGTCATGCGCCAGTTGTCACCATCCAAGCTTAGGCTGGGGAGATGCCTTGCCAACAGGGCGCGGTGCTAAAAGCGAGATGTTAGCGCGCGCCACACCAACAGTCATTAATACCGGTTATAACCCTATTCAAATGTGGGACGGACGCAAAAAAACTTTAGAAGAGCAGGCGTTAGGACCAATCACAGCAAAGCAAGAAATGAATATGGATCTCACCGTTTTACTGGATTTTTTAAAAACCAATACAGGTTATCAGCAGGCATTTGCCGATGCTTACGCAGGTCAGCCCCTAACGCCGGAGCTGGTTGCTAAGGCGATTGCGAGCTATGAACGAACAGTGATTAGTCGTAACTCTGACTTCGATCGCTGGGTACAAGGCGATAGCAAGGCAATGAATGCGCAACAAGTTAGAGGTTTTAAATTATTTGTCGATCCTAATAAAGGAAATTGCAGTGTATGCCATAGTGCGCCTAACTTTACTGATAACGGTTTTCATAATTTAGGCTTGGCTTCCTTTGGTGAAGAAAATCCCGATTTAGGGCGTTATAGTGAAAAGCCTATTCGCATGATGAAAGGCGCATTTAAAACACCGACTTTACGTGAAATTACTCGTACAGCACCTTATTTTCATGATGGTTCGGCAAAGACGCTAGATGCCGTAATGACGCATTATATTGTTGGTGGAGTTGTTAAAACCAATGTCTCGCCTAATCTAAAAGCGCTGACTCTTACTGCGCAGGAGTCAGCGGATATTATAGCTTTTTTACAAGCGCTAGAATCTCCATTTGTTGAAGTAACTTTACCGCAATTGCCTTTACATTAAATCGCGTCATATGTCATGTAATGGCTATTATCTTAATGACGTAACCTATTTATGGGAATGTTGTATGAAGAGTTTAAAGTTTTTTACCTTAATAGTTTGTTTGAGTAGTGTGAGTGTCACCACCTCTTTGTGCGCAGAGGTCTTTGAAGTCGGCCAAAAAAATAAAGCTTTTACACAAAAAGCATTAGTGATCAAGGTGGGTGATACGGTTTCTTTTAAAAATGAAGATGCATTTTTTCATAATGTGTTTAGTTTGTCGGATGCCAAATTATTTGATTTAGGCTCTTATCCACAAGGTGTTGCGCGTGATGTAACATTTGACGCCCCTGGTGAGGTTGAGGTTGAGTGCGCGGTGCATCCGGACATGACTATGACAATCACGGTGCAATAATGACGACTATTTATTATCCAGTATGCTGTATTGTGAATACACTGTTTGTGCGAGCTGCTTTTTTAAACAGGTTATGTTGTTTAAGTATGGCTTTAAGTGTTTCTTTGGCTGTTACGAATGTACAGGCGGCAGAGACGGATGTTTTGGCTAAAGGGTCAAGCAGTGAGCGAGGGGGTGATATTTACCGTGCGAATTGCGTGCTTTGTCATGGCGAGAAAGGTGTGGGCGATGGCCGTATGGCAAAGGTGATCACGGAACCGCCACCAGCGAATCTAATAAAAAGCAAGCGTTCAAAAGCATATATGCAAAAAATTATTACTTATGGTGGGGGGATTATGGGCCGCTCGCCGCAAATGCCGGTATGGGGGCAAGAGCTCGACGAGCAGCAAATTAAAGATGTGGTGGAATATATTTATCGTTTAAGGGTGCAGTAAACAGTCATTATTCAGAACCAAGCAGTCACTATTTAAGATGACTGGAATTCGGCAGTCCTATTTTAGAGGTACCGTATTTAGAGATACCGTATTTAGAGGCACCGCATTGGGCCTAATGCACTATTTACTGGGCTGCTGAAGCCATCTATTATGACCTTTTCGGTGGGGTTGGGCAGCTTGGTGAGTAGCGACACTCACCATGGCGTCACTGCGCGAGCGCTTCTTCATTGGCTAAATACTCATCATAAGAGCCTTGAAAGTCATGTAGTTTTTTGTCTTTGATTTCGATAATTCGAGTGGCGAGTGAAGAGACAAACTCACGGTCATGGCTTACAAAAATAAGAGTGCCTTCGTAGTGCTCGAGGGCTAAGTTTAGCGCCTCAATGGACTCCATATCTAAATGGTTTGTAGGCTCGTCCATAATTAATATGTTGGTGTCTTGCATCATAAGTTTACCAAACAGTAATCGGTTTTTTTCACCGCCTGAGCACACATGGACTTTTTTCTTAAAGTCATCGGCACTAAAGAGTAACCGGCCTAAGGTACTGCGTACAATTTGATCGTCATGATTCGGTTTACGCCATTGGCTCATCCAGTCAAATAACGTTTTATCACAATCAAAATCACGAGTGCTGTCTTGAGGGCAATAGCCAATCGTCGCATTTTCGGCCCATTGTATGCGGCCGCTCGAGGCGTGAAAGTCACCGATTAGGCAGCGTAAAAAGGTTGTTTTGCCCGCACCGTTTTCGCCGATCACGGCAAGCCGTGACCCCGCTTCTAAGAGGATATCCCCGCCCGAAAACAACGTTTCACCGTCAAAACCGTGACTAAGGTTTTCAAGGGTAACCGCTTGGCGGTGTAGTTTCTTCTCCTGCGTGAAACGAATATAAGGGCTTACGCGGCTAGAGGGTTTGATATCATCGAGCTTAATTTTTGTTAAGCGTTTGGCGCGTGAGCTTGCCTGTTTTGCTTTGGATGCGTTAGCTGAAAAACGACTGACAAACTGTTGAAGCTCGGCCATTTGCGCTTTCTTTTTAGCGTTTTCGCTTTGAAGGCGCTCTTGTACCTGCGTAGAGGCCGTCATGAAGTCATCATAGTTGCCAGGGTAAATACGCAGGTCGCAATAATCAATGTCGGCCATATGAGTGCAGACAGAGTTTAAAAAGTGGCGATCATGCGAAATAATGATCATGGTACTTTTACGTTGATTAAGAACCTCTTCCAACCAATGAATGGTGTGAATATCCAAGTTGTTGGTTGGTTCATCCAGCAGTAAAATATCTGGATCAGAAAATAGCGCTTGAGCAAGTAATACGCGCAGCTTCCAGCCGGGGGCAACATCACTCATCGGGCCAAAATGCAGTGCTAAATCAATACCCGCGCCTAATAAAATTTCACCTGCACGACTCTCAGCACTGTAGCCATCCATTTCAGCGAATAATGTTTCGAGTTCGGCGACTTTCATGCCATCTTCTTCGCTCATTTCGGGTAAAGAATAAATGCGATCGCGCTCTTGTTTGACTGCCCAAAGTTCGGTGTGACCCATGATAACGGTATCAATAACGGAATACTCTTCAAAGGCAAATTGGTCTTGGCTTAATTTGCCGATACGCTCGTTGGGCGTAATACTGACCGTACCAGATGTTTGGGTGAGCGTACCATCCAATATCTTCATGAATGTTGATTTGCCGCACCCGTTAGCGCCAATCAGTCCATAGCGATTACCATCGCCAAATTTTACGGAGATATTTTCAAACAGCGGTTTGCTGCCAAATTGCATGGTGATATTTGCGGTAGAAATCAACGGGAAGCCTATAGATCGAAAGTAAAAGAAGAATAATTTACGCGCACTATAAGGGTTTATCGAGAAGGAGTCGAGTCGATGGCGCTAAGCCAATAGTGACTCATTAGCGCCTATCAAACAGATAGTCTTACCTAAAAAGGGCTTTGAGTTAAGGCAATTAATAAAGCACCGAGTACAACTAAGGAGCCCAAGAGTAAACCATAATTAATTTTGTGTTTGGGCTCGGATTCAGCAATGGGTGTGCTTTGGTAGTCAGCGCGAAACTCAAAAGCCATTCGGCCAAATTGAATTTTATCGCCAGCCTTTAAAGCGGCTTCGTTTTTAAAAGTATCGTTGATTAGCATACCGTTGGTGCTGCGTGTCGTACGAATAGTGTAGTGCTCATCTGTGAGCTCGACTTGTGCATGAATAAGGTCGATGCCCTCTTCGCTGACTTGAAGGTCGGCATGGTCAGCGCGCCCGATAGTCCAGACTTTTTTAGCGTCGGTAGGCGCTAGTAGATAGCACTTTCCGCGCGTAGGTGCTGTTTGTACCACTAAGCGAGGGCCACTGCCGGTATCACCACTACTCGCGATGACCGATGTGTTTTTGTGTGCTGCTGGCTGGGTTGGTGTTTCGCGGGCAACATCGTTAGCGGCTTCAATAGCGGGCACTTGTATATTGGGCAAGGTGATGCTGCGCGATGCTGCACTATTGTTGCTCTTATTACTGTTAGCACTACTGATGTCGTTTTTGTCGTTTAGGCGCGGCGAAGGTGTGTTGATGGGGGCGGCCGTATGAGCAGGCTTAGTAATAGAGGGTTGAGTCATAGAGGGCTTATTGGTCGCTGTTTGAGTAAGAGCGCCTCTAGTAGCAGCTTCGGCGGGAGCTTTTTTGCGGGGTATCGGCTTGGCGCTGGTTGGCTGCGCTGATCGCGGTGTTGCAGTTGAGAGGGCATTGGGTTTGACCGCAGGCTTGGTGAGAGGCTCGCCTACAGCTGGCTTGAGCGCTGCAGAGGTTTTGACCGTCTCGTTGGCTAGTCTGTGTGGCGTGGGTTTGGCACTGGTTGGCGCTGCACGACTTGGATTGTCTGCTTGGGCGCGAGAGCTGGTGCGGTCTACCTTTTGTCGCTTGTCGATAAAGGCTTCCCAGTCGGGGTTGAGTATTGATTCCTCTTGCTTATACAGTTGTAAGCGCTCTTTGGCGCGCGCCTCTAAGGCTCGCGTAGCTTCAACAACATCTTGATTAGAAAAGGGTATCTTCGGGGCTGGCTTTAACTCGATGGGTGAGTGTTTAACCGGTGCCGATGCGCGCTCTGTATTTTGTGAGGTGCGTGGGCGCTGGCTGGCGCTAAAGGTGCGCGGGGTGTGTTCGGTTTTTGAGAGGTTTTGCGCTTTAATTAAAAATTTAGCGCCATTAAAATTGATTTCATCGCCTAGTGTCACCCAGGCACCTGTGCCTATTCGGCAACCGTTGAGGTAAGTGTTATTTTGTGAGTTGAGGTCTTCTAAAAACAAGCCATCTTCACTTCTATTAAGCTTGGCGTGGTAGCGGCGAATTTGCGGAGACTTAAGTCGAATAGTGCAATCAAGTTCCTGCCCTATCAATACCTCATCGGCTAAAGCGTAAGCCTTACCTGTATTTTTGCACACTAATTCAAAGTCTGATGAGGTTGCTTGGGGAATATTGATTTCGTCGATAGTCACGCGGGTACCTATTGTAGGTTGTGCAGCTAGGTTGTCATTGTGTGAGGTGAGGCGCCCGAAGTCATTATCATTGGCGCAGCTCAATCTCTAATAGCGTTTCATTGAGAGGCGCAATTAGATCATAAAGTGGCGTCGGAGTCATTGCGTTAGTGCCAGTTTTTTGGCTGTTTTTTGACCGTGTTGGCGAAAAGATAATGAATGCTTGGTTATTGTACTCACGGATGCCGTATATCGTGTGCTGAGTCATACGTGAGTGCAATCATTCGAGCTTGGTCAATACTTAGCGTGTGAGCAAATCAGCTTTGGCTTTTTGGGCTGCAAGAATAACGTGTTCAGGAGCCGTTCCGCCGATATGATTACGCGCGGCAACTGAGCCTTCTAATGTCAGCACATCAAAGATACCGTGTTCAATATTTGGTGAGAACTGCTGAAGTTCTTGCAGCGTCATCTCGGATAAATCTTTGTTGTGTGCAATACCATAAGCAACGGATTTACCGACAATTTCATGGGCATCACGAAAGGCAATGCCCTGACGGACGAGATAGTCAGCCATGTCGGTTGCGGTAGCGAAGCCTTGCATAGCGGCTTTGCGCATATTGTCTTTTTTGGGGGTGATGGCGGGAATCATATCGGCAAAGGCTCGCAAGCAGTCGCGTACTGTATCTACGGTATCAAATAACGGTTCTTTATCCTCTTGATTGTCTTTGTTGTAAGCCAGTGGTTGTGATTTCATGAGGGTGAGTAATGACACTAAATGCCCGTTAACACGACCAGTTTTACCGCGTACCAGCTCGGGAACATCGGGGTTTTTCTTTTGAGGCATGATCGATGAACCGGTGCAAAAGCGGTCGGGCAGATCAATAAAGTTAAATTGCGCTGAAGTCCATAAAATAAGCTCTTCACTCATGCGAGACATGTGTGTAAGTAAAATGGCCGCAAAGCTGCAAAATTCAATACCAAAATCGCGGTCGGACACCGAATCTAATGAGTTGCGCGTAGGGTGTGCAAAACCTAAAAGCTCAGATGTTAATTCGCGATTAATGGGGTAAGTAGTACCTGCAAGTGCGGCTGCACCGAGTGGTGATTGGTTCATGCGTTTACGGCAGTCTAATAAGCGGGTGTAATCGCGGGTGAGCATTTCAAACCATGCCATCAAATGATGACCAAAGGTCACCGGCTGAGCGGTTTGTAAATGCGTAAAGCCGGGCATAATTGTTGCTGCTTCGCGCTCAGCCAGACCGACAATACCTTGTTGTAAACGAGTGAGCTCGGTGGCGATTACATCGATCTCATCACGTAAATACAGGCGGATATCAGTGGCGACTTGATCGTTACGTGAGCGACCGGTATGTAGCTTTTTACCGGTGAGACCAATACGTTTTGTTAATTCGCTTTCGATATTCATATGCACATCTTCGAGTGCAACGCTCCATGCAAAATGACCATTGGCAATATCGGCGGCTATATCGCTTAATGCATTAATTATTGCATCGCGCTCTTCGGCGGTTAAAACGCCTGCGGTTTCTAGCATAGTGGCATGAGCAATAGAGCCTTGAATATCTTGCTTGGCCAGCCGTTGGTCAAACATGACAGAAGCAGTAAAGCGCTGAACGAAGGCATCTGTGGGCTCGCTAAAGCGACCGCCCCATTGGCTGTTGGTCTTGGAGGCGCTGTGTGCTGTGGTGTCTTTGTTGCTCATAATATGTCTCTTTAAAGCTTGCAGGTGCAATAGTTAGGCAGAAAAAGTAATGGGCGACGACTTAGGCGTGAGTGCTGTTTGCGAAAGACATGCTAAATTGCACGGCTCGAGCTAGACTGCATAAATAGGCATGTATGAATACGTCGTGGCAGCATTATAAAACAAGTCGGAACAGACAGTGAAAAAATGACAGTGAATTCTCCTTTAAAACTCAAGCGCCATGACTTTTTGCCTAATTTATGCACGGGTCAAGCGGTGTTTCATTTGATCATTGTTGGCGAGCTTTTAGCAATCGCTCTGACGGTGGCAGGCATTAGTGAAAAAGGCTTAAATTGGTACCGATTTGGGCTGGTCTCTATTATGGTGCAGTGGGTTGTCCTAGCGAGTGCTGCGTGCTTGTGCCCGCTGCGTAGCTGGTTTCGTCTGCAATCGCCCGAGCTTGCAGGGGGGGTGAGTTATTGTATTGTGTTAGCCATCACTGCATTATTTAGTGCGCTAGGGGTGTGGGTGCAGTCTAGCGGAGGCCCTGTGAGTTGGCATACTATTTATGCGAATACTATTATTGCAGCTGTTTTTGCTGGTGTGGTATTGCGTTATTTTTATTTACAGCAACAATTGCGCAACCAGCAACAGTCTGAGTTGGAGTCACGTATCCAAGCGTTGCAATCGCGTATCCGTCCGCACTTTTTGTTTAATAGTATGAACTCTATTGCCAGTTTAATTGAGGTTGAGCCGCAGCTAGCTGAGCGCATGATCGAAGATTTATCGGATTTATTCCGTGCAAGTTTAAGTGAACCCGGCTTGGTTCCTCTGAGTAAAGAGTTGGATTTGTGTCAGCGATTTAGTCGAATAGAACAGCTGCGCTTGGGTGACCGCCTGAAGGTAAACTGGAACATCGCGGGGAATATTGAAGGTGTGGATATGCCCAGCTTATTGTTACAACCGTTAGTCGAAAATGCGATTTACCATGGAGTGCAGCCTTTACAAGAAGGCGGTGTGGTTGATGTTGATGTGCACGTTGAGGGTGGCGAGGTGAGCTTATCCGTTTCTAACCCTGTACCGCAAGTGCAGCCTAGTGGCCGAAAAACGCAGGGAAATGGCATCGCCATGGAGAACATGAAGCGCAGACTTGAAGCTTATTATGGCTCTAGAGCACGCACATTTATTGTGGCTCAAGCGGGGCGTTTTAGTGTGCAGTTACAGTTACCAATTACTGTAGCGAAAAAACACGCTAAAGCTTAAAGCTGGGCTAAACTAAATATAACACTCTTGTTACTCGGTAATTTGATACTAAGGGTAGACTCTATATTCTATGTGTTTTGAATCATGGGTTTTGCGTTTAGAGGATAAGTTTGGCTTTAAAGCCTACGGGCTGGATTTTTTCCTGCTTACTAGGTTCTTTACAGTAACAAGGCAACATTTAACAAAAGGATTGGGTGACTGTGAAACAGGTCTTAGTTGTTGATGATGAATTACTAGCGCGTCAGCGCGCAGTGCGAATGATCGAACGGATAGACGGCTATGAGGTCGTGGGTGAAGCGCAAAACGGCATTGAGGCACTAAAATCTATCGAAGCACTGGATCCGGATATTGTGCTTATGGATATCCGTATGCCGGGCGAAGATGGTTTAGGCGCCGCTCGCTCGATTGCCGAGCTTGAAGAGCCGCCGGCGGTGATATTTTGCACGGCTTACGATGAATATGCACTAGAGGCATTTGATACGTTGGCGGTTGGCTATTTGTTAAAGCCGCTAAGGCAAGATCAGCTTGAGCTGGCGCTTGCCAAAGCGAGCCGCATTAATAAAGTGCAGCGTGCAAAACTCAAAGAGCCTAATCCTAATCAGCGTAAAAATATTGCTGCTAAAACACGCCGTGGCGTAGAACTTGTGCCTATCGATGATATTTTTTGTTTTATGGCCGATCAAAAATACGTCACGATTATGCACGCCGGAGGTGATACTCTGATTGACGATACACTGAAAGAGCTAGAAGATGAGTTTGATCGTGGTTTTGTGCGTGTGCACCGCAATGCACTAGTAGCCATTAAAAATATTGAAAAGCTAGAGCGTTTACCCTCTGGCCAGTATGAGTTAAAACTCAAGGGCACGGTGTTTAAGCCTATTGTTAGCCGTCGGCATGTGGCTGCGGTTAGGGAATTGCTCAGTAGTTTATAGTCCTGCGCTTGATAAAAATTGATCGGGTTTTAGGGCGTTTGCCTTAAGCGCTAACGGATAACCCAGTAGGCGATTGTTGTTTTGAAAAGGCCCTGTAGTCATACTACAGGGCCTTTTTCGCGTTACGGTTTTTGTAGCATTTTAGCGGCGTCTTTTGCGAAATATGTCAAAATACCATTGGCTCCAGCGCGTTTGATACACATTAATGACTCTAATATCACAGCTTCGCTTAAATAGCCTTTATCGATGGCTAGTTTATGCATGGCATATTCACCGCTCACTTGGTAAACAAACGTCGGTGCGCCAAACTCTTGTTTTACGCGGCGTACAATATCTAAATAAGGCATGCCGGGCTTGACCATCACCATATCAGCACCTTCTTGTAAATCGAGGGCGATTTCGTGTATGGCTTCATCACTATTGGCAGGGTCCATTTGGTAGGTGGCTTTGTTGCCTTTACCTAAATTGCCGGCCGAGCCCACAGCATCGCGGAAGGGCCCGTAATAGCTTGAAGCATATTTAGCCGAATAAGCCATGATTTGGGTGTTGATGAAACTCGCATCATCAAGGCTTTGACGGATCGCGGCGACTCGGCCATCCATCATGTCGGAGGGGGCAATGACATCGGCACCCGCAGCCGCGCAGACAATGGCTTGTTTTTGGAGTGCGCTAACAGTGATATCATTGAGTACATATCCGCTATCATCAATAATACCGTCTTGGCCGTGGGTGGTATAAGGGTCCAGTGCGCCATCACAAATAATGCCCATTTCAGGGAAGCGAGCTTTAATGCGGCGCACAGTGCGCGGTACTAGGCCATTGTCATCAAATGCGGCACTGCCTGTTAAGTCTTTGGCGTCATCGCCCACTTTTGGGAAAAGGGCAATGGCTGGTATTCCCAGCGCTAATAGCTCCTCGACTTCACGCTCAAGCTCGTCAATTGTCATGCGGAATATACCCGGCATAGACTCAATGGCTTCGCGCTTATTGGTGCCCTCCATCACAAATACCGGAAAAATAAAGTCGTTGGCACTTAAGTGGGTTTCGCGGACTAAGCGGCGTGAAAAGTCACTAAAACGGTTGCGGCGCATACGGGTGTTGGGAAATGAGCGACTCATAAGAGATCCTTATTGTAATGTGTTTGGCAGATTACTTAACACGCACCGGCTATTCAAGTCCTTGAGTTGTTTTAGATCACAACACGCCAATTATTACGTAAGGTCGCATTGAAACGACTAAGAAGCTCAATACCAATAAAGTAAACGCTGTGTGTTAGCGAGTATGAGCACTGCCTGCTTGAGTAAAAATATGTGCAGCCGGCGTTAGTTTAAAAATTGCATCGGCTGCGAGCAATACGGCACCGGCTGTCCAACTGGTTTTGTCATCTGGCCATATAAGGTCATCTTTAAAGACATAGCCGGTGATAAAACCGCCATCGGCTTGCTGCCATTGAGGCAAGGTTGCAAAGAGTGTTTTGGCTGTTTGAAGGTCGTTGGCGGCGACTAATGCCATAACCAGCTCGCTGGTTTCGGCCATCGTGACCCATGGCTCATCGCTCACACATCGGCAGCCTAGTTTAGGTTCTACAAACTCTTGCCAGCGCCTAGCCAGTATGGCTTGTGCATCTTGCGGTGTGTATAGCCCGGCTAAAATGGGGTAATACCAGTCCATGGCGAAGCGCTGCTTACTGGGCCATGTGCGATCAAAGCGCTCAGGCTTTGTGGTGAGTGCTGTGGTCAGTGCCTGCCACGCGGTTTGCCAGGGCGCGCAGTCTTGCCCTAGGGCTTGCGCAGCTAAAATACCACACTCTAGAGATCGCGCAATGGAGCTGCAAGCGGTCACTAAAGCATCGGGTTCGGGGTTGTTGTGTTTATCAACGGCCCAGCAAATTTCACCAAAAGGTGTTTGGAATCGCAGGACAAAATTCAACGCTTTTTGTATAACAGGAAATAGCTGCGTTAAAAAATCACGATCGTTTGTGGCTAAAAAATAATGCCAAACACCGGTCGCTACATAAGCGATAAAATTGGTTTCTTTACCGCTATGCGCCTGGGCTTGTTGGTGAGCAGAGGGGTTGGCAGGTAGAAAGTAAGTCGCGTGCCAGCTGCCGTCATCGAGTTGATTGTTAGCAAGCCATAGATAAGCGCTTTTGGCCTCGCGGTGGTGGCCTGCTACGGTCAACCCCATAGCGGCCTCTACGTGGTCCCAGGGGTCGAGTTTATCGTTGGTGTTCCATAAAATGGCGCCGTCTGATCGCTGCAGGCTTTTGATGTAGTGGGCCGTAAGTGTTAAATCGAGTGGTGGGCTGGCAAGCTTAAGCAAGGTGCGCGTCCTTAGTGTTCTTTTCGTATTTTGAGCCATTAGGTAAGGTGTTGGCGGGTGATGCAATCGTCGATGAAGTCGTCGTTGATTGGGGCGTAGGTGATCGGGGCGTAGGTGATGATTTAATAAAGTGCCACACAACGCTCTTGCCCATGACAGGGTTTAAGCATTGCTCGAGTACGCGTGTGAATTTGGGCTTTTTGATGAGGTCCCAGACTAATAATTTATGGTACATGCGGCACGGCCAAGCGTCTTCGCCCCAGCGCCAAAATAAACACCGCAGCCACCAGTAGGGACTGTGGAGTGCGTGAGCATAGTAGCGCTGGGTTTGTGTAAAGCCCAGTTGCTGAATGGTATTGGCTAGTTTTTTCCCATTAAAAATGCGCACGTGCCCGCCTTCTACCTCGTGATAAGGTGCGCTGAGTGCCCAGCAAATGCGCTCGGGCCACGCCCGAGGTACGCTGGCCAAGAACAAACCCTTGGGTTTGATAATGCGGTTTATTTCGGCTAAAAAGGCCTGATAATCTGGAATATGCTCGAGCACTTCGGAACAGATAACGGCATCAAAGCTAGCGTCGCTAAACGGTAATTGGGTGCCGTCGGCACAGGGATAGCTGATGTCGGCGGTGAGATTTTGCGCACTAAAAAAGGCCTGGCCTCGCGTTTGTGCTATGCGTAGATTGCGTGGATTGAGGTCAACCCCAACCACTTGGCAGTGCGGGTGATGCCAAGCCAGTGCGTGGCAGTGCCGGCCTTCGCCGCAGCCTAAATCCAGGACTTTAGCGTTTTGAGGGAGCGTCAGTGCACCGATGTTGATCGTTTCCACTAGTGTTGCTCCGTGTGTGTTGGTGGTGTACTAGATTGTGTGGATGCGGCTGTTTGTGCTGCGATAGTTTGATGATAAAGCGCGGCGTATTGTTTGGCGACGCTGTGCCAGCAAAACATTTCTACAGCCCGTGCGCGGCCCTTTTGTTCGAGGGTATGACGCAGTGTTTCGTCATCAAGTGCTTGCGCAATTGCGTGCGCGAGCGCCTTGGGATTGCCCGCAGGTACGACTAAGGCGGCGTCGCCAGCAACTTCAGCTAATGCGCCACCATCACTCGTGACAACCGCTGTTGCGCAGCTCATAGCTTCGGCAATAGGCAAGCCAAAACCTTCATACAGTGATGGGCATACAAAAACGGTCGCTTTGTTATAGGCAATGACCATATCTTTGTCGCTCAGGCCGCTAACAAACTGAACTTTGTTTTCTAGCCCTAAGGCTTTGAGTTTTTGCGCGTTAGCGCCTTTGGGGTTGAGCTTGCCGATCACTTTAAGTAGCAGTGTAGGCTTACTTTTAAGCAATTGTGCGTAGGCATCAAGTAGCACGCTAAAGCCTTTGACCGGCTGATCAGATGAGCAGGTGGCTAAGAGTTCTTGCTCGCGCTTAACACGGTATTGTTGCGGTGAAAAAAAAGCGGTATCAATGCCATTAAAGATTACCTGTGTTTGCTGGCTCGGTCGACCAAAGCACGCTTCAATATCTTGTTGCGACGATGATGATACGGTCACCACACTGGGCAGTTGCTTGGTGACTTTTTGTTGCATCTTTAAAAAGCTGTACCACCGTCGAGTACCCCAGCGATGCCATCTATTTTTGGCGGTCTCGATCGCGTGATCACGATCGCGGGTAATCGGGTGGTGTACCGTTGCAACTACGGGTAAGGGGAGCTTGAGTAAGCTATAGCACAAGGTTTGGTTGTCGTGAATAATATCGTAATCTTGGCGATGCACTTTAAGGTATTGCGCTAGCCTGCGACCAAAGCTGTAGGGTTCAGCAAAATGCCCAGTCATTTTCCCCCACCATTCGTACAAGTCACTTAGATGCTTAAAGTGTTTAGGGCGCAATGCGATAAGTGGGTTGTGATGCTCATAGAGATTTAGGCTCGGTAATGCAATTAGCGGGATATGGCTAGGCAGTGCGGGGTACGGAGGGCCAGAAATAACACTCACATGGTGCCCTAAGGCTTTGAGTGCGGTGGCTAAGTGGCGTATATAAATGCCTTGCCCGCCTACATGCGGGGCGCTGCGGTACCCCACGAGTGCGATGCGTAAAGGTTTAAACGTTGGAGTGACATTGTATTGCGAGGCTTGCCCTTGATTTGGCACGTTGAGTATCCATCAAACAAAAGCTGACGATTATACTGGCCCTTTAGCTGTTGTGGGGCACAATGCGGCGACTAATGAATTTGAAGGTGGCTTTGGACGCCAATTGCGCGAACTTACCTGCTTTTGTGCTGTGAAATGCGATGCGAGCTTAAAAACAACAGTGGATATCTTGTGTGACTCCACTGCTGTTTGGCTTGACGGCTATTTGTGGTCAGCGACCGATTTAACGGTGACCTTGCCAAAGTCATTATTAGCGTTACGGACATGCCAAGCCTTGGTCGCGTTATTTTAAATTGCTCACTATGCCTTGAGCTGTTGCTCTAGCCAAGCGGCTGCGCCGTTAAATGCCAGCTCGTTGTGTGTGACCAAATAAGCAGGAATATTCTCGACATAGGGGCTCATAGGGCCTTTGTGAGCAAATTTGGCGGCAAAGTCACTGTTGAGTACAAAGCCGGTAAAGCGTGGCAAAATTCCACCGGCGAGATAAATGCCCCCTGTTGCGCCATAAGTGAGCGCTAGGTTGCCAGCAAAGCTGCCTAAAAAACTACAAAAAGTCTCTAGAGTGGTTACGCAGGTGGCATCGCTACCGTCGATAGCTTTGGTGGAAATATCACTAGGTTCATAGGCATAGGGTGTACTGCCTTCTACTTCACAAATAGCTTTGTAGAGGTTCACAAGACCGGGGCCTGAAAGAAAGGCTTCGGCAGAAACATGCCCTAAATGACCGATCGCCGCTTTAATCACCTCCGCTTCGAATGCGGAACTCGGAGCAATATTGATATGGCCGCCTTCACAGGGATTAGGTAGCCATTGATGGTTATGATTGATGACGCCGGCAACGCCTAAGCCTGTACCCGGGCCAAAGACAGCTTTGTTTGCGCCTGCTTTAGGGGCACCGGTTTTCAAGGTGGTTAAGTCATCTTCGCCCATTAAAGGGATGCCTGCAGCGACTGCGGCAAAATCGTTCATGGCAGTGAACGCCTCAAAACCAAACTGCTCGGCGACAGCTTTGCACGAAAACCCCCATGACAAGTTGGTCATTTGGATGTAGTCACCTAATACAGGCCCTGCAATGGCGGCGCACATGGCGGTAGGTTTAACATCAACCAATGCCAGGTAAGCGCGTAAGGCCTCTTCAAAGCTAGAGTAATCTTGACCTTTTAAAATGTGTACATGCTCAAGGGTGTAGAGGTTGCTTTTTTTGCCGGTAACAAGGGCAAAGCGGGCATTGGTTCCGCCGATATCGGCGACAACATATGGGTACATGATGGACTCTCTATAGGTAGGGGTTTGTCGCACAGCAAAACATGCCGTTACCGCGATATAAAGGGGACACTCTAGAGAAACCCTGTAAAGCGTGCAAGCGTGCATACGAATGCACGGTGTCAAGTGAGTCGTTAGCGTTGATTCCTTATGGCGCACGCAACAGCTTGGAGGCGGCTTGAGGTGCGCGTTAGAGTTGGCTAATAAACGCCTCTGGCTCGAAGGTGATATCCAGTTTTTTAATTAAGCGACCGTCGGGCTGAATAATGACTAAGGTGGGATAACCTGTGGCGTTGTAGCGCTGCATAAAACCGGCTGCTTCATCGGACTCGGAGTCAATACGTGCGTAGACATAATGCGTATCTATCAGTGCTTTGACGCGAGCTTGACTGAATACTGTTCTGTCGAGCTTAACGCAGTAACCACACCAAAAAGCGGAAAGGTCAGCTAAAACGGGCTTGCCCTCTTTGGCGGCTTTAGTTTTGGCCTCTGCTAAGGTGAGCGGCGTTAAGCCCGTGCTCGCAAAGGCGCGCTTACCATTGTAGTTTTGCAGGGCTTGGATGCCAAAATAAAAGCTCGCACCAAAGACGAGCATAAGCAAAAAGGAGAGAATTTCTTTCTTGAGGCGTTTTTGAGAGATCATAAATAACCCTTGCATGTAGTTCCGTAGGTACAAGACAAGGTGTTTTCAAAAGAGTTCTAGTGAAACACTCAAGACAGCGACTGGCTCTAGCGCTATAATCGTGCCCTTTTAATCATTTTAGATCACTATTTTGGAGTCAGCATGGCCGACCGTACGGCGAGTGTTAAGCGAGATACCCTTGAAACTCAAATTAGCGTTGCATTGAACCTTGATGGAAAGGGGGCCGGTGTTTTTGATACCGGTGTACCTTTTTTAGAGCATATGATGGATCAAATTGCGCGCCACGGCATGGTTGATCTGGAGGTTTTTTGTAAGGGCGATACACATATTGACGACCATCATACTGTTGAAGATATTGGTATTACGATAGGCCAGGCTATTGATAAAGCCGTGGGTGACAAACGCGGGATTTATCGCTATGGCCATGCTTATGTGCCCTTAGATGAGGCACTATCACGTGTAGTGATTGATTTTTCTGGGCGTCCAGGCCTGATCATGAATATCCCATTCACACAAAAGCGCATAGGCACTTTTGATACTGAGCTATTCTGGGAGTTTTTTCAGGGTTTTGTCAATCATGCCAAAGTGACAGTGCATATTGATTGCTTGCGTGGGCACAATGCCCATCACCAAGCCGAGACAGTTTTTAAAGCATTTGGCCGTGCATTACGGATGGCGTTAGAGGTGGATGAGCGCATGGGGAATACGATGCCCTCCACTAAAGGAACCCTCTAATAACCGCGTGGTATGTGATACGCGATAGATGATAATTTTAATGAGAGTGCCCAATGAGTAGTACACAAGTTGCCATTATTGATTATGGTATGGGGAATTTGCACTCGGTGGCTAGTGCTGTAAGGCACGTGGCGCCAAGGGCTGATGTCATTGTAACTTCTGATAGTCAAGCGATCGCCCAAGCTGATCGTGTGATATTTCCAGGGGTCGGTGCAATACGTGATTGTGTTGCTGAGATTAAACATCGTGGATTTGACAAGGCTGTTGCCCGTGAAATGGCTTCGGGTAAGCCGGTGTTGGCTATTTGTGTAGGGCTGCAAGCGCTAATGCAAAGTAGTGAAGAAAATGGCGGTGTCGAGTGCCTTAGCGCCTTTGAGGGCGAGGTGAAAGGCTTTGCGAGTACGCCAGGGTTTAACCTTATATGTGACGAAAGCTCGCACAGTGGTGAGCGTTTAAAAGTGCCGCATATGGGTTGGAACCAAGTGCAGCAAAAGCAAGCGCACCCGTTATGGCACGATATAGACGACGAAGGGCGATTTTATTTTGTGCACAGCTACTATGTGCAGACACCGCAGAGCGACTTGGTGGTAGGGCAAAGCCATTACGGCCACAACTTTGTCGCCGCTATTGCCCAAAACAATGTCTTTGCCGCGCAGTTTCACCCTGAAAAAAGCCATACCAATGGTTTGCAGCTGCTTAAAAACTTTGCCGAATGGGATGGCAAATTTTAATGATTTTAGCCTGCTTTCGGCAGGCGTAATGTGTAAGGTATCAAAATGTTAATTATTCCGGCGATCGATTTAAAAGACGGTAAATGTGTGCGTTTGCGTAAAGGCGTAATGGAGGACTCGACGGTGTTCTCTGACGACCCTGTGAGTATGGCCAAAAAATGGGTGGATCAAGGTGCGCGTCGACTGCACTTGGTTGATCTTAATGGTGCGTTTGCCGGTGAGCCTGTTAATGGCGATGTGGTGACTGAAATTTCAAAAGCCTATCCCCATCTTCCTATTCAAATCGGTGGCGGCATTCGCAGTGCCGAGACTATTGAGTACTATTTAAACGCGGGTGTTCAGTATGTCATTATTGGTACTAAAGCGGTCAAGGAACCCCAGTTTGTAACCGATATGTGTAAGGCGTTTGCCGGTCATGTCATTGTGGGTCTTGACGCCAAAAAAGGCTTAGTCGCTACCGATGGTTGGGCAGAGGTGTCTGATATGAAAGCGACCGAGCTGGCTAAGCGTTTTGAACAAGATGGCGTGAGTAGCATTGTATATACTGACATTGATCGCGATGGCATGATGCAAGGCGTGAATGTTGAAGCTACGGTGGCTATGGCTAAGGCTTCTAGCTTGCCGGTTGTCGCATCTGGCGGCATTACGGATATCAATGACATTAGTGCATTATTGGCGGCCAGTCACGAGGGTGCTGGTATCTGCGGTGCAATTACTGGTCGCGCTATATATGAAGACACGTTAGATTTAGCGCAAGCGCAAATGTTATGTGATCAGAAGGCGGGCTAATTATGGCATTGGCAAAGCGCATTATTCCTTGTTTAGATGTTGATAAAGGCCGCGTGGTGAAAGGCGTGCAATTTCTTGACATTCGCGACGCTGGCGACCCCGTTGAAATTGCGAAAAAATACAATCAGCAAGGTGCAGATGAAATCACTTTTCTTGATATTACTGCCAGCCATGAAGCGCGCGATACTACTATTCATACGGTTGAGGCTATTGCCTCAGAGGTATTTATTCCCTTGACCGTTGGCGGTGGTATCCGCACGGTAGTGGATATTCGCAATATGCTGAATGCAGGGGCCGATAAAGTGAGTATTAACTCGGCGGCCGTGTTTAATCCTGATTTTGTGCAGCAAGCGGCGGATAAATTCGGTTCGCAATGCATTGTTGTGGCGATTGATGCCAAAAAAGTCAGTGGCCCCAATGAGGCGGCGCGCTGGGAAATATTTACCCATGGTGGTCGCAAACCTACTGGCATTGATGCAGTGGCGTGGGGTGTAAAAATGGTTGAGCTGGGCGCTGGTGAGATTTTATTAACCAGTATGGATAACGACGGTGTTAAGCAAGGCTTTGACTTGGGTGTCACGCGTGCTATCAGTGATGCGGTGAGCGTGCCGGTGATTGCGAGTGGCGGTGTGGGTAATTTGCAGCATCTAGTCGATGGCGTTGAGCGCGGTGGGGCTGACGCTGTGTTGGCGGCGAGTATTTTCCACTTTGGTGAATATACCGTGCCCCAGGCGAAGCAGTATATGGCTGAGCGCGGTATTGAAGTGCGGCTTTAGTGAGAGTTGAGTATTTCAAAAAAACACCCCCGCACATCCAGTAATGGCAGCCTGAGTATGTGGGGGGTGCTTACCTTAGAGGTTTGTCAGTGTTAAATCACTGCTATGTGGCACTGATAACCTACTCAAAAATGCATATAACAAGTATCATTGCAATATGCTAGGTGCTTTACAGGGCTTTTGTATATGCGCTACTGAGGGCGAATAATCAAGCCATTGCATCGCCCCTGAGATGCCGCACGTTCTAACCTAGCCAGTCGCTTGTGGCTAATAGCTTGACAGTGTACAACGACTGTATGACTGTTACCTGCGGCGAGTGCTCTTTCCATTAATCGGGGTATTTCGGGCGCTTGCTTAGGCTGCAAAATACGCAAGCCTAGCACATCAAAATCAAATCGCTGTAAGGCTTCTTTTCCAAGGCCGGTGGGGCATATCCAGGTTAGCCATTGCCCTGCGCTTTCTGGCTTTTTGTATTGATGGCTAAGGTGCGCCAGCATTGCAAACGTGATATCAGTTTGGGTGTGATTTAGTGCATTGCCCGCAACGATGATTTCACTAATATAGCCTTGGCGGTTTTGAGTCGATGGGCTGCCAGAGAGTAAAAGAGCCTGCATAATATTATCCTCGGCGAATGACGCCTACACTTATGCCTTCTATGGCAAATTGGCTATCACGTAAATCGACTTCTATGACATCAAAGGTTGGGTTTTCGGGGAGTAGCTGAATCGTGGCGCAATTTCCTTCGCGCCGGTAGCGTTTAACCGTGACTTCGTCATCAATGCGTGCGACCACAATATCGTTGTTTTTGGCTGTTTTTGCCTCGCGTACCGCCAGCAAGTCACCATCTAGAATCCCTGCATTTTTCATGCTCATGCCCTTTACCTCAAGAAGGTAGTCGGCCGAAGGCTTAAAAAACGACTGCGGTATAGCGGCATAATCTTCAATATGTTCTTGCGCCAGTATAGGGTTGCCCGCGGCTACACGGCCTACAATGGGAATGCCTCGGGCTTCTTCGGGTAAGCGTATACCACGTGAGGCACCTTCAATAATCTCAATAGCCCCTTTACGTGCGAGTGCTTTAATGTGCTCCTCTGCGGCATTGGCCGAGCGAAAGCCGAGTATGTTGGCTAGCTCAACACGGGTTGGCGGGCAGCCGGTCTCTTCCATGTGGCTTTTAATAACATCAAAAACTTGCTGTTGCCTTGCGGTGAGTTTTCGCATGGTCTCTCCCGTGTAAGAGTATGAATAGGGGTACTGGTTAGCTATACAGTATTTTATTGTATACAGAAAAACTCACATGGCAAGCGGTGAGCTCAAAAAAAGCAGTACTTGCGTGCTATAGGTTAAATACTCGAACTATAGGTTAAATACTCGAAGCGGCTCAAATATCCTGGTTCTATTGTAAAGGCTGGTTGAATAAGAATTGCCGCCTATAAGATTTTTGTTTATTCAGGTTATTATGGCTAGCGTTCTATTAATAGCGATTACGAGTCTAGTGGACTCATGCTGATAAATTTAGCCCAACATTGCCATTTTTGGATTTTTTATACAACTTTAAGCGCCTGTGATACAGAGGCATTCACATTCAAGGTCGCTCAGGGCTCTGAGTTGAGTGTATATCTTGCCTTGCGCGAGCTGGAGTGAGTCAGAAAATGCTTTATGACGGCTTAATCGCGCCATCGCTAATGTGTAAAGCTGTTATAATTGTGCGCTTTTAACAGCGGATGCTAAAGCTAGCCATGATTTTAAAAAATATGATTTTAAAAAGCATGATTGTAAACAGTGTACGGTGCAAAGCGATCTTGGGTGCCTTTGTTTTTTGTGTCGGTGCTGTAGGTAGCGTACAGCACGCTGCCGCGCGCACTATTATTATTCCTAAGCCTCCGCAGGTGGCTGCGAAAGCCTACGTTCTTATGGATGCTAATACTGGCCATATCTTGGTTGCGCAAAATGCCGATGAGCAACTACCGCCGGCGAGTCTCACTAAAATTATGACTAGCTATATTGTCTCGGAAGAGATTGTACGTGGTGAGCTAGGTGAGCAAGACAAGGTTTATGTGACTGATGATGCATGGCGTCGAGGCGGCACCTCGAGTGGTGGTTCGACCATGTTTTTAAAGCCGCGTAGCGAAGTCGATGTGATTGATTTGCTGCGTGGTGTCATTATTCAATCGGGTAATGATGCCTCTATTGCGTTGGCGCAGCATATTGCTGGTAGTGAAGGGGCTTTCGCCGATGTGATGAATCAAACGGCTACGTTACTGGGTATGCAAAACACGCATTTTATGAACGCCACCGGCTGGCCTGCAGAAGGGCATTTAACCACTGCAAACGATTTGGCGTTATTGGCGCAAGCAACCATTAATGATCACCCAGAGCACTATGGTATTTATGCCGAAAAAAGCTTTACCTACAACGGTATTAAACAGGATAACCGCAATAGCTTATTGTTCCGCGATGCCAGTGTTGATGGGTTAAAAACAGGCCACACTGAAGCGGCGGGCTATTGTTTGGTTGCTACAGCTAAAAAAGAAGGAATGCGCTTGATTTCCGTCGTTTTGGGCACTCGCTCAAAAGAGGCGCGTGCTGTCGAGTCGCAAAAGCTTCTATCTTATGGCTTTAGATATTATACCACTCACACGGTGGTTAAGGCTGATCAGTCACTTATAGACAGTCATATTTGGCAGGGCTTAACGGATACGCTCGCTTTAGGTGTGCAAGAGGACCTCACCTTAACTGTACCGCGTGGCAGCGAAGATAAACTCGAGCTAACCACTGAGGTCGCAAAAACAATCAAAGCCCCCATTAAAGAGGGGGAGGTGATGGGCAAGTTGTCTATTGCCTTTAATGGTGATGTTTTATACCGCGGCGAATTAGTGGCGTTGCACGATGTAGAGCAGGCGGGCTTTTTGGCGCGTTTGTGGGACAGTTTAATATTATTGATTCAGGGTTTATTGGCATGAGTGTAGAGAATGGACCGCGTCCGTTGATTGAGTTTCCGTGTCCGGATTACCCAATTAAAGTGTTAGGGGATGCATTTGTAGAATTCGAAAAAGAGGTGCTGGCGGTGCTGTTGAAGCATGCCGATATTTGCGGTAAACCGGCACCTCTAAACGCTAGTCGCAATGGCCGCTTTAGTTCTTTAACGGTCAAAATAGTCGCCACCGGCGAGCCGCAACTTAAGCGCTTGCACGCAGAGCTTAAAGATCTTAGCTTTGTTAAAATGGTGTTGTGATGGCAGAGTTGTCAAGTGATAACCTCGTGCGCACACCCGCCATCGTCAAAGACTTAGGGGTGATGGAATACAGTCAAGTATGGTCAGCGATGCGCGATTTTACCGCTCAGCGCGATGCAGATACGCAGGATGAGATATGGTGTGTCGAACACTTGCCTGTTTATACTCAGGGACAAGCTGGCAAGCCTGAGCATATTCTCAACAGCCCTTCCACACGAGCAATTCCTGTTGTTCAAACCGATAGGGGTGGGCAAGTCACTTATCATGGTCCGGGCCAGCTAGTGGTTTACCCGCTCCTTGATTTAAAGCGTAAAAAACTCGGAGTGCGCGAGTTGGTGACTAAAATTGAAAACAGCGTGGTTGCGTGTTTGGCTGAGTTGGGTATTGATGCTGCGGCTAAAGCCGATGCGCCGGGTGTGTATGTGGCTGATGCCAAGATAGCCTCATTGGGTCTGAGGGTGCGAGGGGGGTGCAGCTTTCACGGTGTGGGCATTAATGTTGCGATGGACTTGTCGCCTTTTTTGGGTATCAACCCTTGTGGTTATGCCGCGATGCCCATGACCCAAATTGTCGATGTTTTACCGCATGACTCAACGCTTGCACCCGCTGCGTTTTTTGAGCGTATTAAAAAGCAGTACGTGGCTTGTTTGCTGGCTCAGTTACAAGCGTACGCTGTGTGAACCACCGTATATTTTGCCAAAGTGCTGGCAGCCTGACTACAGCCTAAAGCAATGATTGTTAATACTGGCAATGACCAGAGTTAGAGGTAGATATGACCGAACAGTTTGACCCCGTAAAGCGCACCCGCCGTATTGCCCAAGGTGAAAAGCTCCGCGATGCTGATAAAGTTGAGCGGATCCCTGTGAAGGTGATTGCGTCCGATGCGCCTTTGCGTAAGCCCGATTGGATTCGTGTGCGCATACCGGCCTCACCTGAAGTGCAGCGCATTAAAAGCATGCTCCGCAAAAACAAGCTTTCAACGGTGTGTGAAGAAGCCAACTGCCCTAACTTGAGCGAATGCTTTAGTGGCGGCACGGCCACCTTTATGATTATGGGTGATATCTGTACGCGCCGCTGCCCTTTTTGCGACGTAGGCCACGGTAAGCCTAACCCACTCGATACCGAAGAGCCTGTTAATTTGGCGCGTGCTATTGCAGATATGGCATTAAAGTATGTCGTGATTACATCCGTTGATCGCGATGATCTGCGCGATGGTGGTGCAGGACACTTTGCCGACTGTATTCGTGAGGCGCGTATCTTATCGCCCAATATTCAAATGGAAATATTAACGCCTGATTTCAGAGGGCGTATGGATGTTGCGTTAGACATTTTGGCTGCTGAGCCGCCGGATGTGTTTAATCACAACTTGGAAACAGTGCCAAGGCTTTACCGTGAGGCGCGACCAGGTGCGAATTACCAGTGGTCTTTAGAGCTACTAAAAAAATATAAAGCATTACGCCCTGATGTGTTGACTAAGTCAGGGTTAATGGTAGGGCTTGGTGAAACCAAAGAAGAAATCTTTGATGTGCTCAAAACAATGCGTGACTATGATATTGATATGCTAACGATTGGGCAGTATTTGTCGCCATCGCGCGATCACTTGCCCGTCAAGCGCTATGTGGAACCGGCCGAGTTTGATGAATATGCGGCTTACGCAAAGTCGTTAGGCTTTAAGCATGCCGCGTGCGGCCCCCTGGTGCGCTCTTCTTATCATGCAGATAAGCAAGCGCATGGCGAAGAGATTACGTAATTGCACAGGCGCTGGCAGGGCTATTGTTTTGATTTGCGCGAGGAGCCAGAGCAGCTAGATACTGTACTGTTGTGGCTGCACGCTGAATGGCTTAAGCAGCGTAAAAATACCATTCAAAATCCCGCTGAAGCTTATGGCTTGAGGCGTATTCAATTGCAGGAGCATTTAGCGCCCTCGGCCGTTCCGTTAACACTGATAGCCAAAGAGAGCAAAAGCGATACGCAACCTGTATTGGGTTGCGTCAGTATGGCGCGTTTAGCGAGCGCGAGCCCTTTGGCTTCGCTTGAGCTCAATCATGCGCTATGGTTGAGTAATTTATTTGTAACCCCTACGGCGCGTGGATTAGGTATTGGTAGCGCATTACTGCAGGCTGTTGAGGCTCAAGCGCGCGACTTGGGGCACATGGAAATGTATTTGTATACGCAATCGTCTAAAGCCTACTACACCAGTAAAGGTTGGCGTGAATGTCTCATTAAACCGAGGGGCGGCACAGCGGTGGCAGTCACTCCGATTGCGGTTTTGAAAAAACAGCTCAGTTAGTAGGTATGGCCGAGCGTGAATGCAATATTGCATGGGAATATTCGATGCAATCAATTGAGGCGCTAAGCTAAATCTGGTAATCTGCCGTCCCATCCAAGCGGGCGCTTTTTGTGGTCTATTTTGCTTTGCCTTTTACCAGTGTTTATCGGCTAGGCAGAAGGTAAGGCCCATTGAAAGTATACGCTTCGCTATTTTTGTCTCACAGTCTGATTGTGTCTTGTGTTTACAGCATCATTGCTATAGACCGGCTGATCGAGGCAACCCGTTAATTTATGCTTGTGCACAACAAGCGACCCGACTATCACAAGGCGTCTAATGACTCGATTTGTATTTGTTACCGGTGGCGTTGTTTCGTCATTGGGTAAAGGTATTGCGTCTGCATCTTTAGCTGCAGTGCTTGAAGCGCGCGGCCTAAAAGTGACCATCCTTAAGCTCGATCCTTATATCAATGTTGACCCAGGCACCATGAGCCCTTTTCAGCATGGTGAAGTCTTTGTTACAGAAGATGGTGCCGAAACCGATTTGGATTTAGGGCACTATGAGCGCTTTATTCGCTCCAATATGACACGCAAAAATAACTTTACCACAGGCCGAGTCTACGAGACTGTTTTACGTAAAGAGCGTCGCGGAGACTATCTCGGTGGGACGGTACAAGTTATTCCGCATATTACTGACGAAATTAAGCGTCGTATTATGGCCGGTGGTGCGGGCTATGATGTTGCAATGGTCGAAATTGGCGGTACGGTGGGCGATATTGAGTCACAACCCTTTTTGGAGTCTGTTCGCCAATTGGTTGTAGAGCTGGGTAGTCAGCGCTGTGCATTAATGCATTTAACTTTAGTGCCTTATATCGCTACCGCAGGCGAGACCAAAACAAAGCCTACTCAGCACTCTGTTAAAGAGCTTCGCTCTATTGGTTTGCAGCCTGATGTGTTGTTATGCCGTTCAGAAACGCTGATTGACGATGACTCGTTGCGCAAAATAGCACTCTTTACCAATGTAGCACAAAAAGCGGTTGTTCCTTTACCCGACGTGGAAACGATTTATTCCATTCCGCATCACTTGCAAAGCTATCACCTTGATCAAATACTATTAGATAAATTTGGTTTAACCGCAGAGCCGGCTCACTTAGCTGAGTGGGATTGGGTCGCTGAGCGTAAACTTAACCCCGTACACGAAGTGACTATTGCGATGGTCGGTAAGTATATGGAGTTGTTAGATGCCTATAAGTCGCTCAATGAATCGTTAAGCCATGCCGGCATACACACCAAAACTAAAGTTAATGTGTTATATATTAACGCCGAAGATGTCGAAGAAAAAGGTTTGGGATTACTCGATAACGTTGATGCCATCTTAGTGCCTGGCGGTTTTGGCCGCCGTGGCTTAGAAGGTAAATTAATGGCGGTGCGTCATGCTCGTGAAAACGGTATTCCTTATTTAGGTATTTGCTTGGGTATGCAAACGGCGGTGATTGAATTTGCCCGCAATGTTGTCGGCTGGGAAGATGCCAACAGTACCGAATTTGATACCAAGACCAAGCACCCAGTGATTGGCTTAATTACCGAGTGGGTGACTGCCGCTGGCGATACCGAAACACGCGACGAAAGCAGCGACCTCGGTGGTAGTATGCGCCTAGGTGCACAAGAGTGTCGCTTAGAAAAAGAAAGCCGAACGCGCGCTATTTACGGCGAAGATGTAATTGTGGAGCGCCACCGTCATCGCTATGAAGTGAATAATCATTTTATTGATCAGTTGCGTCAAGCGGGCTTAAAAGTGGGCGGCTGGTCAGCCGATGATGCGTTGGTTGAAGTGGTTGAAATCCCTGATCATCCGTGGTTTGTGGCGTGTCAGTTCCACCCCGAATTTACCTCGACGCCGCGCGATGGCCACCCTCTATTTACTAGCTATATTCAAGCGGCGCTTGCGCACCGCGCTGCGAAAGGCAACCAGTAATGACCGCGAGCAAAATCATAAAAGTCCAAGATATTTCGGTAGCCAATGATCTACCGTTTGTATTATTTGGTGGCATGAATGTGTTGGAGTCGCGTGATTTAGCCATGCAAACGGCTGAGGCTTACGTAGAGGTGACTCAAAAATTGGGTATCCCTTACGTTTTTAAGGCGTCATTTGATAAGGCTAATCGCTCTTCGGTACACTCGTATCGTGGTCCTGGCATGGAAGAAGGCTTAAAAATCTTTCAAGAAGTGAAAGAAACCTTTAAGGTGCCGGTCATTACCGATGTTCACGAGGTGTATCAAGCACAACCGGTTGCCGAAGTGTGCGATGTGATTCAATTACCCGCTTTTTTAGCTCGTCAAACCGACTTGGTTGAGGCAATGGCTAAAACCGGCGCGGTGATTAACGTTAAAAAACCACAGTTCTTGAGTGCTGGCCAAATGGTCAATATTGTCGAGAAATTTGCCGAGTGCGGCAACGAGAAGATTATTTTATGCGAGCGCGGCAGCTGTATGGGGTATGACAATCTCGTCGTCGATATGCTGGGTTTTAAAACGATGAAAGACAGCTGTGCTCAAGCGCCGATTATTTTCGATGTTACTCATTCGCTACAGTGTCGCGATCCCTTTGGTGCGGCTTCGGGTGGGCGGCGTAGCCAAACGGCTGAGCTGGCGCGCGCAGGCATGGCGGTGGGCTTGGCCGGTTTGTTTTTAGAGGCACATCCTAACCCTGATGCGGCTAAATGCGATGGCCCAAGTGCTTTGCCTCTAGAGAAGCTAGCGCCTTTTTTGGCGCAAATTAAAGCCCTTGATGATCTAATTAAATCGCAAGAGCCCTTGGTGATTGATTGATGGCGTAGTCATGATTGAATGGCTGTTGACGGCGAATACCCCATAAGATTGACCCATAGATTTACCCACAACGAACGGAGACTTGCTCTAATGAGTAACATTGTTGACATTAAAGGTTTTGAAATTTTAGATTCACGCGGTAACCCAACCGTGATGGCTGAAGTTGTTTTGGCGTGTGGTGCGGTGGGTGCTGCGAGCGCACCTTCTGGCGCTTCTACGGGTTCTCGCGAAGCATTAGAGTTGCGTGATGGCGACAAAAGCCGTTACTTGGGTAAGGGCGTGTTAAAGGCTGTTGCCAATGTGAATGATATGATTAAGCCCTTATTGATGGGTAAAGATGTCACTGCTCAGCGTGAACTTGATCAAATCATGTTAGATGCCGATGGTACGGAAAACAAAGAAAAGTTAGGCGCCAATGCTATTTTGGCGGTTTCTTTGGCAGCGGCTAAAGCGGCATCAATCGCTAAAAAAGTGCCCTTATATGCACACATTGCTGATATTAATGGCACGCCAGGGCAATACAGCATGCCTGTCCCCATGATGAACATTGTGAATGGCGGTGAGCACGCCGACAATAATGTAGACATTCAAGAGTTTATGGTTCAGCCTGTTGCGGCACCAACATTTGCCGAAGCATTGCGCGTAGGTGCTGAAATTTTTCATGCACTAAAAAAAGTATTGTCAGGCCGTGGTTTAAATACAGCCGTTGGCGATGAAGGGGGTTTTGCACCTAACTTACCGTCCAATGAAGGTGCTTTAGAGGCGATTGCGGAAGCCGTAGCTAACGCTGGCTATGAGTTAGGTAAAGACGTGACTTTGGCATTGGATTGCGCTGCTTCTGAGTTTTATAAAGACGGTGTCTATGACTTGGCCGGTGAAGGTAAAAAATTCAACGCCTCTGAGTTTGCAGATTATTTAAAAGGTTTAACAGAGCGCTTTCCTATCTTATCGATCGAAGATGGTATGGATGAGAGTGACTGGGATGGTTGGGCTGACTTAACCGTAAAAACTGGTGAAAAAACCCAACTAGTCGGTGACGATCTGTTTGTCACTAATACCAAAATTTTAAAAGAAGGTATTGATAAGAAAATTGCTAATTCTATTTTGATTAAGTTCAACCAGATTGGTTCTTTGAGCGAAACCTTGGATGCAATTAAAATGGCAAAAGAGGCTGGTTATACCGCGGTGATTTCTCATCGCTCCGGCGAAACAGAAGATACTTTTATTGCCGACTTGGCCGTGGCAACAGCGGCTGGCCAAATAAAAACAGGCTCTTTGTCGCGCTCTGATCGTGTGGCTAAATATAATCGCTTATTGCGTATTGAAGCAGAACTTGGCGAACAAGCCCCTTACCGTGGTTTGGCCGAATTCAAACGCGTGTAAGTGTTGTTTTCATTGTCGCAAAGGGCCGCTAAGCGGCCCTTTTTGCTTTAGGGCATAATCATCGCCGGATATCACAGTACAGCTCAACAGTGACGCGCTGGCAAAGTGATGCTTTTGTTAAGTGGCGCTTCTATTGAAAGGCTGTCATTTGCTACTATTAAGTAATATTACGCATTATTTAGCCCGATGGTCAATAGCATCTATAGTGTGCTGATGGGTTATCGGTTATGCATTTGAGCGCCTAGTTGTGCCTAATAATAGTGTCCATATAGACTGTGGCTTAGCGACGTGGATTATGAATAAATTATTACTGATATTAATCTTTTTGATGCTAGGGTTACAGCTGCGCTTGTGGGCTGGCGAAGGGAGTTTGGGGCATTTGGTGTCATTAAAGCGCGACATGGCTAAGCAACAAGCACAAGTTGATATTCTCGAAGAGCGTAACCGCGTGTTATTTGCTGAGGTGTTAGCGCTAAAAAATGGCTCGTTAATGATTGAAGAAAAGGCCAGAACACAGCTTGGTATGATTAAAGAAGGTGAAACCTTCTATATGTTTGCGCAATAACAGTTGTCGCAACTTTAGTATCTTTGTCACTAAAGTATTTTTGTCGCTAGTGAGTCACGCGAGTCAGCCTTAATTGATAGGTGACTGATGGATTATTTCTGGGCATTTAAGCGCCTAGGGTGCTGGTATGGCGCCTAATTTCAGTGCCTCTGAAGAGTAATTTTTTTAGTTTTATTGTGATATTGATGCGGATGTCAGTGATAGACCGCGTGGTATTGTTATTTTCCTTTTGTTATTAGTTTTTTATGCCTTTATCTATTTCAACGAATCACCCTTCACCTTCGCCGCATTTTTGGGCTGTTGTACCGGCGGCGGGTGTCGGTTCGCGGATGCGTTCGCATATTCCAAAACAATATTTAAGGCTGGCAGGCCAAACCGTCATTGAGGTAACGCTAAACAAGTTGTTAGCGTTACCTCAACTACTGGGTGTGATTGTATGCTTGGCCGAAAGTGATGATACCTTTAAGCGACTAGATATTGCTTCTAACCCACGGGTGCACACAACAACCGGTGGTGGTGAACGCGCCCAGTCAGTACTTAAGGGCTTGCAGTATTTAAGTGATATTTCCCACTTTAATAACACTGATTGGGTATTGGTACACGATGCCGCTAGGCCTTGTGTGGCCGATGCGGCCTTGCGCGAGTTGATGAATGTGTGTTTGCGCTCGGCGGCACAGTACACCGGTGCTATTTTGGGGGCGCCTATTGCAGATACACTCAAAAGGGCGCAAGACGGTGCGATTGTGAGTACGGTGCCGCGCGAGCATTTATGGCAGGCGCACACGCCGCAGTGTTTTCCGGCGCAGGTTTTACGTGATGCTATTGATGAAAGCCTCGCGCAAGGGCACCTTATCACCGACGAGGCCAGCGCCATAGAATGGGTAGGCGGTAACGTACGTTTGGTGAGCGACTCGCGCGCCAATATCAAAATTACCCAGCCAGAAGATTTGGCTCTGGCCGAATTTATATTAACGCAGCAGCGGCGCTAAATCTTTACCCGTTGTAGCGACTGGGCTAACTGATCTTACGGGGGGTGTGCGGTTTAGTCCATAGCGATCATCTGTGGTACTTTTATCGGCTATTGAGCATTTCACGCGCATGTGCGAGCGAGGCTTTTGTGTCTACTGGCCCGCCAACCATCCTAGCCACTTCGCTAATGACAGCGTCATGCTGTAAATATTGGATGGTAGAGCGCACACTGTTTTTGTATTTGCTTTTTTGGACTAAAAGGTGATTGTGAGCTTTGCTCGCTACTTGTGCTAAATGCGTGACGCACAATACCTGCGCATTTGTACCCAGTTTCCGTAATAAATTACCGACCACATTACCCGTTGTACCGCCAATGCCTGCATCGACCTCGTCAAAAATGAGGGTTGGAATGGTGTGCGTTGTAGCGGTGGCCACCTGAATGGCCAGACCAATACGTGAAAGCTCACCGCCAGAGGCAATTTTATGTAAAGGCGCAGGCGGTTTGTTAGGGATTGTACTAATTAAAAAAGTGGTGTTTTCATCGCCGTGTTGGCTCGGCTGGGTGAGTGGCTCAAAGGTAATGCAAAAATTGGCATCGCTCATAGCTAATGTTTTAAGGTGCTGATTAATAGCCTTGCTGATTTTTTTAGCGGCAATAACACGCGCTGCCGTCAGTTGTTGGCTATTGTGATTGTAGGTGGCTTGGGCTTCGTTCACGGCTTCTTCTAGTGCTTGAATGTGTTCGTCGCTATTGTTGAGCTGGGCAAACTCTGCCAGTAGTTCCTGTTGATGGCTATACAGCGCTGCGGGGTTGATTTTGTGTTTGCGTGCAACCGTATAAATTTCGGAAAGGCGTAATTCAATGGCTTGTAAACTCGACTCGTCGCCTTCAAACGATAGTGCAAATTGCTCGATGGCATCGACGGCTTCTTGGTTGTGAATTAAGGCGGTATTAAATAGTTCATAAGCTTCGCTGCTATTAAGCCCTAATTTTTGTAGCTCTTTGATTTGACCGATAATGTGTGTGAGCTGATTTTGAATGCTAAATTCGTTGTCGCGGCTGGTATCGATAATGTTTTGGCTAATACTTTGACTAGCCTCGGCATTGGCAAGACGTTTTTGTTGGGCTTCAAGGTTTTGTAGTTCATCAGCTTGCAAATTAAGCTGTTCAAGTTCTTCGACCTGATATTTTAAGAGTTGGTATTGCGCGCTCATGGCGTCGGCTTGTTGCTGGGCGTGGCGCAGTGCGTTTTGGGCGCTTTGCCAGTGGTTAAAGGCATCTTTTACAGCTTGGGTTAAATGTGGGTAGTTGCCATAGGTATCAACCAATTTGCGTTGTGTGTGGTGGTTAAGTAATGCTTGATGCTCATGTTGCCCATGAATGTTAACCAATAGTGCCCCTAGGTGTTGCAGTTGTGTGAGTGTTACGGCGCGGCCATTGATAAAGCAGCGCGAACGGCCTTGCGGCGTAATGATGCGCTTGAGCTGATAATCGGATTGTGCTGGCAGGCCGTTATCGCTTAGCCATTGCTGTACTTTGGCTTGAATCACCTGATGACTTAATTCAAAAGAGGCGGTCACCTCGGCATTATTGGTAGGATCGCTAATGGCATCACCGCGCGCCTTATTGCCAATGGCTAGGCCAATCGCATCCAACAGCAAAGACTTACCGGCACCTGTTTCGCCAGTCAGTGTTGTGAGGCCACATTTTATTTCGAGGTTTAATTCATCAACCAATGTGTAGTTGTGTACATCAAGATGAGTGAGCATAAAGGTGCCTGCCAGAAGTAGAGTCTAGTGGTTATTTATACAGTACTTTTTTGCTTTTTTCCAATATTCAGTGTTTTGTCTTAGCAAAGCTCGTGCATTTTAAGCAAAAGCCTTGAATCACTCGTTGCAGTCCCCATTAAGTGCAGCATCGTTATGCTGGGGCTCTAAATAGCCTTTGTCTTTACTACCCATACCATTTTAGATACTTATCGTTTAGGAGAAGCAATCGTGAGCAAAGATCCATCTAATGTCGAAGACTTACAAGCCGAAGGCGCCATTGATGAGCAGTTGCAAGACGACCAAGTAGAGTTGAGCTCAGAGGCAGAAGAGATCGTTGAGCAAGATGAAGTGGCGCTGCTGCACGCCGAGATTGCTGCATTAAAAGAGCAGGCAGCTAATGCCAATGAGCAAGCGTTACGCGCAGCAGCAGAGGCACAAAATGCCCGGCGTCGAGCCGAGCAAGATGTTGAAAAAGCACATAAATTCGCGTTAGAGAAATTTGTTAATGACATGCTACCGGTAGTCGACAACTTAGAGCGCTCTATTGAGGCGGCAAAAGGTGAGCAAACACAAGGTGAGCAAAGCCATATAGAAACCCTGATCGAAGGTGTTGACTTAACCCTTAAGTCGCTCGTGGACGCGCTAAAGCGTCACAATGTTGAAGCGGTTAACCCTGCTGGCGAGCCGTTTGACCCGCAATTTCATCAAGCGATGTCTATGGTGCCCGACCCTAACGTGGAGCCCAACACAGTGATTAATGTTTTTCAAAATGGCTATACCCTGAATGGTCGTCTTGTGCGTCCTGCGATGGTGGTTGTGAGTAAAGCGCCGTAAGACTTTGTGAGAAAAACCTTAAAAAATTTGTGTTTAACAGTTGAAAATTAGCGGCGCGCAACAATATAGCTTGCAAGCCAAAAGATAAGGCAGCCAGCAGCGCTGCACATCCAGCGAAACATATTTAAATATTGATTTTGAGCCGTATGGCTCACTGAAAATCCGGCATTAGCCGCGAGGAGAAAATTATGGGTAAGATCATTGGTATCGATTTAGGAACAACCAACTCGTGTGTTTCTGTTCTTGAAGGTGGTAAAGCCAAAGTTATCGAGAACGCCGAAGGCGATCGTACAACACCTTCTATCGTCGCTTTTGCCGATGATAATGAAATTTTGGTGGGTCAAAGCGCCAAGCGTCAATCGGTGACTAACCCTACAAATACATTACATGCTGTTAAGCGTTTAATTGGCCGTAAGTTTACTGATGATGTTGTTCAAAAAGACATCTCGATGGTGCCTTATAAAATTGTTAAAGCCGACAACGGCGACGCTTGGGTTGAAGTTAAAGGCGATAAAAAAGCACCACCACAAATATCGGCTGAAGTCCTCAAAAAAATGAAAAAGACCGCCGAAGATTATCTTGGCGAAACCGTTACCGAAGCCGTGATTACTGTACCGGCTTACTTCAATGATTCGCAACGTCAAGCAACAAAAGATGCCGGTAAAATCGCAGGCTTAGATGTTAAGCGTATTATTAACGAGCCTACTGCGGCTGCATTAGCTTATGGTATGGACAAAGCCGAAGGTGATCGCACGATTGCTGTATACGACTTAGGGGGTGGTACGTTTGATATTTCGATCATTGAAGTCGCTGACGTCGATGGCGAGCATCAATTTGAAGTATTGGCCACCAATGGTGATACCTTTTTAGGCGGTGAAGATTTTGACTTGCGTCTGATTGAATATTTGGCCGCAGAGTTTAAAGCTTCTAACAACATTGATTTGCACAATGATCCATTAGCGTTACAGCGCCTAAGAGAAGCCGCTGAAAAAGCCAAAATTGAACTATCTTCTAGCCAGCAAACCGAAATCAACTTGCCGTACATCACTGCCGATGCCACAGGCCCTAAGCATTTAGTCATGAAGTTGACCCGTGCCAAGCTTGAGTCATTAGTGGAAGAGCTCGTTAAACGTTCACTTGAGCCGTTGAAAGTGGCGTTAGCTGATGCCGATTTGAGTGTAAGCGACATTGACGACGTTATTTTGGTGGGTGGTCAAACACGTATGCCAATGGTACAAAAGTACGTGGCTGAGTTTTTTGGCAAAGAAGCGCGTAAAGATGTTAACCCTGATGAAGCTGTTGCTATGGGTGCTGCCATTCAAGGGGCGGTATTAGCGGGTGATGTTAAAGACGTATTACTGCTTGATGTTAGCCCATTAACTTTGGGTATTGAAACTATGGGTGGCGTTGCTACACCATTAATTGACAAAAACACGACTATCCCCACTAAAAAATCGCAAGTGTTCTCAACGGCTGAAGATAATCAAACCGCTGTGACTATTCATGTTGTACAAGGGGAGCGTAAACAAGCTTCAGGCAACAAATCATTAGGGCGTTTTGATTTGGCGGATATCCCACCGGCACCTCGTGGTATGCCACAAATTGAAGTGACGTTTGATATCGATGCTAACGGTATTTTGAATGTATCGGCGAAAGATAAAGCCACTGGTAAAGAGCAGTCTATCGTTATTAAGGCTTCTTCAGGTTTAAGTGATGAAGAAATCGAAAAAATGGTACAAGACGCTGAGGCTAACGCCGAGAGTGATCGCAAATTTGAAGAAGTTGTCAGTGCACGCAATGCGCTTGAAGGCTTAATTCATGCGACCAAAAAGACGTTAGAAGAAGCGGGTGATAAAGCTTCTGAAGAAGAAAAAACTGCCATTACTGCTGCCTTAACGGAAGCCGAAGAAGCGGTTAAAGGTGAAGATAAAGAAAAAATGGAAGAAGCCACCAAAAAACTGAGTGAAGCTTCTGGCGGCTTAGCACAAAAAATGTACGCAGAGCAGCAAGCTGCTGGAGCAACAGAGGGCGCTAATGAGCAAGCGAGCGCTGAGCAAGCTGATGACGGCGTAGTTGATGCTGAATTTGAAGAAGTGAAAGAAGACAAGTAAGTATGAGTACTGAGTGCCCGCACCGCTAAGTGTGCGTGCACTCGGTGTGAGTACTGATATTTTCAAAAGCAGAGCGCAGCTCTGCTTTCCTTTTATAAACAACAGGCAAAATCTCCAACATGTCTAAGCGTGATTATTACGAAGTGCTCGGTGTTTCTAAGGGCGTCGATGATAAAGAGCTGAAAAAAGCCTATCGACGAATCGCTATGAAATGCCACCCTGACCGGAACCCTGGTGATGTTGAAGCAGAAGAGCAATTTAAAGAAGCGAGCGAAGCTTACGAAATTCTTTCTGATTCACAAAAGCGTGCCGCTTATGACCAGTATGGTCATGCCGGCTTAGAAGGTGGCGGCGGTGGTGGTTATGGCGGCGGCTCGGGTAATTTTAGTGACATCTTTGGTGATGTGTTTGGTGATATTTTCGGCGGCGGAGGCGGCGGTAGACGTGGCGGACCTGCACGCGGTTCTGACTTACGCTACACGCTCGAGCTTGGTTTAGAAGAGGCCGTTAAAGGAACCAGTGTTAAGATCAAAGTGCCGACGTTAGTCAGCTGTAAGCCATGTGATGGCTCGGGTGCTAAACCAGGCACTAAGCCTAAAACCTGTACAACCTGTGGTGGTGTTGGCCAGGTACGTATGCAACAGGGCTTTTTTCAGGTACAGCAAACGTGCCCAACGTGCCGCGGCAAAGGCAAAGAAATTGGTGAACCTTGCTCTAACTGTCATGGCCAAGGGCGTGTAGAAGAAACTAAAACACTGAGTGTTAAAGTGCCGCCGGGTGTGGATACCGGTGATCGCATTCGTCTGTCTGGTGAGGGCGAAGCCGGAACCGATGGCGGTCCAACTGGCGACTTATATGTTCAAGTGTCTGTCAAAGAGCATGAGTTTTTTCAGCGCGACGGTAAAAATCTTTATTGCGAAGTGCCTATTAGTATCTTTGATGCCTGTTTAGGTGGCGAGCTCGAGGTGCCTACACTCGATGGCCGAGTTAAGCTTAAAGTACCTGCTGAAACACAAACCGGTAAATTATTTCGCTTGCGCGGCAAAGGTGTAACACCTGTGCGCGGTGGTACAGCCGGTGACCTACTGTGCCGTGTTGTACTCGAAACGCCGATTAGCTTATCATCAAAGCAAAAAGAGCTGCTTAAAGAGCTAAAAGACTCGATGACTGGTGATAAGCATTCGCCTAAGCAATCTAGCTGGTTTGCTGGTATGAAAAATTTTTTTGGTGATATGAAGCTTTAAGCGTCTATATCTATAAAGGGCCCGCAGTGTTTTAATATGCTGCGGGCTTTTTTTATGCCTCTCGTTATCTCGTTACTATGCAACGGTTGATTATGTGTCACTATTCAGCGGTATCGAAATTGGGTACTGATGAATCATTGTCTGGGCCGCTCAAGCTATCTATGGGCGCTATATAAGCGCTGCCGGCACTTAAAGGCTCAGGAAATAATCTATCAGCACCCTATCAGGTGAATTTGGTCAGCTTGGCTGAGTATTATGATGATTTTTGGGTAGCTCTAGGGTGATGTATGCGGTTTGTATTAAATATTTTCTTAAAAGGCTTGGTTTTCACATTGCCGCTGGTTATTACCTTTGGTTTAATTTATTGGCTTTTTTTTAAGGCTGAAAATTTGCTCAAAACCCCTTTGCAGTGGGTATTGCCCGAGGGTGCTTATTTGCCGGGTATGGGTGTAGCATCGGCTGTGATATTGGTGTTTTTGGCCGGCATACTGGCACAGGCGTATGTGACTAAACATGTCTTGCGCTGGTTTGGCGAGCTGGTAGGTCATACACCACTCATTAAAACAGTTTACAATACGGTGCGCGATTTTATGGAATTAGTCGCAGGTGATAAAGAGCGTGCAATGCAGGGCGTTGTGGTCATTACGCTAGATAACGACTTACGCTTAATGGGGTTTGTTACCAACGATAATCTGACGATTGCACAGCATAGCGGGTTAGTGGCGGTCTATTTGCCGATGAGTTATCAAGTCGGAGGCTATACCTTGCTAGTCCCGCCAGAGCGTTGTGAGCATGTGGATATACCGGTAAAAACCGCGATGCAGCAAGTGCTCACCGCTCATATCTCTAAGTATTCGGCTACGCATCCTAAAAAAGAGTCGTGATGTAGAATGAGCACCGTTGTGGGAGTACATGCTATTACTGAGGTGTTTTTTTGCGTGAAATGCGTCACTCGATAGTGACAACCAATAGGTGCAGCGCCGTTATATATGCGCGTAGCCATAGATAAATAATGAATTGTTGGATGTAAATTTATGACAGTACGAATTGCCGTTGCAGGCGCTAACGGACGTATGGGCAAAATTTTAATTGAAGCGGTGCATCTCAGTGATACAGCTGAGCTTACCGTCGCGACTGTGCGCGCTGGGAGCTCTTTATTGGGTGTCGATGCGGGTGAATTAGCCGGTATTGGCAAGGTCGGACTACTAACATGCGACGATCTTAGCACGCAGTGCGATACCTTTGATGTGTTGATTGATTTTACACTGCCAGAGGCAACATTAGCGAATGCCCAACTCTGTGCTGCCAACGGCAAAGGTATGGTTATTGGCACAACAGGCTTTTCTGCCAGCCAAAAAGAAGCGTTACTCGCGTATCAAAAAACCATTGGGCTGTGCTTGGCTTCAAATTTTAGTACCGGTGTGAATTTGTGCTTTAAATTGTTGGATGTAGCTGCGCGGGTTTTAGGTGATGACGTTGATATCGAAGTTTATGAGGCCCATCACCGACATAAGCTTGACGCCCCTTCAGGGACCGCGTTAAGCATGGGGGAGGTGTTGGCCAAGGCAACCGGTCGGGACCTTGACCAGGTGGCTGTGTATGGTCGCGAAGGTCAAACCGGTGCCCGCGATCGTAAGACTATTGGTTTTGCTACTGTGCGCGGCGGCGATATTGTGGGTGATCATACGGTAAGCTTTTTAGCGGATGGCGAGCGTGTAGAGATTACACACAAAGCCACAAGTCGTATGGCATTTGCACGGGGTGCAGTGAGAGCCGCTCAATGGTTAACTGGGCAGCCTGCGGGCTTATTTGATATGCAAGATGTACTCAACCTGCAATAAGCGTACTGTATAGCTCGGCTATCTCTTTATTAGCGCGATCAGTCATGTGTTAGCGCCTTCTAGTTTGTTTTTATGCGGTGACTCATACCGCCACAAAGGAGCTGAAATGCCCTCGACGAATATCTTATGGCAAAAAATTGCGGATGAAGCCCGTGAACATGCCGTAAAAGAGCCCGCGCTCGCGAGCTTCTTACATGCAACAGTTTTAAACCATGACACACTGTGTGCCGCTTTAAGTTATTTGCTGGCCAATAAATTAGGCGGTTCAGAGGTTTCTGATCTGCAAGTGCGTGATGTGGTTGAGTCGGCGTTATCAGCGCAATCTACGATTGTGGAGTCGGCGAGCCATGATTTACAGGCTGTTTTTGAGCGCGACTCAGCCTGCGATAATTATTTATATCCGCTACTGTATTTTAAAGGCTTTCAGGCTTTACAAAGTTACCGTATTGCGCATTGGCTATGGGGCCAAAATCGCCATTGCTTGGCATTGTTTTTTCAAAGTCGGATTGCCTTAATTTTTGGTGTTGATATTCATCCTGCTGCCAAGCTAGGCAAAGGCCTAATGCTCGACCATGCAACCGGTATTGTGATTGGTGAAACCACAGTGATTGAAGACGACGTCTCAATTATGCAAGAAGTCACACTGGGTGGTACGGGCAAAGAAAATGGTGATAGACACCCAAAAGTACGCCGAGGCGTGCTAATTAGTGCCGGTGCTAAAATTTTAGGGAATATCGAAATTGGCGAGAATGCGAAAGTCGGTGCGGGCAGCGTGGTACTTAAAGCCGTAGAGGCGCACACAACTGTAGCAGGTGTACCGGCAGTAGTCATTGGGCGACCTATGAGCGCATCACCAGCGCTGGACATGAACCATGAAATTAGTTGCGATGAGCCTTGTAAGGAGCAATAAGCTAGCTTTGGCTGTTTGGTCAATACTCGACGGCTAGAAGTCACGAAGGCTAGGGCTGACTGTTGTAATATATACGTTCTTAGGTGGCATAAATATCTGTGTTATAGGGCGCGCGGGCCAGCTTTGTGAAAAGCGTGTAACAAGATAGATTCGCGCGGCACCCTTGTGCTCTAGCATTGGTAAATGCAGTGTTCACGTCTTTAAATGAGTTAGGTCAGAACGGATGTTAATGTCGCCTAAGTTACATCTAATAAACTTTTATGAGCCGAGGAGGAACTAGCTTTCATTGACGATATAATGGGATTATTTATCGGGCTAATTATGACGCTAGTTGAGGCCGTAATATTTTTGATAGGGCCAACTTTAGAGTTCGTATTACCACTAGGGCTCTATCTAGTAGAAGCAGTCATTTGGCTGGCTATATTTATCGTAGTGCTTCTTAAAAGTCTAATTAAGTGGAGAAAGCCAATAATACCCAAATGAACACCGCTGACTGGAGTTCGCGGAAAATTAAAATTGACTTCCGCTAAGTGGCATAAATATAGGCAGTGAAAGAATGCTAAAAGTAAAAAGTCATAACAAAGTATCCTGCCTCGTTCACTGGACCTCTGTTTCGGCGCTTCGTGCCTACACTACGGCCGCAAATTACGACGCTAAATATCTCAAGTGTTGAGGAAAGATCGTGATCGTAAAGGGATGACTTGTGTTGGTGTGATTCTTGAGTGACTTGCAGGGACATTCACTTAAAAGTTTGGGGGTAATGACGCCCTTTCGGCCGGATATAATAGGCTTTTCTTCTGGGCAGCGCTTCAACGGCAATTCGATTGATTTATTTTGTTTTAACTATATGACTGGCACTCAGGATGGGTATGGGGAGCATTTACCTGAATGACACGATTAATGAAGCTCGCCTTGGTTTTTATACCTTTCATATTTGTGCTTAAGGGCTGCGCTTATTATGTTAAGCCGATTGAGTATAGCTCTATTGGAACGTGTTTAAAGCTCAGGGCCAGTGCGCCAGCTATATAACATAACGTTAATCGTATAAATTGCTTAACAGGATTTCCATAATGCAGTGTTTATTATTAATTTTCTTATCTTTGACTTCCTGTGTTGTACATAGTTTTGAAAATAGCAAAGTTGGTATTGGTATATCAGAAAGTAATAAGTTTAGTTTATGGAATACCTCAATCGCTTATGCTGTTGCCAGGCAGGGGCTAAGAGTGGTAGAGCCAGATGAATCTATCAACGCCTATTTAGATAAAGGAGTATATGTATATTCACTTTCAACGAAACCATCAATCCAAAAAATTAAAACTGAAGGGCGTATTACAGAAAACAATTGGCCACTTACCCGCTGGCCTTATGAATCAATCGAACCAGAAATACCTTTTCGGTTAACAAATCACCAACTAGGCGAAATGGATTTTGGGGTTAATGCCTATCATTCATCACTGGGATGTTTAGATGACAGTCCGCTACGTTATGGTGATATAGAGGGTGATGGGGCTGCTGAGCTGATTCTTTTTTTAGGCAATGACTTAGTGATGTTTTCGCCTAGCTATGAAAAAACGGTATTCATGATACGTTACAGCATTGCTGACTGGTTAAGTACTACGGAAACAGCAACGTTTAACCTGCGACCATTAAAAAATGCAGACGCTACTGCGCAGTACCAATCTGCCATGGTAGCCAGTTCTTTACACCCTTATCGCCTGCCGGGTTACCGTGGTTATGCCAAAATTTTTATTGGCAATTTTGATGGTGATGTGCACCCTGACATTTTAGTGTGGCGCAAGTTATATGAATCTCATTTAATCAATAATTCCGTTCAAGGCTTCACTAAACTAAAAGATACATTTGTGCATTATGAGCAAAATCTTACAGCCCAAGCCACACTCAAAACTGGCGTAACCAGCGAATATCTCCCACAAAAAACCGACAGCGCAACAATAAAAAACTGGTTAAAAACCAGCAAGCTCACGTGGCAAAAAGGCTTTCCCAGTACCAGTGAGTGCGCAGGGCAAAAAGGGCAGCTAATACCCGAGATGCATGATGTTTTACTGAATGACCCTGACGTGTTGCAATAGGTTTTTAATACGGCGCTATTTTATAGCCGCTACGCCTAGGTGTAACGGCTTTTTTAGGTTTTTAGCGGCACTATTACGCCATTAATCGCGAGCCCTCGTTTCAGCGTGACTCACCAACGATGACGAGACTCAATTGAATATTAACGCCATCGAGCGTGAACAAGGCGGTATTGTTCAAAAGCTCCAAGATTTTGCAGCCCCAATGATTAACTCCACCGATCATTAAAACTTGCAGGGACACTCACTCAAAAGTTTACTTACAGGT
>NZ_LGAK01000049.1 GCF_001292705.1 Marinagarivorans algicola
TGCAAGTTTACTGCAAGTTGTCGTCCCTGCAAGTTGCCAATTATCCGCGTACTAAGCCTACATTAAGGAACTAATAGATATATGCCCGCTCAGATTGGTTCAATTTAGTAAGCTTCGGAGGGCAAGGGCAAATGAAATATTGTGACACTACTCATTCACCCCGAGTCTTGATAATCTCGGCGCTGGCAGCGACGCTTTTTATACTTATGCTTTGTGATTACATAGCCTTTCTGGATATAGCTGATCAGGACAAAGAAGCGGTTACCAGCCTTAAGATTAAAATTATTAGCGCTGATCCGCATCTAAAGCAAGCTGCATCCTCCACCGTTGCAACGACAAGTGAACAGCAGATTTTGTCAGATATTGATTCCTCTTTGACTGTGGGTAATGCTGGCAAAAAAAACGTTGGGAATAGCGATTTGATTAATACGTCAACCCCCAATATTACCCAATCAAAGACTGAGGTGGAAATATCTAAAAAGGAAGTCAACACACAGAGAGGTGATGGTGCTACGATATTTGATCCAAGGTTAAGGGAAAAATTGAATGACTTGAAGTCAAAACCCAATAAGCTAAATATATCATCTCACATTGAAACTTATGAGCAACCTGATGGCGAGGTAGAGATACGGGTTGGTAATCGCTGTTTTTCCTTGCGAGATGACGAAAGTAGCCCTACTGGTAAGCAGTGGTCTTTACCAAAAAGGTGCCACAATTCTATCGATGTGTCTGATCAAATGGCTCTAGGTTTAAAAGCTGCTATGCGCGCAAAGTTCGGTTCGCATTCTTCTCAGCCAAAATACAACTCACGATAGTAGGTCGTTCTTCCTTTCTTGGATTCATATTCATGCGTCATTCTTAAGTAATGATTCTGATTTTTCGGCGTCTTTTCGTGTCATAATAACTGGGACAGGCACTCTTTTTAGACACTCTTTTTAAGTCATCCTAGTTATTTGTCTTATCTTTTTATCACGAAAACTTACAGGGGCAACTCAAATCATTAATCAACCACTTAATAACATCAAATAAAAACCAAAAAAAAGCAGCTAAGGCCCACACCCTAGCTGCTTTTTGTACCTCTATATTTCACAGTATTAACATCGATAAACACTATTCATAAAATACAATCGTTTATAATCAATAATGTAAACTCAAACCAATCACGCTAACGCTATGCGGTTTCTTTCATTATTTTAGTGAATTTTTTGGCAATAATGACCATCACTACAACGGTCAGGCGCACTAGCACCTCTTGCTTGGCCTCTTCACTTTTTGCGCCATCGCTGCTGACTATAGGCAGCTGCTCGGCAATGATGTTTTTAACAACCCCAAAACGGTCGCTGGTTTCGCGGGTTAGGCGCGGTACAATTTTAATCACCGCAGCCATTACAGCATCGTAATTATCTTGGCCTAATTGCGCTAAAATCTTTTGTGCATGGCGCTCTAGGGTTTTAATTTTCATGTCTTTAAGGGCCGCGCTCACGGCTTTTTCGTCGGCCGTTAAAATTTCACGTGTTTTCATAGTCTTAGCTCATATTACAATAGCCGCAATTTTATCATGCTTGCTCTGCGCCTGCTCTGCGCTTGGCAAACCTTTGCTTGTAGCGCACAAGCCAAACCAGCCCACGCGGCCCCCAGAGCCAGATTGGTTTCCCTCAATACTCTCCTCAATATTCACCTCAGTACCCTCAACATCAGCCTAACACTCGCAATTCACCATCAGTAATTTACGATCAATCGGCCACAAGCGCTACATTCCCTTTAGAAAGCCTAATTAAAGTGTGATTGACTAGGGTTCAAATAGCCAAAACAGCTCAAGCCCTGCTTTAACCATGTGTTTTAACTAGGCATCTAAGCCCGCTTAATGATTATTCCGATCGCTAGGCTGCACGCAACCAGGCGAACAGCGCTATAATGCGGACAATATTTCCGTGGCTATGCGCCCTTTGCAGTTATGCAGCGCCTATGCAGCCCCAATACAGGTAAACACCGTGTCCAGCATTCAAGATTTACAGCTCAACCCCCGCCTTCACCGCGCCCTAGACAAAATGGGCTTTAATGAGCCAACCGAAGTACAAGCCAAAGCCATACCCCACGCCTTACAAGGCAAAGATTTAATGGTATCGGCCAAAACCGGTGGCGGTAAAACAGCCGCCTTTTTATTACCCATGCTCGAGCTGCTACTACAACAAGATAAGCCACGCAGCAGTACTCGCGGCCTTATTTTATTGCCTACCCGCGAGCTTGCCTTACAAACCCAAAAGGCCTTTGAAGATATGGCCGCCTACACCCATTTAACCTGCGGGTTAATTATGGGTGGCGAAGCCTATAAACACCAAGTGGCCAAAATACGCCGCAATCCCGAAGTGATTATTGCCACGCCGGGCCGCCTTGTCGAGCATATCGAAAAAGGCAATATGGACTTTAACGACCTCGAGTTTTTAGTATTAGATGAAGCCGACCGCATGCTAGATATGGGCTTTACCGAGGATATGCACACCATTGCCAGCCAGTGCCCACCAGAGCGCCAAACACTCTTGTTTTCGGCAACGTTGCGCCACTTAGGTATCAACGAGGTCAGCAAGCACCTTAAAGACCCTTTGCGCTTAGAAGTCGATGCTATTGCCCATGGTCATAGCAATATTACACAAGAGCGTATTTTTGTTGATGACGACAAACACAAAGCGAATGTGGTTGCGCAATTAATTAAAGAAGAAGCCGCAAACCGCGTCATGATTTTTTGTAAAACACGCGAACAGTGCGAGCGCTTAAGCCATGTGCTTAATTACAAAAAATTAAAGTCGGGCTTTATTCATGGTGAATTACCCCAAAGCCAACGCAAGCAAATTCTTAACCAGTTTCGCGATGACAAACTACAAGTCATTGTCGCTACCGATGTGGCCGCACGCGGGCTAGATATTAAAGATGTTGAGTTAGTGGTTAACTTTACCGTGGCGCATTCAGGTGACGATCACGTTCACCGTATTGGCCGTACCGGCCGTCAAGACAAAACAGGCAAGGCGGTTACACTAATTAACAAACTAGACTTTAACTTAATGTCTAGCATTGAGCGCTATTTAAAAATTCGCTTAACTACCCGTAAATTACAAGGCATTGAGTCAAACTATACTGGCCCTAAAAAGCTCAAATCAAGCGGCAAAGCCGTAGGCCCAAAAAAACCAAAAAGCACAAGAACCAAAGCCGGTAAAAAAGTTGCCGCCGCCAAAAAAATCAAAAATAAAGCAGCACCCGAGCGCAAAGCCGCCATAAGCACATCCGGTGATGGCAGCGCACCACTAAAGCGTAAAAGCTAGGGGTTTAGTTAAAGCCGTAAATAGCTTAAAGGCTTACTAATGTACTAATTATTGATAAGTAATAAGCAGTTTACACATCAAAAATAACCTCCGGCTTTTGGCCCGAGGTTATTTTTTTACCTGTCACTTTATTACTGAGCCAACAACTTGCAATTAAAGCGCATATTATTGACACCAAGCACTAAAATCTACAGTACTAAAACCCTCCATAGCACTAAAATCCATAGTACTAAAATCCATAGCACTAAAATCCATAGTACTAAAATCTATAGCACTGCTACATTACACCATATGCAAGCATGGCATCAGCTACTTTAATAAAGCCCGCAATATTAGCGCCTTTAACATAGTTCATATAGCCGTCTTCTTCCCCGTAAGTGGCACACTGTTTATGGATGTCTACCATAATACCTTGCAAGCGCTGCTCTAGCTCTTTAGCAGACCAAGCAAGGCGCATGCTGTTTTGTGTCATCTCTAACCCCGAAACAGCAACACCGCCGGCGTTGGCAGCTTTGCCTGGGCCAAAAATTAACTGCGCTTGCTGAAATACTCTAATCGCTTGCGCAGAACACGGCATATTGGCCCCTTCAGAAACCGCCTTACAGCCATTTGCCACGAGTACTTTAGCATCGGCTTCATCCAGCTCATTTTGCGTAGCGCAAGGAAAGGCCAAATCACAAGGAATACCCCAAGGGCGTTCACCTTCATGGTATTCACAGCCATAAGCTGCTGCATATTCCGACAAGCGCCCATGCTGTACGGTTTTAAGTTTGATTAAATATGCGAGCTTATCTTCATCAATACCGTTCTTATCATAAATAAACCCGGATGAATCGGATAAGGTCACAACTTTACCGCCCAGCTGAGTAATTTTTTGGCAACAATATAGCGCCACATTACCCGAGCCCGAAACCACACATACCTTACCGTTAATAGAGTCTGAGTGATGACGCAGCATTTCTTCCATAAAGTAAGCATTGCCATAACCGGTCGCCTCTGTACGCACTAAGCTACCGCCAAACGCGAGCGCTTTACCGGTTAGTACGCCGGTAAATTCATGCTGTAATCGCTTGTATTGCCCAAACATAAAGCTGATTTCTCTGGCGCCTACACCAATATCGCCGGCAGGCACATCAGTATTGGGCCCAATGTGGTAAGACAACTCGGTCATAAAGGCTTGGCAAAAACGCATAATTTCTCGCTCAGACTTACCCTTAGGGTTAAAGTCAGAGCCCCCCTTACCGGCACCCATAGGCAGTGTGGTTAAACTGTTTTTAAAGGTTTGCTCAAAGCCCAAAAATTTTAAAATACTCAAGTTAACCGAAGGGTGAAAGCGTAGTCCTCCTTTATAAGGGCCAATCGAGTTATTAAACTGTACCCGGTAGCCTCTGTTAATTCGAATATGGCCCTCGTCATCTTCCCAAACCACCCTAAAAATAATAGTTCTATCAGGCTCGGTCATGCGCTGAATAATGCCAGCCTTTTGATATTTAGGGTTTTCCAAAATAAAAGGAATAACAGATTCGGCCACCTCGTAAACCGCTTGATGAAACTCGGGCTCATCAGGATTTCTTTTTTTAAGGCCCGCCATAAAATGATCGAGCGATAAGTTGTTGTATGAGTTTTCATCGTGGTTGTCGTTCGGCATATCATCACCTTAAAAAGGGCTGTAATCGCGTAAAATTATTATTGTATATGAGTACTTATGACTATTAGTTAACGTATCGCCTTGCTATCTCACAGCATGTAAAGCGAATACTTAATTTAACATGGAAAACGTCAACTTAAAATTAGCACTCTGTATTTAGAGCATGCTATATACGGCGAAAATAAAGCGCTTTCTAAGTCCGTATATTTCATCGAATTATGACACAAGAAAAAACACTGCGCCGCATTAGTCTTATCATGCAAGCCTAAGTTCACGCTTACGTGAATAGGTTTTTTGTATAATCGTTACACACAGCACATAAACAAAAAAGTACACTTGATACGCCCAAAAAAATAAAAACAAAAAAGAGCAAGCTCAATACAATCCTCAAGCCTAGCAATCGTTTCACCCTGTAATCTTTTGATAGCCTTTCAAAGATTCAATAAAATATATTTGTGTCTTCACGAGAGAGTATTGGCCGCAATGGGGAAACAAAGACAACAGATCAACTGGCGGTCGCCGCGACCGTTGCATGAGCCCACAATAATTAAGAGCATGGATATAGTGGAATATGTGATTTATAGCATAGCCTGCCAGCAACCCACATCAATCCAGCGGTCAAATTTACGCCCTACCTCGGTAAAGTGCGCGACTTTAGTAAACCCTAAAGCCTCATGAAATTTAACACTGGCTTCATTGGGCAGTGCTATACGCGCTACCACTGCATGAAAACCACCCCCAGCCAATAAAGCCAAAATCTGCCGATACAAAGCCGAACCATAACCTTTACCCCCTTCTAAATAATGCAGGTAAACAGTAACTTCTACCGTATACTGGTAGGCCGAACGCTCAGTCCAAGGGGCGCCGTAAGCATACCCCACAACATCGCCGCTATCGTTTTCAAGTACCAGCCAGGGGTATTTTGAGCAGTAACTTTTTATGCGCTGTAAAATACACTTTTTTGTGAGTAACTCTTCCTCAAAAGTAATTACCGTATTTTTAATATAATAATTATAAATATCACAAATAACAGGCGCGTCATTTGGCGTACAGGGGCGAATATTCATACTTAACCGATCTGCGTGTAAATCATTGTAAAAATCTAAATAACTAGCACCTAGAACCTAGCACCTAAATACCTAGAACCCAAAACATAACTCAATAGAACCTCAATAAACAGTCACTACTCTAGCGCTTGTTAAGAAAACGCAGCTTAAAGCACTTAATTATACGACTATTTATCAGCGGCGGTTTATGAGCTCTTGTTTATGCATGCTCATTGATGAACACTCGTTAATAAGCTTTGATTGATAGGCTTCAATACACTGCTGATGCAAAAAAGCGATACCCAACGAAATACGCCCAAATACCATCAGTATTTGGGCGTATGAATTGGTAAGCCAATTTACAGCAGGCCTAAGGGGCGAGGCAATAATAGTTTGTCCAATGAGATGTAGCGTTCTGTTTTCTCGGCAAGGCGCTCAAAGGGGCGCATGCCGGGGCATGTAACGCTTTGAGCAACGCATCGGGGCAGGAGCCCCTTTTAGACATTGCAGGAGCATAATGTCGAGCAGAGGAAGCGAAAACAAGTATTATTGGATAATATATTTTTCCTCGCCCCTAAGCCCTCTGTGTATTAGTACAAGTTACGCACTAAGCGCATCTAATGGGTTAACCGCGGTAAAGCCCAATGCATCGGCAACGCTTTGATTGGTGACTTGGCCATTCATCACATTCAAGCCGTTTAACAAGTGAACATCATCAAGTAAGGCTTGCTTGTAGCCTTGGTTGGCTAAACGCACAATAAACGGTAACGTCACGTTGTTAAGTGCAAATGTTGAGGTGCGTGGTACAGCCCCTGGCATATTGGCCACACAATAATGCACAACCTCATCAACAATATATGTTGGTTCGTCATGGGTAGTGGCTTTTGAGGTCGCAACGCAACCTCCTTGGTCAATCGCGACATCTACAATAGCCGAGCCTGGCTTCATATTTTTAATATGCTCTTTAGTCACCAATTTAGGCGCTGCAGCACCGGCAACCAAAACACCACCAACAACTAAATCAGCCGCTAATACTTCTTGCTCCAAGGCATCAACGGTCGAGTATACCGCTTTCACTGCACCATTAAACTGTGCATTCACTCGGCGCAGTACATCAACACTACGGTCGAGTACGGTGACGTCAGCACCCAAGCCTACCGCCATTTGCGCCGCATTGGTGCCTACCATACCGCCACCAATAATAACGACTTTTGCTGGGGCAACACCGGGTACGCCACCGAGCAACATGCCACGGCCACCGCACGACTTTTCTAGCGCGCGCGCACCAGCTTGTATCGCCATGCGACCGGCCACTTCAGACATAGGTGCCAATAATGGTAAACCACCACGGGCATCGGTTACGGTTTCGTAAGCAATACATACCGCTTTTGATTTGATCAAGTCTTGTGTTTGAGCTAGGTCTGGGGCTAAGTGCAAGTAGGTGAACAATATTTGCCCTTCTCGCAACATGGCACGCTCAACCGCTTGCGGCTCTTTTACCTTAACAATCATATCGGCTTGCGCAAAAACTTCGGCTGCGGTAGCCAATACTGTAGCGCCAGCAGCTAGGTAGTCGTCATCGGTAAAGCCAATACCTATGCCTGCATTTGTTTCAACTAACACAATATGTGCGTGGCCAACCAGCTCTCGTACACTTGCCGGTGTCATGCCAACGCGATACTCATGGTTTTTTATCTCTTTGGGAATACCAATAATCATGATGATTTACTCTTATGTCAGGTTGTAGGCGTCTAATAAAACAGGCGCAAAGTATAATGTGTGCCATACAGAATTAATTTTTGTTTTATCAGGCCTTAACAGTGCATAATTCGGTTTTAATTTTTAAAAAGAGTTTTTAAAACTGCTATGTACTCTTTGAATAAAAGTATCAAAGCGCTAGACCGCATCGACCGAAAGATCCTACTAGAGCTACAAGCTAATGGTCGGCTCACGAATATTGAACTGGCCAAGCGTATCGGCCTAAGCGCCACTCCCTGCTTAGAGCGCGTGCGCAAACTCGAAGCCGAGAAGGTCATTTTAGGTTATACCGCACAGGTCGACCCTCAAAAAGTCGGCGCTGCTTTATTGGTATTTGTCGAGATTACACTCAGTAAAACCTCGCCCGAGGACTTTGACGAATTTAGCCAAGCAGTACAAAAACGCGAGGAAATCCAAGAGTGTCACCTTATATCGGGTAGCTTTGACTTTTTGCTCAAAACCCGCGTGGCCAATATGGCCGCCTACCGCGAGCTATTAGGCGAAACACTACTGCGCCTACCCAGCGTCAAAGAAAGTCGCACGTATGTGGTCATGGAAGAGGTCAAACAAACGACCTTTATTGCTGTCAACCCACCACCCAATGACCCTAGCTAAGACCTAGATAAGCCCCTTGATATCGACAAGGTCAATGCAGATGTCAACATGCTGATTGTTTTAGCAATAAGGTTGTTTATAATCGGGCCAAATTTAGGGCCTACCACCGCCCTACCACTATTTTTATACTGTACTGCGTACTGTATTTCCACTGTAGCCATACGTGCCGCTAAAGGCCTTACCCTAATCGCTCATAGCGACAGCAAAGCCTTTAGCTCAGTGCTTGTATTTGGCTCGGTTTTAGTACTTGAGCGAACAGCGCGTGATAGGCGATAAGCCACAGAGGTTTCACTTGTGACTAAAAAACGTTTCGATAATGTTTATCTCAAAGGCGATATCTTTGGCGGTGTAACCACCGCGATTATTTCCTTGCCTTTGGCTTTAGCCTTTGGCGTCGCCTCTGGCGCAGGGGCTGAAGCGGGGCTTTGGGGCGCTATTATGGTAGGCTTTTTTGCTGCTATTTTTGGTGGCTCAAGCACGCTAATATCGGAACCCACTGGCCCAATGACGGTGATTATGACCGCCGTACTCACCAGCATGATGGCCAAATACCCCGAAACCGGAATGGCTATGACCTTCACGGTGGTGATGATGGCCGGTGCTTTTCAAATTTTACTCGGCACACTCAAGCTCGGCAAGTACGTGACACTCATGCCTTATAGTGTTATTTCAGGATTTATGTCGGGCATCGGAGTAATTTTAATTATTTTACAATTATCCCCGCTACTAGGTCACTCGGCACCGCCAGGTGGCGTGTTGGGTACATTATCGTCACTCCCTACTACTTTATCTAACATTCACTGGAGCGAGCTATTTTTAGGGGCGCTTACCTTAGCTGTCTTATTTTTCTTTCCTAAGCAATACCGCAAATATGTACCGGCTCAGTTAGTCGCACTGGTGGCGGTTACTTTGCTGTCTATCTTAGTGTTTGATACCGACAGCATTCGCCGCATTGGCGAGATTCCTGCTGGGCTGCCCTCGTTAGTGATGCCGCATTTTAATGCCGAAATATTCACCTCTATGGTGATCGACGCTTTGGTCCTCGGCACGCTCGGCTGTATTGATACTCTGCTCACTGCCGTTATTGGCGACTCGCTCACCCGCAAGGAGCACGACTCCGATAAAGAGCTTCGCGGCCAAGGTATTGCCAATATGATCTCGGGGTTATTTGGCGCACTGCCTGGCGCCGGCGCCACTATGGGCACCGTCACTAATATTCAAGTGGGTGCACGCTCGCCGGTTTCGGGCATCGTGCGCGCGATTGTTTTAGCCTTGGTTGTGCTGGTAGCGGGCGGCTTAACCGAGCCCATTCCTATGGCGGTACTAGCGGGCATTGCCGTTTACGTGGGCTTTAATATTTTAGACTGGAGCTTTATACAACGCGCGCACAAGGTCAGCCTTCAAGGCATGGCTATTATGTACGGCGTTATGCTACTTACAGTATTTGTCGACTTAATTGCCGCGGTAGGCTTAGGGGTTTTTATCTCTAATATTATTATTATCGAAAAGCTCAGCCGCGAGCAGGCCCGCAAAGTAAAAGCCATTAGCGACTCCGATAACAACGGTGTACCCCTCACCCCGAATGAGCGAGCTATTTTAGATCAAGCCTGCGGTCAGGTTTTGTTTTTTTACCTCTCGGGCCCTATGATATTTAGCGTTTCAAAGGCTATTTCGCGCCAACATTCAAGTATTTCTGATTACCAAGTCATGATTCTCGATTTATCCGATGTCCCCATGATTGATGTCACCGTAGGCTTAGCCTTAGAGAACGCCATTAAAGATGCGCAAGATGTACAGTGCGAAGTCCTATTACTATGCCCCAATGCGCGCACCCGACAGCAACTCGAGAAGTTCCATATCTTAGATCTTATCGCCACCGAGCATAATTACACGACACGAGAGCAAGCCCTAGAGGCAGCACTTACCCACATTAACAGTGCATCCAGCCCCTTAGCGGCCACATAAGCGTTAATGCACATGCAATTATTATTATTTAAATAATTAAAGTATGATGCGCCAATACCTTTGACTCAAAAATACCGCTAATTGGCACACAAAAGCGGTAACAATAAAAACCTCAAAGATGCGCCTAATCACATTAAGTCCAAGCGGCCCTGCGTTAGCCTAAAAATAATGTAACTATTCAGCCGAACCCAAAACAACGGCGGACAGCGCTAGGGGCTTATTGACCACTCTATTTTGTCACACTTACTTTTGGGGATTGTTATGTTGCGATTAAAGCCGCAAACGCTCAACGCGCCAAGCCGGTTATTATTAAGCACCGCAGGGTCTAGCACCACAGCCAAAGGCCTTAAGGCCTTTGCTTTAGCCTCTTCGGTCTTGGTATTAAGTGCTTGCGTAGGTAAAAACACACCCGACTCTAACGTCGGTAGCTCATCCAATATGTCGTCACAGCAGTCATCGATGGTGGCATCATCTTCGACGGCTAGCTCGTCGGTGGTGGCTTCTAGTACCCCAATATCAAGCGCGCCCGTATCATCGACACCTGTGCAATCTTCTAGCGCACAAAGCAGTAGTGCGGGGCCTTTTCAAACGCTACGCATTCAAGCGCAAGACTATAATCGCGACGAATTTAACGAAAGCACACCCGATGTACGTGAAGGCATGGCAAGTGGAGTGTGTGCTGCAGGCGGCAATGAGCTAATCGACCTAGAAAACGTCACCGACCAAAACGGTGTGTGCGCTATCGCCTATACCGAAGCTGGCGAATACGTGCAGTACACACTCAATATTCCCGCTGGCAATTACGATATTGCCTTGCGTAATGCTTCAGATATTGGCTCTAGCGCCACCCAAAATGTGAGTATTAATGGGGCAAGCTTAGGCAACGTACAAACCGTTGCACAGGGCTGGAGCAACGCATACGGTACATCGGTACTTTACAATGTGGCGATTAATAGCGGCGAGCAAATCTTGCGCATCACCTTTGAGGGTGCAGCCTCTAACCTGAATTACATTGAAATTAGCGAGTCCAATGGCACCCCAGCATCCAGCAGCGCCGCCAACTCTAGCGCCCCCAGCGGCACAGGCGCCAGCCTAGGCGATACCGTAGACGACATCAGCTTTAACCCTGCCAAATCAAAAGGCGTCAAACGCTACGGCAACCCCGAGTTTTACTTGGGCGGCTTTGAGGCGGGTAACTATGCCTGTTTCGATAATATTAATTTAACTGGCGTTAAAAGCCTTGATTTACGTTATGGCCGCCTGCACGACTCCATCGGCCAAGTCGCCGTTTACTTAGGCAGCGGCGATATTCTAGAAGACCCTAATGCGCTTAACCCCGAGCAAGGCACTAATCTCGGCGAGTTCCGCACCACCACCACCGGCGCTTACGAAAACTTTGACAACGTAACATTCCGCCTTAATCAAGCCGTAGAGGGCGAGCAAACCTTGTGCTTTCGCGCAGTTTTTGGCGGCGGCGTTATGAACCTCGATAGCTTTACCTTAAGCGCCGATGACACCGGCCAAAACATCACACCCACTAACTACACATTTAGCGCCCCTACAGCCCCTACAACATTACCGGCGATTACGGTAAAAGATGGCCAAGTTTTGTACGGCGGTGAAGTGAAAAGTATTGCTGGCATTAGTTTATTTTGGAGCAATTTTGGCTGGGGCGGCTCAGGTTATTACAATGCCGGCGCTATCAAGTCCATCAAAGAAAACTGGAATGCTAAGTTAGTACGTGTCGCCTTTGGTACCGACGATTTTGGTAGCTACATGGATGACTTTTGGAGTCATCGCCTTAAATTGTTTGAAGTTGTTAATGCCGCGATCGAAAACGATATGTATGTAATTATTGACTGGCACGCTCACAAAATTAATCGCGATAGCAGTAATCCAGCGCTCAACCCCGAAGCCTTTTTTAAAGAAATGGCCACTAAATACGGTAGCTACACCAATGTGATCTACGAAATATTTAACGAGCCCTTAGAAGAAAGCTGGGACACCAGTATTAAGCCTTATGCCGAGAATGTGATTAAAGATATTCGCGCCATAGATCCCGATAATTTAATTATTGTAGGTACCCGCACTTGGTCGCAACGTGTTGACGAAGCTGCCCGCAATCAAATTGCCGGCGTTAATATTGCCTACACCTTGCACTTTTACGCCGCCACGCATCGTTTAAATCAATTTAAAGCTTACATCGATGTGGCCAAGCAGCAAAAAGCCGCTATCTTTGTGACCGAGTGGGGCACTGTAGAGGCCGCGGGTACAGGCAACCCCGATAACGCCGAAAGCCTAGCTTGGATGGACTATTTACACGCTAATCATATTAGCCACGCTAACTGGGCCTTGGTCGATAACCAAACCAAAGAGCGTATCAATCCTTCAAGCGATAAGCACGGTTCATCAATTTTAAACTTGGGTAGCGACTTTAATGGTAACTGGAGCACCGGCGACCTAACCCCCTCTGGCGAACTCGTTATGGACATTCTGCAAAACTGGGATAACTGGGACGCCTGGAACAAGTCACCTTATCAGTAGCGTGCGCAATCTATAATATTATTAATTGCGCGCTAGAGTTAAAAATAATGTAACTATTCAGAGGTCCGGAAATCGGGCGCTAATGAATCATTGACTGGGCCGCTCAAGCCATCCATGGTCGTTATATAAGCGCTCCCGGCGCTTAAATACCCAGAAAATAATCCATCAGCACCTTGTTGAGAGATTTTTTTGGGTTCGGCTGAATAGTTACAAAATAATAATTACCTGTGATACACCGAAAGTTTAAAAAAGCGTGCCACTCTAGAGGTGCCACCCACACTCTCTATTCAAGGTTTTATAAGGCAGGATGCGGATTAGCGCTGCAGGGTAGGGCTTGCCGCGCACTACACTTCATGCAGTTGAGTGCTAAAGCCTCGATATCTTGCGCCATAACCAATTTATCGCGCCAATGCTGAGGAATACCGGAGAGGCCATAGTAGGCACCTGATATTTGCCCGCAAATGGCCGCTGTGGTATCGGCATCGTTACCGATATTTGCTGCAAGCAAAATACTCTCTTCAAAGGTAGCGCCATTCATAAAACACCAAAGCGCTGATTTCAAAGACTCAATCACGTAACCACTGCCCGTTATTTGCGAGTAATTGAGCGACATAAAATCAGCGCTGGCAATCGCCTGAACGTTTTCACAGCTGGGTTGATATGTGCTTTTTTCAAAGATATCTGCTTTACTTTTTGCAGTAAACGCATGAAAAATAAGGCTAGCCAATAACTTAGCGCTATCAATACACTCTGGCGAGCCATGGGTTGTTCTGGCGCTTTCACCGGCATAGTGAAGACAGCGATCATAATGATTGTGATAAAAAATAGGAATGGGAGCTAACCTCATAATGGCACCATTACCCGACGAGCGCTCATCGGTCGAGCCGCTAAAAGGCTGCTGAGTATCAAGATACTTAAGTAAAGCATTCGATACCGTTAAGCCAATATCAAAGCACCTGCCATTGCTGCTCATATAACCCCACTGAAACCAATGGCAATAACGCTCCATCTGATCGCTAGGGTTAAACCCTTTGTGAGACAGTAAACTATGCGCAAGACATAAAGCCATGGATGTATCATCCGTCCACTGCCCAGCTTGCAGCTTGAAGGGTCCACCACCAACCATATCCGTTAGTGGTTCAAACGAGCCTCGCACTTGAAACTCTAAAGTCGTGCCTACTGCGTCACCACAGGCCAACCCCACGAGCGCCCCTTTTACTTTATCGTCCATTTAAACTCCATTCATAATACTAATTATCACAGTCACTATGCAGAGGTATCGAAATGGGATACAGACAAATCATTATCTGGGCTACTCAAGCCATCTATGGGCGCTATATCAGCGCTTGCGGTACTTAAATACCCAGAAAATAGTCATCCGTACCCTATCCGGTAAGATTTTCAGCTTAGCTGGATAGTTACTGTTTATTCGGCTTTTTACTCAGTACTTAAAGCACGATAACCCCGTCCCATTAATAACATAACGACCACAAACACAATACCTTTTTGCGCTAGACTCTTTTTTTGCTTAAGGGGTGATTAACTACACCGTAACATCATCCACATAGGAAAAATTACATTGGGTGAAAAACACCCTAAATACAATAAAACCTTAAAAGTACCCACCACTTCGCGTCCCATAAGAGGAAGTGCGATATCGGTACAAGTGCATTTGTGCTTGCATTCACATTTCGCTTTACCGGCATACCCTCCTTGAGGGGAATACAGTAGTCTTACCCCATAAAATACAGAGGATACTGAAATGATCAAAACATATAATGCGTTCTCACATGCGCCCATTTCCGCGCGCAGCCGGTCGCTTATTCGCTGCCTTTTGGCTGCGCTATTGATCACCGGCTGCTCGGGGCAAAATCAATCTAACTCAAGCACCACTGTGCCCGCTTCGAGCGCACCGGCCTCTAGCCAACCAGTTGCATCGTCATCTAGCCAAGCAAGCTCGGCGGCACCAGTGGTTGATACTTTTGGCCTTACAGTCAACGCTATTAGTATTAAGCAAGTGCAAACTAACACCCCCATTACCGTGAATACTGCACCGCTCAATAACGCGTCTCTTGAATTAGTCCGTAAAACAGGAGGCGCGCAATGAGCCCTACTCAACAAAAACCTGCCCTCAAAGCGCAAAAGCCACTGGTCACCGCTTTCATTTCAGTGGCTGCGATGGTCGCCGCGAGCGTCTTTGCGGGCCCCAGCTTTGCCGCTACCACCCCCGTATGGGATGCCTTTGTTAAAGCCAAAGCCGAAGGCAAGCGCTTACCCCTACCCGACTTTTCTTATGCGGGATATAAAAAAAGCGAAAAAGCCATACCAACACCTAATTGGAAAGTGTTTAACGTCACCAATTACGGGGCAACTCCAAATGATAATACCGATGATTTAGCCGCTGTAAACCGCGCCATTGCCGCCGCTAAAGACGAACCCGGTGGCGGCATTGTATTTTTCCCTAAAGGCCGCTATTTACTCAGCGAGAAAACAGGCGTTAAACAATCGCTGATCAACGTCACCACCAGCAACCTTATTTTGCGCGGTGAAGGCGATGGCCCCAACGGTACCGAGCTATTTTTTAAAGAACACCTAGACTCAAAAACGCCTGCACTTAAATACTCGACTCCTGCCATGCTTAGCTTTAGCGGCAGTAACTCCTCCTTTTTGGGCTCAAACAAAACCGAAGTCAAAACCAGCGCTAAAATGGGTGATTTTAAAGTTGAGGTTAAAAATGCTAGCGCATTTAGGACTGGTAGTTATGTGTACTTTAACCAAAAAGACCCCAGCGCAGCTCACGCCAATGCATTGCCGCCCTACGAGGTAGAAAGCAACTGGAGCAAATTTAAAACCGGCGAATTTAGACGTGAGCTCCACCAAGTCAAATCAGTATCGGGCAATACGCTAACACTCGAAGCCCCGCTGGCGATGGATATCGACGCTAAGTACAAATGGGAAGTCCGCCTGATGACGCTAGGCACTCATTTTGGCCTAGAAGATATGACCTTGCGCGGCAACTGGAAAGACAATTTTCATCACCACAAAAATATTGTGCACGATAGTGGCTGGACTGCGATTAGCTTAAGTAAATATGCCGATTCTTGGGTAAAAAATGTACGCCTTATCGACTGGAACAGCACACTCAATATTGGTACCAGTATTTTTATGAGTGCGTTGAATGTCACAGTTGGTGGCACCCGTGGTCACAGCGGTATTCATGTCACCAACAGCTACGGCATCTTGGTGAGCCACAGTGATGATATTGGCGAAAAAGGCCAGTTCCACGCTCAAGGTGTGAGTGCATTTTCGGCGAATATTGTGTTCCATCGCTTATCGTGGCCACAAGATACCACACTAGATGCGCACGCCTCGTTCCCTCACGCTACATTATTTGACCGCGTTGATGGCGGTTTTAGTGGGACCACTGGCGGCAATGGCGGCGCTGACGCCTCGCAACCCAACCACCTCGAAGACCTGGTTTTTTGGAACTTCAAAGACCTGGGCAAAAACTCTGGTGTAACCCACGACTGGTGGCGCACTAACAGTAAATATCACCGTTTTTACCTGCCTAAAATGGTGGGCTGGCATGGCGCATTAGCGAACTTCCTAGATGGCCAATTAGGGCTCAATGAATCTTACGGTACCAAGGTCGAACCCGAGTCACTTTATGAGGCGCAATTAGCATTGCGCTTAGGCCAACTACCTGCGTGGCTCAAAGAAGTCAACGGTGATAGCGCAAGCCCAACACCGAATGTAAAACCCACTGTAAGCTTCACAGCACCTACCGCCGAGGTTATCCAAGAAGGCCAAACATTACTCACGCAGGTCAATGCCGCCGATACCGATGGCACCCTTACCAAAGTGAGCTTGTGGGTTAACGATACCTTAGTGAGCAACCTCAGCGCATCACCTTACCAATGGGGCAATGCCGCCAATAAAGATGCGCCCTTAAAAAATGTTAAGGCCGGTTATTACTTGCTTAAAGCACAAGCAACCGATAACAACAGCGCCACCGCCGAAGCCACCAAGTCCATCGTCGTCACTAAAACGCACAACTTACCGACACTCATCGAGGCCGAAACCTATGCCGCTGCGCAAGGTGTACAAATAGAGCCCACCAAAGATGCCACAGGCGCTTTTAATGTTGGCTGGCTTAACAGTGATGATGTAATGGAGTACAGCGTCGATGTTGCTCAAGCAGGCACCTATACATTAAGCGTGCGCTACGCTTCAGCGGCAGCGGCTAACAAAAATGCTGCACTACAGTTTGAGCTTGGCAACGCGGTACTCGGCGAGCTAGCACTAGCGGCCACCGGCGGCTGGCAAAACTGGGAGTCAAAAGCGCTAGATATCGAGCTAGCCCAAGGCAAAAATACATTGTTTGTACGCGCCAAAGGCGGCACCGGTTACTTAGCTAATTTAAACTATTTTAATATCACGCAAAAAAGTACACCACCGCCAACCCCTAAACCACTACCCGCGGTCACCGTACAAAATCAAGCGCTCAGTACCACGCGCTTTAATGAAGGTAGTAGTCAGCAAGTCGTGATGGCATTTAGTATAAAAGCAGATCGCGACGGCGCACAAATAACAGCGCTCAGCTTACAAGGCAGCGGTAATATTCATGAAGTGGACGATATAAGTGCCATTACTATTGCGCATGATAAAAACAATAACGGGATCATCGACAGCAACGAAGCTGTAGGCCAAGGGCAATACGCGCAAAATAACGGTACTGTGAATATCACCTTTAGCGCACCACTTAATGTGACAACAGCACCTATAACCTTATTGGTAGGCTATCACTTTTAATCAACTCAACGCGAACAGCGTTATTAGCCATAATCGCAACCCATCGTCACAATAATCGCGATATTTAGCCCAGCATGGATGCTCGAGGCTAAATAGCGCATCAGCATAGTGAGTGTCATATTCTGGTATTTGCGCTAGAGTAGTGTTACCTTTTACTTTTAGAGCGCTCGGTCAACATCCTGCCTGGCGCTCTTTTTTTAGCAGGCACAAACAAAAATAAAATACTTTTTAGTCAAACCCAAATTTGCAATAAGCATTATTATTTGCGCTACCCTCTAATAAATATGCACTTTTAGCTACTTCAGCGGGCCACATCACAATCAACCGCGACTAAGCTTGCACTAATACCTAAAGTGCATCGCCTCACGAAACTGCTTAGGCGTTTGTCCTGTTTTACTTTTAAATAGACGAGTAAAATAATTAGCGCTGTCGTAGCCAAGCTGATACGCGATCTGGCTAATATTTTGGTTGCTCGCCAATAGTAAACTTTTGGCTTTATCGATTAAATAATTTTGAATGCACATTTTAGCGCCTTGGCCTGTCTCGGCTTTTAGCGCATCCGTTAAATAGCGCGGCGACACCTGCATTTGGCTACAAAGCTGCTGCAGATCAGGTAATACCATATAATGGATATGCTGCATATAATGTGCATCTAACAAACCCACTAAGCGACTATACCAATCACCATGTAGCTCACTGCGTTGGGTAAACTGACGTCGATAAAAGCGATGACAGTAATGCATTAATGCTGTGATTTGCGATAAAATAATATCCCGACTCGCTGTGTCATAGCCGCTTTGTAGTTCGTGCTCTAACGTATTAAAAAGCTGCTGCAGTATCGTTTGCTCGGCTATTGAAACATGCAAAGCCTCGTTGACCTGATAATGAAAAAAACCACATGTATTCAATAACGCCTCAAGCGGGTGGCCACGCACGTAATCGGGGTGCAACATTAAGGTGCATGCCTCACCTTCAATTGTGACATCATAACTCGACACCACTTGCCCAGGAGCCATCGCCATTAAAGTGCCCGTTTGGCAATCATACTCCGTACGCCCATAAAGCAGCTGCCCTTTGACCACCCGCTTTAACGCCAGATAATAAAAGCCACCCGATAATTGTGCCCCTTTAACAAAGCTCGAGCGGCGAGTCGCCAATTGAGCAGCTGTTAATCGAGTGGTTGCGACCAGTGGATGGCTTGGCGCTGCAAGCCCTGCCGCCGCACAATAATCATTAATGTGCTCGAAGTAAAAGACCGTGTCGCTCACACTCAGTTATCCAAATGTTTGTTGTACTATCGCTAATTGTTTCAAACCGTCGATATCAGCCTGTGTTTTTAAGGTGGTAAACTGTTCTGCCCAAGTAGATGTACGTATGCGTAGCGGTAAGTGCTTTTTTAACGCTGTTGCAACTACCACCTGCGCCACTTGCTCGGGAGTCTGGTATAAATCACCTCGCTCAAAGCCTGCCCCGCTAGCCAAAAATGCATCAAATACCGGCTTGTATTCATCATTGGGCATTTCACCCTTTGACTGCAATTGGGTCAGGACGTTACTCGCAAATTCCGTAACAATACCACCGGGCTCGATACAACAAAATTGAACACCAAAATTTGGCGTAATATAACTGGCCAATGCTTCGGTATAGCCTTCTACGGCAAATTTTGCAGCGCAGTATATATCGCTAAATGGCTGACCCACTAACCCACCCACAGAGCCAATGTTAATAATCTTGCCCTGTTTGGCGCGACGCATATACGGTAAAACGGCCTTCGTACAGCGAACAACACCATGAAAATTAACATCTACTACCCAATGTACTTCTTCCTCTGTCGTATGCTCTGTCGTCCGAACACACCCAGCACCCGCATTATTTATCAATAAATCTATTTGGCCGTGTTTCGCCATGATGTGCTCAACACTTTGTGTGATGGTCTCATTATTCTGGACATCTAACTCTAAGAGATTTAAAGAAACACCAGCCTTTTTAGCTGCGCCTAATAGCGCCTGCGATTTGGCGATATTACGCATCGTTGCATACACCTCATAACCTTGTTGCGCCAATTGCACGCTTAATGCAATACCTAAGCCTGTCGATGTACCAGTTACCAGTGCCACTGATTTCATTTTCTGCTCCTATCTAATGTATCGCAATATCCTAAAAGAAATACACCATAATTACGCCATACAAAAATGCCTAAAAACAGCACAAAACTCCCTGTTAACCAGGTTGATAATCAAGAATTGGGGGGGAGGGGGGGTATAATAAGCAAGCACACACGTCAGGCTAATCATAAAGCCTAAAAAAGCAACGCCATATAAGTGCGCAGCCCTGAATGCAAAGTCGTTGTATATAAAATAAGACTATACAAACTCCACGAAGCTCTATATATTAATCAACAGCAAAAAATAAGCCTATTATTTACATTCTACACTTCGCCGTTTTATTCGTAATTCCTCGTTCTGCAGTTTCTAATTTCCAGTCTATATTTTAAGCCAACTATGCCTTAAGGCACCTCAATAGATTTCAGCACACCGCTTATCGCGTTACTGTTGCATTCATCGATCGACCATCATTTAACGTGTATGGCGCCATGAATCCATAATGCTTTACGCTCCATCATGAGTCTTTATTATGACTCGCAATGGCACTGACGGTATTTTATTTTTTACGAAAAGTATCGTATTAATCGCTGAGATCCCTATAACAATGAAAAAAAATAACGATAGAATTAATTATGACTAACATATCTCACTACGTACAATCTTTATCAAGCTACAAGCTAGGCTGCATTCTTCGCCCAGCACTCGATCAAGAAACCTCCATCCCTATGACCTTACTGCAAGGCATTACTGCCGAGCTAAAAGCACGCAATAGCTACGAGAGAGAAGTCGGACGACGCTCACCTCACTAACCCAAAAGCGCCTAACACTAGCGGTGCCTCATAACCCCGCCCATGCTTTTTTGTAGCCTGAATAATAGTGAGCTTAACTTTTCATCTTTAAAGCTCACTACACCTACTTTTATCACCTACTTTATCACCTACAGTCAAGCGTGTAACTGCACCGAGCAATGATATATTCGCGCTAACTTGGCGCCCTTACGACACCCTTCAACCACCACAAGATCTTGGCAGCACCGATACAAATAACTTTAATTTTTACAGCACCATTTTTTATAGGGCTGATATGTATCGTACAGCCAATTAAAAATAAAAGTATAAATTAAAATAAACACCAAAAAACCTAACTCTAAAAATATAGCCTCGCGCCATGTGATCGCTAAATACCATGCCAGTGCAGGCAATGTGATAACAATCATGCCCAATCAAAAAACTATAGCATGAAGACGACGCACGCATGTGCAAGCGTTAATCTTGCAGCATCAGTGATTAAAAAGTTCTATTTCTGGGTTAAAGAAAAGCACACCTAGCGAGCTTAAAATTGCATTAGACAAGGGGATACCTTTTAAAAAAATAGCCGCTATCACTCATCAATTACAGCTAGCCTTCCCGCAAATGCCTTTAGAATTTTTAAGCGCATCCAGCCTTGATATTATTGACCTATTAAAAAGTGAACCGCCTTTAACAGGTATTATTTTTAGTGCATTAACACTCGACACATCTTAAATGATCATAAAATAGGCTTTTTGCTTTATATTAAGCGTATATTCATAAGAGCACAGATGCCATCTACCATCACGCAAAAATAGACTAATAAATATAAGTGCGAGATAATATGATCAAATAACGTCAAAGCTGATGGGTAATAGGTCATGAATAAAGTAATTATTAGCGGTGTAGGCTTGTGGGTACCGCCTTATACCGTGTCCAATGAAGAGCTAGTCGGTAGCTACAACGCATGGGCAGAGCAATATAATCAAGATAACGCAGAACACATTGAAGCCGGAAACTTAGCGGCTAAGCCTTATTCTAGCGCTGAATTTATTGAAAAAGCCTCGGGCATTAAAAGTCGCTACGTTTACAGTAAAGAAGGCATACTCGACATAAACCGTATGCGCCCTAAGCTAGCCTCTCGCACCGAAGACGAGCTTTCTCATCAAGCGCAAATGGCTGTTGCCGCAGCCAAAAAGGCTTTGCAAGCGGCCAATAAAACCCCCGCTGATATTGACATGGTTATTGTTGCCTGCGCCTATACTGAACGCTCTTACCCTGCTATTGCTATTGAAGTGCAAGCCGAATTAGGCATTAAAGGCTTTGGCTTTGATATGCTGGTTGCCTGCTCGGCGGCGACTTTTGGCTTGCAGCGCGCTTATGATTCTCTGCGCTCAGGTAGCGCTAAATGTGCGCTAATTATCAACCCCGAATTAACCTCACCGCAGGTTAATTTCACCGATCGCGATTCACACTTTATTTTTGGTGATGTTGCAACCGCTATTGTAATGGAAAATGAATCCAGCTGGGATTCCGCTCACGGTTTTGAGGTTATGGGCACGCGCTGTATTACCTCGTATTCAAATAATATTCGCTCTAATTTTGGCTACACCTCTCGCGTTACCGATGAAGACCCTTATGCCAACGATAAGCTGTTTCACCAAAACGGCCGTAAAGTTTTTAAAGATGTATGCCCTATGGCGGCACAACACATTGAAGATCATTTAAACGATCTTAATGTAGAAGTTGAAGAGCTAAGACGCTGGTGGTTACACCAAGCTAACATTAATATGAATTTATTGATTAGCAAGCGCTTATTAGGCCGTGATGCGACCTTGGATGAAGCCCCTATTGTACTTGACACCTTTGCAAATACCGCGTCGGCAGGCTCGATTATTGCATTTGCCAAGCATCATGAAGATTTACAAAAAGATGATATCGGTGTGATTTGCTCATTTGGTGCCGGCTATTCGATAGGTAGCCTAGTTTTAAAGAAGTGCTAAATGCCTACCAAATTATGAGTGCAAAGCATAGAATCAACACCAATAACCTCAGGCTAATACCCTGAGGTTATTTTTTATGGCTAATGTATTTATGAGCCACCCTTTAAAACACCACTGACATAAAGCGCGATACATAATACAAAAACCTATACGCTTTAACGCTTCTTCAAATACGCCTCAATCCACCTCTAGCGGGCTTTATTTTTAGCCACAAGGCAACCAACAATGATGAATACTAAAATTTATAAATCTGTGCACACGCTTGCCGGTGAATTAATGACAGCAGCGCACAAAGAGGATCAAGAAACTTTTGACTCGCTGTATGCGGTATTAAAGTCTATTTGCCTTAATAACGAAGACACCGATAAAGACCACCCAGTACAGTGGGAAACGCTCGCCGACTTTACCGAAGACCTAGAGGCGGCCATTGTTATTTATCAAAAAGCTTTAGCCAAAGCGACAGCCATTAATTCAAAAGATTTTATGTCATCTATTTGCTACGCTATGGCCACCTTACAGCTAGAGCTAGGGCAGCATGATGCGGCCGTTGAAAACCTCAAAAGCGCAAAAATAAGTGCGAATAAAATCGAGGACAAAGCGCTTAAAAAAGAAATCGCCGAGCTCCTCGAGACACTAGAACCTACGCAAAATAGTTAGGCGCCTAAATAACTAAAGCTTAAAATGCCGTAACTATTCAGCCGAACCAAAAAAACCTCTCAACAGGGTGCTGATGGGTTATTTTCTGGGCATTTAAGCGCCGGGAGCGCTTATATAGCGACCATGGATGGCTTGAGCGGCCCAGTCAATGATTCATTAGCGCCCGATTTCCGGACCTCTGAATAGTTACAAAATGCCTAACCCACACATATGCGTAGATAGCCGGTAGGCTTGGTTATGCGGCCCTTTGTGGGGCCGCTTTAGGCCACATGATCAAACCAACAGCTACCAGCGAGCAAGCCAGCTGCATAATAGTGATTGATAAAAGGCTTTCGGGCAAAAGCGTCGACAACGCCGACAAACACCCCGACAGGCCAAATTGCATAGCTCCCATCACAGCCGCAGCCGTCGCGCCATTCGCGGCAAAATAATCCATATAACACGCATGGCAATTAGGCGATGTAACGCCAATCATACCCACCGTCATAATTAATGCCGGCGCATAAAAAAAGATCGATAAAT
>NZ_LGAK01000005.1 GCF_001292705.1 Marinagarivorans algicola
ACACCAAGCGCAACGACATGCTCAGTGCACAAAAAGCCATGGAGCGCGCCACTTATATCTCCCCAAAATCGGTCACCCGTCACCGCGAGCTCGCCGAGCTCGCCGATATTAACCACGATGACGAAGTCTCACTCAAAGCCCATCAAAGCGCCATCAAGTGGGGCAGTAATTCTTGCCATGAATCGCCCCAAGACTATTTTAATTACGTCCGCAAGGCTGCTGATAGTACCGCAGGCGACACCAGTGGTGAAGCCAAGCAAATCATTAAGCAGGCCAATACTTTTTTAGATCGCGCGCGCAAGCGCTACGGAAGCACTCCCGAAATAGAAGCCCAAGCTTTAATGGTCGAATCACAATTAGGCATAAGCCAAGGCCAAACCGAAAAAGCCAAAGCATTAATGAGCAAAGCGACCAAACTGTACAACAATGTCCGCTCGCCCTCTGTCAATTCAAGTTTGGAGTTTGCTCGTACACTGTATGCGATGGATGATGAAGAGCAGGCACGCGCCATTTTAACCTCGGTTGCAGCCACTCATCCTAACGATACTAAATTATTACGGATTATTGATGGGATTACCGGTGAGCCCATTAGCGACGAAGGCAAAGGTTTTGCTGCCAAATTAACTAAAAGAGGCATTAGCGCTTACGATGATAAAGACTTTGACGCAGCAATTGACGTGTTTAAAAAAGCCCTTGCTACCTACCCTAAACATATTGGCTTGAATCTCAACTTAGTGCAGGCAATTGCCGCCAATGACGAACAAAACGGTGCCGATCACGATCACGAAAGAATTTGCCGTCGCTGTCTACGAGCCATTGGCGATTTAAAGTCAGATCACAAGCAATTTAAACGCTTTGCTTTTATTCAAAAACAACTCAGCAAAATTTATCCCACACTTTTGCAGTCTGTGTAGCACTTTAGATCGCACCGCCGAGATAACACACTGTAGTATTAAAGTTGCACCCATTTTATCACCAATCAAATCCTTGGCAGCTCGTCAATTCATCACTTGATATTTACGGTTGACTCATTTAAGTTCTTAACTCGTTAGAATCACGAGCTAATGCAAAAAAATGACGCCAAGAAAATGATTCAAGCGCACTAAATTACATAAATTATTGAACCCTACTTCATGTACATGCCAGAGCTCATTGCTTTTTATGAGAAAAACTCACGCTCACGATGATGCCCAAAGCATCAATAATGTTTTAGAACGGCGTGCTTTCCAGTTAATCGCTATCTCCTGCCTTGCTGTTTTTTTATGTGCCGTACTCACCCTATTAGAGGGTGACATTCTTATCTGCCAGCTTTTAATCAGTAGTGTACCGCCTTTGTCTTTTTGCCTTTATCTGGCGCATAAAAAACACACCAAGCTCTCTTCAGAGGGCTTTATCTGGACCTTAACTTTCTTATTACTATCGATACTTTGGCTAAGCAATGGTTTTTTTAATGCTGGGCTTTTAGCTTTACCTTGTATTCTTATTTTTGCCGCCATGCTGGGCACCAGTTCCAGTTTTGGCGCCATATTAGCCCTTTTCTCGTTGAATATTGCTTTAATGGGCTACCTGCACAGTCGCGGCATTTTTGTCTTTAGCCATATCACAAATGAAAAAACTCGCCCAATAATTTCTATTATCATAATTGGCGTTTCTGGCTTCTCAATGCGCTTATTAATTAAGGATTATACTCACGCCATACGCCGCCTAGGACGCGAAAATGCCAAAGTCAAAGAGTCCGAAAAGGCTATTGCCTTTTTAGCCAATCACGATAGTTTAACCGAGTTACCTAACCGTACTTTAGCCAATGAGCGCTTTCAAGAAGCCGTACAGCGTTTAACGCTTAGCCACTCCAACAAAAAAATTGCCCTCATGTTTATCGATCTTGATGATTTTAAAACCATCAATGATTCACTAGGTCACGCAGCCGGCGATCGTTATTTAGTAGCTATCGCTGAACGCTTACGCGATGCTACGCGCCCACGCGATACAGTTTGTCGCTTAGGCGGCGATGAATTTTTATTAATTCTCGAAGGGCTCGACCATGAACGCGATGCCTCGCTGGTCGCTGGTGCGATTCAAAAGCGCATATCGCGGCCCGTAATTACCGGTCAACATAAACTGGTATGCAGTGCATCGATAGGTATTTCCGTTTACCCTAATGATGGCGAGCGCTATAACGAACTGGTTAAAAAAGCCGACATCGCCATGTATCGCTCTAAGGAGGTGGGCCGTAATACTTTTCATTATTATTGCGTATCCATGAACTCTGATGCCCTCGATCGCATGCAATTGTTAGACGATCTACGTACAGCACTTAAAAACAATGAGCTGTATGTCGAATACCAACCCATTGTATTACTGGCCACCGGCAAAATGGTCGGTGCCGAAGCCTTGGTGCGCTGGCAACACCCTACGCGGGGCATCATTGGACCGGACATGTTTATTCCACTAGCCGAAAAATCTGGCTTAATTGTCGATATTGGTGCATGGGTACTCGAGCGTGCCTGTCATGATATTGCCGGCCTCCAACATCATCATGCCACCGATTTTTACGTTGCCGTTAACGTGTCAACTTTACAACTCAAGCGCGACGATTTCAAAAAACGCGTTGAGAACGTTTTGGCCTCAACCCCTATCAGTCCGCAATCGCTCGAGCTAGAAATTACAGAATCCGAACTCCTCTCGGATTCTGCTGAGTTTGATGAAGCGATTACTCAGCTTAAGGCGATGGGCATTAGTCTAGCGATTGATGACTTTGGAACCGGTTATTCCAATTTAGGCTATGTACAAAAAATTAAAGTCTCTAAGCTTAAAATAGACCGCTCTTTTGTACACGGCATACAAGGCAACTCAGACAACCAAGCGATTGTGCGAGCCGTACACAATATTGCCGATGGCCTAATCATGAGTACTGTCGCCGAAGGTGTCGAGCACGCTTGTGAACTCGACTTTTTAAAGCGGTTGGGCATTACGCACGGCCAAGGTTACTTTTGGTCACGCCCTGTTGCCATTGAATGTTTAATACACCTACTGCAAGAGCCGCACACAACATCGCTCAATAATGAGCTATTTTTATCGTAAGCTTTCAAACCAAGCTAACATATCTCACGCGATGAGCTGCTGGTAAGTGATTAGCTGGGCATTATAAGCACCGAGCCCTGTAAAAAAGTACAATCAGGCTCAGCAGCGCATCGTTATAGATAAAGATAAAGATAAAGATAAAGATAAAGATAAAGATAAAATTTTACGCAGCATCATGCCCAATCATTGCCAACACAGCTCGAATAATTTGCTCAATGAGCGGTTAAAGCGCGAAACAGTTGGCAACTATTTACAGTCAAAGCACGATCTTAAAGCGCTTTTTCAGAAAGCCGCGTAGAGTAAGATACTTGAAAAATCGCACTGAAGAAATGGCTGTAATAAGAGGTAGAAAGTTATGCTGCGTACACTCCTCCAAGTATCGAGACTGGGATTACTATTAAGTTTGGCCAGTTTGCTATGGGCATGTACAGGAACAAAGAGCACCGAGACTCCGACGACAGAGCCATCGACTATCGCACAATCATCAACTACATCGATCAGCCAGCAAGTCACCTCAAGCCAACCGCCCTCTGATGGGATAACATCCAGTGAACTAGCAGCCAGCAGTCTATCGAGCGCAGTATCGAGCAACACATCCAACGACAACACAGCATCTAGCTCACGTACACCCAGCTCAAGCCAATCAAGCTCAAGTACACCTACCACCTCACAAAGCACGATTGATATCGTAATTAATCGCAACTATTTTATGCAAAGCATCACTCAGGGCGACTCTGCACAGCTCCTTAACCAACAGGTGGCATTGGTGGCCAATCGCGAAGCCATATTGCGTACCTTTGTGACGGGCCACGATCACGCTTCGACAAACACCGACTTAAACAGCACCGTCACTTTTTATTACAAATTAGCGACAGGCCGCACAGGGAGCTTTCGTCTCGAGGGTCCAGCATCCATTCCACAAAGTATCAATGAAGCCGATTTAACTCAAACCTTTAACGCTAAAATTCCTGCGAATATTATTGTACCTGGCACCGAATATTACATAGAGGTCGACTCCAATAATGCCATACCTGAAAGTAATGAATCGAATAACCGCTATCCACAGCAAGGCTACGCCCCCCTTAAAGTCGCTACTGTAAAGCCGCTGGATATTGTGCTTGTACCAGTCGTGGTCAGAGGTGTGAGCCCCAACACTAGTGCAGATGCACTGAAGAAAGCCTTCAATTTTAGCTTGGATATTTTACCGATCCCCAGCTACACTCTGGACATCATAGAACCTTATGTTTATGACGGCAGCGACTGGGACGAACTGCTGCAAGCAATATCTACACTACAAATTAGCAATGGCGAACGCGATCGCTATTACGTAGGCCTACTCGGCCACCCGCTCAGCCTCGACCCCAACGACAGTACTGCCGGCTATGGTTATGTTGGCTTCAAAACCATGGTGAGCCTGCCTTATCCCTCAACCATTGCCCATGAGCTCGGCCATAATTTTGGTCGTGAGCACGCGCCTTGCGGTAGACCTGCCAGCCCCGACCGCAACTACCCTTATCCCGATGGTCAGCTGGGTGTTTATGGTTTTTTTAACTCGGCCCGCAACAGTGGTATTGTCTTAAAAGAAGGCAACGAAGATGTGATGAGCTACTGTAATCCCGCATGGATTAGCGACTACACCTATGAAGGTATGCTAAGTGCGATTACCGTTAAAAATACAGCCAGCGCACACGTCACAGGCTCACAAAAAACCACACTCACTAACTCGTCAAGTCAGAATGCTCCTGCACAAAAAATAACAGCATTAATCGGAAGCATTAATAACAGTAGCGCCACTATCAAGCACGTCGTCACCACCCCAAAAGCGCTAACATCACCCAGTACAAGCGCCTACAGCGCCGAAGCCTATAATGAAAATGGTGAGCTCTTAAGCCGCGCTTATTTCACGCCCTATTCACCCGATCACAGCGACAATTTACACTTTTCAGTGAGCCTAAGTTACCCAAAACAAGCACTCGCTACGCGATACATTATTCGTCATAACAGCATTATAATCGGGGAATTTGACGTCGCATCAAGCAATAAAAAGTAAAGCCATATAGCTACGCAGGAGTGCCAATATTGGGCACTCCTATCGATTTACTCCTCGGCTGTAATCCTAAATTATTTTTATACCCGCGGCCTAATTCATATTCACAACCCTAAACACGGTTTGCTGCACGGGCACAAAACTGGTTGCGCCTTTTTCAGGTTCAATAAATTCAAAGCTAATCCCCAACGCCGGCACAATCGTGGTGCATTCACTGTCATTTTTGGCCGAATAGCAACCTAGCTCAGCGTCTTTATTTTTAGACACGTCCACGCCTGCCAACAAAGATTTCACATCAAACGCAATCGCCTGCTCTTGAGTGTCTATATCCACACATACCTGCGCAATATTGGGCGAGCCACAAGCCACCGAAGGGCGACGGTTTTTATCTTCCGAAAGGCAGCCGGTACTTTTCAGCTGGACATTAAATGTTTGTGGTTTGTCTTCAGGGTTAGCCGTACCATCTAAACGTAAAAACGTACGCCCATTTTGAACACTGTTAAACAGCGCTGTTGTATCCAGTGGCGGCAATGCGCCCTCAGCGCGCTGATGATTGCGGTCAAAAGGAATACCCACATCAAAACACACCCCCGTCACTCTACGTGTACTATACAGACGCACATTGGCATCTACCGCCATATTCAACTCGCGCTCTTCACCGCGACTACAATCAGCACCAAAATTCAGCAATGCCACATTATCATGCTGCCACATGCCGTCTTCTGTAAGTGAAGCTGTAACAGCCGTACCATCATCGAGTAAAGCTTGAAGGCGACTGATATACATGCGCAGGCCCTCGACACGATAATCGTGCTTGCCTACGCCGACATCCTCGTACGTTTTACCGCACAAAAACTTTTCATTACCAATCAGTCCTTTAAAATTCAGGACAAGCGGCTGATCTACTTGTGTTTCTGGCGATGCATCATCTTCAACACAACCGCCTAGCAAGCCCACGCAACCTAGCAGCGCAAGTCTTTTTGCTAGGTGCCCAATTCCTTTCTTTTTTTGTTGATTACATAACATATTTTCATATCCAAAAACAGTTGCCCTTATGTGGTTAACACCCCCACCTCCTGAAGCCATAATCACCTCAAATAGCATGTACATTGGTACAGCCATCTGCACCAAGGATTCAGAGCATTCCCCACTGCAACCTTTAATATTAATTAAGATTTACGTGCCATTCTATATGGCTTCTTGCGCAGACAGCAAAGCTTAATCCTTCTTTAGGGCAGTAGGTCTAAAAGTGTGTGATCAAAACAATGTATTATTTAGTGAACATGGCATTTAAAAGATGCGAAGCTTTTATATAGGGTACCTAGGGCGACGACAGTCAAATCATAATAATGCCATAAAAGGTATTTTTATCACTTGGCTATTTCCTAGCACAAAGATCAACGCTACGCTCACGCATCAATACTAATGAATGCATTAATATAGGCCCTACCTCTCTTTTTGTCATGTAAAAGAACATCCCAGTTTCTAAGACATCCACTATTTTAGGCTTTTGCGCGTAAGCTTAAATAAATGCGTGTCTTATTTTAACTGATACATCGCTATTCAGCCGCACTGACAAACTTCACCTAATAGGTGCTGATGAATTATCTTCTGAGCATAGAAAGGCCAGTCAATCATTCATGAAACCCACGTTAGGTATGCCTGGGTAATGACGTTGAGACAACCACTGAGCGGTATACAGCCTAAACACCTTGTCACCGCTGCTTTGTCACCTTAAGTCAAGTACCTCAAAGGCAAGCGGTTGATTACCACAATAAGCGCACATTCAACTTGCAGCACTCGCAAGGCTTACCTTGCTGATATTTATGAAAGGACTAATCATGAGAAAATGCATCAAGCAACAATTCATCAAGCAACTGCGCTTGGCGATTTTGGCACTGGCTGTTAATGCCGTTAACTTACCATTGACGAGCACACCAACCCAAGCCGGCCCACTGGACCCGCCTCATATCGCAGGTCAATGGAGCCCTGTTTATGATGGCGACATTGTCGCTGTTCACATGATAGTCATGCCCGATGGCAAAGTTTTAAATTATGCCGAGGGCGGTCAAGGACGACCCATGATAGAAGAAATACGCATTTGGGACCCTGTAGAAGAAACGCTCACCACGCCGACACTACCACCTTATGACTTATTTTGTTCGGGGCACTCTGTACTGCCTGATGGCCGTGTATTTATTCAAGGTGGTCACGATGAAGCCGATGCCCACGGGCAATCACGCGCAACCATTTATGACCCCTTTAGCGATACTTGGGATACCTCAGTACCCAATATGAATGCTGGGCGCTGGTATGCCACCAATACTATTTTGCCCAATGGTGATGTGTTGGTACTTAACGGAGCTATCGACGGTTACAACAATAAAAACGACTTGCCTCAAGTGTGGCAACTTCAAACCAACACATGGCGCAATCTGATTACCGCTGAAGATTCCGAGCCGACTGGCCGCGATTTTTACCCACGCATGTTTGTCGCCCCTGATGGCCGAGTATTTAAAGCCGGCCCCGATCGCGATACGTGGTTTTTAGATACCTCAGGCACCGGTCAATGGACGCGTGGACCTGACATGAAATTTGAAGGTTTTAGAGGCTACGGCAGTGCCGTTATGTTTGAAGAGGGTAAAATTTTGGTTATGGGCGGAGCCGATAACCCACCCACGAATACCGCTGAAATTATCGATCTTAACGACGAAAACCCTCAATGGAAATTCGTGGCTCCGATGCATCACGCCCGCCGACACTTAAATGCAACACTCATGGCCGACGGCAAAGTACTCGTCACCAGTGGCACCAGCGCCCAAGGCTTTAATAATGGCGATGGCCTTGTCACGATTGCCGAAATATACGACCCCGCCACCGACACATGGGAGGAAGTTGCCGCCCAAACTCACGGTCGCGCCTATCACTCCAATGCTGTCTTACTACCCGATGGTCGCGTTCAAATAGGCGGGGGAGGGCGCCCAGCCGCCGATGGTGGCATCGAAAACCCTAATCTCGAAATTTACTCACCGCCCTATTTATTTCAAGGTACCCGCCCTGTGATTGCACAGGCGCCGAGCGTCTTATCGTTTGGAGATCGCTTTGATGTCGCGCTCGATACCTCAGCGGTTAACCCAGAGGCTATTACTGCCGTACACTTTATACGCCTTGGCGCCACGACCCATGCGTTTAACCAAACCCAAAGTATTAATCGCTTAAGCTTTACGCCCAATACCACAGGTTTGACGATTAATGCGCCGAGTGACCCCAATCGTGCTCAGCCCGGCCATTACATGCTATTTGTGCTAGCCGATGGCGTGCCTTCTGTGGCCACCATGGTGAAATTTGGCGATGCTGAGCCCCCGAGTCCGCCGACCGATATTGACGTAACCCCTATTAACCCCACAACACTCGCCTTAAGCTGGCCGGCGTCAACCGATAATATTCAAGTGGTTTCTTATAGCGTGTATCTCAACGGTGAATTTATAGAAACCGTCAATGCGCCGGCGAGCACACTGTACAACCTCGACTCATCGACCGATTACACTATTACCATCGTAGCGCGCGATTTATATGGCAACGAAAGCACCAGTGACACGCTCCGCGTAACGACTGATGAGCCGGGCCTAAACCCACCGCAAGCCAACCCCGGCATCGACTTTTTCGCCGCGATTAATCAATCATTTTTACTCGATGGCTCGGCCTCTAAAGATGTTGATGGACAGGAACTAACCTATACATGGTCACTCGATGGCAACATTATCGCGACCGTACCCATCCTACACGTAAGCCAGCCAGTTGAAGGCGATTATCTCTACACCCTCACTGTTAGTGATGGCGAATTTACCGACAGCGCTAGTATCACAGTCACCGTGGTTACCGCCCTTAATGTGCTCGAGAACGGTACCTTTGAAGATGGCATTGGTGAAGCCGGCATATTGCATTGGGAGGGCGAGGCGCAGACAGGCACTGCCGCTTTTAGCAATACCGATGGACGTGCTCACATTCATGTAACACGAGACAGTCCAGCGCGTTGGATGGTGCAAGTTATGCAACGTATCAACCTCGTTGCTGGCACTACCTATACACTCGATTTTGATATGCAAAGTGATGCACCTAGTCGTGATTTTAGCGTTGTTGTGGAAGAAATAGGCACTTGGATACCTTACATGTCACGTGATTTACAACTCAATGCGCAAATCACGCCAGGGAAAATCAGCGGAGAAACTCAGCACTTCACCCTACAATGGACGCAACCTGTCACCACTAATAACGCTAAAGTCGGCTTTCATGTTGGCGCAAGCGGCCTCGGCGATATTTGGTTAGATAACGTGTTTTTAAGCGGTGGTAATACCGGTAACCTTCCTCCTATCGCCATTGCTGGGCCGGATAGTCAAGGTTATATGAACTTCCCCGCCAGCCTTGATGGCAGCCTAAGCTACGACCCTAACTATGCCTACCCCACCAACAGTGGGCTTCCCTTAGGCAACGGTACTGTCCCCACACTCACCTACTCCTGGGTGCAAGTCGCAGGCTTACCCGTTATTTTAAGTGATACCGACCAAGCCAAAGCCTCTTTTATTGCCAGTGAACCAGGTTTATACACCTTCGCACTCACCGTCAGCGATGGCGAGTTTAGTCATACCAATACCGTCAGCGTTACCATGAGCGAACTATTTAACATACCGCCGCAAGCCGACGCAGGCGCCAGCTTTACCCAAGCCTTAGGGCGTAACGTCAAGCTCAATGGCTCCGCCTCCACAGACCCCGATGCCGCACCCTTTGCGCTATCCTACCAATGGGTGCAACTGACGGGCCCCAGTGTTAGCCTTAACGACGTGACACTGGCCGAACCTTACTTTACACCGACGCAAGCGGGCAGCTATACCTTCGGCTTGGTAGTCAACGACGGTGATCTGAGCTCACCTCTTGCCGAAGTCACAGTAACCGTTGCCGACATCAAAACGCAAAATTTACTCGCCAATGGGAGCTTTGCCAAAGGGCTAGAAAATTGGCAAAGTTTAGTGATCGATGATGCCGACGCGCTCTTTACCCCCACAGAGGGCAAAATCAACGTCAATGTGATTGATAGCGGCACCAATAATTGGTCACTACAACTGTACCAAACGTTAGCACTCGAGGCAGGTAAAAAATACACCCTCAAAATTGACGCCTCTGCCAAAGAGCTACCGCGCAGTATACGCTTTGTGGTTGAGCACTTTGGTCCACCTTGGAACGCCTACTTTAATGAAGTTTTTGAGTTAGATACAGACAATACCGAGCAAACCATTTTTATTCAGTGGCCGCAAACCACAGATGATAGTAACGTTAAAATTGGCTTTTATTTTGGTAACAGCAGCAATACCGATATTTGGCTCGATAACGCTGTACTGATTGACAGTGCTAGCACTGAAAACTCAGCACCCGTCGCCAATGCTGGACTCGATAAAACGCGAATGGCCTTTGAGCCCATTACTTTAAATGGTACTCGCTCACAAGATCCCGATACGCTGATTACCGGTAATGTTGCACTGAATTATGTATGGGAGCAAACCGCAGGGCCCGCTATCACCTTGCAAAATGCCCATACAGCAACCCCTACATTCACCCCCACAAAAGCAGGTGTCTACACTTTTGCGCTCACAGTTGATGATGGCGAATTAAGCTCCAGTGTTGACACGGTAACGCTACTGATTACAACGCCAGACAATCAGGCACCCATCGCTAATGCCGGCCCTGACCAGCAATTTATTTTAGGCGGTAGCGTGACGCTTGATGGCAGTAAAGCTTTTGACCCTGACAACTTACCCACTCGTTTAAGTTATCAATGGCAACAAACCGGTGGCCTCAGTGTTAATTTGCTGGGCAGCCAAACCGCCACACCATCGTTTGCCCCCGTTATTGCTGGCAGTTATGTTTTTAGCTTGGTTGTAAACGATGGCGATAAAAGCTCACTCCCCAGCACAGTAGTAGTGACCGTCAAAGAGCCCAATATTGCCCCAGCCGCCGATGCCGGTCAAAACAGGCGCGTATACCTCGGCGATACTGTCACACTTGATGGTAGCAACTCTATCGATCCAGACGGCGGCCCCAACACCATCACCTATCAATGGCAACAAATTAGCGGTAACCCTGTCACATTGAGTGATACCACGACTGCCACACCTCACTTTACAGCCGATACACTGGGTAAGGTGCGCTTTACGCTGCTTGTCTTTGATGGTGAGCTGACCTCGCTCGCCAGCACTGTCACACTCAAAGTTGTACCTGTACCGAATACTGCACCCAAGGTAACAGCCCGTGCTGCCTCACGTGCACCAGCGAGCTTTAGCACGGCGTTGTACGGTAAAGGCTTTGATGCAGAAGGCGATGTACTGAGCTTTAGCTGGCAACAACTCAGTGGCCCAACCGCCACCATCGATAACGCTACACAAGCAAATACACACTTCACACCCGCATTACCGGGCACTTATGTCTTTAAACTGACTGCCAGCGACGGTCAACTCAGCTCCAACAAGCGCAGTATTAACCCTGCACAATCGCTCATGATTACCGACAAGAGCATTTTGCAGCACTTTGACCTCAAGTCAGTACTCGAGCAAATGCTAAAGACCAGCGCCGACCACCAGCAATCACCCGCCGATATTATGCTAGCACTCGCCGACTTACGCCAAGATTGCGGCACTTTCAATGGCTTTCCAGAAGCCGACAACTCGGCAAGACCACGCTTTTGTAGCTCACCAGGGGCTAGTATGGATAGCTTTCTCGCCAGCCTCGATACCGAGCTCACCTACTACCGGCCTATTGCTTTGGTCAATCGCTACGATCTCGCCAATAATGACGGTAGCGATTGCGGCGAGTACCGTATTGCCTACGCGGGTAACGATTTAAGCCCACGTATTAACTTCTTTATTTTTGAAGCGCGCCTCCCCAACCCCAAGCCACAACTCGGCTTAGCCGGTTGTCGCCCCATCGTCGAGTACTGGGCCAATCTTAGCCAAGAACGCGACCCGCAAACACGCGCCAACTTGCTACATACCTTCTTTTTTAAAGGCATCAAGCACTTTGCACCCGCTATTAGCGCTCATCACTTTGCCGGCGAAAACCGTGGCAGCGGTGCTATCCGCTTAAATGCACGCGTCGATCAACGCAATAACTGGGTCTTTATGCAGTTTCGCACGCAAATCGCTGACAATTGCGCTCCGAGTTGCACCTTGGGCGTGGCGCAAGAGGGCCTCAAAGATACGCCCTTCCCTGCCTTAGCTGGTATTGTCGAACCGGCATTACAAGCTAAGGCCGACGCCTTTCAACAAGCCGTATTAAAAGCCATTCATACCCCAGGGCAAGGACTACTCGCTAATACGGTCAGCAGGTTGGATACCACACTACCTTTTAGCAGTTACCTAGGTCGTCAGCATTCCGGCCTAGCGCAAACACCCGGTGTTATCGAGGCAATGTCACCCGCCTTTGAAGCGGCGATTGCCGCCAAACTAGCCCAGGCAGGCTCTACACTCACGCCCACCAATATTATCACGCGTGTTCATTCAATGACCTGCGCCGGCTGCCATAACCAGCACAGCGATCAGCTTGGCGCGCCACTAATATTAAAAACAGATAACCAAACCGTCGAGTTTTTAAGTACTCAACTAGAAGCGGGGCCTGACGGCCAGCGCTACACGGTCAAACCCGCCATGAAAAACCTCTTTTTACCCGAGCGTATTCACCTAATGCAGCAAGCGCTCGATCAAAGTATGGTCAGCATTCAAGTATTCGACGGCGACGAAGATAACGACGGTGTCATCGATAGACTCGATAGCTGCCTAGGCTCACCGAGCAACGCGCTGGTCAATGCACAAGGCTGCGCCTTGGTGGCCTACGCCAAAATTGAAGCCGAGCACTTTCAAAATTTCAAAGATAAAGACAAGCAAAGCGTCAAAAATAAAGACACGCAACAAGGTGCCAACTGTGGCCCTGGCGTTGACTTAATCCCTAGCAGTGACGCACAAGACATCATCGCGGGCCAAAGTCTAACCTGCATACAAGATGGTGAGTGGCTTGAATACACTGTTGCGCTATCGGAGGGGGTTTATGAGCTCAGCGCTCGTCTCAATACCATCAATGGCGGCGGTCGCTTCCAAATTAAGCTCGCCAGACAAGCCGTTACCGCTTATGTGAGTGGCTCAGGTGTTCCACCCGAGTGGCAAACCTATACACTCAACAAGCCCATAAATGTGAAAAAAGGCGTATACACGGTCAAAGTAAAAATGCTGCAAGGCGGCTTTGACTTAAACTGGATTGCCTTTGAGGCGTTGTGGCTAAAGGAGTATGGCAAGATCAAAGAACCTCATTACTCGATCAAAAAAGACACCACACAAACTCCCTAAACAGAACCTAGGCGCTCAGTAGGCCGTGAACCAAAAAGGGGTTGCGCAATGCAACCCCTTTTTTTATTAAGAAGCTTCTTTGGCCTCTTCTTCGCTAATTTGCCTCAACGCCTGTATAAATGATTCACTCGGCTGGCCGCCGCTCAGTGCATATTTATCGTTAATAATAAAGGTCGGCACGGAGCTAATACCCAGCTGCTTAAAGCGCGCTTGCGCTTGGCGCACCGCTTGTGCGTATTGATCTGACTGCAAAATGTTGCGCGCCTGCTCTTTATCAAGACCAACTTGCTCAACAACCTCAAGCAATACCTCTTCTTGATTTAGGTATTTTAAATCGGTGAAGTGCGCTTCAAAAAAAGCCAGTTTCAAAGCCGTTTGCTTGCCTTGCTCACCCGCCCACATAAGCAAGCGGTGCAAATCAAAACTATTAATCATGATGCGCGCGTCATCAAAATTAAACGTAAACCCCGCGCGCTGCCCAGCCTCTGCCATACGCTGCCGATTTTCATCGCCTTGCTCTTCGGTTAAACCATACTTTTGCATGAGGTGTTCATTTAAATTTTGCCCCTCAATAGGCATCTCAGGATTTAATTCAAAAGGGTGCCATGAGATATCTGCACTCATATCATCTTTTAGCTCCGCTAGCGCAGCTTCAAGGTTTTTATAACCGACAACACACCACGGACACATGACATCAGAAACAATATCAATTTTAAAATTTCTCATATTTATCCCTTTTATAAAGGCTGTAATAAAATTAAAAATAGTATGAATAGTAGCCTATATATAGGGGTTGCTTGGCGCTTATCAAGCTAAGCATTTAATGGATACATTAGGTGCTTAGCTATTCAGCCACTCACTCACGCAACCGGTTATGGCTTTTATGGATAGAGTCATTGCATGGCGTAAAAACATAATTGAAAGTCGACACTGTCCAAAGCCTTGTCACCAAAAAAACGGTCGCCCAAGGTAACAAGACTTACACCCTACTTTTTACATTCCACCACAACACCACACTTATTAAGTGTGCAGATACTGCCTCATAAATATTTAAGTATATTGATAATGCAATCATGCCACTTAAAAGCCCTCTTTATGACACCAACATTATTAGCGCAGCTAATCTTCCATGAATACGTATGCAAAGTATTGCTGCTGTTTGTATAAAGGCCTAACCTAAGCCTCTATTAGCAAAACATTATAAAAATAATTAAATAATAGCTCAAAAATACCGCTTTACTTGTCAATATAGGCGATTTTTCGTCGCTACACTCTTGTTAAAAATTATCACCCAAATTTGCCAAAAGCTCGTCAATATTTTTATTGAGCTAGGCGAGTAAACTGAGCGTAATAGAGTACCTCTTCTAAATCGCTTAATAATTTTGTCGTCTATTTTTTAACAATCATAATTTACGATTAAAAATAATTATCACTAAAAATAATAGCCAACCAATAATAATTAGGCACTGGAATATACAATGAAAAAAGCCATATACATTTCCTGCATTATTATATTTGTTTTGGGGTTGTCCGCTTGTAGCAATAACACCAACAACACACATAATAACAACAGTACAACATCACAGTCTTCCAGTAGCGCACCGCCTGCCAACGAGCATAAAGCGTCTCTTATTTATCATTTAATGCCCGATCGCTTTGCCAATGGCAATACCGATAACGACGGCACCCCAACAACGGGGTTTAACCCAAAATCAAGCCGTCATTTTCATGGGGGTGATATTGCCGGTATCACACAAAAATTAGATTATTTATCGGGCCTTGGTATTAGCGATATATGGCTAACGCCTATTTTTAAAAATGAAATGATCAATGATCGAGCAGGCTATCATGGGTATTGGATTACCGATTTCACAGCACTAGACCCGAACTTTGGTACCGAAGAAGAACTTCGCACACTCATTGAAAAAGCCAAAGAACATAATATTGGCATTATTTTAGATATTGTCACTAACCATACCGCCGATGTTATTCAATACAGTGAGTGCACAAATTGTGATTTTTCAGCCATGCCCTATACGCCCGTTATTGCCGATACGTACAAAACCATTAAAAATCCTGCATGGCTAAATGATAGCGCGCTCTACCACTTACAAGGTAATATTACCAATGATAGCCAAGCAATAACTGGGGATTTATCGGGACTTGATGATTTAAAAACCAGTGACCCCGCAGTACTCAAGGGATTTGTTGATATTTATAGCCAATGGGCTACGCAATTTGATATTGCAGGCTATCGAATAGATACCGCCAAACATGTAGAACCCGAATTTTGGCAACAATGGCAAGCTGATATTTTAATGGCAAATCCTAATTTAGATATTTTTGCTGAAGTCTTTGATGGCAACCCTAAAAATATCGCCAATTATTTGCATGACTCACACTTAAAAAGTGGTTTAGATTTTGGTCTTTATTACGCAATTAATGATGTATTTGCCAAAGGCGAAAGCCCACAAAGAATTGCTAATACATTAAAAGCTGATTATAACTACAATACACAAAGCGAACCTAAAACCTTAAAAACTTTTATCAGTAACCATGATGTCGGCCGCTTAAGCTATTTTATTGATAAGCACCAAACACAAGCAACCCCGCAAGAAAAACTCGATCGACTTATTCAGGCTTATGGCTTTTTATTTACCGTAAGAGGTACACCCATTATTTATTATGGTGATGAGCAAGGCTTTATCGGTACCGGTGAGTACGAAGGTGCGCGCGATGATATGTTTGCCAGCCAAGTAGAGTCACTTAATACAATAACTAATCTAGGCAGTAGCGCCACCACCGCCGATGATAACTTCGACAGCCAACATCCGGTCTACTCAGCTCTCAAAGAATTACAAACACTGCGCCAAGGGCATAGCGCCTTAGCACAAGGTCAAACATTAGTTAACGTTGCAAGCAGCGACACGGGCCTGCTCATTTACAGTCATTTTGGCCAAGATAATAATACATATAGCGAATATGTTGTGGCGTTTAACACCGGTTATAATACGCAAACTCACACATTAAGCGGCGCCGATTTTTATAACCGTACACCCGAAAACACACCAACTTACACCACACTCTATTCATACAATGATGCTACTCATAGCGAAGGTATACTCACGCTCCCAGCTTATAGCTTTACCATTTTAAAAAGCCAAGCCACCGATACACAAACTTTTGATAGCATTACTTTGACCGCCGAGCCTGCAGGCAACCAATTACTATTAACAGCAACAGCACAATACGCATCCGGCTTACCGATACTCGGGCAAGTCACCTTGCAACAAAGTACTAAAGAACAAAGCACCAAAGAAGGCTTTAAAACCTTACTACAAGATCAAACACTCCCCTATACTTTTACTATTGATGCTAACGCACTCGATGAAACAACAGCCTTCAAAGCGATCATTAGCTATAGCACAGCAACAGGCCAAAGCGCGATCGAGCAAAGCGTTACGCTAAACCATACAACAACCCAAGTTGAGCCTATGCGTGTGCAATTTAAAAAACCAGACGACTGGAGCGATGCTGTTAATATTTATTTTTGGGACACACAGCTCAGTTCATTTGAGCCTGCTTGGCCCGGCATACTTATGACACCCACAGGCGATAACTGGTATAGCTTTGAATTCCCAGCCAGTATCAGCTCTGCCAATATTATTTTTAATGATGGTAATCAACAAACCGAAAATTTAGCGCAAAACCAAAGCGCCTGCTATATCGACGGTCAATGGCAAACTCAAGACTGTAATGCACCACCACCAGGCCAAACTATTTTTGTTAAAAAGCCTGCCAATTGGCAAGGGCCCTTGTATGTTCATTATTGGGATGCAGGTGATGCAACCAATACCGAATGGCCTGGCGTGAGCATGCTTGATTTAGGCGGCAACTGGTATCGCTTTACCTTACCGCTAGGCGCGACTCAAGCTAATATCGTGGTACATGATAACAACGGCTCGCAAACCGATAATTTAAATACCGCCTCAGGCCAATGCTTTGATATCGCCGACAACACTTGGAGCCCAGCGTGTGATCTCACCAACCTTGTCGGCATTGAAGGCGCGAGTGCCCACTGGATTGATGAGACAACCCTTATTTTAATGCAGCCCAATGCCAAAGCCACACAATGGCAATTGCAAGCAAGTATGGCAGCCGGCATTACTATTAATGACAGCCAACTTGAGGGTGCGCAATCAATCGCTACGCTAACGCCCACCGAGCTCACCGAAGCACAGCGCGAGCGCCTAAAAGACACTCACAAAGCGCTAGCCACAGGTACAGCCTTTACTGTCAGTAATAGTACCAACAACAATACCAACAACAGTACAGCGCCATCACTTCGCTCACTCATTCAGTCACAATTAGTTGTTGCACAATTCAATGATGACAATAAATTGCTAGCGGCAACGCATGTACAAACTGCCCTAGTGCTCGATGATCAGTTTAGCTATACCGGTCCACTCGGTGTACACAATGAAAGCAATGCACCGACCATCTCTGTTTGGGCACCTAATGTACAAAGTTTAGAACTACAACGATTTGATAGCGACTTTACATTACTGCAAAGCCACACCGCTACACCCGATAACCAAGGTGTTTACCATTTTGTTGGCGATAGCACATGGTATGGGCAATACTATCAATTTGCGATCAAAGCTTATCACCCTGCCAGCGATCAGGTAGAGCAATACAGTGCCACCGATCCATACAGTATTAGCCTGTCTAGTAATAGCCAATACAGCCAAATCATTGATTTAAATGATGCCAGCTTGCAACCTGCCAATTGGTCAGCGCTTAAAAAAGCATTACCGCCGTGGCAAAATATTAGTATCTATGAAGGCCATGTTCGCGATTTTAGCGCCCAAGAAGCGAATATTAAAAAATCCGATCAAGGCCGCTATAACGCTCTAACCTATGACGGTATTACCGCGCCTTTATCCAACGGTATGCAGCATCTTAAAAATCTCGCCGATGCAGGCCTAACTCATTTTCATTTGTTGCCGGTGAATGACATTGCCACCATCAATGAAGAAACATTAACCACAGCGCCGTTAACACTTGAGCATACCGTCAAAGAAGTCTGTGATCGCAATATTGTTGAGAAATTAACACCCTATTGCGACGATTACAGTGAGATGACGTTGCAGCAGTTAATGACAACACTCACCGAGCAAGACCCTAGCAATACCCACGTACAAGATATTATTAGTTTTGCACGCACCGAGCAATTCCCAAGTATCGACGCTTTTAACTGGGGCTATGACCCCTATCACTTTTTAGTCCCCGAAGGTAGCTATGCCACAAATAGCCAAGGCCCTCAACGTATTTTAGAGCTCAGAAATGCCGTCAGTAGTTTGCACACTATTGGTTTAAAAACCGTTGTCGATGTTGTTTTTAATCATACTTACGCGTCGGGTTTAAATACCCAATCTGTACTCGATAAAGTAGTGCCTGGCTACTACCATCGTCGCCATCCCATAACCGGTGTCATTGCCAACTCCACATGCTGCGACAATACCGCCGCCGAGCACACCATGATGGAAAAACTCATGCGCGATGCGGTGGTGTTGTGGGCAAAACAATACAAAATTGATGGCTTTCGCTTTGACCTGATGGGCCACCACCCCAAGCGCGTTATGTTATCGATTCGCGAAGCGCTTAACGCATTAACACTCGAGCGTGATGGTGTTGATGGCGCCAACATTTATCTCTATGGCGAAGGTTGGGACTTTGGCGAAGTATCTGCCAATCAACGATTTGCACAAGCCAGTCAAACAGGCTTAACTGGCACCTTAATAGGTACCTTTAATGACCGCCTACGCGATGGCGTACGCGGTGGTAATTTTACCGATACCGGTTTGGCCGCCGGTTTTGCCAGCGGCAATGCGGTATATAGTGAGCCGCAAAGCACCACAACAACCGCTCAAGCACAAGCCGATGCGATTCGTATTGGACTTGCTGGTAATTTGGTTAATTACACCTTTATAGACCATACCGGTCAACAAAACACGGGCAAAGGGTTAAACAATATTGCTTACAACACCTCTCCGCTCGAAAACGTGTTATATGTTGATAAGCACGATAACGAAACACTTTGGGACAATACCCAGCCTAAATTGCCCGCCAATTTTAGCGCACAAGAACGTGTTGCCGTTCATTTATTAAGCCAAGCGTTTGTTAACTATGGACAAGGTATTCCCTTTCACCAGATGGGTACCGACCTACTCCGCTCAAAGTCTATGGATCGCAATAGTTTTGATTCTGGCGACTGGTTTAACCGCATTGACTTTAGTGAAAATAACGACTCAGGTATCACTAATAACTGGGCGCAAGGTTTACCGCCAGCCGAAAGTAATAGCAGTCGCTGGGAGATTATAAAAACACTTTTTGACAACAATAATATCCAAGTCGATGCAGCTTTAATGCGCCAAGCCCATCAAGGTTTTACAGAGCAGCTAAAAATACGCTATAGCACTGAACTGCTACGCCTAAATAATGCAGACGACGTTAACAAGCGTCTTAAATTTTGGAATACTGGCGCCGATCAAAAAAGTGGGTTAATTGTGATGTCCATTAGCGGTAGCGATTGCAATACCAGCCAAGACCGCACATTTGAATATGACGGCATTTTAATTGCTTTTAATGCCGATGCAACAGCCATTGAATGGCAAGATGATACGCTCAGTACACTTCCCTTTGAAGTCCACCCATTACAAAATATCAATCCCGGCAGCTTTGATATACAAACAGGCATTTTTACACTGCCTGCCATTAGCCCCAGTGTTTTTGTCTTGCCTAAAGGTAGCGCCGCTGCATTGCCATGCAACACACTGCAAACTCCTATCCAAACGCCAGGCATCACTATTTATGCCAAAGCACCAACCGAATGGAGCCTACCGCTTAATATTCATTTTTGGGACACCTTACCAAAACAAACCGAAACACAATGGCCGGGTAATACAATGCAAAGCATTGGTGAGAATTGGTTTTCTTACACCTTGCCCGCTGACGTTAATGAGGCAAACCTCATATTAAATGATGGCAATGGAAATCAAACAGCAGATCTTTATCGCCAAGGCGATGGCTGCTTTGATATTTCAGATGATGCTTGGCAAGCTAACTGTGACTTACCCGGTATCACCCTATCATTTAAAAAGCCCGAGCACTGGTCTAATAATATTAGAGCTTACAGCTGGGAAAATGGCAGCGATCAAAACCTTGAGTGGCCCGGTCAATTAATGACTGAAGCTGATGGTGTTTTTCGTGTAACCATGCCACGAGGTGTGCGATCCACTAAAATTATTTTTAACGATTTAGGCACACCCGAAGCCAGCGGCGAGCAAACACCTGACTTATTTATCGATCAAGATAGTTGTTACAGTATTGAAGACAACTGGCATTCTTGTTAAACAATACAGTCATATAAATTAAAATATTAAATGCATAGCCATTCATAGTTATCACTACTAAGGCTATGCATACCATGAAAATATAACTACAGGAAAAGCATGACCCATACCACAAGGGGTGGCATCGTCGCAGGCTAAAACTGCGCACATTCGTTTAATAAACTACAAACTACAACATAGATAATAACCTGAAAACCGGAGTGATTTATGAATCATACGATCCCCAAAAAAATAACAACGTGGATGCTTGCAGCATTGGCCAGTGGTGCCGGTGTTACACATGCCCAAATACCTGAGCCACCAGCGAGAACTGCTTTTGTTCATTTATTTGAATGGTCATGGAATGATATTGCCGAAGAGTGTGAAACGGTTTTAGGGCCAAAGGGCTTTGCTGCCGTACAAGTATCGCCACCGCAAGGTGCACCAGAGGGTGATGAATGGTGGCGCCGCTACCAACCGACCGATTACGAATTAAATAGCCGAAGTGGTAACGAAGCTGAATTTAAAAGTATGGTTAGCCGCTGCGCAGATGTAGGGGTCGGGATTTATGTTGATGCTGTCATTAACCATATGCAAAATAAAGGCTTCTCCCACCCAGAGGTGCCTTATGGCTATAATGACTTCCACCATTGCTTAGACCCTATTGATTATCAAGACCGCTGGAAGATTCAAAACTGTGATTTATTAGGGTTAAGTGATTTAAAAACAGAATCCGCCTACGTACAGCAAAAAATTGCAGATTATATGAACAAAATGGTTGATATGGGTGTTGCAGGTTTCCGTATTGATGGTGCCAAACATATTCCTGCGGCTGATATTGGTGCTATTTTGCGGCGCGTGCGCGGTAATCCATATATTTTCCAAGAAGTGATTCGCGCCAATGAGCCAGTACAACCTGAAGAATATAGTGCTAACGGAGACATCACGGAGTTTACGTTTGAACGTGCCATAGGCAGTCACTTTAAAGGGCAAGTACCAATTAAAAATTTGCGCTACCTCAGTCAGTGGGATAACGTTTTACCTAGTGATCAATCAGTGGTTTTTGTTTCTAATCACGATGATCAGCGCGAACACCCCGAAAGGACACTCACCTATAAAGATACCTCTGGGCTTTATTATATTGGCGAAATTTTTATGCTCGCTTACCCTTATGGCTACCCCAAAGTTATGTCTAGTTACTTCTTTGATAGCTATAACCAAGGTCGACCTGATAATGGCGTTCACTCTGGCGACGGCTGTGGACAGGGCTGGGTCTGCGAACATCGCTGGCGTGGTATCGCCAACATGGTGAACTTCCGCAACTATACCGTGAGTGATTGGTCAGTCAATAACTGGTGGGACAATGGCAACAACCAAATTGCGTTTAGTCGTGGTGATAAAGGCTTTGTTGCCATTAACCGAGAAGACAGGAGTAATCTTAATCGTACCTTGCAAACCGGCATGCCCAGTGGTGAATATTGCGATATTATCAATGGTAACTTTGATGCACAGACCAAAACCTGTGAAGGCGAAACTATTACAGTAAATAGTGATGGTACTGCTCGCTTTAACGTCAGCTCTCTCAATGCTAGTGCGATCCATGTGGGTGCGAAAGTCGGTGATTGCACCACAAACTGTAATGGCTGGAAAAACGCCTACCTGCGTGGTACCCCTAATAACTGGCAAACAACACCCATGACACGCGATAACGGCCTTTGGACAACAACAGTAAGCTTTAGCGGTGATAATCCACGCTTTAAAATTTCTCGCTTTGATGATTGGTCAGAAGCCTACCCTGCAGAAGACTTTTTAATTACTCAAGGCGCCGGGACCTATCGATTAACATTTGACGATAACCAAAAAAACATTAGTGCCGTAAAATTAAATTAATACGTCACTCTGTATACTCGTTTTTTCATATAGCATATATATTTTAGTGCATAGACTGTAACGCTTTAGCGGTATCAAAGTAAGGCTAATCAATTATTATTGATTAGCCTTTTTATTTTGAAATTTTAGCACATTCATCAAAACTCACACTCGTTGCCGCATTAAACGCTCAAATGTTATTTTTTAGCCACTCGACTTTAGCAGCCTATCAAGACCAAAATTAAGCATGCACTGACTTTAGGCTTTGTGTGTTATGGTACAAAGCCTATCTTTTTTGCCTCCCTTCTACACCGATAAGCAAACGCCCCGTCTGTCAAGTGTGTGCTCTAAACACTTACCCATTGAATTAATTTCATAATACCGACGCTTCGGTCCAATATGGGACCTCATCTATATGGTAATTTGAAATGAAAATCGAAATAATCACGCCTATCAATGCGACACTAAAAGAAACAGGTTTTGGCTCGTTATTGGCGTGTAACGATGTATTGGCTGCAGTGCAAGCTTTGGGGCACACTGTACAGGTCAGCGAATGCAGCTCTATGAATGATTTGAGCGATGTAGTTAAACGTAGTCCCGATTTGGTGATTCTAGCCGCGAAATACATGCCTCTTGTCGGTGAAAAAGATGTCTGGTTTTCTGATTATTTCGCCAAAAATCACATTGTTTTTTCTGGCTCTAGCCGTGAAACGTTAAAATATGACTCCGATAAAGTCCTCGCCAAAATTCATCTTGCAAGCTTAGGTATAAAAACGGCTAAATATTTTACAACCACGCCGGGCGAACACAAAAACGAAAATGCGCTACCTTTTTCATTCCCTTTATTTATCAAGCCAACCGATGCCGCCAACGGCAATGGTATTGATGATCAATCGTTTGTTGAAAACTTTCAAGACTTTGAAACTAAAGTTGCAGCCTTACATGGTATTTATCACCAACCCGTACTCGTTGAAGAGTACCTCGGCGGCAGAGAATTTACCGTCGCTGTCATAAAAAGTGATGATGGGAACATGAGTATTTCAGCTATTGAATTAGTACCTCCAGTATCATCAGGTACCTTAAGAATACTGGGCGCCGCCGTCAAAGCGCACGATACCGAGACACTCAAAGCCATCACAATTACAGATATTAATGCAGTTAAAGATATCGCCGCTTTATCTTTTAATGGCCTTGGCGCCAGAGGGTTTGCGCGTATTGATATCAAAATGGATAGCGATGGAACCTGTTATTTTATGGAGGCCAATCTTATCCCCGGCATGAACCGCAGCAGCAGCTACTTCCCGCGGGCGTGTAATATTGCCAACGAAATACCTTACAATAACGTTATTCAGCTCATGCTAAATGAATCTTTAGGCCGTGCACAACCTGATCTAAAGCTTGCGCCGCGCATTAAAAAAAATACCGCCACTACAACACCGCGTAGAGCCACCATTACGCTTTCAGATCTCCAATAAAAACGTCGCACCTCTAAAGTATCGAGGTAAATTGCCTGTCGCTTGCACTGTAATCGCATTATTGGCGGCCGGCATTGAATACAGTAGCGGCCAGTGAGGCAAGCACAATAATGACACCACCTATAGCTTGTATTACTGTAAAAGTGTCGCCCAACCAATACATAGCAAAGAGAGCGCCAAAGGCAGGCTCGGTACCCATCAGTAGTGAGGCCCTTGAGGGCGAGGTATGGCGTACACCATAGTTTTGTGCAAAAAATGCAAATATAGTGCAAAACACAACAAGATATAGCGTGGTAAACCAAAACGATGGTGAATCCGGTAGTGTGAAGTTTGCAAAGTCTGGGGTTAAGCACAACAACGTAATAGCCCCAACAGCAACAACACCGGATTGCAGTGTTGTCAGGCATATTGATGAAAGCACCTTGTCTTTCATCAGCACTTTAGTACACACTACCATACAAGCACGCAGCAAGGCTGCTAACAAAATATACAAGTCGCCTTTGTTTAGGCTAATACGCGTATAATTTTGCTCAGTTAAAAGGAATACGCCACACAAACACATGCAGGCCAGCAGCACAAGCGCGCGCCCCGGAAAAACCTTAAACACGCACCATTCGATAAAGGGCGTAATAATAATACAAAGGCTAATTAAAAAAGCCGCGTTTGATGCCGTGGTATAAACGATGCCATAGCTCTCGGCTAAAAATATACACAACAAAATAATGCCGGTAGGCAATGCAAAAAGCCAATCCTTTGCTAGCCCTTTACGATAATCATTGAGATACAAAGGGACTAAAAAGCAAACTGTTATAAAAAATCGAATCGCTAAAAAGGCTGCTACCGAAACAGATAAAAGCACCTCTTTGGCTAGTCCATAGCTTGTCCCCCAAAATATAGCCGTCAATAACAACATCAACTGCGCAGTTGGTAATGTATTCATTTTAATGGAGTTTACACAAAGACTAGTCACTGCCTTCTCTTAAGTTCACGAGTTTTTAAATTCACAGGAGTTTAAATTTTTTCCTTTTTATTTGGCAAAATAAATACCGTCGTGCTTGCGCCAACCTTCCGCATGATAATTGTATAACGTAGGCGCACTCAAGCGATTAATATCTATGCTATTAATTTCATCAAAAAAAGACTTAGAAAAATGAAACGCGGCTAATATTTGTGGATAGGTAATAAAGTCGTGATCAAAGCCACTGTCAGCATGGTTAGTAATACGCTGCTGCGCACCGATACCACGTTTGGTACCAAGCGACCAGCCCCACTCGCCAAATGAGGGAACATTAGCATGGTACTGATCAACCGTTAACCCCGTTGCCGCTAGCGTTTTACCAATCGATAAAAATGCTTTTTTAGAATGATAAGGCGACGTAGACTGCACCACCATAGCACCATCACCTGCGAGTAAACTGGCAATTTTAGAATAAAAGTAAGCACTATAGAGTTTATTAAGATCAGGATGGCTAGGGTCAGGTAAATCAACAATAATTGTATCGTAAATAGCCTCACTTACCACTAAAGCTTCGATCTCTGTAAAAGCATCACCATAAATAAACTGCAGACGCGGATCATTCAGCGCATTGGCATTAAGCATCGTTAAACGCTGACTCAACCACGGCGGTACATCGCCTTGCTCACCTTTAAAAGTACTAATCATAGTCGCATCTAAATCAATCAAGGTGATCGTTTTAGGGTTCCATTTTAAAACTTCTTTAGCCGCTAATCCATCACCACCACCAATAATTAAAATATTGTTTTGCCTAGCAGAGGCAAGCATCACAGGTGCCACTAAAAAACTATGGTAGATCGCTTCATCCGCCGAAGAAAACTGTAATTGACCGTTAATATATAAATCAATAATAGTGGGTTTATGAGGCGAGGCGATACGCTCGGTAATCACTAAATTTTGATATTTAGTATTGTTACTATAAACCACCTGATCGCTATAAAGCATATTACTCATAGCATTCATCCAGCCGGTACCATTCATCAAAATAGCCAGCAATACTATGGCCGTTAGCCCTTTAGCAGCCACTAGAAATCGCGCACCTTTAATATTTTTATAAAAATGACTTAAAAATATTGCACCCAGTATTAAATTCAATAAGGCCGTTAGTGCCGCTGCAATAATAATCGGCTTAGTCAGTAATACCCAAATCCATATCGCAGCCCCAAGACCCCCGCCAATATAATCAGCGCCATACACTGTGCCAGCATTGTGCTCTAATTTATGCTTGTATAAATCTTCACGTATACGGGCAATAAATGGGATCTCCATACCAATTAAAATACCGAGTAACAACCCTAAAAGGTAAGGGAAGCCTTCGGCTATTTGCTTAAGCGCAAAAACAGGCCCACCAGACAGGCTAATCGTTTGGTGCAAGCCAAAAGCATGTTGCAATTGTGCAGGTAAAACATACGCTAGCGAAAACAATCCAGCCATGGCTAAAACAGCCGCACCACCGACCAATGCAATAGCCGCTTCAAGCCAAGCAAAGCCCGTATAAGCACAACGAAAGGTACGCGCATAAAAAGCACCAATACCCATAGCCATAATCATTAAGCCAATCATCGCATACACAGCGGTATCGACCGAACCTAAAATGCGACCGGCATAATGCGCAATTAAATACTCATACACCATCCCACAACCCGCACCTGTCGCCATCAGCCCCAATAAGAGTGAATCTTTGTAACGTAAAATGGCTGCGGGATTTTTGAACAATAACTTCATAAAACAGGTGCTTTTGAGAAAAATTAATGAGCCATAAAGCCCATAAATAGTGTAGCAATCCCTAAAAATAGCGCAGCTTCTATAGCTGCAACCCCTATATTACGTTGCTGGTCAACCTCTTCGACTACATTAATTTTGCTTAAAACAATAGGGCATGCCAGTGTATATAGCAGCCACACAACAAGCATAACCGCTAGCCCTAAGCCCAACCAGGTATAGACAATTTCAAATAATAATATTGATGCGTAATTTACCAGATACGCAACACTAGAAAGCGCAAAAGCCGTAGCAAGCATTTGCGCGGAAAAACGAATAGCTAAGGCAATATTATTGCTCTGAATGGCGCTTTGCCAAGTATTATCTGGGTTGCGCTTAGAAAATATAACGGTACGCAATAAAGTGACCGCCGCTAATATGATTTGTAAGGCAATAAATACCAATGCTACAGGCAATAAACCATTAACACTGTCATCTTCTACCCAGGTAATCGAGGTGCGGATTACAACACCTACTGCAATAAGATTGGCGGCAGCAGCAATAGCAACGGCGCTATTGCCTTTTTTGATTTCATCGCGTATGCAAATTTTTCGCAGGAGCAGTTTATCTTGTACTAAAAAACCGACTTTAAGTAATACGATACCCAGCACACCATACATTGAAACATTAAGTGCCTCTTGCATGAGTGACGCATGAGCATCACCGGACATTGCACCCGACATAATCAACATTAAAGCCAGTACAGCCCCAGCAATAATAATTCCAAAGGCTATGTTGTCTTTTTTATCGAGCTCATCTTTTACGTGCACGCCAATTAAAGCGCTCATACCATAGCGCAAGCCAATCAGTGCCGCTAACGCCAATACAACATTAATGCATACTACCGCTATTTGCCAAATTAACATTTCCATTCCTCTTGTATCGTAAGTAAACCTGCTATTTTTGTGGGCAGATTTGAACAGTTTAAATTTTTTCGTAACTATTCAGCCGAACCCAAAAAATCTCTTAACAGGATGCTGATGGGTTATTTTCTGGGCATTTAAGCGTCGGGAGCGCTATTTACCACCAGAGCCATAACTGCGCGAGCCGCTGGTATTTTTGGTGCGTGATGTATAGGTCTGGTTATTCGCTTTAGCAAAAGAGCTTTGGTAGGGTTTATTGTTTGAGCCACTTTGATGTGTAGGTTTTGACGCATAGGCACTTTTAAATTTACCCGGCGCACTCACTTTTGGTGTATTAGAAAAGTCTATATTAGTGGTTGTTTTTTTAGCATACGGGCTTTGAAATTTTTTGCCTTCACTCGCAAATTTTTTGCGTACTTTTTGTTCGGTCGCTTGATACTGCTGTTTTTGCTTAGGCGATGAATACGCATTGTAACCGTAATCATTATAATAAGAAGGACGCCTATTGCGCGACCAATCGGCATAGCGTACTGGTTGTGAAAACAAACTAGAAAAAAACGCATACTGGCCGTACCAAGCCCAAAAACTTGTACCAGAATTATCAGTTTGCCACTGCCCGTAATTAGGATTACCCACTAGTTGATTACCTGATGCTTGCGTATGACTACTGACCTGCCCAGCACCACTATTAACCGACGCCAACTTACCCTCTGACATATCGGCGAGTACATTAATCGGGTCGCTCAAGGCCATATTAAAATAATCACTTTTAGCCGCTGTATTAATCGCATTAAATTCATCAATTAAAGCTCTCGCGGTAGCGGGTGATTTAGCTGCTACCGGTATTTGCACTTTGGCATCGTGTAAACGGCTCACCAATGATGTAAATATGGGGCCTTCTAAAGTCGCATCTTTGGCGAGCGCCTTAATAATCGGTTTAAGCTCGGGCTTTTGCACACTTAAAACATCGGCATAGCTTTTTAATAAAGCAATATTACGCACACGACCGGCATTAATATGCGTTTTAAGTTGCTGAATTTGACTAGCAACATGGCCATGAAATGACTCGAGCTCTTTGGCTAGCCTCTGCTCATCAGATGTACAACCGAGCAGCATCACCGATAACATAGCGAAAATGACAAGACGTGTTAACTGCATAATTATCCTTTATGAGTGGCTTATTAAGGTGGTAAGTGGCGTATTAGAATAGTGTACGAAGTGTGATAGATATTGCGAACAAAAACTCTCGTAGATTTGCGTACACAGTACAAATTCACGCCACAATGCTTTAACGCGCGGTGGCGGCTCAAGTGTTTTTTTGGCTTGCGAGCAGCGTACCAAAAATCTAACCAGCTCGGTGACCGCAGGCTCTAGCTCGTATTCTTGTATTGATGTGTGTGCCAACCATACCTGCCTCAGCATGCGATTGCGCAACAATATACGCGCCAACACTACAGGCGCTTGCTGGGGTAGGCGGGTGGGTATGTGGCCACGGAGCAATATTTGAGTCTGCAATAAGCTATTTGGGCAGGCGGCACGCAGAGTATTCATGGCATGGTCAAGGCTCACTTGGCCACACATAAAAATATCAAAGGCGGCATAATCGGTTTCGGGCCAGGTATGCACACTAATATGGCTTTCGGCCAGTAGTACCACACCGGTATGACCAAAGCTCGGGCCAAACTCATGGACATAATGCTGTAACACCGTCGCCCCAGCAGCCTGCGCCGCCTTGCACATCAGAGTAACAAGCTCAGTCGCGCTTAAATGAGCAATAGGCCCATGCGCCTCAATAATGGCATGCAATCCGTTCATGTATGTATTACCTAAAAAGGGCTAATCCGCCGTCATAAAGGAATCATACACTATAAATAACATAAGCATTTATTGCTACGCTAGATGTCGCGTAGGTCGCTATGCGGGCAATTATTTTTAATTAAAACAAGCTAAACTTACTCAGCCTCATGTGAGTGATGGTGCAGATGCAAAACGGCATCTCAATACTCTCAAATAAAACCTAAAAGATGTACTACAGCGCCAATCCCAGCCCTTCAATAGCATGGTCGACAACAGGCATCAGTGCCTTTTGAGATTTGCCAGCACGCGCCATAGCGGCTGTACCATGTATGGTGGCCATTAAAAAACAGGCGTGGTGCTGGGCTTGAGTATCGAGCTTGTAGTGTTGGGCCTCGACATCTTCTTTAAATAATGTAACCAGCGCCTTGTATGTTAGCTCGCTCACTTCCAGTATTTTTTGCTGTGCCGCTTGCGGAATATCTTCACTTTCAGTTTCGGCGGCGCACAATGAAATATAACACCCTTTGGGGTTATTTTTATCGCACTGGCCTTTAATAATAGACGTTAAAAAAAGCTTAAGACGCATACTTAGCGGTGTATCTTTTTGCGTTAAAAAAGCATTGTGCTTTGCGCCTATTACCTCTGCATAGTAGTCGGTCGCCTGTACAAACAAAGCCTCTTTATTTCCAAACGTCGCATAAAGGCTAGGCTTATTAATACCCATTCTATGAGTAAGCTCAGCTAATGATGCCCCACCGTAGCCTTTTTTCCAAAACACATACATCGCTGCTTCTAGAGCTTGGTGCTTATCAAACGTTAATTTTCTGCCGCTTGCCATATTGGCCTCGTGCCCTGCTATTTGTGGGCGGTTAAAAAGGTACTGCATACGTAGCGCTAAAAAATGCTACAACAAATTGTTGACACAATCATACCGATCGGTACACAATAGGTCAAATTTACCGATCGGTACATAATTAATAGGCAAAGGCGGCCTCGTAAAGTATTGACGCCAGCGCTGTTTATTATTTTATGGCTAAGTGATCGGGCACATTCATATTTAAAATTTTAGGGGCTCTCATGAGTTTTTCAGTTGAAGGGAAAGTGGCATTAATCACCGGCGCAAACCGCGGTATTGGCAAAGCGATTGTAGAATCTTTTATTAGCCACGGCGCCAGTAAAGTCTATTTAGCCGTACGCAATCCAGGCAGCGCTCAAGCCTTGAGCCAAACCTATGGCGATAAGGTTGTTGTTTTACCCTTTGATGCTGCTGATCCCGCGTCGATTAAAGCATTAGCTACAGCAGCACCCGATGTACAAGTGGTGGTCAATAATGCCGGTATACTTGAGGTGGCTGACCCGTTAGCCAGCAATGCCATTACCGCGCTAGAGCATGAAATGAATATTAATGTCTATGGTCTGATGCGCATGGCCCAAGCTTTTGCACCGGTATTGGCAAAGCATAATGGCGCAGCGTTTGTGCAATTAAACTCGGTCGCCTCAATAAAAACTTTTACACCCTTTACCACTTACTCTGCCTCTAAGGCGGCGTCATACTCGGTGACACAAGGCTTAAAAGATGTATTTGCCCCCATGAACATTCAAGTACTGAGCGTGCACCCTGGTCCTATTAAAACCGATATGGCCGCTAAAGCCGGTTTTGACGAAGCCGATACGGTAACGAGTGTTTCTGAAGGCATAGTCACGGCACTCAAGGCCGGCGACTTTCATTTGTTCCCCGATGCCATGGCAAAACTTTTTGAAGGCGAATACCAAAGCTATGCAACTAATATCATTAGTGCTGATCTAGGTGGTGAATAAATGACCGGTTCGCGTACTGGTTATTTATCACATGCAGCGTCAGTCTTAAAAGCTGCATGTCACATCAAATACTAATCCTTTCAGGTAAGAGTCTGTTATGTCGAGCGATCAAAAAAGCGAATCAGTAAGCAACGAATATCAGCCCCCTAAAGTATGGCAATGGGAGCAAAAAAACGGCGGTAATTGGGCCAGTATTAACCGCCCCATTGCCGGCGCAACCCGCGAGCAAGCCCTACCAAAAGGCAAGCACCCTTTGCAGTTACACTCGCTAGCGACACCCAATGGCCAAAAAGTGGGCATTATGCTAGAGGAGCTTTTGGCGCTAGGCGAGCAAGGCGCCGAGTATGACGCTTACACGATTAATATTGGCGAGGGCGATCAATTCACCAGTGGCTTTGTTGCGATCAACCCCAACTCCAAAATACCCGCATTAGTAGACCACTCAACAACTGAGCCTACGCGCGTATTTGAGTCGGGTGCTATTTTGTTGTATCTCGCCGAAAAATTTGGCCAGCTATTACCCCAAATGCCAGCCAAGCGCACCGAAGCATTAAACTGGCTATTTTGGCAAATGGGCTCGGCACCTTATTTAGGCGGCGGCTTTGGCCATTTTTACAGCTATGCGCCCAGCAAAATGCAATACCCTATTGACCGCTTTACAATGGAAGTTAAGCGCCAGCTCGATGTATTAGACCAACACCTAGCGCACAACGAGTTTATGGCTGGCGATGAATATTCGATTGCCGATATTGCTATTTGGCCTTGGTATGGCTGCTTAGTATTGGGGGATTTATACGATGCCGCTGAATTTTTAGAGGTTAAAAGCTATACCCATGTACTACGCTGGGCCAATACCATTGCCCAGCGCCCAGCGGTAAAACGCGGCCGCCGCGTTAACTTAACTTGGGGCGATGAAGCCAAGCAATTACGCGAGCGCCACAGCGCCGTTGACTTTGATCAGTAACCATCACCCCTCTATTCAATAAACGTTGAAATTATTGAATAGAGGAGGTAATAAAGTCTTTTAATTGGTGATTACCATAAACCGATAAATGATCGTCATCAAAATAATAAGAACCCGCCTCATCACCAACAGCGCATATATTGCTATCGCACAATGATGACGTCGGGTCTACAACCGTTATATTGTCATAGCGCTTGGCTTCATCCCTAATCATTTTATTCGTTGCTTGTTGAAACGCCATATGCTTTTGTAGGCTGATCGCTTTTTTATTGAGTAACACTTGCTGTACTTGATTAGATACCAGCGCATTGTAGTAGATTTTTTTTGAATCGATCTCTTGCTGGGGAACTTGCAGCATGACAATCACTTTTATTTTACTATCGGAATAACGCTTAAAAGTTTCCGCTAAACCTTTTTTAAACGCGGCTATAGAGTTTAATTGGCTAGCAGGCTCATCTTTTTTAGTCACGATGTATTGCATCGCCCCATCGGTATAATCGCCTTGCGTATAATATGTCCAGCGGGCAGCCAAAAAAACAAAGTCGTAGCGATTATCAATCACAAAATTAATGACTTTATCATTTAATAATTGGCAATTTTTGTCAATTGTATTCGCATGTTTTGGAAACACTCCTATTAAAGGTGGGCATGCGCTATAACTGGCATACGTTAGTGCAAAATTATTTCCTTTGGCAAATAACTCAAGTGCAGGCAAGGAGGAATATGAATGGCTATCACCAAAGGCAAATACTTTCTTTTGCCCTTCAGTGATGGTGCAAAAATTATCTACTTTAGCGTGTAGATTATCTTTATTAAAACACTCATAATCACCGCGCTTAAAAGAGCTTAAAACACTTTTCGGTATTTGATAGCGATACCCATTTAAAGTAAAGTGATATACTGCCAAGCTGATTGCACCAATCACTAATACCATATAGAGAGGCTGACATTTTAAATAACTGAGCAGCCCGCTAAAGTGGTTGTTAAATCTGTATTTTTCAATGTATTGATAACTAATAAAGCCGAGTAATACACATAGCCCTAGCCCCAAATAAATAAACGATTCACTAAGCGAAAAATAATAAATAGCAACAACCACTGGCCAGTGCCAAAGGTATATTGAGTAAGACCATGTGCCTAATTTCTGAAAGACAACATTACCTGTTAGCAAGCTATCGTTACGCTGCACTTGAATAATCAAAAAAGTTCCAGCAATAGGTAACAATGCCAAATAACCCGGCCATGGGTTATTTTTAGAAATAAAAAAATAAGCGCCAACAATCAAGGCAAAGCCCAACCATTCCAGCCTCTTTTTATAGTCTTCTTTTATTGCCATAGGGTACAAATATGCCACGCCACCTATCAACATTTCCCATGCACGTGCAGGCAGTAAGTAATAAGCTGCATTAGGCCATTGGTAGCTCACAACAACACATAATATAAAGCCCAAAACAGTGCCTATAAGCACTGTCATTTTCATCGAATTAAGGGTCATAAACTTGCTCATCGCCATCAAGATGAGTGGGTACACGATATAAAATTGCCACTCTACCGATAACGACCAAGTATGGAGTAACCATTTTTGGTTAGAGGCTGCATCAAAGTAACCCGCCTCTTTGAAATAAACCATATTCGACACAAAGGTCAGGCTACCGGCTATATGCTTACCTAGAGTGTTGTAATCTGAGGGAATAAGATACAGCCAACCAAATAACAGTAATATCACGCACAATGCCGCCAGCGCAGGAATTATTCTGTTAGCGCGCGCAATATAGAACTTCGCTATCGAAAATTGCTCTTGCTCTATGGCTTTAAATATTATGCCTGTCATCAAAAAGCCAGAAATAACAAAGAAAACATCTACCCCGGCAAAGCCACCCGGCATCCACACTGCTGAAAAATGGAATAGCACAACGGCTATAACAGCGATAGCTCTAAGCCCATTAATATCTTTTCTAAATTGCAAAGTACATACTCAATCAATTAAAAACTATCAGGATTCTATACGAATTAAGGGCAGAATAATAATGATGTACCAATAAACGACTTACCAAATGAAATATTTAAATGATACGGCTATTAAAACCTTACATATACCTAAAGCTGTTATTTTTTGGCTCGTAAGTACAAAACACACGTGGCATAACTTATAGCGCAATCCCTAACTATCTTAAGATTGCACACTACTAATAATATCGCCTCACAGACCCTATAATTTTGTTTAGAGTATCGTTGAGAGCACACCCGTACAAGATACACAACATAACACAACTTTATTACAGTAAGTCATAAACGCACCTTAGTGACTACAATAAAAGTCTATATCCGCGCAGGCGTTATCGAGATCGTTGGTATTGAACTACCTGTTATCTAAACAGGTATTACCGAATCAATAGACCATGAGTAGGCACATTTTTGCGCTGTATAAGTATTACAGGGTATTGAGACATTTTTTGGCTTCGGCGATGATTGTTTTAACTCTATTTTGTTTAAATTTATGCGCATGAACACCCACATATATAGTCTCATTCACTGGGTGAGCTAGCCGATGAACTGCCACTTTTTCACGCTCTTTAAAAGCACCTACGGCGTGACTCGGTAGTACGGTAAAACCTAGCCCCATACTCACAGGCTCTAAAATTAAATTGATTTGATTTGAAAAGCCCGACCTTTTAAATTGATGGCTATTTTGGAACTCTGGAAAATTAGCGCGCAATAACTGACCTGCATAATAAGCCGCATCAGGGTGACCAATAAACCCTAGCTTAATTAACTGCTCCCACGTAGGTTCTAAAATACCAGAGGGCGTAACCAGTACTAGCTCCTCTTGCGCAATAGGTTTAAGGCTCACTTCACTCATCGTTGACAAGCGCGTCATAAGGCCAATATCTACCTTATGCTCGGCTATCAACCTCTCAACGTCCTCATTAGGTGCAAATCGATATTCAACAACCAGCGCAGGGTACTGCCTTTGTAACGCTAAAAAATGAGCATACAGTTTAAGCCCTACACTCCCCGGTGATGCAATCTTTACAATACCCTCGTACGCGGGGTCTAAACCGACTCGCAGCTCTAGGTCAGTCAAGGAAAGAATTAACTTCTGGCCCTCTTGGTATAAGCGGTCACCGGTACTCGTCAAAGTAAAGCGCTTACCCTGCCGAATAAGAAGCGGCTGACCCAAGTACTCCTCGAGCTTGCGCACATGCTGACTAACACCTGACTGCGTCATATGAAGATGCTCGGCAGTGCGTGTGAAATGGCCAATCTCGACAAGTGTACAAAAACTGCGTAACCAAACAGGATTAATCATTACATTTTGTACTCATATACATTCCAAATGATAATTTCACTTAATACTGCCTGTTTTGTAATCTGTTTACAACATCAATGACAGAGCAATAAGTTATGAGCAAATCATATCCACGTAGTTTTTCACACATAGGCATATCAGTGCCTGACTTAGAGGCTGCCGTAAAATTTTATACAAACGTCATGGGCTGGTATTTAATTATGCAACCCACTGAAATTGTTGAAGATGACAGCCCAATTGGTGAAATGTGTACAGACGTATTTGGCAATAACTGGGATAAATTTCGCATTGCACATCTTTCAACGGGGGATCGTATAGGTGTTGAGCTTTTTGAATTTAAAGGGCAGGTTAACCCCGATAATAATTTCGAGTATTGGAAAACAGGCGTTTTTCACTTTTGCGTTCAAGACCCCAATGTTGAAGAGTTAGCCGAAAAGATTGTAGCCGCAGGAGGTAAAAAACGCATGGCAAAACCGCGTTATTACTACCCAGGCCGCAAACCGTACCGCATGATCTACATGGAAGACCCTTTTGGAAATATCTTAGAAATTTATAGCCATAGCTATGAACTCGTTTATAGCGAAGGTGCGTACTAAAAAATATTAGGAAAAGACAATAACATCCACATCAAGCCACTCAAAAAAATAGCCCGCAATGCCCTTCATCACCCAATCTAGGCAACAACGCGGCCTTCAATCGCAAGTCAGCATCATATCGAGGTGGCACTGACTCATAGCGCATCTTTTTAGCAGTGAAGCGATGTTAATGTCTTTTAATGGGTGGCCAGATTGAGCTTGCCACAACAGTTGACTAAAGCATTGAGAGTCAGACAAGCTATGAATAACTGGCTACCGAGATAGATCGCAACCTATTCACAAAAACCACCCTGCATTTACCAGCATAATGCGCACCAGCCCAAACTCATCAACACAGCCCGTCAAGCCGCACACCCATAGCACTCAGCCTACAACCATCGCCACCCAATCCCATTTCTGCTACCATCCGCCCCCCTATTTACAAGCCACCGTTCGACTAAACACCCTTTTTGCGTCGCTGTTGTGTGGCGCGCCAAATATTCGCTGAGCAGCCATGTTTTTTACTGACGATCGCCTTCATTTTTTTAAGCCCTTAACGAGCAAGTACCGCGAGCAAATTGCGCAGTGCTTGGGGCTGCTATACCAGCGCCAGTACAGCGCCAATGCCGATTATGGGCAGTCTTTGCGGCGTGAGCAGGTAGTGGAGCTGTTTGAGGAGGCCTTGGCTCGCACCAAAGATGCCGTTTTTGATGATGCCACCGAGGGCAGTGACGAACCGCGCTTTAAAAACCACCGCGAGCATGCCAATGCCGTGCTAAAAGCCGTGATTGAAGCAGGCTGGGTCGAGCGGCAGGTTGATACGGCCACCTTCCAATCTACTTATCCGTTTTCGCGGATGGGGCGCATTTTTGCGCAGGCGCTGCTTGATGCCGATCATAGTCATATTCGCACTCGCCACCGCAACACCCGCAATACCCTTAATGCACTGGAGGCCTTTGCTGGGCGTGGTGATGCGTACGACCTGCTCGATGCCTTTGAGTACTCCGAGCGCATTATTACCGACTTTACCGACATTATCACCGAGCTTGAAGAGCGCAAGCGCGAGCTAGTAAAAGAGGTCGAATCGCAGCAGCTCATCAGCAAAGCCACTGACCAGTTTTTTGACTATATGGAAAAGCGCTTTCAGCCAGATATTTCGGTGAGGTTATCGGCCGATAGTGTCGAGAAGTATCGCGATGATATTAGCCGCGTTATTTACGGGCTAAGACGTAAATCGACCGAATTTAAACGCACCGCCGAAATGCGTTTGCGCGCCAGTATTCCAAGCTTGTGTGACGAGAGCCAAAGCTACCTGTGGTATGTACTCGATACCATTGAGCTACGCATGAAAAATGCCGCCGACATCATGCTGCCGGCCTTGCGCCGCGCTTTGCATGGCTTTACCAAACGCGCCGATATTGTGATACGCCAACTGAGTTATCTTAACTCCCATCAAAACGATAACTTTTTAGATATTTGCCAAACGCTGGCCGCCCTGCCGCCTGCACAATATCAAGAGCGACTCAATAATGCCTCTAATGCGATGGCGGTGATGAAGCTGGGGCTGATCGACCCAAAACAAGTGCGTTTAATTGAGCGCAAACGCAAAAGCCCTGTGGACACCAGTATTAATGAAGAGCGCGATATTGATTTAGGTGCCCGCACCGAGTTGATGGTACAGCAGCTACTCGACCGCGCTTTTGTCTTTAACCGCCAGCAATTACAAACCTATATTTGCGATGCCTTTAAAGACAAGCGCAAAGTATCAACGCGCGAGCTACCCATTACCAATGCGTTAGATTTATTAGCGCTAGCGCACGTGATTGAAGTGGGCAGCGTCAATAATTTAGATTCTGACTTGCGCTTCCATGTGGAGTGGCAAGGTAAAAAAGACAATTTTAATGAATATTACAGTAGCTCTGATGAGTTCACCATTGAACTGGTAGAGGCAACTAATTTAGTTGAGACGATGAATGATTGATGACGTTTTAAAAGCCAAATTAAGCACTTTAAATATTCCGCTAGAAGAGTTTTCGGCATTGCTTATTCGCTTACTCGACTACGGTGTCATTAGCCGCGAAGAAAGCCAAGTAGAAGCCCAATTGTACGACCGCTACATGATATGCGCCGAACTGGTCGAGGACTATTTGAGTATTTTAAATATTCGCTTATTACACGACAGGCAATTTTGTTTTGTTAGAGTCTTCCCCCCGAGTGCTCAAGTGCCAGGTTTACCCGATGACGACAACAGCGCCTTTAACCAAGGGATGCGCTACCGCCCGACTCAGCAAGAGGTATCGTTGATTTTAGTCTTGCGCGTAGAATACGAAAAATCATTACGCGAAGGTTTATTGGATGATTCGGGGTGCGTATTGGTGTCTTTTGAAAGCATTGCCTTTGCCATGAAAAATCTACTCAAACGCTCGCTGCCCGAGCAAAGCTCCGAGCGCAGCACCTTATTTAAGCGAATTCGCCAATTGCGTTTAATTCAGTTTAATAGCGACAATGATTTAAACCTTGATGAAGGCTGGATGAGTATTCAACCCTCAATTACAAGCTTTGTCACCGATGAAGTATTGCAAAGCCTGCATCCGCAAGATGATGAGCAGGACCAAGACACTCAGCAAGCAAGCACAAACGCGCTAACGCAAGACCAAGCAGAGGATCAATAAATATGTTTTGTAAACGCTTAGTATTGGTCAACTGGGGTAATATTCCATCACAAGAAATTGACTTTGGTCCTATTAATTTGCTGTCTGGGGGGAATGGCTCGGGTAAAACAACCGCCGCCGATGCCTTGCAGTCATTAATGACCGCCGCCCACGAAAATTTATTTAACTATAACCCAGGCCAAGACGAAACCACTCAGCGTGGCCGTGGCGGCAAGCAAGTGCGCACACTCGCCTCTTATGTCTTAGGTTGTGATGATGGCAGCTATGCCCGTTTGCGCACAACCGATGGTTATATTGCTGGTATATTCCACCCTACCAGTGGCGAAACAGCCGATCCCTTTACGGCGGTAATGTGCATTCGCGCCTCGCTCGATACTGCCGGTAGCAACCGCCAAGCACGGCAAGAAGATCTTCAGTTTTTGATTATTCCTAACGAAACGTTAGCGTTAGATGATTTTGTGCGCGAAGATACCGCCGGTAAATATATTGTACCAATGAACGATTTGCCGAATTTGCTGAAAAAGAAATTTAGCACCCACAGTAGTGTCGAAGTTTATGACAAAAAAGGCCCGTATTTGCGCCGCTTGTATGGCATATTCCGCAACGATAAAGATGCCGTACCCGATCGCGAAGCCAAACACGCCGCACGTACTTTTTCTAATTTTATGGCCTATAAACCGGTAAAGAGTATTACCGATTTTGTAGCACGCGAAATTTTAGAACCTAAAGATTTAACCGATGATATTCGCCAAGTAAGCGAATTAATGAAAACCATTCACTCAATGGAAGAAGACACACGCCATGTGAATGAAGCGGTCGAAAATTTATCGGAGGGTAATCAGCAAGCGCAAATTTACATTGACAACTGGATTGAAGGCTGTGTGGCACAATATGCCGAGCAAGCTCGTTTATTTAACGCTAAACAAAATGACTATTTAGCGGCTAAAAAAGAGCAAGGTACTATTGCCCAAACCATTAAAGACAACCAGCTACACCGCTTATTAGTCGCCGACAAAAAAACTGATTTGCAACAAGAGCACATTGAACTATTAGCACAACGCCAGGGCATTAGTGCGCTAAAAGATAAAGACCAATTGCAAAGCGATATTAGCAAGCTTAATACTCAGCTTGCCGATTATATTCCTGATTTGATGCTACAAGATGCGCAGTTTACTAAAAACGTGCACGCCGCAGAGCGATTAAGCCGCAACCTCAGCCAGCAAGCCTCGGAGCTTGATATACCTGCACTAGCATCCAAAAAAATTAACCCTATTTTAGCGCCAGTGTTAAAAATAGGCAGTAATACAGGTATTGATGCCAATAATCTACAAACCAAAGATTGGGTCAACAACGCAGCATTAGAGGAGAAGCTCGGCCGTATTGTAGAGTTAGAGGCGCACCACAATAAAACAGCCGACTGGCTGCACACTGGCGAAAACAGCCCCGCCAATCAAATCTATTTAATGCAGCATCGCAAAGCCGAACAACTTGAAAAAATAAAGCAGCAAACCAATCAAAAAAATCTAGAAGTACAAAGGCTGCAACATCAAAAAGTCAGCTACCCAGCACAAGTCGAACAAGCCATTAAAGCTATTACCGATCAATGCCCGCAGGCAGAACCTGCGGTATTGTGTGATTTTATTGAAGTGACCGACCCCAAATGGCAAATGGCTATTGAAGGCTACCTAGGCGGCGCTCGGTTTAGTATTGTCGTTAGCCCCGACTGGGAAGCCGAAGCCATTAATATTGTGCGCGCGCTACCGGGGCGAAGAAGCAACGCACGTGTATTGCAAGGCGCTAAAGCACAACACGATGCCAACAAATTAACGCTGCCTAAAAACAGCATTGTCGATGTGATGCGCTTTGACCACAAAATTGTTGAATATTATATTCGCGCCAGCTACGGTGCGGTAATTAGAGTTAAAGATAATGCGGCACTCAAAAATACAGCGCGCGGCTTAACTGCCGAAGGCGTTGGCTCGGGCAACTATAGTTTGTTTCGCTGTGATATTGATGAGGCCGATTTAGTGTTTGGCCAAGGCGCACGCGAGCGCGCTTTAATTGCCAAAGAAACTCAGCTGCAAAATTTGCAAAAGCAAGCCAACACACTAGCACTGCAATACCAGCAACTACTCGAGCTGCATCAATGCATTAGTGACATTCAATTAGTCAATTGCTCGACCACCATCAAAAACATGCTCAATATTTACCGGCAATTACAAAAAGTAGAGTCGCAATTAGCGAGCTTAGATTTAAAAGATTTTACCGCACTAGAAGAGCGCCTAGAGGACTTAAAAAACACACTGCAAGAGCTAGAAGACGAAGCTAAAACCTGCAGCGAAGAGTTTGGTAGCCTGCGTACACGCGAAGAGCAAAACGCCCGTCTGATCAAGCGCCTTGCCAGCGAAAAAGACGCACTGCATGCCGAGCAAGAAACCTGCGAAGCGCAAGTACATGCTATTGCCAAAATCTATGCTGACTTTAATGCCGAAGCCGCGCTAAAGCATGCCGACGACGAAGCCAAAGGCAAAAATAGTTTTGCAGTGACCATTGCACAGTGCGCTCAACGTTCAGAAACTTGCGAGCGTAAACTGTACGAGCATATCGTAGAGCATAACCGTACCAGTGCCGAGTTTAACGCGATTAGCTACTCGCCTATTTCGCAATATAAACACGATGCACAGTTTTTTGCTTTTATTGTAAAAATACAAGAAGAGCTAGGACGCATTTACAGTGTCTTAAAAAATAATGTGTTAGTCAGCCGCTATGAAAAACTCGTCAGCCTAAAAGACAGCTTTAATACTACGTTTGTAACAAGTTTATGCCACTCTATTTATCAGTCAATCAACGATGGTAAGCGCACACTCGATGATTTGAATAAAGAGCTCAAGCACCATCGCTTTGGTGCCGATAGAGAAAGCTTTTATTTTGATTACGCATGGGTGCCCGAATTTAAAGAGTACTGGGGCTTTTTTAAAGAAATTATTAACTCGCCAGAACTTGGCGAAGGTGCCAATTTATTTAACTCTAAACTCAGTGACAAATCGGCCGTGGTACGCGACAAGCTATTAAGTATGCTATTAGATAAAGGCGAGCATAACGCACTGACCGAGCTACGCCGCATTAGTGATTATCGCAATTATCGGCATTATGAAATTTTTAAAGAACCCGAGGGCAAGCAGCCTATTGCACTCAGCACTTACGGCACAGGCTCGGGCGGGCAATTAGAAACACCAGCTTATATTATTCGCTCGGCCGCGATTACCTCTGCTTTTAAATTTAACGAAGGCAAAAGCCATTGTCGCATGGTGCTAGTGGATGAGGCCTTTTCTAAAATGGATGAAACCCGCTCGCGCGAGGTAATTAACTACCTAACCGAGACACTGGGCTTGCAGTTGATTTTTATTATGCCCTCAAGCAAATCGGGCCCTTTTATGGACCTAATTAGCCATCAAGTGGTGTTTAGTAAATGCCCTACCACCGAGCCTGTAGGCGAGCTGAACACCCGTGTATTGGTTGATCGCAAAGTCTGTAACCCCGACAAAATTAAAGACCTGTGGGCCAAACACCGGCGTACAATCAGGCATCAAGCAACACTAGACTTTATGGATGGCATTGCCTAACCCAAACCGTTAACGTTAAGCGATATCGCTTAACGTTAACCTTATTACCCTCCAACCTCCTCCCTCACGCGCTCTGGTGCTGACTCGGCCGTTTTACCCCTAATCTGCTCGCCGGGCGTAGTGTTATGCGCCGAATATTGTATTGCGCGCCAAAGCTTGCCTTACGCCCCAGGTTTACCCCTCTGTCCCCCCTTTTAAAGCGCATACCCGCCCGCATAAAGTTTTTATAAAATACGCTTGCCATTCGACATAATATGGCATACAGTGAATTTACTCGACATAATATGTCGCACACCACTCCATACGAGGATATGTAATGTACTTAGAAGACTTGGCCTTTAAGCTAAATACTATTGAGTCTCCAGCAGGCACGCGCTTTACCGTTGAGTACTCGGCGGATACCGAAATTTTACAAGTGAGTTGCGACATAAACCCTGAGGCCATGATTTTTATCGTGAAGTCGGATGAGCAAATTTTATCGGTGACGCCTTTATTTAAACTCAACGAAGTGCAAGCCCAAAACAAAGCCGAGCTCTACGAAACGCTATTGCGCATTTCACCGGTTATCCCCTTGTCGAGCATCGGTTTACAAGACGATAGCTGCGTGTTGTTTGGCGCCATGCCGGTCGATAGCACATTTGATAATATTGTTCACGAGCTCGAATGCCAAGCCGACAATTACAACGATGTATTAGTGGCTTTAACCGACTACTTTGAAACAACTCAAGAAACCGTGGAGGTTTAAGCAATGGGATTTTTAAGAGATATCGTCACTGCCGTTCGCGGTGGCCTCAGTGAAGCCGGCGAAGCCGTTGTTGATAGCCAAGCACTACGCATTCTAGAGCAAGAAATTCGCGATGCCGATGCCGCTATTAACACAGCTAAAATAAGCTTATCGCAATTAAAAGCTAAAGAGATTGGTCTCGCTAAGCAAATTCACGAAATCGACGTCGATATAGAAGATTACACCGCAAAAGCGCGCGCTGCATTAGCCGCTGACAAACGCGATTTGGCACGTACTATTGCCGAGAAAATTGCCGAACTGACCGGCTCTAAAACTGACCTTAAAGAGCAACATGACGCACTCGAAGCACAGGTTAATAAAATTTACCAAGTCATTAAAGTGCGCGAAAAACAAAAAGACAAAAATCGCATAGAGCTGCAAAAAGCCAAAACTTACGAAGATTTACAAAAAACCCAAGTGGCCGTTGCCGCCGCCATGCCCACTAATGACTCTAGCGCTAAACGCGTACAGCGTGCATTAGACCGTGTTAAACAAAAGCAAGCCGATACCGAAAATCAAATGTCGGCCGACCAATGGCTTAACGACTTAGAACAAGGTAATGATTTGGACGCTCAAATTGCTGCCGCAGGCCTAGACAGCAGTAAAACCAGTGCCGATGACATTTTAGCGCAGCTAGAAGCGAAATAATCATCCATACTTGTGCACAAGCTGTTCGAACCCACCTAAAAACTTTGTGCAACACCATAAATCAGCACAATGCTATGCGATAAAAGCCGCCTAGCGTTGTGCGCTTTATGCTCTATCCACTTTCACTTTTTGGCATCATTATGTTTGGTCTTTTTAAAGGTAAAAAAACACCTCCGCGTGAGCTCACTCACCCTAAGCAATTATTACCGGGCGATTTACTTTCTTTTAAGCCACGCAGTATTTTACCGCCAGAGCTTCAAGGCCAAACCGTCACCATTAAAAACGTACAAAGCTATCAATACTCTGAAGGCTTAGCCCCTGAGTTTGAGGCACGCCTACCCAGCGGCGACACTTTTCATTTTATGCTAGAAGAAGAAGGCGATGAATATTTAGTTTTATCAAAAGAAATTAGCCGTGAACAAGTTGAGCAACTGTTTGATATGGACCAATTTGCTGAGCTGTTTGGTGATAACTTCGCACAGCTAAATACTCATACAGGCAATATAGATGAAGCCTTATGCGCTTGGGTTGCGCCGCACTATACACAAGCGATTAAAAACGCTACCGCTTACTTTTACAAAGCCGATAAAAGAGCAAGCGGTGTCAGCGATTATGTAGAAACCGACGATAACAGCGAAGAGCTACGCTACCACGAATGCGAAGGCGCACCCGATGACTTTAGCCTGAATATTGAGATTTGGGAAGATGGCACCACCAATGTTTTTTTACAAAAATCGGTACCGCTAAATGTGATTGAGGAGATTTGGCCCAATGGTTGATCAAGGCACCAGCACACACACCAACCCCAAATGGGAAAAACAAAAAGCAGCCCTTAAAAAAGTGCAGATTTCTTTTGAATTAGCGCAAAATGTAGATCAGCAAATACGCATAGAAGCCGCCAAAAGCGGCGAAAGCCCCAGTAATATTATTCGGCGTGTATTGGGCTTATCTGTATCACCGCCAGTACGCCCGCGTTTAGGGGTATCGCTCAGCCAAGAAGAAATAGAAAAGCTCGCTGCCCACTACAATGCCGACCCAAAAGACAGAAAAGCCTGGATGCGCAACGCAGCACAAACAATTCACGAATATTATCAAAATGAATAATACTTAAAGCCTCCGTTATGCACATAGCTAATACACAACAGAATCTGCATACTCTAAATAATTATTGCAAAACCGCTGCAAACCACTCCAGCATAACGGCCCAATTTTCCACAACATATTGCCCTAGCATAGCCAAGCAAATGATCACTATAATAGGCCGTATCACACGATGCCCGCCTTTGATGGCGGTATGTGCGCCTAAATAACCCCCAAATATTTGCCCCACGGCCATAGCGCCACCCACAATCCAAACGACTTTGCCACTAAAGATAAAGACAATGAGTGAGGCAATATTGCTGGTAAAGTTAAGTACCTTGGCGCCGCCTGTAGCCATTAGCAAGTTTTTGCCTTGTAAGGTTACTTGGCACAAGGTATAAAACATGCCTGCTCCAGGGCCTAGGTAACCATCATAAAACCCCAGCCCAGGAACACAAAAAAAATGCCAAGTTGATGACGATACCCGCGGTTTTTGCTCGGCGCTGCTTTGTGCTGGTGCCAATAAAAAATACACGCAAATTATCGCAATCACACAAGGAATAATCACCGTTAAAAACTGTGGCGGTGAAATAAGTACAGCTACCGTACCCACTACCGACCCCACAAAACACATAACAATACTCACTTTCATATCACTTAAGTTTGCTTTGCCTTTGCGTACCATCGTGGTGGCCGCAGCAAAACCGCCAAACGAAGCCTGAAACTTATTTGTAGCCAAAGCCAACACCGGCGGCATTTGTGCCAGCAGTAAAGCGGGAATAGTGATTAAACCACCGCCGCCGGCAATGGCATCGATAAACCCTGCCATAAAAGCAATGCCCGCGAGCATGATGATCGTTTCAATTGAAAACACTAATTCCATGGATTGTCTCTTATCGTGAAATATATTAATCGACAGCACTGAAGGTACATAGAAACCTATACACCGTACAAAAATGCCGTAGTTTTTTGCACTAGGCAAGCGAATACCCAAAACCCGCACAGGGTCGCACATCTGCACTTTAATAGCAGTAAAGTTAAATAGCAGTAACGTTAACCTTGCTAGAAGCGGTAAAGATAAAACGCAATAGCTGGCTACTCAATTTTACCGGTGCATCAACGCAATGCCATTACCGTTACATTTTGATCACAACCGAGTAAAGTAACACCGCCATTAAACTTTAACGCTATTAGAGGTATACTCTTTAGCTAATTAATCAAGACGTCTCAAAGGACACCTCTTTTGTCGCAAAAACCCCCTATGAAAGACCCAGCCGCCGAGCGCGAAGCTCGCACTTATGACAACCCCATTGCCAGCCGCGAGCTTATTCTTGCCGTACTGGAAAAAGCCAAAGGGCCTCTGTCTAAGCATGCACTCACCGAACAACTCCACATTGAAGGCGAAGATCAAGCCGAAGGCTTGCGCCGACGCCTAATCGCAATGGAGCGTGACGGACAAATTATGCGCAACCGTCGCGGTGCATATGGTCCTATCAGCAAAATGGACTTAGTCAGAGGGCGCGTCAGTGGCCACCGCGATGGCTATGGCTTTGTAATAGTGCCCGGTGATACCGATGATGTTTACCTCGCTAACCGCCAAATGCGCAAAGTCTTTGATGGTGACGAAGTCTTAGTCCGCGTGACAGGTACCGACGTCAAGGGTCGCCGCGAAGGTAGCATTGCCGAGGTAGTGAGCCACAATACCACACATGTTGTTGGGCGCTATGTCACAGGCCCTGGTAGCCCGCGTATTCGCCCCGATAACCCTCGCATAGCGGCCGATATTTACATCAGCAAAGACAATACCTTAGTGGCCAAAGAAGGCCAGTTTGTGAGTGTAGAAATTACCCGCCAGCCCGATAAGTTTGGCGCCGCTGAAGGCATTATCAAAGAAGTGCTCGGTGACCATATGGCGCCCGGTATGGAAATCGATGTAGCCATTCGCGCGCACGATATTCCCCATGTGTGGCCCGCAGCGGTTGAGCAGCTTGCCAGTCAACTCAGTACCGACGTTGACGAAGCCGATAAGGTTGGCCGTATTGATCTGCGCCAATTGCCCTTAGTGACCATTGATGGCGAAGACGCCCGCGATTTTGATGACGCCGTATACTGCGAGAAAAAACGCAGTGGCGGCTGGCGTCTATATGTTGCTATTGCCGATGTTTCGCACTACGTGACCCCTAACGATGCACTCGATCAAGAAGCGCAAGTCCGAGGTAACTCGGTGTACTTCCCTGATCATGTCATCCCGATGCTACCGCGTGGCCTTTCAAATGGCTTATGCTCGCTAAACCCTGAAGTCGATCGCTTGTGTATGGTGTGTGAAATGACCATTAGCGCCAACGGCCGTATCAGCGGTTATCAATTTTATGAAGCCGTCATGCATAGCCACGCACGCCTAACCTATACCAAGGTAGGCCAAATGCTCGCCGAAAAGACACTCAGCGACTCACCATTACGCACGCAATACGCGCATGTCGTCAAGCATGTTGATGAGCTACACAACCTTTACCATGCGTTACGCAGTATTCGTACTGAGCGTGGCGCCATTGACTTTGAAACCGTCGAAACCCGTATTGTGTTTGACGAAAACCGTAAAATTGAGCGCATTGTACCGGTACACCGCAATGACGCTCACAAACTGATCGAAGAATGCATGTTAGCGGCTAACGTGTGTGCCGCTCGGTTTTTAGATAGCCATAAAATCCCCACACTGTACCGCGTACACGAAGGCCCTAAAGAGCAAAAACTCAATAACTTAATGGAGTTTTTGGGCGCTCAAGGCATTCAAATAGCGGCCGGCAAAGGTGGTAAAATTGGCCCGCAACAGTACCAGCAAGTGATGGAGCTCATCAAAGAGCGCCCCGATGCGCAGATTATTCAGACGGTAATGTTGCGCAGTATGAACCAAGCGGTGTATCAGCCCGAAAACAAAGGCCACTTTGGTTTAGCCTACCCTGCATATGCACACTTTACCTCGCCTATTCGTCGCTATCCCGATTTACTCGTTCACCGCGCTATTCGCAGTGTGATACGCAGCGGTGCAGAGTCAAAACGCGTTAAGCGCCATGATCAAACCCGCCAGCAAAACGCGAGCGAATCTTATCCGTATGATGTTAATGCGATGCTTGCGTTTGGCCAGCAAAGCTCGCTCACTGAGCGCCGCGCCGACGAAGCTACCCGCGACGTCATGAACTGGCTCAAGTGCGAATTTTTACACGACCGTATTGGCGATGTGTTTGAGGGGGTTATTTCTGCGGTGACAGGCTTTGGGCTGTTTGTAGAGCTTAAAGACCTATACGTCGAAGGCTTAGTGCACATTACCAATTTGCCACAAGATTACTACCACTTTGAACCGGCGCATCATCGCTTAGTCGGTGAAAATAGCCGTAAAATGTATCGACTTGGTGACACCATCACAGTGCGTGTTGCCAACGTAAACCTCGATGAACGCAAAGTCGACTTTGAACTAGAAGCCAAGCAGCCACGAAAACGCAAAGCCAAAAGTACCAGCAAAACGAGCGTAGCCAGCCATAACCATTCAAATACTCCGCCAGCAAGTCGTCATAAAAAAACTTTTTCGTTTAAAGCGGGTGACACGCAGGTACCAATCAACCCCGACGATGTACTACTCGACCCCGAGAAGCCAAAGCGCCTGCAAAAAACCAAAAGCACCAAGCAATTTGCCAAAGACAAGCTGGCCGTTAAGCAAAGTAAAAGCAAAAAGGTAACGCCCAAACCCAAGCATGCTAAAAAACTTAAAAATTCAGATAAATCGTCTGTCGGTAAAAAAAAGGGCGCTAAAAAAGTCATTAAAAAGAAAGTCGGCAAGAAGCGCTAAGCCGCCTTTATCCATTTTTACTGAGACTAAAAACAGCGACTCCCTTTACCCTTTTTGGGTAAGCGCTCGCAATGCGATAGGCCTATGAATAATGAACACCATGGGCCTACTCTCACTGTTTTATTGTGACAATTTTAGGTTTGCTGCCAGTCATTTTTAGCGCGTATTTTTACAATCACCCAGCAATTGTTTTGAAGTCATTCACTATTATTTTTGAAGTCATCCACTATGAAGAAGCAAGTACTCTTTGGTTTACACGCGGTACAATCGGTCTTGGACAACACGCCCGAGCGCATATTAGAGCTTATTATTTTACAAGGCCGCCAAGACCAGCGCATGCAAAGCATCTTAGCCATTGCCGACATGCACGATATTAGCGTGAGTGAAAAACCCCGTAAAACACTCGACACCATGGCTGATGGTAACCATCAAGGCATTATTGCATTAGCCAAGCCCGCCAAAGCGCTACAAGAAGATGACCTTTACACCATGGTCGAAGACGATAAAAACGTCCCTTTTTTACTGGTTTTAGATGGCGTGACCGACCCGCATAATCTAGGGGCTTGCCTGCGCTCGGCCGACGCTGCCGGCGTGCAAGCGGTGGTCGTCCCCAAAGATAACTCTGTAGGCTTAACCGAGGTTGTACGTAAAGTGGCCTGCGGCGCCGCCGAGAGTGTGCCGCTAATTACTGTAACCAACTTAGCGCGCACCCTGCAAAAGCTGCAAGAGCTTGGGGTATGGATTGTAGGCACCGCTGGTGAAGTGGATATGAATATTTACCAAGCCCCACTCACCGGACCGCTCGCTATTGTGATGGGCGCAGAAGGTACCGGCATGCGCCGCCTAACCCGTGAGCACTGTGATCATTTAGCGTATATCCCTATGGCTGGCTCAGTGAGTAGCCTCAATGTCTCTGTTGCTACCGGTATTTGCTTATTTGAAGCTATTAGACAACGTAGCAGCTAAACTATTTTTAGCCTATCACGTATCCAGAGCGCTGTTATCATCAGTAGCTGTGTATAGTTACAAAATAATAAGATAGTCAGTAACGGCCTCTTATGCGTATTATATGCATGAATAAGGAGGCCATTATGTCGTATGAATTTATTACCCGTATTGCTCAGGTATCTGCTCAAGAGTGGGCGGATTTATGGCAATCTGATTACCCTTTTATTCAACATGGCTTTTTAAGCGCCCTTGAAGACAGCCATGCCACCTGCACCGCATCGGGCTGGCAGCCCTATCATTTATTAATACGCAATACCCAGCAACAGCTCACCGCCGCTATGGTATTATTTATTAAAAGCCACTCTTACGGTGAATATGTCTTTGATTGGAGTTGGGCCGATGCCTATCAGCAGCATGGGATAGACTATTACCCTAAGCTCGTCAACGCAATTCCTTTTACACCCGCCACTGGCCCTCGCTTTGCAGCAATCGATACACGCGCACAGGCCGAGTTATTAACAGTACTCCAAGCGCATCTTAAAGAATCTACATTTTCTGGCTTTCATAGCTTGTTCCCAAACAGCCAGCACAACACAGCGCTCATCAACGCCAGTTATACATCATCATCGCAGCGCGCGTTGCTACAAACGAGTAGCCAGAAAGAGACCCTTGAACAGGGCTTGCAAGATCTTGTACGACAGCGTCTAGGCTGTCAGTTTCACTGGTTTAATAATGACTACAACCACTTTGATGACTTTTTAGCCAGTTTTTCTTCACGTAAGCGTAAAAATATCAAGAAAGAGCGCGCTAAAGTACTTGAGCATAATGTGCGTATCACCACAACTCAAGGCAGCGCATTGCAACCCAAAGACTGGGCCGAATTTTATGAGCTCTATAAACGCACCTACCTTAAACGCAGCGGTCATACCGGTTATTTAAGTGCTGAATGTTTTGCCTTAATGGGCCAAGCACTGCCCGAGCAAACATTGCTTATACGCGCCTACGCACAAGACACCGACGAAAACTCGCAGCCCCAAAGCCCCACTCAACACCCCATTGCAGCAGCGCTATACTTTTATGATAGCCATACGCTTTATGGGCGCTACTGGGGGGCCATCGCTGAACTCGACGGCTTGCATTTTGAATGCTGTTATTATCGCGGTATTGAATTTGCTATTGAGCAAGGTTTACAACGCTTTGACCCTGGCGCACAGGGCGAACATAAAATTGCACGAGGCTTTACACCAGTACTCACACAATCCTATCACTATCTTCGCCACCGCGAATTTAGCCATGCAATGACCCACTTTTTAAAAGAAGAGGCACAGCATATTGAAAACTACTGCCAAGACGCACGCAAAAACCTGCCCTTTAAAGAAGATTCTGTATTACAAAAACCCGATTGCCTCATTAATTTGCATGCCTAAAATATTAACCATCACAAAAGCTCATCGAGGACATTTTATGATATTTAAAACCTTTAAGCCTGCAAGCGCAGCCTCAGCACTCGTACTCGCTAGTACACTGGCTTTACCTGCCCTAGCTCACGGTAAGGCAGATTGGTCAGTCAATCCCGATAATTCCAGTGTTAATTTTGTTAGCATTAAAAATAGTAGCGTTGGTGAAGTACATCATTTTAAAACGCTTCAAGGTAGCCTAAAAGACGGGCAGCTATTGGTGGATATTGACTTAGCCAGTGTTGAAACTGGTATTGAAATTCGCAATACACGGATGAAAGATTACTTGTTTGAAACCGGTCAATTTGCCACTGCAACGATTACCGCCAACGTCCGCCACATTGATTATAACCATCTTAAGGTAGGCCAAAGCTTGAGATCTAATGTTTCTTTTGCCATAACGTTACATGGCAAAAAAGTCATACTCAATACTGACGTTGCCATTACACAACAAGCCGACAATACGCTAAACGTCATTACTGAGAAGCCCATTATGCTTCATGCTAAAGATTTTGGCCTAGAAGGCGGTATTGCAAAATTAATAGAGCTCGCTGGCCTTAAAGCAATTGCTAGCAGCGTACCTGTAACGGCCATCTTAAATCTTAAAAAAATACCCTCTAACAACAATAAGAAGGCACTATGAGTCATTCATCGACCGGCTTACCCGAAAATATTGCGAATGTCGCTTGCTATGTATTTGGGTGGCTAAGTGGTTTAGTTATGTTATTTTCTGAGAAGAGTAGTGGCGCTGTAAAATTTCATGCCGCTCAATCGGTTGTTTTTTTTGGTACGTGTAGCCTACTTGGTATGCTCTTGCAAATATTGCCCATCATTGGGCCCCTAGCCCTAAGGCTCGTAGCCTTCTTAATGATTGCGGTATGGGTTATACAGATTGTCACTGCTTTTATAGGTAAACCACTCAGACTACCTGTTGTTAGTGGTATTGCGGTGTTACTGATTGGCTATATGTAAAAATATAGAGCATAAGAATTTCTATGGTTCGTCATAGAAATTCTTATGCTCAAGATATTCACTTAGGTATGTCGCTTGCGCAAAAAAAGCTTTGATTCTTCCTTGCCGGTAGCAAGCAAAGATGTTTCTTTTTCTGGGATATATTCGTCTAAAATAGTGGCAAGTAATGCCTGTGTCATTGGCTTTTGTACATAGCCATCGACATCAGATTCTACGCATTGCTCTTTAATTTCCTCTGTATAAGGCTCGGAAGATACTAAGATGATAGGTGCGCACGTTGGAGATGAACTTGATTTTTTTAAATTATTAGCAATATAAAAACCACTAATTCCCGGCATATTAATATCTAAAAAAATTAGATCATAGGGGGTATCAAGTTTATCCACAATATCGAGTCCGCGCGCTTTAAAGACCTCGCAACCAAAGTCCTCTAGCATGTTTTCAATTAAGGCAGCCTCTACACGATTATCTTCCGCGATCAGTATTTTTGCCATATAATGTTTGTGAACCGTCATAAAAGCACCTTGTATACTATTCTCACAATAATTATTTCAATTAAATAAAATTTAGCTATTAAAAACATCAATGAATAACATTATTGACTAATGACACTATCAAACAATAAAATAAATTGGCAATGAAAGGTATCTAAATCACTTATATTTAGTTTAGCTAGGCTATAAAATAAATACCAAGCAACTACACCACTTCCGATAAAAGGTTATTAAAATCGATACGAGATAAATCAAATTGCTCTTGCAGTTTATCAAGTAACGCTGAAATATCTGCTAAATGAATATCTTCGGTGCGAGCGAGCATTTCTATCTCTTTTGCCAAATCAGATACTTCCAATGCGCCCATTTGTCGTGCTGATGATTTAATCGTATGAGAAGGTACCACCAACAAATTAGTATCTTTCTGGCTTAACCCTACCCTAATTTGATCAATGTAGTCTTGCGTATCTTCTAAAAAATATTCAATCATTGTAGGAAAACGGCGCTTCATCATTTTACGCGCCTTAGCAACAACGTCTTTATCTAAAAACTGTAATGCATTTAGATTATCTAAAGACTTTTTCTCGTCAATTTCTACTGCGACCTGATGACTATCATTGATATAATTTCTATCAATAGAAGCTTGGGAGGATTTTTTTGAGTCTATTTGGTGTTGTGTATTGACACCATCGATACTAGGTTCATTAGCGCCATTATTGCTCTTAATATTATCTGTGAGAAACTTATGGCCTTTTTTATGAGAGTGAGTATCTAACGGTTTATTTAGCTCTGATTTCAGACTTTTAGACTTTATAAGATTATGCTCTAATGTGCCTATATTAGAGGTTTCTTGATTGTATAATTCGCGATGATTTAACCATTTTCCCAGCATGATTTTTAAATCTTTTTTTCGTACAGGCTTAGATAGGTAAGCACTCATACCCGCCTCTAAACAACGCTCTTTATCTCCTACCATTGCGTTTGCCGTTAGCGCTACAATAGGCAGTGTTTTTCCTACTGTTTGTGATAATTTTCTAATCTCTTGTGTCGCTTTAAATCCGTCCATAATAGGCATCATACAATCCATCAGTACTAAATCAAATGGCATGCCGCTCTTAATATAATCTACGGCTATTTTACCGTTTTCAGCATGAGTAACTAATGCACCAAGATCTTTTAGCATATCCTCAGCTAAAGTCGCATTAATACGGTTATCTTCAACAAGCAAGATAGATGAACCCTCTAAATAATTAATATTATTTTTATTATTTACGTATGATTTATGGTTAGCATTATTAATGTTAAAACTATCTTCAGAAGATTTATTAAATATTGATAATGCAAAATCTTTAAATTGTGAAGAATTTTTAGGAAAATGAAAAAACTCTAAAAAACCATGAGTCATTAATTCCTGAGTCAGCACTAAATCTTTTTTTCGAGAAATACATACTAAAGGTATATCTAAAAAACTGTCACTAGATTTCACATACTGGCTAATTTTTATTGGCGAGCCATTTTTCACGAAATAATCTACTGCAATTAAAACAATATTATTATATTTTATTGAGCGACCCATAAATTCAATTGAATTTACACAGATAATTTGCATACCACTCATACCAAGCTCTGCTAGTACCACAGATTTTAATTCATCATCATCACAAATAAATAAAATTGATCCTGGTAAGTCGATAGATTTTAAAATTTTACTATGCTGAGTATCATCTGCAAAAGTTAACGGCAATATAAATGAAAATGTAGAACCTTCACCTAATACACTACCAACTCGTAAAGTGCCTCCCATTAAAGCCACCATTTTTTTGCATATAGAAAGACCTAAACCTGTACCGCTAAATATTCTTGTTGTACCACCATTACCTTGTACAAATTGCTCAAAAATTAACGATAAGTTTTTTTCTGATATACCTATACCTGTATCTTCAATAGAGAACTTCAAAGAAAAATCAGAGCCATCGATTGCATCACATGAATCCACCGTAACAACGATATAGCCTGCTTCAGTGAACTTTATAGCATTACTGATAAGATGATAAAATACCTGTCTAATTAGCGAGGAGTCGCCACCGACCTCATGAGGTACGCCATCTTCATAGCGCAAAATAAGATCCACACTCTTAAGTTGAGCTCGCTCCTCCATCATTTGAACTAAATCACCAATTAATTCATAAAGATTAAAACGTGAAATTTCAACAATTGTATCGCCAGACTCGAGTGAAGAATAACCTAGAATATCGTTAATAACATCAAGTAAAGATTCGGCAGAAGAGAGTACTGTTTTGACATAACTAGATTGTTTTTCATTTAATACCGTTGTACTTAAATTCTCACTAGCGCTAATAATGCCATGCATAGGTGTACGTATTTCATGACTAACACTGGTTAAAAATTCTGTTTTGATACGATTTGCTAAAGCAGCCTCTTCATAAGCTATTTTAAGACTATTCTGAACCGGATTAATAACAAATAAAACCAAACTCACAACAAAAAAAAGAAGAATAAAAAAAACATACACCCAGTGATTATCTGTTTTATCTTGCACTGAATCAACTAAATACTGATAATAAAGTGTCACTGAATTATCGAGAGAAATAGACAATTCTCGTACTATTGATTCAATATAACCTGCATTATAAGAAATTCTTTTATTTTCATCTTGTGACAATTGCGATAACTTATTAGCCGAATCAATATATTTTCTTATTTTATAATGAACAGAATCTTGAGAAAATTTATAGCCTTTAACTTTAAAGCTTTTGATATCGTCGGAAAATTCAAATCCGAAATATAATTTATTAAAAGATTTTGGTAAAAAATCTATATTATCTATTAAATTTTTATTTAATAGATCTAAATGACTCACCAAATCCCTAATTTCACTTCGCGTGTGCGATATTTCAAAAATTTTATTTTTATGATTATTTAATGATTCGTCATTTGAATCTTTAATTTCTTTTTTATTATTTACGGTAAAAAATTTAGACAATACAGCTACATGTTCAATAATAGATTTTTGCTGACTTATCTTATAAATAAAATCAGCACTCCTTTTACTTTCAATATCATCAAAAGCTGAAGACAAAAAAACACATGCGATAGAAACTGCAGTCAAAACTAATAATATTATCACATTTGACCAAATATTTTTACTATCAGTAGTTTTCAAAAATAACATCTATTGTTACCAAAAATTATATTTGGATATCTAAGTTTCATTTTGAAGAATTAACCGATAAAAAATCATTTAAAAAATTTGATACTTCATTGTGATAATTTATAAGCTCTTCCTGCTCTTTGATAATTTCTTTTATTGATCCTTTAGCTTTAGATAAAATTTCAATTTTTTTTGATATTATAGCAAGACCTGTAAATCCTAATGTATTAGATGATGACTTCAATGGATGCGCACTTTCTCTTATCATCTCATAATTAATATCTTCTATACCTTTGTTTATCTTATCAATATACTCTAGACAATCTTCGAGATAATCGGTTATGACATCATTAAATTTATTTTTAAATATTGACCTAATTTCATTAAAAATCATAAAATCAACGACACCTTTATTTGACTCGATGCAACTACCATTTTCTCTAATATTGTTATTTAAACTTTCTTCTTTCTTATTAATAAATTTATTATGATCTCCATCATCAAAATGATTTGGTAAATCCAAAATAACTTCTTCTGTAAAATTATTTTTTTTGCTAACTGAAGATTCTACAATATTATTATCAATAAGATAGTGTCTTGTTTTTTCAATACTTAAAAGGGCATCATGCAATATAGATTTTGATATATACGTAGGATTAATCATTTCATTATGCAAGCCCAATAATTTCCTGTGTAACCTAGTGACAAAAAATAATATTTTATTAAAATGAAAAATTTCGCATAAAGAAATAATAAACTTAATTCTATCTTCTATATCCTCTAGACAATCAAAATCATCTTCACCAATTAAACATATGATATTTTTTTCAATATCATCTAAATAATCATGGGGGTTAACGCCACTAATTTTAATTATATTTTTATCAAAAGTTGAAATATTGAAATCATTCGTATCATATTTTTTTATTTTAATTTTTTCAGTACTAATATATTTTTTTAATAGCGAATATAAATTTTCACGCTTTATAGGCTTGGTAGCATAATCTGTCATACCCGCTTTATAGCATTCTTCTCTATCCTCTCTTGAGGCATTGGCTGTTAATGCTATTACGGGAATATTTTTAATATTATGTGATTTTTCATACTGGCGAATACTAGATGAGCTATCAAAACCGTTCATGATTGGCATTTGGCAATCCATGAAAATAATATCAAATTTATCTGTTTTATATTTTTCTAAAGCAGATTTACCATCATTACATACCGATACCTCACACCCAATTTTCTGCAATATTTCTTTGGCAATTTTAATATTAACTCTATTATCTTCTACTAAGAGAACGTTAACGCTATCAAATAAGATTGAATCATTATAATTCGTGATTAATAAATGATCAGGCGTTAAAGCCGCTATTTTTTGTAATAACACCGATTCAACTGATAAACGAGTGATTATTGAATCAACTTTTACTTTAAGATTTTTTAATTTAATATCGATAGCATCATCACATATAGCAATAACACCTATTAGATGATTAAGATAATTACAGCTATATGCACCTCTGACAGATTCTATAAAAATATTGATACTATTAGCTTCGATCAATGATGATTCAATATGTAATAAAACAACATTAACATTATTTTTTTTGCATAATGTTATAGCTTCTTCAAAATTAAACGCTCTTAAAATTTTACAGCCAGAGTCTGGTAATAATTTTTTTACCTTATCGTAACAGTCATTATCATCGCCTAAAAATAATATACTAACATCTAGAAATTTAATTTCTTCCTTAAAAATTCGACTGTATTCAAGATCATCAAGATTTAAGGGGTATTTATTTTTATTATCTTTTTTGTGTAACACTAATTCAATTATTTCAATTAACTGTCTATTTTTTACAGGCTTATGCATGTATCCGCTTACGCCTAAATTTTTATATTTTTTAATATCAATTATATTATTATTGAAATCATTAATATAAATAACATTAGGTATTTTAACATTATTTATTAATTTTATTTTTTTAAAGATATCAAATTCATTCAATAATGATTTTTTATCATTTATTATAATAACATCTAAGTTATTATTTTTTACCTCTATATTATCGATCAATACTAATAAATCATTGACCGTGCTTATACAATATGTCAACGCACCATAGAATCTTAAAACCGATTTAATATGCTCTAAAAAATAAGGGTTATCATCTAATACTGCAATAGATATTCCCTCTAAATAATCCGTTATATCTAAAGGCTGTTTTGAAATATCAATTTCAAAGTCAATAGAAAAATTAAAATTAGACCCTTTATTAATGGTGCTTTTTAATTTTATTTCACCATTTTGTAGTTCAATCAATTGCTTGCATATTGCCAATCCTAAGCCTGTTCCACCATATTTTCTCGTAATACTTTTTTCAGCCTGAGTAAATCGATCAAAAATATGAGCCTGTGCTTCATCAGGAATTCCAATTCCAGTATCAATAATTGAAAAGCGTATTTTTTCATATTTTCTACCCAATTTATCTATCTGACAATCTAATGATTCTACCTCAATTAAAACATGACCCTCTTGGGTAAATTTAATAGCATTACTCATCAAATTTACGATAATTTGCCGTAATCTATTAGGGTCACCAATCACATACTCTGGCACATAAGGTGATATCGCAACAATGACTTCCAGGTCATTTTCCATAGCTTTAATAGCCATTAAATCAGCGACTTCTTCGATAACTATATGAAGATTAAAGGGTATTGATTCTATATCTAACTTACCAGATTCTATTTTTGAAAAATCTAAAATATCATTAATAATTGCCAGTAAACTTTCAGAAGAGTGTAAAATTGTTTTTATATAATTTTTATGGCCCTGACTTTCTATAGATTTTAAAAGCAACTCTGATGTGCCAATAATACCATTTATTGGGGTACGTATTTCATGACTAACCGATGCTAAAAAATCACCTTTTAATTCATTTGCTTTATCCGCTATATTTTTTGCTTTAATAAGTTCATGCTCTTTAAATCGCATTTCTTGCAATAGTCGATTAAAATTAGATGCCAACTGTCCTATTTCATCACTGCTGAATAGTGGCACCCTGATATGAAAATCATTCGTTTTTGAAAATTCAGAAACCGATGAGCTTAACTCAATCAAAGGTATTATTATTGTTTTTTTAACTCTTAACATTATAAAAAATGAAACCAAGAAAAATAATAATACTAAGCTAATAGCCACACATAACTGTATTAGAGTTATTCTATTATCAATATTGTTGACTTCTATGTAAAAGTATCCCGATATATTTTTATCGGCGCTTAGTATGGGCTCTAAATGAATCAAATTTTTACAATTATGATTCTCTGATTTGACAGTCACTTTCTGTTTGTTAAGCAAGCAAAATGATTTTAGATTAATAGCACTGGATATATTTAATAATGTTTTATTGATGCCTTCTATGTCTATATTTTTTAATTGATGGGATAATTCATTTTCAACCATACGGACAATTGTTGCTGTTATTTTTTTATTAACAGCTTGACTAAGAGAGATAGAATTTAAATAAACAATAGGAATAGATGCGAAAAAGCATGAAAAAAATGCAACAAAAAATAACCATTTTATTTTTGCGCCAATACTTAACGGTTTAAATTTTTTAACCGATAAAATAAAATATTCTATTTTTAATTTTATCGACATTTCATCACCAGTCTATATCAGACTCGTGACTAAGAAACGTAGTGACTTCGTTACCCGATTCGTTATATGTGAGCTTATCAAAACTCATAGAATATGCTTGGGCAATTCCACGACCATGATTTTCTTGTGCTCTAGATGGATCAACTTTAATAAATTTACGCCAATCAAAGCCATTACCACAATCTTTAATTTTTAAATAATATCCGTTTTCTTCTCGTTTATAACTTGCTTCTACCGACTTTAATTTATTTTCAGGATAATTTGATCGACGCATAACTTCATCGCGCCATGTACCGTTTTTAAGTAAAAATGTTTTTTCATCATAGCCAACATTTAAATTACCATGCTCAACACCATTAATTAGTAATTCAGCAATACCTATAACCACCTTCTCTGGATTGGGATAGCAGTTTGCCAAAAAGCATGCTAAATCTTCTGCTTCTGCTACTGTACGTAGTGAAAATTTACACTGTGTAATTAAGTTAAAACTAGATTTATGTTGACTTAGCTCTTTATTCAATAATTTTTGTTGATTTATATTACGAACAGCAGCTGAAATAACTGATGCCAATACATCTTCATTAATAGGCTTTGTTAAATAATAATACACGCCTGCATCAATACCTTCTCGTATTTGCTCAGCTTTATCTGATCCTGTTTGCATAATTACTGGTATATTTTTAAGCATAGGATCGCTTTTCATTAACGAGACAACTTCCAAACCATTCATGCCTGGCATTTCACGATCAAGAACAACAATATCGATATCTGATCCGTGTTTACAGAGCGCATCCCATGCACTTTTACCATCTTCTGCAGTACTCACATTATGTCCCAAATCTTCTAACTGAGTTTGCAACATCATTCGCATTGAGCGATCATCATCTACGGCGAGTGTATTAATAATTGGATTATTGACAGATATTAATGATTCTTGATTATTATCTTCCATATTTTTACCCTTAAAAAATAGTACTTATCTTTCAGAAAAAGCCGTTTTTAACGATAAATGAATAGGCTTAAAGAGATATGATAGAATTGTTTTTTCACCTGTAATAATATCGCCCACGACTGTCATACCAGGCAAGATATTATTCATATTAGAATTATTACCTACATACATTTTTTCAAGGCCAATACGCACTTTATAATAAGGCTCTCTTTTTTCATTCAAGAAAGTAGTTGCCGAGACATAATCTAATGTTCCCGAGACAGTGCCATAACGTGAAAAGTCAAATGAGCTAACCTTAACACGAATAGCCTGACCAACTTCAATATGACCAACATCTTTAGGAGATACTTGAGCTTCTACAATAAGCTTCGCACTTAAAGGGACAACTTCTAATAATGCTTTTCCAGGCTCTACTACCCCACCAATAGTATTCAGCTGTAAACCTTTAACGATCCCATGCACAGGAGAACGTATGGTTAAACGATTAACGCGATCTTCTAAGCGAATAATTACTTCTTTAACTTGATCCGCTTGTGATTGTAAATCAGCAAGTTCACTATAAACTTGCTCACGTCGTGTCAGTGATAATGATGATAAACGCATTCTATACTCACTGAGACTGCTGACTGCTTGCGCATAGAGCTCTTCTGTTTCTTCTAGTTCTGAGGAAGTTTTATGATACTCTTGCTCATATTTTATATAAGCAATTCTTGAGGCATAACCTTTATCTAATAATTTTTTTTGTATTTCCCTCGCTTCATCAGTTAACTTTAATCCTTTGATGAGATGATTCAAGCGATGTTTTAATTTTTTAATTTCTATTTCTTTTTGTGATACTTGATTATTTAAAACGTCATACTCTTTATTAACAGAGCTTAACATTTCGTCATAAACTTTTTTCTGAAAATCTATATCCTTAGAAGTAATATCATCAATTCTAGAAAAATCTAATTCTCGTTTTTCTAAAAATGCATTATTGCGCTCTGTTTGAGTTAAGATAGATTTATATTTTTGTCGCGCTTCGGCCAATGACTGTGTTGCCGAAGAATCCTCTAATTTTATGAGTATTTGATCTTTATCAACAACATCGCCATCTCGAATGAGTATTTCTTTTACCAGTGCACCTTCGAAATGTTGAACTATTTGCGTATACCCGCGCGGTATCACTTCACCAACTGCACTCGTCACCTCACTTATTTTTGTAAGTGCTGCCCATAAGAAAAAAATAAGTATAGCCATACTAATAACAATCATTGTTATTCGTACCATATGGGGGTTAACAGCCTCTTCTAATTTAACTGATTGAGGCATGTATACGAGTTGCTCTTGCTCGCTTTGAGAAAGCTTATGTTGCTTTAAAAATTCATTAACGGTCAGTTTCATAAGTATGTATTACTCCAGACATTAGCTGTATCAATGTTGATATTTGACTGAACAATGAAATAGCAACATTGATACAAATGCTCTACTCGTTATTACTCTTATTAATCGCTTCAATAATAAGCTCTGGGGAGCCAACAATAGGGAAATCACCTGTAGTAAGCAGTATCACTGTATCGGCCATTTTGAGATAATCTTCGCGATGACTCACTAAAATAACAGTTCTATGGCCTTTCCAGCGATCTATAGTTTGCCTAAAAGCTTCACCCGCGGTACTGTTGAGTAGCGCATAAGGTAATTCATCAAATAGCATTAAAGGTGTATTTTTAATATAGGCTCTCGCTAAATTTAATTTATAAGAAAGACCCGAGGGCAACTGATAGCCTTCTACCCCTATTCGTGTTTCTACTCCTTGAGGTAAGGCGCAAATATCTTCCCATGCATCAACTTGATTTAAAGCAACTTTAATCATTTGATTATTGACCAAAGGGTCGGCCATTCGTAAATTTTCAGCAATACTACCATTAAAAAAATGCGGGACTTGAGGTACATAAGCAATATTTTTTCTTAAATCTATTAAGTCTAATTGTCGAATATCGACACCATCAATGCGGATATTGCCTGCCTGCGGTTTATAAAAGCCATTAATGAGTTGTAAAATAGTTGATTTACCTGAGCCATTACCGCCAGTAATCGCAATAAGATTACCGGGCTTAGCTGAAAATGTTAACCCGGTAAATACTGGGTCACTTTTTTGGCTATATCTTATGCCAACTTTGCTAAAGCTTATATCTCCTTTAAGATCATTAATGCGTGTATGTGATTGTGAGTCTTGCTGTTCGGTATTAATTGCCATTAGTCGGTTAACTTGATCAACAGAATTTCTGACTTGTTCAAAACGCCCAATTGAATTACATAATATTTTAAAAGGCGTTAAAGTTCGCCAAACAAGTAATGTTGTTGCAATCAGTGCACCTGCCGTTATTTCACCTGCTAAAACACCTAATACGCCTAAATAAATAATCATTAACCCGGCAGCAACAAATATTGCATGAGATACAACTTCTATTTGCGAAGAAATAAATGCTGCTTTAAAAGAAGATAACGAAGCTCTACCTGAGACCTTTCGATATTCGGACATCCATTGATCGGCAATACCACTTGCACGAATACCGTGCATTTTTTGAAATGTCTCAAATGTCATTTGTTGGCATATAGAATGATTTTTAGCTGATAAGCGTGTTGCCGTACGTAAGCTATTACCAGTAAAAAATAGCAATATTAAATACAGTCCTGCTATAACAAGCGGAACTATAGCTAATTTACCGGCAATAATAGCAATAGCAACCAGAATAAGTAACGTAAAAGGAAGCTCAATGAGTGCTAAGAATAATGGTCCATTAAAAAAATCTCTTATACTTTCGAAAGCTTTAATTCTTGCAATTTGTGCAGATACTGAAGCTCGCTCTGTAAAGGTAATCGGCATAAATATAAGCTGAGAAAATATATGATTACCAACAATCGTATCAACACGTGAGCTAAACCATGATAGATTTCTTAAACGTACAAAACGTAAAACCGCCTCACAAGATAAGGCTAAAAAAGCACCTACAATTAACGGCATTAAAGTTTCTGGGGAGTGGGCACCAATCACTCGATCATACACCAACATCACAAACAATGGTGCCGCTATTGCGACCATATTAATCATGATACTAACAGAAAAAACCTGCCAAAAAATGCCTTTAAACCGCTCAAGTAAGGCTCTAAACCATGTGAAACCTGATGCGCTCATATATTCTGCGCTTAATGGCTGAGGCGAATCTGACTCTTTTGTGAAAACAAATGCAATGCCTGCATTAATATCTTGTGCTGCAACAGTCATAACCCGTTCTTTTAAGCAGTCATACAGCGTTAGCATTTTTTTGTCTTTAACGTGCTCTGCACTTAAAATAACAATTGGCGATTGGCCTCTTTGGGTGTATAGGCAAGGAAACAATCGATCATCTAGCATGTCAGCTTTTACTGAGATTTCATGGCCTAAATAACCTAAATTAGCTAAGGCGTTTAATACATCAATACACTCTAAGTGTGTACGGCCATGAGGAATGTAATCACACAGCGTACGCTCTGTGATAGGTAAGTCTAACTCTACCGCTAAACACACCATAGCGCTTTCATAACCCACCAGTGCACTGTGTGATTTATGATTAAGTGATCCAGCTTGAACGTTAAATACTGTCTCACTGCAAACGTCATTATTGGGATAATTATCGATCGTAGTACTATTTTTTATCGTATCTTTTTTTGATGGGGGCTTTTTGATAACTTCAGGTTGCGAGCCTTGCTCGTTAATCCAACCGGCCATTCGTAATTGGCTAAGAATTTCTTCTATACGAGTACTCTTAAGCATCCAGTTCACGGCATTAGCATCTATTTGAGCATTCACAGGCGGAGCGCCTGATAAGGTTTGACATCATGAATTTTGCTTTCATCCATAAATTGTCGCTGTGTTAACTCTCCATTACCTAAAACATATTCGTAATCACTAAGTTGTATAATATTTTTATCGTCACTGATTAAAATCATCGTTACCTTACCTTTAAGTTTAGCTAATAGTTTATATACCAAGTGATACCCTTCTTTATCTAAACCTCTATCAGCATTATCAAATAATAAAATTTTAGGCTTTGCAGATAGTACACGTGCAATTGCTATACGCTGCTTTAATCCTGGTGGAATAACATCTGAATTACCACCATCTAATTGTGTTTCAAAGCCTGCGGGTAACTTTGCAATTTCTTTATCTATACCGAGTAATTGAATAATTTGTTTGACGTTATGATCTTCATTTAAACCAAAAGCACTGAGATTTTCTTGTAACGTGCCTTTAAAAATAGACCCTTCCATAGGTAAATAACCTAAGTGTTTTATCAGCTCATGGGGGGGATGCAAATGCGCCATAGCACCATTAATAATGATTTCACCTGAGCATGGCAAATATAGACCAGCAATTAATTTTAGTAGCGTTGTCTTTCCACAACTATGATCGCCTGATATGGATATCGCCTGCCCTCTTTTAAGCTCTAAATTAATACCATAAAGGAGCAATTTATCGTTGACACTATAAGAAAAATTTAAGCCTTTTATCTTAATAGAACCTTCGATCATACCTGAAGTTTCGCGGCTCACATGCTCGATTAGTGGCGACTCAAAGATAGTAGCCACTTGATTGCAGCACAACTGGTAGTCTTGAAAGCGCGTCCAGATACCGAGTGCTTTTTGGACTGGGCTCATAATGCGGCCCGATAACAAGACACACGCGATTAACGTACCCATTGTTAAGCTACCTGAGAGCACCATTGGCGCCCCAAAAGCAATCATTGAAACCGTCATCATTTGCGTAAACAGGGCACTATAATTAACCGCCGTATTAGTACTTTTAGACAGGAAGTAACTGTATATACTCGTCTGTCGCTGTAACTCTTCATATTGGCGCTGTAATTGATTTTCATGGCCCAATGACTTGGCTGTATGGATTCCAGTCAATACCTGAATAAAGAAACTGGTTCTTTTTTCATCGGATTCATCTCGCTGCTGTAACACAGCTTTTATTTTTTTGCCTAGAGCCCATGCTAGTACTGAAAATAGCAATAGAATACTAATAGGTACCAGTGCCAAGCTATGTGCCAAGTAGGCAATTAAAGTGATATAAATAATGACAAAAGGCAGATCAATTAAGGTAATTAATGCCTGACCACTCGTAAACTCCCTCATGCGTGAAATCGAATTCATACGCTGCAGGTATTGACTGACATCTTCTTTTTCTACCTCCACAAGGTTGGTGTGCAAAATGTGCCTAAGTGCATTACAGCTCAACGCATGCTCATATACAGCACTTCCCCAGCTCACCACATAAGAGCGGGCACCTCGTATAACAGCCTCGAGTAAGATGGCAATACCTACGCCAATCGCAAGTGCGTTTAAGGTGCCTAAATTTTGACTGACTAATATGCGGTCATAGACTTGCAAGGTCGTTACAGGCAAACTGAGTGACAGTAGGTGAATCGCTAGTGAGGCAATAATGAGTGTATTTGTTTTATTCTCAAACGTAATATCAGGATGTTTGAGATAACCAGAATCTATAGGGTGGATAACAGCATGCAGGTATGCACGAGCCGCGTAGAGCTTTTGTGCAATGTGATTTTTGGCTAATGCCATTTAACTACCCTATAACCGATGATGTATAACTCTATAAATATAGCTACACTCACCTATTTAGCGGGTATTTAAGGTGCTTTACTTAAAAATAGTATTAAGAGGAGATATTCAATATCTTTTTCTTATATCCAAATTGTGTGTCCATAAGCAAACATATGCTTTCAAGCAGTTTACGTAGAGGAGACGATATACTGGCTGTGTGCGCTGGTATAAAAAGCAAAAAAAAAGCCTCAACCGGTAACGGTTGAGGCTTTTTTAATAACGCTAGAACATTTACTTCTTCGCGTGACGCTCTTTAGATTCAGCCATTACTTTTTCAGCAACCGATGCTGGGCAAGGTGCATAATGGGCAAATTCCATAGAGAACTGACCACGGCCAGAAGTCATAGTACGCAAGCTACCGATGTAGCCAAACATTTCTGAAAGTGGTACATCAGCTTTAATGCGAACACCGGTTAAGCCGGCTTCTTGGCCTGCAATCATACCGCGACGACGGTTTAAGTCACCAATAACATCACCGACATGATCTTCTGGTGTAAATACGTCAACTTTCATGATTGGCTCAAGAAGTTGCGGGCCCGCTTTGGGCATAGATTGACGGAATGCACCACGTGCTGCAATTTCAAACGCGACAGCCGACGAGTCGACCGCATGGAAGCCACCATCGTAAAGTTCAATTTCAACATCAAGAACAGGGAACTTAGCCAAAGGACCTTCGTTCATCATACCTTTAAAGCCCTTCTCAATTGCTGGGAAGAATTCTTTAGGTACGTTACCGCCCACAACAGAAGAAGTAAAGGTGAAGCCTGTGTTTTGCTCGCCCGGCTTGATACGGTAATCAATTTTACCGAACTGACCAGAACCACCAGATTGTTTCTTATGTGTGTAGCTGTCTTCGATTTCTTGGGTGATTGTTTCACGGTAGGCTACTTGCGGCTCACCAACAATTAACTCAACACCATAAGTACGCTTAAGGATATCAACTTTAATATCTAAGTGAAGCTCGCCCATACCTTTAAGAATAGTTTCACCTGAATCCTCGTCTGTTTCAACGCGGAAAGAAGGATCTTCTGCAACCATTTTACCAATGGCGACACCCATTTTCTCAGAACCGCCTTTATCTTTAGGCGATACAGCGATAGAAATTACAGGCTCAGGGAACACCATAGCTTCAAGCGTACAAGGATGCTTAGGATCACATAGTGTGTGACCTGTTTGCACGTTCTTCATACCTACAATCGCAATAATATCACCAGCTTGGGCAGTATCGATTTCATTACGATCATCTGCTTGCATCTCAACCATACGGCCAACACGCTCAGTTTTACCGGTAAACGAGTTAAGAATAGTGTCACCCTTATTCAATACACCCGAGTAAATACGAACGAAGGTTAAGGCGCCAAAACGGTCATCCATAATCTTAAATGCAAGTGCGCGTAAAGGCTCATCGGCCGATACAATCGCTTTTTCACCGGTTGGATTACCTTCTTCATCCGTAAGATCTTGTGGATCTACTTCGGTTGGAGTCGGTAAGTAATCAACAACAGCATCTAACAACAACTGCATGCCTTTGTTTTTAAAGGCAGAACCACAGTAAGTTGGGAAGAAAGCAAGGTCACGAGTACCTTTACGGATACAACGCTTAAGGTCTTCAGCAGAAGGCTCTTCGCCATCCATGTAAGCCATCATTAAGTCGTCGTCCATTTCTACCGCAGTCTCAATAAGTTGCTCGCGGTACATCTCAACATCCTCAACCATATCAGCTGGAACGTCTTTAACTTCGTAATTTTCGGGTTGGCCGGTTTCATCCCAGACATAAGCTTTACGGCTTAAGAGATCAACAACACCCACAAACTCGTCTTCGCGACCAATGGGTAAAACCATAATCAGCGGCTTAGCGCCCAATACTTTTTGTACTTGGCCAGTGACTCGAAGGAAGTCTGCACCCATACGATCAAGTTTATTCACAAAAATGATACGTGCTACTTCAGATTCGTTCGCATAACGCCAGTTGGTTTCTGACTGAGGCTCAACGCCACCAGAACCACAAAATACACCGATGCCGCCATCGAGTACTTTAAGTGAACGGTAAACTTCTACAGTGAAGTCAACGTGTCCAGGGGTATCGATAACGTTAAAGCGATGTTTATTCCAGAAACAGCTTACCGCTGCAGACTGAATGGTAATACCACGCTCCGCTTCCTGCTCCATGAAGTCAGTTGTTGATTCACCTTCGTGAACCTCACCTAGCTTATGGATTTTACCAGTTAGCTTCAAAATACGTTCTGTAGTGGTAGTTTTACCTGCGTCAACGTGGGCAAAAATACCGATGTTACGGTAAAGGGATAAGTCAGCCATTACTTTTATACTCGGATTGAAAGTGTCAAAAAATCGCGCGCAAGTATACAGCGTAATCTAGTGGAAATCTTCGCCTTATAAAATTTACTCGCGCCATAATTGCCAAAAAGTCTAAAAACTTGCTATAGAGCCCGAAAAATTTATAGCTCTGCGGGCATACAGACTATTTTTAATGCTAAAAAATAGAACATTTTAGCGTACTGCCGCCACATGCCTACCTTCATCGCGTGTAAATTTGCATAAAAACCATGCAATAGCAACCCCCAAAAGTGCGAATACTTAGTGCAACACCGCAGGTCAGTTGGCATGACGCTAGTGCTACGTAGCCGCCTAGGGTGGACCTTCGACTGACTACCCCTTAGTTTTTTAATATAGCCTCTGAAGCGAGTACTTTCTGATAAACATCAATAAGCGCCTACCGAGCACCTTTGACATGAGTATCACCGCTTAAAAGTGTAATGGGTAACAACTCACCGGTAACACTTGTTACCTTATAAATATGACAAGAGTGTTACCGGTTAATATGATAAAAAATAGCCAATTACAACTTTAATATAACAAGAATGTCGTCTAAAGGCGCCGAAAACACTGGAAAACAATCCTTATTCACAAAAAGCAAAATAAATTATACTTTTGCTTGCACCCACGCCATTATGTGTTACCTTAAGTTACGTGAAGTAACACTTCACACCGACATACAGCGAAGCTCAAACACCATCAGTTAAGCCACTGTATGAAGGTATCAACCAGATTTTGCGAGGAATCGTTATGAATAAGCTTGCTGTTTTATTACTAGCTACTGTTATGTCTCAAAGTGCGCTAGCGAGTGAGGTTGGTGCCAAGAATCCACAAGTGATCAAGCCAGCGACACTGGCTTATACAGTTGCGGATACAGGTGCCAACGAATCAGAGTGGGCAATTGGCCCAGTCAACACACCTGTAACCGTCGCTCAACACAAAAGAATGGTCAAAGTCGTTGACAAATTTAATGATGAAATTAGCAATAAATTGGCTCTCAAATTAGAGCGTGCTTTAGAATCTAAATAAATAGACCATTTACAGTCACTTTAGGGGTGCTCTTAGCGACTCTAGATATGAAAATTGCTTGCTATGCAGTATTTATGAAAGCACTTATGCATGGCAACACGTTAGTCAGTGAGTAACGGTAATGTGATTATTCCACTGTGCTATCAATCCACAATGCGCACCCACTCGACAGTATTGTTGTTTTTAGCGATCTCTTCGCACCCCACACCATGTTTGATTCCCTCGTGTTTTATGGTGTGGGGTTTTTTTATATTCTTTTTTTATGTTCTTATTTGCCTTCATTTATGAGCTGCGCCATTAATTGGGTTAGCTTTGATTTAACTATTCAGCCGAGCTGGAAAAGTTCACCTAATAGAATGCTGATGGATTATTTTCTGGGTATTTAAGCGCCGAGCCTTGCAGGGAAAGAAGGGCATGCAAGATTAGACTTTGCAGGAGCAAACTATCGAGAGCGCTTATATAGCGCCTAGCCCCAGTATGGATGCGTGGGGGTAGATGGCTTGAGCGGCCCAGGCAGCGATTCATTAGCGCCCACTTTCGGCACCTGTGAATCGTTACGATTTAATTTGCCCTATAACGCTGAGATAAAATAGCCACGCGCTTTATATAGGCTTTGGTTTCGGCATAAGGAGGCACACCACCATGGCGACTCACAGCACCAGGGCCTGCATTATAAGCCGCTGTTGCCAGCTTGACATCACCACTAAAACGAGTGAGCAATTGCGCAAGATACTTTACACCACCATGAATATTTTGCTCTGGGTCAGCTCTATCTGTTACGCCTAGTTCTAATGCCGTAGCCGGCATTAACTGCATTAGACCTACCGCGCCTTTGTGGCTTTTGATCGTCGGCCTAAAGGCCGATTCAGCATGCACAATCGCCCGCACTAACGCAGCATCAACACCGTATTGTTGCGCAGCCGCGTCAATAGTGCTGGCATATTTATTGGGATATAACTTAATGCTATGCCAATCGATAGGGGAGTTTACATCGCAGGCAAAGCACTTATAGCTCAGTACTTCATATGTCTGCCCTTTTGGCGGACGATCTGAAAAAGATGCCGTACCACCGGCTAAATACTTATACACTTTGATATTTTTTTTAGTACTTCTAGGTATTGAGCGGTTAGTTACTTTAGCTTTTTTACCACTAGAGCCAACAATGGTATTTGTTGGAATATCGTGTTTTTGGGCACTAGCACTCGGCGAGAGTACTAAGATCAAGCAGCTTTGTACAAGTAGGCGCTTAAAAAAAGTGATTAGATGAGAGTTCAGTATCGTCATTGCCATTATTTTTATAAGAGACGTCTCTTTAGTGTAACGGAAACCCTGCCACAGCGTTGAATACCCACGTCTCAAATTCAAGCAGTCACGCTCACTCAACACATTAAATTCAATGCTACGTATCACTATTTAACAGTCGCAACGAATAATATTCTTTAAGCAAAATGATCGTCACTATAGTCATCTAAATCATGCTGTTGATAAACTGCGATTTCACTTTCCTCGAGCACTAAATAGTCCTCATCGGTGCGGCTCGCTGCGCCAGCTTCTTCGGCGATGTCCTGACTGGTAGCTTCCACCCAACTCATGTTATCAGGACTAACCGTATTTTCTATAGCGTCCACCTCGGCAATCCAGCTATTAGCACTTGCATCAACACTCTCAGTCGCTTCGGGTATTTCGCCTTTTTGCTGAGCGGCAATTTCTGTATTCACATCTTCAATAGCGCTATCAGTTTCGACGCTACTGGCATTATCAAGCGCACTCCCATCTCCGATATCAAAAGTATTGCTTGCTTTAAAAAGTACAGGCTCAAATGAAACATCTTCATTCCATTTAATTTCTTCTATATCGTTGATATTAATCTGGGTGCCATCTCCAAGACGAATACTCCCAACCGCACCATCACTGAGGATCAACTTACTGCCGTCACTGGCCGTTATACGGCCTGCACTTAAGCTTAACGAGAAATCATTCGATGTGTTAATGCCACTCACCGCCGTAAGATCAATACTATCGTAGCCATTACCCCCATTGACATTATCGGTACCATCAGCACCATCATAATAAAATGTATCATCACCTTCGCCGCCGCTTAACGTATCATTATCGGCACCGCCAGTAATACGATCATTACCACTGTCTCCAAAAATAGTATCGCTACCTAAGCCGCCATCTATAATGTCGTTACCAGAGCCAGCATTGATAAAGTCTCTTCCGTTTTCTGCTGTAATCACATCATTACCTTCATCCCCGAAGATAATATCGTCACCATTACCGCTATTAATAATATCATCACCTTCGCCTCCCTCAATATAGTCTTGTCCTCCCCCGCCTAGAATGGTGTCATTACCATCGCCACCATAAAGATCATCATTAGAGTTACCCCCGTCAATAGCATCGTCACCTTCGTCGCCATAGATCACATCTCTACCATTACCGCCGGTGATTATATCGCTCCCCATACCACCATATAATTCATCATGTGAATTTCCACCATCAATAATATCGTCACCACCTCCACCATAAATTGCATCTTTACCATTACCACCTGCAATCTCATCGTTACCCTCAGTGCCTACTAGATCATCATTACCACCGCCACCAGTAATCACTTCTCCTTTGGGGTTTTCCTCAAGGTCATCAATAACATTAATAGTAAAAGTTTTAATACTTGAGGCACCAGAGGAGTCTGTCACCATAATACGTACATCAATAGAAGTTGCTTGCTCATAATCAATATTAGCGCCTTGCTTAACAACCAGCTGGCCATTGAGTACTTCAAATGGGCTGTTAAGATCGACAACAGCATAACTGTGGGTATCGCTATGATCGGGGTCAATCGCCGATAGATCGCCAACAATAGTGCCACCTGTGGCGTTTTCTTTGACTTGACTGCCATTGAGCTGCGCAGTTGGCCCATCATTACTACCCGTTACGGTTATACTGAGACTGGCACTCGTGGTTTCACCATTGCCATCTGTAATCATATAGCTAACCGTGACGTCAGCCGTTTCGCCTTGAGCTAGATCATTGTGACTGATGTCAGGGTTGAACACGACTTGGTTACTGTCAATACTGACGCTGCCAACGCCCTCTATGACCTCTGCATTGACTAATGTCAGCGCATCACCATCAATATCGTTATCATTAACCAGTACATTAAAACGCGTGGCTCCAGCACCCTCAAGAACAGCGCCAGTATCGTTGTTGGCTTCTGGGGCACTATTAGTCGAGCTAATTGTTAATGTCGCATGACTCGCGACAATACTGCCGTTGCCATCAGTCACATTAAAATTAACTTGGAGATCTCCGTTGTAACTATAGTCAGGAGTAATTAAAAAGCTCTTTTCGCCGGTATTTGGGTCAATCACTGTTACTACTTCTGCATTTTCAATAAGAAAGTTACTCACCTTGAGTTCATCGCCATCAGCATCACTCGCATTAGCCAATAACGCCGCCTCTGTAATCATAAAACTCGCCACATCTACAGCATCGAACTCCAGTGGGCTATTTTTATCAATCACGACGGGGTCATTAACCGGTACTATATTAAAGTTAAGCTCCTTACTGGCTGTTGCTGTATCCCCATTCGAGTCTTCTACGCTCGTAGCCAGCACGGTCAGGCTCACCTCACCGTGAAAATGCTCTGCCCCCTGAAAGCTAATATTATCTAAGTCCCAGTCTGTTACATTTACACTCTCATTATTCGTGCCAGCAGTAAACGTATTTTGACCATCTGTTAAAACCGCACCTTCTAGTAAACCTTCGATACGAACCTCGCTAATCGACTCAGAACCATCTTGATCTACTAATGACACCTCAATATTCAGGTTCACGGGTTCATCTTCTAAATGAACGTGCTTAACCTCGATAAGATCAAGCAAACCACCTAACGAATTACTATCTGGCGCTTTAAATTCCAAAGTGGGGTTATCTGTAGTGGCCGTAAAGTGATAAGTGTAGGTCTCCCAGCCCACTTGATCGGCAGTAATTGAGTCAATCAATTCACCTTCAAAATACACATCGATTTGGCTATCTTCCCCCTCGTGCCTACGTCGCGCGGAGTAATCGAAGCTTAGCTCAATAGTGTCACCCGCTTTAATATCTAGGCTCTGATAAAGATTTGATGCATCACCTCGATTCGCTTCAAGCTCAATCACATCTCCGCGCCCGTCATCAAAACCGGTATAGACATAATCAGGGTTGTATTCTATGTAGCCATTTCTATTATCCGTCTGCCAATTACCAATAGAGCCGTCACCACTTAGCTCGCTGATGACCCCGTCATCCACAACAACGGTATTAAGCACAGGAGTCTCAGCATGCAAATCACTAACCGCAATGACAAAGGTTTTAGTCGTACTCGCTCCTGCCGAGTCAGTAACTGTGATATCTACATCAATAGTTTCGCCCGATTTATCATTTAATGTCACACCTTCTTTAACAACCAACTGCCCGCCAATAATCTCAAACGGGCTACTATCATCTTCGATCGCGTAGGTATGGGTATCGGTCGAATCAGCATCAATAGCTGATAAGTCACCAATAATGGTTCCTCCCGCTGCACGATCATCGACACGACTCCCAGAAAGCACCAAACTCGGACCGTCATTGCTGCCGGTCACGGTGATGGTTAAGTTT
>NZ_LGAK01000050.1 GCF_001292705.1 Marinagarivorans algicola
TAGTTACAAAATGCCTAACCCACACATATGCGTAGATAGCCGGTAGGCTTGGTTATGCGGCCCTTTGTGGGGCCGCTTTAGGCCACATGATCAAACCAACAGCTACCAGCGAGCAAGCCAGCTGCATAATAGTGATTGATAAAAGGCTTTCGGGCAAAAGCGTCGACAACGCCGACAAACACCCCGACAGGCCAAATTGCATAGCTCCCATCACAGCCGCAGCCGTCGCGCCATTCGCGGCAAAATAATCCATATAACACGCATGGCAATTAGGCGATGTAACGCCAATCATACCCACCGTCATAATTAATGCCGGCGCATAAAAAAAGATCGATAAATCAAGTGTAGCACTCAGTACTAAGGCGCTCACCGCCAACATTTGTAGGCAAATGGCACACTTGAGCAATACTTTAGAAGGGAAATAGCCCAGTAAAATGCGGTTAGCCATCATTGCAATCCACATCATTACAATATTGGCACCAAATAATAAACCAAAGGTGGCGTTGGTCACGTTAAAATGTGTTTGATAAATAAAAGAAGCGTGCGTTACAAACAAGATCATTACGGTGAACAAAAAACCCTGCAAAAACACATACCGCACAGCGCCTGATGTTTTTAATACAGTAGCATAGCGCATCATAGCCGATAACTGAGCCGCCTTAGGGGCAGACGAATCATGCGCGGCGCGGGCTAAAAAGCCCTCTCGAAACAATGTAACGCGCAATACAATAATCACAAGTAAGCCATAAGCGGCCAAAAAATAAAAAATCGCAGGCCAGCCCCAGCGCAATAAAAAAGCACCAATACTAGGCGCAATTGCTGGCGCGGCAACCATCATCAGGCCAATCAAGCTAAACATTTTAGCCGCCTCACTCCCGTGTACACGATCGCGCACCATCGCCGGTACACAGACCATCAAAAAGCCACCACCAAAAGCCTGCACAGCGCGTAAAGCATTCAATACACCCAGTTGCTGAACCTGTGTAATGGCTAAACTCGACAAGACAAATAACACCAAACCTGCCAACATTACTCTAGAACGCCCCACACGATCAGCCATTGGCCCACCCACCAACTGCCCCACCGCCAGCATTAAAATATAAACCGATACACTCAAAGATACCTCGTGAGCTGTTACGCCAAAGGTTTCAGCCATCAAAGGAAAAGAAGGCAAGTAAGTGTCTAATGCAAAAGGAGCCACAGCTGCTGTGGCAGCTAAAGGTATGGCTATACGTAAGTGAGACATAAGGTTTTATTCTGCGCAGGGAAGATAGTTGATAATGTCAACAATATTGTAGCACGAGTGATGCTGTCAACCCTTTAAATTTACTGCAATAATAGCTTACCCTCCACACGCGTAATGGATCGAGTCATGCCTTCAGCCCCCCCTCTCACGCACCCTGACCTCTCTTCTGGCGCCGCGATAGAAAGCCCGGAGCTTAGCGAAGTTGTTAGGCAATTACTGGCTCGCATTAGGCGCAGCTTGCAGCACGCCATGGAGCAGCGCGATTTAAACTTATCGGTACAAGCGGCGCACGTTATTATTTTAACGCACGCCACACAGCTCAAAACCCCCATGCAGCTGGCGTGTCAAAGTGGTTACGATAAAGCAGTGATTACCCGGGTTGTTAAGCAATTACTGGCCGAGGGCTTGCTCAATAAACATAAAAACACACAAGACAAACGCAGTATTAACCTTACCCTAACAGCCCAAGGCGAGGCGGTGCACCAGCAACTACAGCAGGCCCGCTTGCAGGCCCACCAAGAGGTCTTTGCACCGCTAAACGCCGACGAACTACTGCAAGTAAAAACCTTATTGCAAAAGTGTATTCAATAACCTACCCGCGCACATCAATGGCAATCAACCTTAATGCCTAGCCCAGCATCGCATAAGGTTGTGGTACACCCCGCTTAGGCGCTTTACTTCTGGGTTGTTATTGCCCAGCGTTAGCGTCAGTGCTTGAATCGACTGATCTAAATCAAAGAGCGTTGCGCGCTGCTCGTGACTGCGCACAAGGCTTTCGATCCAAAAAAATGATGCCACTCGGCAACCTTTAGTAACCGGGTTGACTTGATGCAAGCTGCTGGCGGGGTACAAAATAACGCTGCCTGCATCCAGCTTAATATGCTGTAAGCCAAACTGCGTTTCGATACTCAGCTCGCCACCGTCATAGCTATTAGGGTCGCTTAAAAACACCGTCGCCGATACATCGGTACGCAACATGTGGCCGCTGCTGTGAGCACTGTGACTATCGAGAGGCATAGGCATAATTGCGCTATCAACATGCAAGCCATAATGCGCGCCCTGTTGGTAGCGGTTAAATTTAGGCGGGTAAATATGGTTTGGCAACGCCGATGACATAAATACAGGGTGCGCAGCAAGCTTGTGCAGCAATGCGCCTCTAAGCGTGTGCGCGATTGGGCTCGCATCGTCTAATTGCTGATTATTTTTAACCTGTGCCGCTTGGCTACCGGCCGATATTTTACCCTCTTGCCAAGGCCCATCGGCGAGTGCTTGGTTAAATTGGCTTACCTCTGCGGGAGATAATAGCGCATCAATAATCGTGAACATGGGACCTCTCAAATGTTGTACGTGTGTTAACTCATGGCAGACATTCAGTCTTTCAACAAAGACTTAAAAAGACTGAACAACCCAGCAAAAAGTTAAGTCGTTAAATGAATGCAATCAGCTTGAATATCATCAAGGCTTTGGCAGCCCGCTAATGCCATCGCAAGCTCAAACTCCTGCTGGAGTAACGTTAAGCTATGTGCAACACCTAAAGCCCCTGCGACAGCTAAACCGTTAAGTACAGGACGGCCAATTAATACACCATTAGCGCCTAGTGCTAAGGCTTTAAAAATATCGGTGCCTCGGCGAATACCGCTATCGAGCAAAATAGGTAATGCATCGCCCACCGCTTTGCGCACACTGGGTAATACGGTAATGCTCGGTGCTAGGCCATCTAGCGTGCGCCCGCCGTGGTTAGAGACCACAATGCCGGCGCAGCCACTTTGGGTGGCGAGCAGCGCATCTTGTGGGTGGCTGATGCCTTTTATCCAAACCGGTAGCTCGGTGTGCTCGCATAACCACTGAATATCTTGCCAGCTAGGGGCATCTGCCATCAGGCCGTTCAGCAAGACACTTTGCCCCTGCGCTAATGCCTGGGTTTTTGCCTGCGGGTAGTCGCGTAAATTAGCCGCCACCACACCTGCGGGCAAACTAAAGCCTGCGCGCTGTTGGCGGTTACGCAAGCCACTTACCGGAGCATCGACCGTAACCACAATGGCGGTGTAATTGGCCTGCTCGGCACGCCTTAGCAAGTCTAAGGTGTGCTCGGCGTTAGGCTGCAAATACAACTGGAACCACTTGGGGGTTTGTTGTTGCGCGCTAATATCCTCTAAGGGGACCGACGACAATGTGCTGGTGAGCATGCCCATATTGACGGCATTCACACCCGCCACCGTTGCCAGCTCACCCTCGGGGTGTAATAGCGCTTGGTAGGCTAAAGGGGCCACCAATAATGGCGAGGCAAAGGCTTCACCATTGAGTGTCATCGCCGTGGAGCCTTGGGTAAACTTGCGCAAGACACGCATATTCATAGCAATCGCATCAAAGGCGCGGCGGTTGCCATTTAAAGTAATTTCATCACCTGCGCCGCCAGTAATATACTCATAAATACCGTGTGGCATATACTCTTTTGCCAAGCGTTCGTAATCACAAATAGCAATTACATCGGCTGGGATATTGGCCAGTTTAGGTAACACATAATGATCAGCAGTCATTGCACAATTTACCCCTTCAACAAAACAGCGCCCCAAATAAAACAATACGCTAAATAAAACAGCACTTAAATCAAAAAAAGGGAGCGCGATCTAGTCGCTAACCCCCTGCGTGATACAACAATTAATGCTGTATGAATTGTACTCAATTAACACAGTCACCTGCCGTGTTTAAAACTCATAGGCTAACGTGAGTTTTGCATTTCTCGCAGCGCCTATGTATGCAAAAGCACCGCTACGGTAAGCCGCTAGGTAATAATCATTATCGGCCACGTTAGCAACGTTTAAACGTACATCTAGCTGCTCGCTAAAGGTATAAGAGGCAAATAAATCAAAGACTGTATAACTAGGAACTGCGTACGAGTAATCGCCAATTGCCGTATTAAAACCGGCCGCCGAGTCTGGCTGGCCTGCGTACATTTCGCTAGAGTAAGTCATCGTGCCGCCAAAAGAAAACGCCTCGCTCATTTGGTAGCGCAATTGTAAAAATGCACTATCGTCGGCAAAGTTACTGAGCGTACGGCCTATGGTATCTTCATTAATAGAGGCTAAAACCTCGGCATCCATCACTGTGAGACCAAGTTGCGTGCTGAACTTTTCGGTAATGTTACCCACCACCGATAACTCTGCACCTTTTATGCGATGCTTGCCTGTATTTAGCGTACCTAAATTAGCATAATCGTCAGCGCCAACACTTTCCATTACATCATCTTTCGTGATCTGGAAAATAGCTGCAGAAATCAGTAATTTATCGTTAAAGATATTCCATTTGGTGCCTAGTTCGAGGTTTTGTGTCGCCTCTGGCTGACTGTCAGTGACTTGTTGTGGGTCGCCACAAATACCACCGTAACCACAGTTACCCCCTAAATCAGACTCACCACCGTTAACATTACTTGACGTGCTGTAAGTAAAATAAACGTTCGCATTCTCGTTAATATCATGCACCACACCCAAATGGCCATTCCATAAGGTATCTGAATAATCATACGCAGTCGCTTCACCACGGCTTGTCACTAGATTTGAATAATCAAAGCTATCAATTCGTATACCGGCAAACACCGACCAATCATCGGCAATATCAACGGTGTCCATTAATGACATCGAGAAAGTATCTAATGCGTAATCAGAGTCTTGTGCGCCTTTTGTAATACTGCGCTCCATTACCGAGTTAATGTTATCAATATAATGACCGCTCGCATCGATAATGCAATAAGCCGCTGAGGCACCACGGCGCCCACCCACAATACAATTGGTCGCGCCGGTATTGTCAACATTGTATACACCGTTTTCTACATCGAGCGCGCTATACTCGGCACTCATCACAAAATTGTGCTTTAAGCCACCTAAGTTACGGTCTAAGTAAACATTAAACTGGTTAGCAAAGTAGGCCACCTCTTGCCAGCCTTGGTGTGTACTTAAACTAACTGTTGCCGTACCCGGTGCAGCAGGGTCGGTTGCATCACGGGTTGTACCACGGGCACCGGTGGTCACATAACCGTTATCGGTTGTGCCATAACGCATTAAGTTTTCGATGCGCGTATCGCTGCTCATTGCATATTGTGCGCGCAATGTGAGGGTATTAATGTCTGACTTTAAAAAGTCTTGTCCTTTTTGAGTGTATGTCGGTAAATCATGCACTGGCGTACCGCCATTAGGGGTTATATAAGTCCCCAAATCTGGGGTGTCTTCTGCTTTTAAATAATAATAGTCTGCCACTAACTTGAGTTTATCGGTGGCTTGGTAAGCCGCCGATAACGCCAAACCCGTACGCTCTTGGTCGGCAGGGCTACGATCGGGAATATCTTTAGATGAATATAAGACGTTAGCGCGTACTGCTAGGTCTTCATTAATACTGGTATTGCTGTCTAGTGTCATACGACGATAGCCATCGGTACCCAAGCCACCTTCCAGCTTATTAAAGTCATACTCGGTACTCGCTTGCTTGGTAATACTGTTAACAGCACCGCCGGTCGAGCCACGGCCAGCAAAAGTAGAGCTTGGGCCTTTAGTAATTTCAACTTGCTCTGTGGCAAAGCTTTCACGGGTCGTCATGCCTGGGTCACGTAGGCCATCAACAAATACATCGCTGCGCGCTTCTTGGCCGCGGATAATATAGCGGTCACCAAAGGCATTACCGTTTTCGCCAGTACCTAAAGTAATGCCTGGTTGCGCGGCTAAAATATCTTTTAAATCCGTTTTGCCTGACTCTTTAATTTGCGTTTGTGTTAACACGCTAATGGTTTGCGGGGTGTCGGCAAGCTCTTTGACATGACGTGCATCGCCCGAGATTTGCGCTTTGTAGGGTGCGCCCGCTTGTGCATAAGGGTTGGTGTCTAAGGTGCGCTCTTCAATTTGTAGGGTATCAAGCACAATAGGTTCATCGTCTTGGGCCATGGCCAAGGGGCTTAATAATAAGCTTGGCAAGCTTAATGCTAATAATGTTTTTTGAGTGTTAAAGCTCGGCGAGCGCAAGCTCAAAGAGGCCGAAAGGTTGGGGGTTTTATGTTTCATAGAACACTATTCCTTAAATACGGAGTTGGTGATAAGTGAGTAATCGATAGGAAAGACCAGCGTCAGGCGCTCGCGCTTAATAGACTTTGGTACCGGCGGTAATGGGTTGGCGGCTGCAAGCATCTGCAGCGCCGCTTGATCAAGCTCTGGATGACCCGAGCTTTTTTTAATACTGGAAGCTAAAACGTCACCGTCGCGATTAATCGTAAATTGCAACGTGACTACACCTTGTAGCTTTTGCCGTTTCAGTACTTTAGGGTACGTTTTAAAGGCGCTTAAGCGTGCCGATATAGCCGCAAAATAGCTTTGTGCGCTGCCAACTTTACCGCCCGAGCGGTTTGAGCTGGCACGGCCGGTACCTCGATGCGCCGCTTTACGCGCTTTAGGCGCTAGTCCTTGCTCTGTGCTTTTGGGTTGAGCACTGAGGTCTTGTGTTTTTACCGGTGCCGGCGCCTTAGCCTCGGCCTGCTTGGGTTTGAGCTCGCGCTCATTTTCAAGCTCGTCTTTGGGTTCGTCCTTGGGTTCATCTTTAGGCTCATCTTTAGGCATTACCTTGGCCCTGGCCTTGGGCTCGGGCTTAGCTTGAGCAATGGCAAATTCATCGGCGCGCTCAATAACAGGAATAGATGCCGCTTCTGGCTCGACCGGTTTAGCCTGCACGGGGGTGGCTTTGACTGACTCTTTTTTGACTGGCTCAGGGTCTATAGACTTAGGCTTTACAAGTTCAGGCTTTACAAGTTCAGGCTTTACAAGTTCAGGATTTACAAGCTCAGGATTTACAAGCTCAGGTTTTACAAGCTCAGAAGGTGTGAGTGGGGTTTTTGCTGGCTCAGGGGTTAGTGCATCATCAGGCACCTCAGCAATAATTTGAGTTTGCGCTTGGTAAGCCCCAAGCATGCCCAAACCTACTTCAAGGCCATCTTCACCCTCACCCAGCGCGCCGCCTTCACGTGTATTCGGTTTAACCCATAATGCAGCCAATACCGCACTGTGTAGCAGTAACGCAAACACCATAGCCACCAGCCAGCGGCCTCGGTAAGCCGCCGCATCAAAGCGATCTTGGCCCACGAATGTTTGCCCTTTAAGACCTGCCCAAGCAGCACCGCTCTGCCGATACGTATTGATGGCGGCCTCGGCATGTTGTGTGTTAGCGCAGTATTTAACTGTGCAACGATTAAACGCACTCATGCTGTAGGCTCCATCGTTAACGTCAATAGATTAATCGCACTAAAGCCAGCGGCACGCAGTATATTGAGCACCCGATCAAGGTCTTGGTAAGTCACGTGTTTATCGGCGCGTACCGCAATTTGCGCCGGGTGTTGCAGTAATAGCTCGGTCAAAGCCGCAGGTAAAGCCTCTAAGGTCACGACCGTATTGTTCACATGAATAACATTGCTTTTAGACAGCTGTAAAGTAATGGGCTGGGCAATAGCAGGCTGGGCTTTAGCGCTAGTGGGCAAAGCTAGGCCGGCATCGTGAATGACTTCAATTTTTCCGGCAATCATAAAAAAGATCAGCAAAAGAAAAACAATATTAATCAGCGGAATTAAATTATCGTCGGTGCTTGGCTTACGCTTAGACGGCTGATGCCAGTTTATTGGGCGGGCCATTAGCGTGCCGCCTTTTGTGCGTTGGGTTTTTGTAAAATGGGCTCTTGGCTATTAGCTGCCAGTGGCGCCAAGGTGACGCGCGTAAAGCCCAGCGCCTGCAAGCGAGCAAGGCTATCAACAATCTTTTGTACCGACGTATTAGCCGCTGGCAATACCACCGTGGCGGCATTGTTATCCCACTGCGCTAGCGCGCTATCACTGAGTGTTACCCCTGCATTAGCGCCATCAACGCCTTGCAATTGCCCCTCAACACCTAAGCGCAATTGCTGCGGTTTAAGCTCTGAAGTGGCGCTTGCCGCCAAAGCCGACTGCATCTCGACAGCGCTAAATGGGGTAAATGAAGAGGTCAACATAAAGAACATCAGCAAAATAAAAACCACATCAATCAAGGCGGTCAAACTAATGCTTTTTTTGCGTTTTGGCGGCAAAGCTAAGTTATGTGCCGCTAACTGAGACGCTAAATAAGACATAGGGCTACTCAGCACCCAAAGAGGTTGGCACAGCAGCCTGAGCCTTGCTTGTCGAGGCTGTATTGGCGCTAGCATATAAGGTAAATACACGCTGCAAATCATTTTGAATCGCCTGCGTTTCTACCTCGGCTTTACGCTCAAAATAACTGTTTAGCATAGAGACCGGAATGGCCACCGCCAAACCCACAGCTGTGGTTAGCAGCGCCTGCCAAATACCACCAGACAAAACCGCGGGGTTGACTTGCGCACCGGCCGCCTCCATGGCTTTAAAAGCTTCGATCATGCCTATAACAGTCCCCAAAAGCCCCATCAGTGGCGCCAAGGTCGCAATAACCTCTAGTACGCGCAGGTGACTATTTAACTGTGCAATCGCTAACTGCGCCTGACGATACACCTCGTCTTTAATGTCATCGATGGCCAACCCAGACTTATCAATAATCTGCACCGCACTACTGACAAGTACTGCGCGGTAATTACGCTGACCGTTCACCAATAACAAGGCTTGCGAGTACTTACCTTGCTGTAGAAAGCCAAAAGCTTGCTCAATCGCATCGGCAGGCTTTGCCCGTGCACTATAAAACTGCCAGCCCTTCAACAGGCCCACACTCAGTGCAACAATCCAAAGGCCCAACAGCAGCCAGACGACTATTCCACCATTGATGAGTAACTCGATCATAATATACCTAACAATAAGCTAAATGATAATGATTCGTATTTTATTCTCATTAAGATCTAATCACAACTCATTTGTTATTGCATTTGGCTATATGGCTGACGTGCAAGCACTGCAGCCAAGTGAGAAAAGGAAATCGACGAATACAGATGGGATGCATACAGAGATGCAAGTCAAGATGTGACGCTTGAGAGGTATTAATGGGCTGCGACAATAACCACGAGGGAAACTCCGCTTAATCACTCCGTTGGTGAGCTTTTGATTCAGTTTTGTTAACTCTACGCCCAACAAAAAACCCTCTAGGCACAGCCATAGAGGGTTTTGCAAAATGTCTCTCTTTATTGAGATAACGTAAGCTTTAGTTGCACACTCTTACGATGCCGCCGTTGCCCTGCTGCCCCGTTTGGCACAGCGTGCGACCAATGCAGCTTTGATTGTTTTCCCAGCCCCAGTCGGTGCTTTGGGTTGTGCACAAAGGGCGCGGTGCGTCGCTATACCACTGACATTGCTGCGCGCAATTACCGCTTGAAGAACTCGCTGCTACAGAGCTCGACGCCATTGAGGAGCTAGACGAGCCACTGCTCTCAGCACTACTACTGGAAGCCGGCAGAGTTACGCCGTTATACACACTGGCTTTTACCGATGTTTTGGCAATACCATGAGTCCCGTTAATCAAACGTCGCCCCCATGGCGTTAAGCTTTTAGGGTTAAAATTATTGACAATATCTAGCGCCACGCAGCAGCTACCATTACCCGACCAAGACCAACCCAAATAGCCAATGCCTTGCTCTTGCGCCACGCGCATAATTGCGTTGGCATCAACAAATTGCCCTTGATGGTCCTGACCAAATTCACCCACAATCAAAGGGAGGTTATGGTTGGTTAAAAAGCCTGTCACGTAGTTATTGATACGATTATAATTTTGATACACCTCGTACATATGCACACTAAATATCGTGTTACTGAGTGAGTCGGCTTGGGCTACCTGCGAGGCATTATCAAGCATGATATTTTGCCAATCTTGACCCCAATTAGCAGCATCAATAACCAATGTATGCGTCAAGCCTGCCGCTCGTAGTGTTCGAATAGCGGCGCTTTGCTCATTGACCCAGCGGCTAGGTGCCGGTCCATTTCCCATAGGCTCGTTGGCAATATTAATTAAAACGTAATCTTCTTGCCCTTTAAGTGCACCTTTTATATCAACCCAATATTGCGCCGCACGGGCCATAGTACCGGCTGCACTTTCTTCGCCAGAACCTGTCACATCGTGAACCTCTAACAGACAAATAAGCTGGGCTTGCTTACACAGCGCTATCACGTTAGCAACATCCGCCTTTGAATTACGTGTCCAACGATCGCCATTACTTAGCACAACACGCACCGTGTTAGCGCCAGTGGCCGCTATATTAGAAAAAGCAGAGGTTTCACCCAGGTACCACGCATGCGGGTGATTCATACCGCGCATCACAAAAGGCTGACCATTACCATCGAGCAGCTGCGTGCCCGATACACTAAACCCGGCCATCGCATTGATTGATAACAAAAAGGTGGCTAAAAAGGCCAACATCTTCGTTAACCCGCTGTGTAACCTATGACTCATAGCAGAGATTTTTTTGAGTATGTATTGATAGCTCTGTGACATTGTTGCTCCTCGTTAAGCAAAAGACTGAAAGTTTTTATTGTTATTCTTTCTGCTGAGCCCTGCTTAGTGCTACCTAATAGTTATACATTAGGGTATAGCGAAAAATTAGGACACTTAAGAAATTAACTTAAGTCTATTTAATTAGTTAACGGTAAAATGTGTTCTAGGTCCACTTTTAAGATTATCTTATAATAATAACAAGTTATTTATATAGCGATTTTATTAGATTAGCATTAAGGCTGCACCATAAGGTTTAGGCGCGAGGTAATAATAGATTGCCCAATGAGACGCAGAGTTCTGCTTACTCAGCAAGGCACTTGAAGGCGCGCATGCCTGAGTCTACGGGGATGTAGGTCAGTAGAGTAACGCAGGGAGCAGTTGCCAGGCATGTAACACTGCGAGCAATGCCGCTAAGGAAATAGCAAGAGAAAATACACACAAGACACGCAGCCTTGTGTGTATTAAGGCTTACAAAAAAAGGGCATGCTTACTGCCGTGTTTTTTTAGCCTGCATAATAAAGGCTGGGTTTCTTAAGGTGCTATAGCTCGACTCTGCGGCAAAATCTAATTCGCCTGCCAAACCTATCATAAAGGCAGAAATAGTATTCGCGCCCTGATTGGCTACAAACAATAAATTACGGCTATCAACAACAGTAAAAGCACGTGGCTTATCAATAGTTTGCTGATCACGATCAATCACTTCTAAACGACCATCAGCAGCGATTGAGTACGTGGTAATGGTTTGATTGGGACGGTTAGAGGTATAAAAATTATTGCCATCTAAGCTAATTTCAACATCGGCGGCGCCACTTTTATCTGTCTGATCCGCAGCGAGTGCCTCAACACTTTGCAGCTCGGTTAACGAACCATTATTTTGGATACTCAGAACAACTACACGGCTAGTAGCCTCGGTTAATACATAAGCCACATCCAGCGTTGGATGAAACGTCATATGCCGAGGTGCTTCGCCCTCTTCCGAGCGCCAAGCGACTTCACCGGGCGATAATACGCCGGTGTTTTTATCAAAAGCGTATTTTCTAATCACATCATCGCCCTTAAAAGGCGAGTAAAGATATTTGCCGTCATTTCTCCAACCAACCCAGTGCGGTAACGAGGTTTCGCCATGAGCATAGATTTGAGGCTCATCTTTAATCGTGCCGTCATCATTAAGGCCGAACACCACAACCTCACCGGTTGAGTAATTAGAGCTGGCGAGGAATTTTTGGTTAGGATGCACATCGACACCTGAACCACGCCTACCGCCAGCGGGCTGGGAGCTGATTTGGGTAAAGTCAGTACCATCCCACGTGTAGGCGCCAACAGTGTCTTCGCCACCGGTATAAATGATACCTTTATTACTGGTAGTGACATACCGAATATCACCGGCATCACTGACCTCGCGTGGCTCGCTAAAGCTCATAGTTTCTGCATTGTAAGTAAAAGTAAAAACACTACCACCAAAGCTTAATAGCGGTGTTATTTTAGGTGTTCGTGGCGCCGATGACGAGCTAGCACCCGATGATGCCGGCAAGCTCGAAGACGAGACTACACTCGAGCTTGAAACCGGTGCAAGGCTAGAACTTGAGACTGGCGCAATACTAGAACTAGAAGCCGGCGCAACGCTAGAACTGGCAACGAGCGACGAAATAGACGAAGAACTCACACCTGATGCAGGTTCAGTTATGGTACCGCCACCGCACGCCGCTAAGACTGAGCTTAATGCGACGACTAAGGGTATTTTTAAAGTCATAGTTTACCTCTTGACTTAAATTTATTTTGATTTGATCTCGAGTATTAAACACCATTTAATACCTGAAAAAATTACCCAATTCACAACAAAAAAGAATAATATAAATCCACCCAAAATGAGAGTACTCTAATATTATACGCCTACGAGCTGTTTGAAATTATTCTATTCACTATTTATCGATACGGCTAACCCACCAACGCATTACACCCGAAATTATTTAAAAGTATCGCAACCGAAAAAACGCTCGAATTATTGCAAAAAAAAATGCTTTGTGGCTGCGTATATTGAAGACTGATCCAAAGTATTAACGCGTTAGGCTATGACGCTAAAAAGCAGTAAAAATATAGGCTTCATAATATAGCCTCTTAATAAATATTATTTAAAATTTATTAAGAATCAGTATTTATCAAGCAGTGATCAATAGCATTGTCTTTAAAGGCATACAGCAAGAATGATGATGAGTGCTAGATACACACTAATATCAATGATCAATATGCAAAATAGATGTTAAAAACACACACAATGCAGAGGGTTTAGTGCCCCTTTAATGGTTTATTAATACTCCAGTTTCGGTACCTTTAAATCGTGACAAAAATCAAACATTATGTGTAAAACACATAACAGGTCACAAACTACGATGTGGTAGTTTGTGACCTCGTTCTTTGCGTACTTAGCTTAGTGCGCCTGTAATTATTTTTCCGCCATTAAAACGTATATTAATCCGCTCATTACTTAAGCCTGCAGCTTTTGCCAATGTTTTACCGGCAGAAACCAGAGTATCTCTATAGGCGATATCAGGGTTATTTGACGTGCGATTATTAGAGTTAATGCCTGTTGCTTTAAACTCTACCGGAGTCCCTGTAGGCTTGGTAGGCTCAATGCCTCCCACAACACCAGGCTTAATAGAAGAGCCAGCGACCAGCATTGTATGATGCATACCATTATGGTTGCGCCCGCCGTTAGTGTTATAGCGAAGTGTACGACCAAAAACATTCAGCGATGCAAACACAACCTTATCTTGTAAATTAGCCGCTTTAAGTTTATCCCACATAATCGTGAGATCTTTCATGGCGTACCCTGTTTGCTCAACTTCATTATCAATACTGCCATGGTTATCCCCGCCAAATCGAATCCCCAAAGTGACCGTTGGTGCAATGCCTAGCTGCAATAAAGCGACCGCCATCTTCACCTGATCTGAAGGGTTATCTTCTTCGATATCGGTAATTAATGAACCTAGGTTGGTGGCAATCTCTTGAGCATCAACTCGGCTCAAGGCATAGCGGTCTAAAAATTTTAACTGCGCAGGCGTGCCTTCACGTTTCATTTTTTTATACGTCGAGTCAATAAAATGATCACGCAATGCCACCATTTCATCGAGATTAGCAGCCGAACTTGCAAATAGCTCTTTAATTGCAGATGGTCTAAGCACCGGTATCGCACGGCCCCTGTAAGTAATGCTTGAACCACCCACTGATAAGGGCTCTTTTAATATTGTGTTAAGCCCTTGATACGTTTCATCAGCCATAGCCTCGGCCAATTGTGCACTACCTGCACCATTTTGATCTTTAATTGCACCATGAAAACGAATCACATGACGATGATCGGAATGGGCATTGGTATAGGTACCGTGATGCCAAAAGCCTAATCGACTGCGTAAATCTTCTGGCAAAGTAGACCAAGGCTCTGCCGCTTTTACGCGCGCTGCCCCTAAATTAAAGTCTACGCCATTTTCGTAGCCGGTAACACCACCGCCATCACTTCTATGTTGTACATAGTTGCGTGGATCGGCGTTGTTTTCAGCATAAGTACCCGGCGCATTGGCATTGAGTGGATCACCATCTGATAGGTGTGAAAATATCGTGTATTTAAAGTCACCTTCATCGGCTAATGCACGATGGCTATTACCTAATAATAAAGCCGCTGGCACACCGGTAATCAATGAGCGTAGCTGTACTGAGCCTACGCCCAATATCGACTTAATTAAAGCATGACGTCGCGTAAGGTACTGTTGCTCAAAAGCTGTGATTTTTTTATCGCACATGTGATTACATTCCTATAGACAAAATATCAGGTGAGCTACAAGCAGCAAAAAACAAATTGCGTACGGCTTCTAGTTTTGTATGACTATAGCCACATGAAATAGCATTTTGTTGTGTAGGGTTAACGCCACTGCTACAGGCTGTGGAATGGGTAGACAGATCATAAATACGCTTTAAACCAGCCGTCAGCTCGTCGTGTCGTAAATGATTTTTAGGCAAACCAATAATATGCTCAACCAGTTGGCCGATAGTTTTATCTATATCTTGCGCGCTATTAATAATGCCCTTATTGGTATTTTTAACAACATCTTCTGCCAGTTGTGCACATTTTTGATCTAATGATTTCACATCAAAAGGGCCCACCTGAAAAACCTGTACAAAATCGGTTTTTGCACGATCAAATGTATCGGGCGGTATTAAGCCAAAGTGTTTTTCATCGCGGCAGCTTTTCAAAAATTTACCATTTTTATAAAAGCAAGGTTTAGGACATACCTCAATAGTATCTGCGCTGGGGTTGTTGATACCTTTGAGTGTATCGAGTCTGTTTTGCATGGCTTGGCAAAGATGATCGCCTCGCGATAAGCTCAGTATAAATTCATGGGTTTCATGATTTTTAGTAAGTTCAGTCCCTGTAAATAAAGGCGATGAAAAAAACTCACGTACCGCTAAACGATAATTTAAATTGTTATCTTTAAATACTTGTACAATACGTTTGAACTCTGGATCGGTATCATCACAGCGCTGGCTATTGCCCCACATGCACAATTTTTGAATCCAGGCTTTTGGAAACTCAGGGTGCTCGGCAATAATTTTGGCTAAATCATCAATTGTATTAAATGATTTATTCACACCAAAAAATGAGAAGCTAGGCGTTAACGCATTACTCTCTGGCTCAATAGCATGATTATGCGTATTAATAGTATTCATAAAGGCCAAGCGCATCGGGTCCATATGGCGATGGCAGCTATAACATACCGTGCTAGGATCTGCATGCTCTGGCGGAATACCGTTTTCAGTAGAGTGCGGCGTAGCATCAGAAATCTCAAACTCTTTATCAAGTGCAATAATAAGTGTTTGATGCGTGGTTACGCGAAACTGATTATCTTCATTGGTTTGCCAAATAGCGTAAAAGGCTGGCGTCGAGAAAAACCCAACCATAGGCCGGACCATGCTAATGCGGCTGCCATCTTCAATATCACGCAAAGACTCGATCATCGCGCTCGAATCAGGCGCCCAATCAAAACGAGTATCCGATTGTTCGATTGTGACGGTTTTCCAATCACTAAAGTCTGAAGCCTGAAAGTATTCGTATTCACCCAAGTATTTCTTGTTAGATTTACGCTCAGCCAAGCCTTTGCCTTTTTCAAGGTAAGCTAATGAGGCCAAAATGGCACTAGTGACCTCCCATTTGCGTGTGGTGGCCACTTCGCTAAAAGGCTGCTCATTATCGTAAATACGCCATGCGGTTTTCACCATCATATCGCGGAATGATTGGATCAAGGTGATATTGCGGTTATCTTTATTTAAGCCGTCGTATTTGGCAAGTTTCCAGAATTGATCATTATAAACGCCTGGGTTACCCAAGCTATTAATTTGGAATGTCGTTAAAAAGAATCGCTCAAGTTTGGTTTGATACTCTGGTGTTTGCTCCCATTCGGCAATCAAGTGTTTGAGGTCTTCTGGCGAAACCTGAGCATCTGGCCCACCTAGCGCTCTAAGCTCTTTTGCCGTAGGTGCGCCGCCGTGCAACATGTATTTTGCTTTAGCTAGCGCCTCTTGCGCTTTCACTGGCACAAAATCAGGTAGGTCGCCGTTTTCTTTAGCCACTTCAGTGGCAGCAACTTCTGCCACCCAGTTAGATAAACACCTAAAATCAGGGCCTGAAAGAAATTTATCATGCGTTACTGCGTTAGGCGGCATAGGCTGACGTACACATGCTGTGGCATTCAGTTTGTTTAAAGACTTTTTGCGCAATAGCTTTAAAAATAGCGAGTTGGCAGGGTCAGCCGCATCAATCATTTTTTCATCAGCGCATGCCGAGCCACCATGTTGACTTGGCTGCTCGAGCATATCAACCCCAAGGGTTGCGCTTTCGAGATTCAAATCACCGCCCGCTAAGGCAAAAATGCTCGCGTTGTGGCATGCCATACAATTGTTATCAGTGAATACTTTTTTGACCTTAGTCTTTGAGCAGCTTGACGGCGCCGTTGCCACTGAGCTTGCCGCCACCGATGACGAGCTAGCAACAAGCGATGACGAGCTTTCTATGACAGTCGACGAACTTATATTCACCGATGATACAGGCGCGGGGGGCAAGGATGATGAGCTGATATCGGGCGTCGAGGATATTGCTGGTAATGAAGACTTATCGGGGTCATCAGGCTCACCCGAGCATGCCGTAATACCTATTAACAGTAGAGCTGTTAAATCAAC
>NZ_LGAK01000051.1 GCF_001292705.1 Marinagarivorans algicola
AGTCCCTCCCCCTACGATAACACCATCGTCAGAACCCTCATCCAACTCATCCTCTACTTGATCACCAAGAGATTCAACAATCCCCCAAATTCCAAGGCCGATTGACGCAGCAGTAAGGCCAGCAATAATTAGAGGCGCACCAGCTATACCAAAAACAACTGCCGCAGCTCCAACTGCTATGGCAGCCATACCAGTAATATCACTTGCCGCACCCAGCAGATCAGATGTGTTTACTGCCTGACCAGGTGTTAATGCAGAATCTATGACCCTCGTAGTGTTTATTGCAAGGCTCGTGCCTGTAAGTGCTGTACCCAAAATAGGCACTTTCTTATAAACCAGGTCAAATGCTGTAGACCTTCCTGCTGATGAGGTTATCAACTGCGCTGTACCATAGATAAAGCCCAACGAAGCAAAGGCAGCCTCAGCCTTTTCGGCCGCAGTGGAACCATCAGAGTTCGCATTGGAAATTTTACTAATACTATTTAGAAATTTTGCAGCTGACTCAGGACCACCAGCTGCATCTGTAACCGTCTGAGCCAAGTCAGAAAACTCATTAAAAATCCCTTGATTCCTTGAATCAAATACACCTGCATTATCTAGCAATCTAAAAATATTATCATTAATCGGAAGCATAACTTATCCCTCTAAAAATCCTAATAAAAATAAAAATCAAAAAAAATAAAAAAATCAAAAATAGGACATAAAACAAAAATATCCCAAAAGCTATATAAGTCGAATCAACAAAGTCCGCTTGATATAGCACCTCATTATAAAGCCGAATATCAAACACGTACCCTAAACCAGTTGGCACAGGATAATACTTAAAAAATAAAATATGTTTCTTACCAACTAAATTCCTTAACAACTCCTTATCAAGGACAGAGCGAACAAAAACAATCTCCCCATTAACATCAACAAGCCGTAGCCTTTGCGTACCCGAACGTCTCCCTCTGTACTCAAAGATTCCATCAACATATCCACTAAAAATTAATGGCTTCCCGTTATTAATACGCCAATCCGTCCATCGTATAATTTCCAGCGCACGCGCCCACGCATAAAACCCAGACAAAAAAATCAAAAAAAACAAAAACACTGCGACAAAAAAAGTTCGAAAAGTCAACCAGGTACCCCCCACAAAAATCAAATGAAATGTCGACTAAAACTTACTTTATAACTCTATAACCTGCCTAGGAAAATTCGAGAAGAAATTATTTTTAGCCCTAAAATCCGTAAAACTAACACTAATTGATATATCCAAACTCTCCACCTGATGCCACCACCCAATAGGTATAAAAATAGCCTCCCCAGGATTTAAGATAACCTCTAAAGGGGTCACACCTGACATTTTAGGGTAACGCTCTAAGTCAACATTAGGGAAATCAACAGCACTGTACACATGACTATCGTTATACACATTAGGCACTTGAAAGGCTGGAATAAGTGTGATTTTTTTTCGGCCATAAACCTGCAGTAACATATTATTCGTTAAATCATGATGAAGTTGCGTACAAGTACCTTTAGGCCCAAACCACAAATGGCTACGGCGCTTAACACTTTCAGTTAAACGATAACCATCCCCAAATTCACCAACATCTTCAAATAATTCTTTTAACTCTTGAGAAGACGATTGATTGTTATTAGCCGTTAAGTAATAGTCATTCGACGTACCCCCCCTCAACAACCAATCGGCAAAAATCCCTCATAGGGATCCTCTTTTTATAACGAGGTGAATTTCTCTCATACTGATTATCTTGGGCGCGACCAAACTGAACCTCCACCTCTTTTTCACCGACCACTTGAGCAAAGTAGTCGGGGTTCCATTTTTCACGTGCAGGCCAATGATCAAAGCCATTTGTGAGCACTACTGGTCGATGCACGCTGTAATACTCATCAACAAAAATTTGGAACGTAGGTACTTCCCGTTTTTCTACCTCACTCAATTCATGTGAATTCAACCTTGACAACTGATCGCAAACATCTAATAGCCAATTTCGCTTATCAAGTTGTAGCTTCATCGCTTTAGCAGCCTGAATATAAGGGCTTGCTGCTACAGACCGTAATTCCGCAATCACAGCATCGCTACCTAAGTCCGATTTTTTAATTTCAGACTCTAGCGTTGCAAGATCGAACCCACTCAGCAACTGATTGAATATCCATTTTTTCCAGCCATCCGCTACAGTCAGATCCTGTTGCGCTATCAACTCCCGGTCAAATATCAATTGCAATAAAAGGCCGTCAATCTTTTTTTGCTCAGACAAATACTTTACAATTAAATGATCGGCATCGGGGTAGGCGTGCACGGTACACCCCTCTATCGCCTGTAATCGAAGCGCATGCATAGAATCTAGAGAGACGCTTTGCTGGTGCTTTGACGAGCGGCTACCAAATACAATGTGAATATCAATCTTATTTTTCAGTCGACTAAATAAAGTCATCAAATCTAAATGATGCGGCTCAGCTATATCAGCAACGCCCTTTAACGCTGAGTAATACCTTTCATCACCAAAAATTTTAAGCTCATCTGCCACAAGAAATGATAGAGGTGCAAAGGCAATTATTCTATCCACAGCAAGCAACCCACCAAATAGCATGGCTGCATACCCGCCCATTGACTGCCCCAACGTAATAACACGGCTTGGTTTCAGCTCTTCAATAAGCGCCTTTAATCGAACAACAACTTCGTCAATAGAGCCACCCAATCCATTGATGCCACTTTGGTACCACAGTGTGTTAGGGTCCCTCAGGTAGATCACGTTAAATTGACACCCATAAACCTTTCTTAACTTCTTTAAACGCCCACAAAAGTCAAATTGACACTCCTGCCCCCAAAACGCGAAAGAAAATGAAATGACAAGGAGTAAATTGTCGCCATATTTTTCAATAATACAGTCAGGGCCAACCTGCTGGATAAGATGTTTCATCTTGGCAGTCCACTACGATTGTTATGATCAATGAAAAAGATATGCCCGTACTAGCCTCGAGGAAATCCCGCGGAATAGGTATTTGGCCACTTAAAATTAGTAAATACACTACTAATAGAAACATCCAGCGCCTCAACACAATGCCACCACCCAATAGGGATGAAAATAGCTTCACCAGGATTCAAAATCACTTCAACAGGTTTGGCATTTTTCATATCAGGGAATTTTCTTTCGTCACAATTAAGGAAGTCCACCTGACTGTAGACACCTTTATCGTTATACAGCCAAGGAACTTGCATCGCAGGTATGAGTGTAATTTTTTTGCGGCCATAAATTTGCACCAACATATTATTGGTAAGGTCATGATGTATAGGTGTAAAAGTACCTTTAGGGCCAAACCAAAAAAAGTTTCCGCTTTGTAAAGTATCTGGGTCTCGGTAACCCTCACCAAAGTCTCCTACATCGTCAAATAAGCTCGATATACTGGAAAAGCTATTTTTTGTATTATTGGCTGTCATATAAAAATCATTACTTTGCCCTTGTTCAACAAGGGAAACATAATCTTTCATGAGCATTTTCTTTTTTAATTTACCGGCATTGCGCTCGAACAGAGGGTCAGACTCCCGCCCATACTGGACCTCAATCTCTTTATCGCCAAAATGCTCCAGCAAATAACTAGGTCGCCATTTTTCCAGTGCGGCCCAATGATCAACGCCACCTGTAAGCACTACAGGTAAGTGCTTGCTGTAGTATTCTTTAAGGAACTCTTTAGCAGAAGGTGTTTTTCGTCGCTCTATCTGCGAACTGTATCGAGCATCTAGCGATGCAAGCGCATTACACGTAGCTAGCAGCCAATTTCGCTTAGCTAACTGGTGTTGAAATTCAGTTCCCGCAAGAGTAATTGGATGCTGTTCAATATCCACAATTTCAGCCATTACCTCTATAGCCGAGTATCCGTTATCCCGCAAAATACGCAGTAGCGATGACGTAGACGTACCCTTCATCACGTTCGATGCCAACCATTTCCTCCAATCCGATGACAAAGAAGAAATAGGGGCATTCGACTTTATTCTCGAAGATGCTCTATCACGGAGCATATACTGATACCATTTTTCTAGCTCAAGAAACCAATAATCAAACTGTTCTGTTGCAGATTTCTTTTTAAGACCCGCCAACAGGTTTAAGTAAAAAATAGTCGTATAGTGCTGCACCAACACCCGATTAACATCTCTGCCACTTAAAGCGATATATTCAGTAATAACCAAATCCGTCAATTCAGGCGAGCTAAGATTCATGACTGATAAATCTTGATGGAAATCACCAACTCTACAGTTACCAAAATCAATCAGCCCTGTGAAATTTTTCTGACCAGAATCCACCAATATATTACTGCCGTGAAGATCAAAATGACCGAATACTTGATTATTTTTTATTAAAGGAAGCTCATTTTGATTGCGTATAACCTGAGGTACAAGATCTGAAATCACGGGAACGGCGCTATCGCCAAGCTGATCTTTAATCAAATCACACGATATAGACCAAGATGGAGCCAAACTAACAGGTAGCTCTCTAACCTGTTTTAAATTGACTGAATGGAATGAATAAAAAACAGCGGCAAGCTGGCGAGACATTTTCTGTTTATCCTTAATCGAAAGTACAGAGAAATGCTGTTTATCAAAAGTTTTACCAGGTAACTTGCGATAACGAGCTAAAACTATCGGCGATGAGTAGATACTTACCTCAGGAACCTGGACATCCAGTTTTGAACGCATTAAATCGGTCACAGCTTGCTCTACCAACAAGCCATCTATACCCCGTCTAGGACGTGGAATTTTAACAATATACTCATCATTTACATCAACAACTACACTTTCATGAGTCCCAGGATAAAAAGAGAGCGTTCCAATAGGCTGATTTGGAAATAATTGAGTATATGTGTTCCTAACTGACACCTCATCAATCTCTTGGAGTAAGTTAAATTCCTGAGATTTATTCTCAATATATGATTGGACAATACGCCCCTCACAGCGGTACATTTTCCGCTTGGCATAGGTAGGGTCATCATCCGATTGCTCTGAAAGTAAAGTAAGCTTGCCGTAAATTGACCTAACAAAGGCGAGCTGTCCACTTTGCTGCTGCTCACTGCCATGTGCTTCAAAAAGCATTATCTTTGACATTTCAGCGCACAAAGCAAAAACCTCCTTCCAGCGCTTTATCCATATCGATAAATTAAAGAAAAAACATACATCAGCAACTTGGCCAAATATAAAATGCTGCAATAAAGATAAATCATCTTTATCCAAATCAAATGTATAAAAGTGGATGTTATTTTTATAATTAGCCGCCTTTAAAGCGTTCGCCGCATTAATGCATTTAGGATTAAAGTCTACTCCAACGCCTAGCGAAATCTCATCAGATAATGCATGTAATATGCCCCCATTAGAGCACCCGACATCCAAAATTTTTAGTCCCGAAAAATCCATTTTCATTTTTTCAATACGCATTTCCGGATCACGCTGCCCCTTAAACCGCTCTCCTTGAATAGAGACAGTATGGTAGCCAGCAATCAGTCCTTTATCGTCATACCACTTCTTGTTAGTTTTTGTACAGTCCAAAACTTTTAATACAGACTCTTTACTCATTTTATTCCCACCTTAGAACTCATAAATTTCTCACACTGGTGCATTATCATCACTTACGACCACTAGCAACATCGTAAAGGAGTATAAGAAATAGAGCTTAACTGTTACGTGATTAGTTAATTGACGTTTTTTGTACGAATGCGATGGACATAGGGGATACTACAAATGGATCTGCCGAGGCATTCCACATACGAAAAGATTGTGTTTTTATACCCCCCCCCCCTTAAATTGAATCGCTTTAACACCACGCCAACTATTCCACTGGCTTTTAAACTGCGGGCTAAAGGTTTTTTTGGGGGGGCAAAAAGAAATTCTAACTCAAAAAGTGCACCGCCGGTTTGAAGGGGTTTTAACCAAGCTTCTAGAAGTGGCAACCACGCTTGATTGCTATTTAACCAAAGGGATGAGCCATATTGGCCCGATTTACGAACCGCGATATAAGCACGCACGGAACCCGCCTCAAAGCGCTTTAATAGTGCACAACGTAAAGACTCTAAATTATTTTTATAGACAGACGCCAATACACTTTGCATCCTTACTTTACCTCATCCTTTACTGACAAATTATCCACGATAATTTTTTATAATTTTAAAAGATTAGCCTACTAGAAACTCACAAAAAGGGAGGGCTCCCCTCCCTACGGTGCCAACAAATTTAACTTACTTGCCAAACCTCAGCAACTAACGTTTGCACTAAGGCATCCTGCTCTTGACTAAGTACCGCACCGGCACCTGTAGGTACATCGAATACGGCCATCGCGTTAACCAATTGTTCAACTTGCGCAGCACTTACTGCGCCATCTGCCGTTGCTATCTCATCTAACTGGTAGTATGGAGAGGAAAACCACGAATTCACACTCACCCGCTCTTCAGAACCTACAGTCGATATTAACAAAGCATTACCTTCACGGCTAAACCAAAGGTCTTCGGCATTAGCATCCGTAAATTGAGCTATATCCTGAGTCGTTGCTGTTGCATTGTAATTATCAATAACGTCCTGCCCATCACCACGGGAAAAAACATAGGTATCACTACCGTCAGCCCCTTTAAGTACATCATTACCTGTACCGCCAGTTAGTACGTCATCACCTGCGCCACCAGATATAGTATCTCCACCGGCTTCGCCAAATAGCTGATCATCATCAGCGCCGCCATCTAGTCTATCGTAACCTTCACCACCCAAAACAACATCGTCACCGTGGCCACCAGAAATCACATCACTTCCTGCTCCGCCATTAATATAGTCATTGCCAGCAAGTGCATTGATATAATCAGAGGCATCTGTACCCATTATTGAGTCTGCCGCTAAAGAACCACCACCGACCAGCTCATTAATCGCTTCCATAGATAAAACTGTACCATCAAAAAATTCAATAGCATTAAGTGCACTTCCATACGTATCACCATCGCTAAAAAAATTATCGACCGTGACTTGATCACCTTTGCCCACGGTAATGCGTAAATCCTCACCTATACGCGAAAAATTTATATCTTCTAAATTTATACCTTCATCAAAACTTAAAATATCTGCGCTATCACCCACATCTTCAGAATAAATAGTATCAACACCATCACCTAACGCGTATTTATAAGTATCATTGCCGGCGCCACCTGTTAAACGGTCATTGCCAGCACCACCTTTTAATACATCATCAGCAGCATATCCGTAAAGATAGTCATTGCCGTCACCACCTTGAAGTACATCACCTCCATTACCGCCATTAAGTATGTCATTCCCCTCCCCACCAACGAGGCGGTCATCGCCGTTATCACCATACAAATAATCATTGCCGATATTACCAAGCAGCGTATCGTCACCCTCACCACCACGAATAATATCGTTACCGGCTAAACCGTCAATAATATCATCACCTTCAGTTGCGATAATATTATCGCGACCTTCTGTGCCGGATATGACTAACGCTTTCACTTTATCAGCACCCCAAACAACACCATCGCCCTCAAATTCAATGGCCGCCACCTGATACCTTTCACCATAAAAATATTATTTACCGTAACAACCTCTTTAGAACTTAACACTGCAAGTACTAAAGTATTACCCGTGCGGGTTGCGAGTACATCGGCAGAGGTAATATCGCCCGTAAATAAAACCCTCCCCTCTGGAGCATCTGTATTGGTATGGGTAACTCTGGCTTGCTCATCGCCCAAGGCAAACATATAAGTATCGTTACCGCCCCCAGCTATCGATGCCTTCGCCACCCGATAAAATATCGTCGCCAAATCCGCCATATAACCTATCATCGCCTTTTCCACCAAACAGCGTATCATTGCCTTCAGCACCGTTTAATACATCAGCCCCATCATTCCCGGCAATCAATTCGTCTACAGCTGTACCCGTGAGATAATCATTATCTTCGGCACCTGTAATAGCCGATAATTTTTCTATTTGCGTAATCATTTAAGTACTCCTTTAATTAAAACATACAGCAAGCTTAAAATGTTGCTGCTTTAACGCAAGTGTTTGCACACTCTCCATTACGTTTAAATTTACATTACCGCTCTCTAAGGCTTTCCTTTACGCCACGCAACAGCGGGGCCGCAATAAATTCAATAATACGACGCTTACCTATTTGCATTTCTGCCGTTACCGCCATACCAGGCATTAACAGTACATCAACACCATTAACGTTCAAAAAATTTTTATTCATAGAAACTCGCACACTATACACCAAACCTAATTGCTCATCGACAATAGCATCATTAGAAATAGTTTTAACTGTGCCTTCTACAAGGCCATATTTAGTAAAAGGAAATGTGTGTATTTTAACTTCTGCTGACATATTTTTTTGTACAAATCCGATATCTTTATTTGTCAGCATTACCTCCACCTCTAAGACAGTTTCTTTAGGCACTACCAACATTAAAACTTGTGCATCGGTAACTACGCCACCAATAGTATTAGTTGCTAACTGCTGAATATAACCATCAACGGGGGAATACAATATACGCTTACGCTGAATATCTTGCGCTTTCTTAAGTTCTTCGCCTATAGCTTCTATTTGTTTTTTAGCATCTACTATTAGCTGCCAATGTTTAGATTTGAGCTGAGCTATGTACACGCCTAACTGAAGTTCTATTTCTTTTTCTGCAGCTTGCAATTGATTTTTCCTATGGCGCTCAGAAATTAAATCTTGAGATATTTGAATTCTCTCTTGTTCAGCCGCCAAAAAATCAATTTCAGATATATAGTTTTTATCATGTAAAGCACCCAACTTTTTAACACGCTTCTCAATAATAGGTAATAAAAGTGATAATTTAGTAATCGATGCTGCTGCTGATAGCTGCTCAGAATAATTTCGCTTCAACCCTTCATTTAATCGCAATCGTTCTGCAGAGTGATCTTGCCATTGGCGCCAAAGCAACTGTTTATAATTTGGATCCTTTTTTTGCCATGGGAGCGTCTCGAAAGAAACGGCTAACCGCTTTGCTTTCGACAAACTAATCAAATCAAGAAAGGTACGAGATACAGCCTCTTGCTGAATCAAGGCTTTTAACTCCACCTCCAATCGTGCGGTATCAGCTTCAGCCAATGTACTATCTAGCTCGATTAATGCCTGCCCTTCGCTAACAAACTCACCCTCGGAAACCAATATTTTTTTCACCATAGCTTTCTCTAATGACTGAATCTGTTTGACTCTTTGACTAGGAATTATCTTTCCTTCGGCAGAGGCAACAATATCAACTTGGCCAATACACGCCCACGCAATAACCAAAACAAACAATAAGAGCAACGCCCTAGCCAACCATTGCGCAATAGGGTGAGGCGGACACTCTTGTATCCCCAATACAGAGGGGAGAAAAGCTGCACGCTCTCTTGCCTTGTGTGCATCACCAATTGTTGTCCTACCGGACCACAATTGCTTTACCTTGCCAAAAAAAATCATATATTGGCTCCTGGTTTTTGAGTGTCTACATTGCCTTGCATTCCATAGAGTTTTGCGTAATAACCTTTTTTGTCAATTAATACACGATGAGGACCTTGCTCGACAATTCGCCCTTTATCCATAACTATAATCCGGTGGCACCGCCTAACCGTTGTAAGCCGGTGTGCAATAATAAATACAGTACGTCCTTTAACAATACTTTCCATATTATCTTGAATTAATCGCTCAGACTCATAATCTAGCGCACTAGTCGCTTCATCAAAAATAAGAATTTTTGGGTTAGTCACTAAAGCCCGTGCAATAGCTAAGCGCTGGCGCTGGCCTCCAGATAAATTACTACCTTGTTCACCAATCATGGTGTCGTAACCTTCGGGTAGTTCCGTAATAAAGTCGTGAGCACCTGCCATTTTGGCCGCAGCAACAACTTGAACCATCGAAAGCGAAGGATCGATTAACGCTATATTCTCTCTAACCGTTCGAGTGAATAAAAAATTTTCTTGTAACACCACACCAATTTGGCGGCGCAACCACGCAGTATCAACCATAGATAAATCAATACCATCGACTAATACACGACCACCTTCTGGTACATACAAACGTTGAATAAGTTTAGTGATGGTGCTTTTACCTGAACCCGAACGCCCAACAATTCCAATAACTTCGCCCGGCTTAGCTTCTAAATTAACCTCATCTAAAATACGAGGCCCATCTGGCTTATACCTGAAGTTAACATGCTCAATAGTCACCGCCCCTATAAGTGAGGGCATGCGAGAGCGGTTAGGGTTAAAGCCTGGTTCTCGCGGAGCATTAAGAATATCACCTAGGCGCGATACTGAAATGCCAGCTTGCTGAAAGTCCTGCCACAGCTGAACTAACTTTAAAATTGGGCCACTGACCCGACCAGCTAACATATTAAAAGCAATGAGCTGCCCAACGGTAATCCCCCCGTCAATAACTAAGTGAGAACCCCACCAAATAATACCCAGCGTCATTAGCTTATTAATAAAACCAGCTACTTGATTTGCAATATTATTTAAATTTTGACTTTTGAATGATGCATGTATATAACTCGATAAGTGCCCCTCAAGTTTGCGGCGCATCTGAGGCTCAACTGCTAGTGACTTAACAGTACCTATACCGGTAATGGATTCTGTTAAAAATGCCGTATTTTCTGCGCCATGTTTAAATTTTTGGTCTAAGCGATGGCGCAACATAGGTGTAATAAATAATGACAATAGAATATATAACGGAATAGTGGCTAACACTATCCAAGTGAGTTGTGGGCTGTAGTACCACATCACTGCAATAAATATAAAAACAAATGATAAGTCAATGATTAGCGTAAGCGCTGTACCGGTAATAAAGTTTCTTATCGTGTCTAACTCACGTACTCGAGCAACATTTTGCCCCACTTGCCTAGCTTCAAAATAGGCAAGTGGCAAGCTCAATAAATGACCAAATAATTTTGAACCCAACTCCACATCAACGCGGCTTGTTGTATGACTAAATAAGTAACTTCTAAAGCCCCCTAAAAAGGCCTCAAACAAAACTACAACAAAAAAACCAACAGCCAACACATCTAATGTCGTAAATCCTCGGTGCACTAAAACTTTATCCATAACAATTTGGAAAAAGAAGGGTGTAATCAATGCCGCTAGCTGTAAAAAAAAGGAAGCGATTAATACTTCAAAAAAAAGCTTTTTATACTTAATTAACGCAGGTATAAACCATGAGATATCAAATTTTTTAAGGAGTGATTCCGTCAAAGTTTGCTTACGCGAAAGCAGTATGATTTCACCCGACCAAATCTCTTTAAACTCATCAACCGAAATAGCGCGAGGCGCCTGCTCACGAAGATCTTGAATTAAGACGGGTGTAGGGGTGTCATTTTGAGCAACTTTAGCCAGAATGATATAAGCACCATCCTTCGCTTTAGCGATTGCAGGCAATGTTCCTGCATCAATATCTTCATAGCTGGCACTGATGGCTTTTGCTTTAAGTGTGAGCGCTTTAGCTGCTTGTAATAATTGAGTTGAGGAAAGCGTGCATCCTTGCTCTCCAAACTCATGTTGCAGCTGCTCAGGTTCTGCCGGTAACTGATAAAAACGAGCAACCGCCACCAAAGCGCGCAATCCGGTATCCATAATAACTCCAAAATTCTTGACATCCATTAGCTTTTTGTTAACACATATATAACAAAACGTATACGAAGGAATACCCAGTAATAGCTCCTTGTTATTAGCTCGAGATATTAATTAATAAGACAAAAATACACAACACCTTACGCCACATGAATAGCTGTTCGGCACTTAAAGAACCAAATGCTTACTCTAATAAGGCCCGCATTATCACCTCCCTCTTGGGCACCCGCCTCTGAATATGGTAAATTGACGCACTTTTTTGTGATCAAGCTTACCCAGCCCTAAGGGCAAACGGAGACACCCGTGAACCGAGAAGACATTCAACAACTTGCCAAGTTGGCGCGTTTGCATATTGCCGACGACCAAGTCGACGAGGTAACCAACCGCATCAGCACTGTACTTGCACTTGTCGACCAGCTCAGCGCTGTCGATACCGAAGGTGTAGCTCCTATGGCTCACCCGCTCGATGCCGTACAGATACTACGTGCCGATGAAATTACCGAGCCCAATGTACGCGAGCAAATGCAAGCCATTGCGCCCGCCACCGAAGACGGCCTCTTTTTAGTGCCCAAAGTTATCGACTAAACACGGATATTCGCATGCATAACCAAACCGTTGCCCAACTGGTTAAACAGCTGCAAAGCAAAGCTGTATCCAGTGTTGAGCTCACCCAGTACTACCTTGACCGCATCCAACAAAAAGATGCTGATCTCAATAGCTTTATTACCCTCACCGCCGAGCAAGCGCTAGCCCAAGCGAAAGCCGCCGATGCGCGCTTAGCCCAAGGCAATGCCCCTACGCTATGCGGCTTGCCCATTGCTCACAAAGATATTTTTTGTACGCAAGGTGTGCGCACCAGTTGCGGCAGCAAAATGCTCGATAATTTTATTGCCCCCTATGACGCCACCATTGTGCAAAACTACCAAAACCAAGGGGTCGTCAGCTTAGGCAAAACCAATATGGATGAGTTCGCGATGGGCTCCTCTAACGAAACCAGCTACTACGGACCCGTTAAAAACCCTTGGGCCAGCGATTGCGTACCTGGTGGCTCATCGGGTGGCTCAGCCGCGGCCGTTGCGGCTCGCTTAGCGCCTGCTGCTACAGCAACCGATACCGGCGGCTCCATTCGTCAACCGGCAGCACTTTGCGGTATTACAGGCCTTAAGCCTACCTATGGCCGCGCCTCACGTTACGGCATGATTGCTTTTGCCAGCAGCCTAGACCAAGCCGGTCTTATGGCCCAAACCGCCGAAGATGTCGCTTTATTGCTAGGCCCGCTTAGCGGCTTTGACCCCAAAGACTCCACCAGCGTCGATCACCCCGTCGATGACTACACACGCTTACTCAGCAAGCCCCTAACAGGCTTGCGCATTGGTATACCCGATGAGTACTTTGGTGAAGGCCTAGAAGCCGGCACCGAAAAGTGCGTACGCGAGGCCATTGCCGAGTTTGAAAAACTTGGCGCGACCATTAAAAGCATTAAGCTGCCGCACACCAGTCTTTCGGTGCCCGCGTATTATGTGATTGCCCCGGCCGAGTGTTCGGCTAACTTGTCGCGTTTTGACGGTGTGCGCTACGGCTACCGCTGCGAAAACCCACAAGACCTTGACGACCTATACTGCCGTTCACGCAGCGAAGGGTTTGGCGATGAAGTGAAGCGTCGTATTTTAGTGGGCGCCTATGCCTTAAGCGCAGGCTACTACGATGCCTATTACGCCAAAGCCCAAAAAGCACGCCGCTTAATCAAACAAGATTTTGTCGCCGCTTTTCATGATGTTGACTTAATTATGGGCCCAACCTCGCCCAACCCAGCCTTTGAATTTGGTAGCAAAAGCGCCGACCCTGTCGCCATGTACCTCGAAGACATTTACACCATCGCTACCAACTTGGCCGGTTTGCCGGGCATGTCGGTACCGTGTGGTTTAGTCAATGGCAAACCGGTCGGCCTGCAAATTATTGGTAACTACTTTGATGAAGCGCAAATGCTAGGCGCCGCACATCAGTACCAGCAAGCCACTCACTTCCACACCCTGGCACCGGCCAACTACAAATAAGGCAAACACTATGGAATGGGAAACCGTTATTGGCCTTGAAATTCATGTTCAATTGGCCACCAAAACTAAAATATTCTCGGGTGCTAGCACCGCTTACGGCGCCGCGCCCAACACCCAAGCCTGTGCAATCGATTTGGCCATGCCCGGCACGCTGCCGGTGCCTAACCGCCAAGCTTTTAAATTGGCCGCCATGTTTGGTTTAGCAATTGATGCACCTATCGCACGCCGTTCGGTATTTGAGCGTAAAAACTACTTTTACCCCGATCTACCCAAAGGCTACCAAACCACACAGCTCGACGAACCTATTGTTGGCGCCGGCCATATTGATATCGCCCTAGACGATGGCAGTGAGCACCGCGTGCGCATTCACCACGCTCACCTAGAAGAAGACGCGGGCAAATCGCTTCACGAAGATTACCACGGCATGAGCGGCATCGACCTCAACCGTGCCGGCACACCGCTTATCGAGATCGTCACCGAACCCGATATGCGCAACGCAGATCAAGCCGTCGCCTTTGCCAAAAAGCTACACGCTTTAGTGGTTGCTTTGGGTATTTGTGATGGCGAAATGTCACAAGGATCGCTGCGTTTTGATGTGAATATTTCGGTGCGCCCTAAAGGTCAAGAAGAGCTTGGTATTCGTACCGAAACCAAAAACTTAAACTCCTTTAAGTTTATGGAAGAGGCCATCGAGTTAGAAGTTGAACGCCAAATTAGTGTGATCGAAAGCGGCGGCACTATTCGCCAAGAAACCCGCTTATACAATGGCGACACCAAAAAAGCACGCTCTATGCGCAGCAAAGAAGACAGCAACGATTACCGCTACTTTCCTTGCCCCGACCTACTGCCTGTTGTTTTAGATGATAGCTTTATAGCAGAAGTAGAAGCCGCCATGCCAGAGCTTCCCGAAGCCAAGCGTGCGCGCTATACCGGTGATATGGGCCTTAGCGAATACGACGCCAAAGTATTAACCGGCGACGTAGCCACCGCCGTGTATTTTGATGCCGCAGTGAGTGCCGGCGCTATACCTAAATTAGCCGCCAACTGGATAATGGGCGACCTAGCGGCCTTCCTGAATCGCCAAGAGCTCACCATTAAGCAAAGCCCGGTAACACCTGCGGCTTTAGCCGGTTTAACCCAGCGTATTGATGATGGTACGGTTAACAGTAAAATGGCTAAAGCAGTATTCGAGGGTATGGCAGCTGGCGAAGGCGATGCCGATACGGTAATCGAAGCCAAAGGTCTTAAGCAAGTAAGCGATAGCGGTGCCCTCGAAAAAATCATTGACGAGGTTATGGCCAACAACACCCAACAAGTTGAGGGCTACCGCGCAGCACCCGAAGACAAACGCGCCAAAATGGTGGGCTTTTTTGTAGGTCAGTGTATGAAGGCCAGTAAAGGCCAAGCCGACCCTAAACAGTTAAATCAGTTGCTGGTTAAAAAGCTAAACGGTTAAGCACTTAGCGCAATCTAGAGCACCTCGATATTGAGGTGCTCCACACGCTGAGAATATACCCTATACGCTCCAGTCGGCATCTCGATTGTACTCCTGCATTATCGACTCCTACACATCCATGCTAGAGCAGCCCCAAAGGCTATTATTGAGATGCCAACTAGTCATCACAAACAACGCGAGAAAATCATGAGCTTAAAAAAAGATAAAGAAAAAGTCCTAGGCGAAACTTTTGATGACGCACGCATCAAAAGTTTTTTAGACACCCAAGCGCCCAAGGGCGTAGATGCCGACTACCACTGCCTAGAAATAGCCTACCGTGGTATGCATCAAGAAAACTTCGCCACCTTTGTGACCTTTTTTAGCGAAGCCGGCCGCAACTTTAATGCACTAGGGCCTGAGGGTAAAACCATCGCTCAAACCGTTGCCCAGCATCGCCAAAGCGGTGACTATTTAAAAGCCTTAAGCGCAGCTGGCGCCAAGTAAAGTTAACGGTTTTGTAACTATTCAGCCGAACCAAAAAAACCTCTCAACAGGGTACTGATGGGTTATTTTCTGGGCATTTAAGCGCCGGGAGCGCTTATATAGCGACCATGGATGGCTTGGGCGGCCCAGCAAATGATTCATTAGCGCCCGATTCCCGGGCCTCTGAATAGTTACACGGTTTTTTAATTTTTTAACAGCCGAAAATCAATCGTCAAAAGGCGCTACAGCAAGCCTCTGCTTAGCGCCTTCTTTATTATCGCGCCAAAGGTAATCACAGTCTTATGAGCACACCTTCACCCAAAAATAATTTAGCCACCGGTGCCCATTATTATATCAAGGGCATTAATTTACTATGGCGTAAAGAACTGCGCCTTTACATTATTGCGCCCTTACTGATTAACGTTCTTATTTTTATCAGTCTCACCTCTACGCTATTTCATTATTTTAATAGTGGCATGGAGTGGATGCTTGATTTTTTACCCAGCTTTTTACATTTTTTAAAATGGATTATGGGCTTATTAGTCGGCGTTTTTTTATTGTTGTGCTATGGCTATATCTTTAATGCCATCACCAATATTATTGCTTCGCCTTTTTACGGCATACTAGCGCAAAAAACTCAAGAGCTTATTGCCGGCACCACTCCGCAAGATGAGCCCTTAGGCACGTTAATCCCGCGCGTTATTGCACGTGAAATACACAAGTTAATCTATTTTATTAGCCGAGGTGTTTTTGTCTTTATTCTGCTATTCATACTGGGTTTTATGACGATAACAGCACCTTTAGTCCCTGTTATTGCCGCACTCTGGGGCGCATGGTGTATGGCCGTACAATATGTAGATTACACCTGCGACAACAACCAACTCGCTTTTACCCCTATGCGTAAACGCTTACGCGCTAACCTTTATAGCAGCACCGGTTTTGGCGGCATGGTCATGTTCGCCAGTATGATTCCCATTATCAATATTTTCGCCATGCCCGCCGCCGTTACCGGTGGCACGGCATTTTGGATTAAAGAGTTGCAATGGCAAGAAGAGTCTTAGGCTAGTTAGTGTTGTCGTTTTTTGTGGGTAGCCCCTGCATCAATATCATTGAAAGCCGATTTTTGAGTCGGCTTTTTTGTGGTTGATCGGTTATGGTAAGTAATTAATGTGGCTTTTATGACAGAGGTTTTACCGCTAGATGTAAACTGTGCCTGTATTTTTTAAAAGTGTGTAAGTAACAGTAGGCTTTGGCTGATTGATGCGCTAGTGTTTATAGTTTTAAGATTAGGCTCGGTAGAGCAAGCCTGAGGGCGCCACCCATACCACCCATTCAAGGCACGCGGCGAGTACCTCCCTGTAGGCTCTAGTCGGCATCCTGCCTTCTAAGGCCCTGAACGGATGGTATGGGTGGCTTTTTGAGTTATGGCAAGCATCAGCATTTTTTAAGCATTAAACTTAAAAGTGTTTTTAGGTGCCAGCGATATTAGCGATAGATGAAAGTGGCGCCATTATTTTTTAAATGCGTGTAACTGGCGATATGCCTTGGCGGGATTATGCTCTAGTGTTTGTGACAGTGTTTGGCAAGTGCGCACGTTGTTAGCTAACTCTAATAGCCTTATTAGATGGAGCGCGGGCCAGCTTTGCAAAAAACGTGCAACAAGATATGTTACTGCAGCCTGCTTGTGCTCTAGCGTCGAGAAGTGTAGTGTTTACGTCTTTATATTTAGACTGGATAGAACCGCGTCGTAAGGCTTGAGCTCCAGCTAATAAACTATTAGATTTGTACCGAGGCTGCAATGAAAAAATTATTCCAAAAACTTCGTTTTTTACGCCTTAAAAAATATGATTCAGCAGGTGAACACTTCTTACACTCAAATAATTTCGATATGGAAAGCAATGGCTATTTTGGTGAAATGGAAATTCCTAGCAAAGAGAGTAACTCACTTAGAGTAAAAGTTTTAGTCTCCGACTTATATTCAGGTGATTCAAACCCACCAGGATTCTTTATCTTTTCCCGTAATCCAGATACTAGCCACGAAACAGGTCTCTATGTTAGATTGGGTGAAAGTGAGATAGATATGGCAATATTTGGGGGGCCCAAAGATAATCCAAGACCTGACCCATTAAGCATTGTAAAACATGCTGCATCTTCGATTCATTCAGAATATTTGGTGGAAATAAATTGCTCTTCGATCAAGCATGACTTAGGTGAAGGTAGATTTGGTAGTGAAATTCGAATGACTTGTATGGTTAAACATAATGATAAGCTTATATATGAAAAATACGAAAGCAAAATTTCTCAAATAGACTTTAAGCACTCTATTATTAAGCTGGTCAGTTTAAAGGGTAAGGTACTATATAATTAATTTAAATCGGATCAGTAAGAGCGTCTAACCCTCCTTAGCTACACCACCTTGCATGTAAATCCGTACAAGATTTCGCTACCGGTAATGTATTTTACCCAGCGATCGTGCAATAAAATCGCTGTTGAGTAAAATATAAATACCGGCCGCTTTAGTGCTTCACTAAGTAAATACAGGAAGAAATACAGGGACACTCACTCTAAAAAACTGCCCGCATAGCCAAAATCTTGAGTGAGTGTCACTGGTAATAATGTTTCTGCCAGCTATTTAAACGGTTCTTAAGCTTTAGCTGCGGGCACGGTGATTATGAATATCGCGTATAAGCCCGCCAATAATTATAACTACTACGGTGCACATTCAAGATTGAGCACAACCTTTTAACTGGGTAGCTCTCTTGCAGATCAAAAATTACCGAAAATTTTTCAGTGCGCCCGATCGCAAGAGAGCTGAGGCCTTTTTTAAGATGTCATTCTCTTCGTTAATACGGCGTATTTCTTTTTCAAGCTCACGAATCCGCTGCTGATCATCGCCAATCGGTACGTTCAACTCGCTCGCCTTACCTTGCTGATCATTACGTCGTTGTCGCACCCATTTATCTACTGTAGATTTACCGACACCCATTACTTCAGCGGCGTCTCGAATACTGTAGTCTTGCTCTAATACCAAATTAGCGACCTTCAATCGAAAGTCGGCATCATATCGGGGGCGTGTTTTCTTATTCATAGTGCACCTTTTTAAGTAATGAAATTATTTTACTACTATTAATGGATGACCAAAGGTGGTATGGCGTTCAAAAAATTATTAAAATAAAAAAGACTTAAGATCATTAAAAATAGAGGGCTCAGGAATAAAGCCCTCTATTTTTAGCTTATAGTCGTGTTTAGTAATTTTCTGTTCTTAGTGAGCCTGGCAAAAATTTACCGATCCAAACAAATAGCCGCTTAATACCACGAAAATCTTCTAGCATTAAGTACATACACGGCACCAACAAGAGCGTGACTAATGTGGCGTAAAGCACAGAAAAACCCAATGCGACAGCCATAGGAATCACAAATTTTGCCTGCAAACTTGTCTCGAACATAATAGGCAGCACGCCAGCAAAAGTGGTGATTGATGTTAATGTAATGGCTCTAAAGCGAGCACAACCGGCTTCAATTACTGCGTCACCAACAGCCATTCCCGCCTCGCGGCGTTTATTAACAAAGTCTGTAAATACCAGGCTATCATTAATCACCACCCCAGCCGCTGCAATAAGGCCGAAGGTTGACATCATGCTAAGGTTAATGCCAAAAAAGAAGTGGCCCCAAATTGCGCCCGTAAGGCTAAAGGGGATTACCGACATTACAATAATGGGCTGATAATAACTTTTTAGCGGTATAGCCAACAAAATATAAACCATCACTAAACCGGCAATCATAAACAGTAACTGTTCATTTTGCTGAGCTTGAGTTTCTTCTATCGAGCCACCTAATTCGGTTTTAACACGAGGATGTTTTTTTGTGAGTTCCGGTAGAAGATTGTCTTTAATATTATCGACAACCTCATTGGGTTCAACCTGGTTTTCATCAATCGCCCCCCAAATATAAACACTGCGAAACCCGCTTTCGCGACGAATATAGCTAATACCCGGTGCTTCACGCAGCTTGACAACATCGCCCAATAGCACCTCTTGCCCTGACGGTGTCGAAAGCACAGTATATTTTAAGTCGGCAAAACGTTCGCGAGTTAATTTGGGGTAACGCACCATCACCTTAACCTCTTCGCCATCACGAATCACGCGCTGGGCTTCGCCTCCGTAAAAACTATTACTCACTTGACTAGCAATTGAGGCAAGATCTAAACCTAGATCATAGGCAACAGGCAGCAGATCCATTTGGATTTCTTTGCTCGCAGGGTCAATAGTCGAGCTAATATCGTACAGGCCTTTTTGTTGCTGTAACATGGCGATAAATTCTCGCCCAGCAGCATTGAGAGAGTCAATATCGCTACCAAAAAGCAGGTACCCAAAATCGCCGTCACTCCCCCCGCCATTCACATCATCTTGAATTGAAAAAGATCTCATACCCGGAATTTCGGGAATCGCTTCGCGCCATCGTCGCGCTAACTCAAACGCGTTAAATGGTCGCAATTGCTCATCGACTAAAGGCACAATAATTCGCGCTTCTGTACGGCCATCATTAAAAGCCAATACATCTTTAATCATTTTCTGACCGGTTTCTTTTTCCACTTGTTGATCCACCTCATACAAAACGCGTTCGATGGATTTTAAGGCGTTAATCGTCATAAGGTCAGAAACGTTTTCATTCATTTCAATACGTATACCCGGAAAGTCGTGAGGCACCGCAGGCGTTGGGACTGTTCGCACATAATTTGCTTGAATCAAACCAAAGCTAAGCAATAGTACGCCGACAAAAACACCAAATACCGTCCAGCGCCACTGTGTGCAGGCGTATACAAAATTGCGGTAACGACCATTAATAAAATTAAAAAATCGGGTGTTGAATTTTTCCCGCCATGAACCACGTTTAATTTTTATCACTTTCATGTGTGCAATATGCGCAGGAAGAATCAGTTTGGATTCAATTAAACTAAATACCAAACATAAAATAACGACAGCCGCTATATTATAAAAGAAGGCACCCTGAGGCCCACTAGACATAACAAAAGGAACAAATACCGCAATTGTGGTTAAAACACCAAAGGTGGCAGGTACTGCGACTCGGTGCGCGCCACGTACAACATTGTTAACACCGCCACCGTATTTTTCAATTTCACTGTAGGCACTTTCACCGATCACAATAGCATCATCAACAACTATTCCTAGCACCATAATAAAAGCAAATAGCGATAAAATATTAATGCTGACATCAAATACCGGCATCAACATCATGGCACCGAGAAAGCAAAGAGGTAAGCCCACCATCACCCAAAATGCAAGCCTAATTTGTAGAAATAGGCCTAGCATAATGGCCACGAGTAACGCCCCCATAAATAAGTTATCGAGCATCATATCTAGACGCGCATTAAGATAATATGTCATATCCACCAGTACTTTGAGCTTCAAGCCTGGCGGCAATGTTTTATTGCGCTCTTCTATGTAATTTTTAACAGACTCTGCCACAGGAATAATACTTTGCTCTTTCGTGGCGTTGACTGAAAAGTATATTGCGTTTTCGCCAGAGTACTTAAAATAGTGCTCTCCTTCGGTAAAACCATCTTTAATAACAGCCACATCTTGCAATAAAACCTGAGCACCATTAGCGCCAATTTTTATAGGAACAGCGCGAAATTCGTCACCACGGTATAGCTGGTTTTCGATACGCACTGAAATAATACCGGCATTGGTACGCAATTGCCCAGCCGATATATTGGTTGAATGCCGGCGAATCGCATTGGCGACTTGGTCTAGTGTGAGGTTGTATTTTCGCAGTTCATCAGGCTTAATCTCTATGGCAATTTCATCTTCCGGCGCCCCCATATATACCAAAGATACATTAGAGAGCTCAAGTAATTCATCTTCGATAATTTTTGCAAGGGGTTTCAACTCCTCTAAGGGAACATCGCCCACCAAAGACAACTCTATAACTTGCTGCTGAAATTCTTGCTGAGTCACATTAACCGGCTCCATATCGGCCGGAAAGGTGGCAATGCCATCGACGCGCAATTTTACTTTATCGAGCACATCAGTGAGCTTAGCGTCGGGTTCAATCTCTAATGATACGCGCCCAAAACCGCGGTTGGCTCGTGAAATAATTGATTTTATTTCGGTGACATCTTTTAATGCTTCTTCTATTTTTATCAGTATACTTTCTTCGATTTCTTGTGGTGATACGCCTGGGTATACTGCACTCACCTGAATATAATTAATTTCGATATTAGGAAACATTTGACGCTGAACTGTAAAATAGCTCACTGTCCCTAAAATAATTATAAACACCATTAATAAATTTGCCGCAACTGGGTTTTTGGCAAAAAAAGCAATGATGCCGCCGGGCGTTTCATTTGTTGCACTCATAACGCCCCCTAGCGGTTAGCCGCTTTTTGTTCGGCAGTGTTGGTATCCGCCTGATGATTTAATGGCTCTAATTCTTCATCTACAATGGCAAGCTTTACTTCCATGCCGTTTTGAGGGTATTCCGGCAAAGTAGTCACTACTTTATCGTCATTATTCAGGGCACCACGAATCAAAAAGAACTCCCCCTCTTCGCGCAACACAGTAACATTACGAGACTCCAAGCGTTGCTCTGGGCCAACAATCCAAATTTTTTGGTTAGTGACTAACTCCTGCGGCAAACGATATACATTTTTTAAGGTTTTCCCCATAAGATTAACTTCGACATAACGACCAAACTTAATAGGAGGAAGATCGCTATTCAAACTGTACGGATCAGAGATTCGAGCAACCAAGTGACTCATACGTGTAGCACTATCCACAATACCCAGGTCACGCGCAATGAAGGCCTCTCGATAAACTTGAGTGGCTCCTTTTACGGTGACTTGAGCGGGTAAGCCTGCAACGCGCTCAGGGAGAAAAGCTGTATCAAAGCCGGCAACAGGAAAAGTCACTTCGGCATATTCAATATTATAGAGTTCCCCGACTTCGCTTCCCTGGGAGACATATTGCCCTTTGCCAAGATTACGTGCGACAACCAAGGCATCATAAGGCGCCCTCACTTCACAGTTATCCAAATCTCGTTGAGCAAGTTTTAGCTGAGCCTGACTCGATTTGAGTGCTGCGCGCGCACTTAGCAATTGAGGTTTACGCAAATAAAGATCGGTTACCTTAGCTTTAGGGGCTGTTTTTGCCTCGCTTTCGGCAACCGCCGCGCGCGCCTGCTCTTCTATCAATGCGGCCTCAGCAAGAGACAGATCTGCCTGCGCCTTCATGAGTGCAGCTTCGTAGGTGTCTTTTTCAATACTAAACAGCACCTCACCACGTGCAATCAAGCCACCCGGAACAAATTTTTCGTGCCAATGTGTCACCTCACCCGATACCTGAGCGGCCAACCGCGTACGCTCTAAGGGCTCTAGCTCACCAAAACTGGAGAGCTGCACTGAATAATTTTGGGCAACAGCCGACTCAACCCTTACTGTAGGGCGAGTATCAACCGGTTCTTTTTTTTCATCGTCACTATTGGTCGCCCCAATTGCCATCATACCTGCCACACCTACAGCAACAGCTACAAACGGAAAAAACACTTTCATCAACCTTTTGTTCATGTCCAATAACCCTTAACGAATTTTTATGCAAATTTTACACATCTTTGAAGGTGACGTTACAAATAATTTCCGAGAGGCAGGTATAGATGAGGTGTGAATCATCCATGCATAAAGCACGATGCAATAGACTAAAGAAGGCCAATGCCCGACTATAGCGATCAAGGAAACCTTGGAGTTCAACAGCCAAATACTCATATTATGCTATGAATTAATTATGTTTTGTCTTTTTTCTGGTGAAATAAATCGTACCCCGTTGTTGTGCGTATGCGGTATAGATTGCTGTCATCATCAATATAACTGCTAATACCAACACCGTATTATCAAAAAACTTATAGCCTAAGCACGGTATACGCTCTGTTTTCAAGATTCAAATATGCGCCCATGGAGTATTCCCGCAACTAACTGCCGGATCACACGGTGATGCTGGTAAGCTGTGTATATGGGCATCTGGAACCCATTAAGCAAAGTAAGTTATGATTAATATGACAACATATCACTACTTCGATACTGATCGATTTTTTGAGGAACCCCTCTAATGACCTTCCATGCTATAAAAATATATATGCGTGTAAATAGCTATGCAGCCTCAAAAAAGCAATCAAAAACCGAAGCTTATTCCATATGAATTTACTGATCAGTGAATTATCGACTGTAACAATGGCATTAGTATTTTAAGACCGCAGGAGATAGTTAAAAAGTGTATATACAGCTACACACTGGGGTAGGTATAGACATAGATTGGCGGGGAATATATAAAGACAGCCACAATTAAAAGGCAATGATACTTATATATGTCTAATACCGTATCGCTAGGCTAAAATAGTTGGTGTTTTCAAGATGGCCGTCACTAGTACATTAATTCAATGAAATTAACTATTTAAAGATACTATCGGCACCCTAATAAGGTGAGATTGACCGCTTAGCCGAATGGTGGCGTGACTTTTAAAATCGCGCTACCCTTGTCTCTATTTTTGAGTCTACATGTTCTTGCGTAGGCTTACGTATGAGTGTGGTATCAATGAGCTGACTCAACAATCACCCACTTTAACGAGTGGCTGTTGAGTCAGAGCATATTCTTAGTTGAGTTTAAAATACTGTTGTGGACTGCTTGCACAAGACCACTGCTGGGCATTAGTGAAATTGTTATTATTACCGCCTGCAATATCAAGACACTTGCCACTGTGCTTTGCGATCAATTCGAAATAGCCTCCACCGACATCATTCAATTTGAATCGCTGATTGTCGCCTCCCCAGCAACCCCACACTTGCATATTTGCACCGTTAGAGGTGCCGCCGACATCTAAGCATTTCCCACTGGAAATTGATTTGATTTCGAAATATCCATTATCTTTCTCATTGAGTGCCCATTTTTGATTGGCGCCATTATGGCAATCATATTGGGTGACATTCGTGCCGTTGGCTTGGCCATTTTTTTCTAAATCAAGGCAACGATTAGAATGCTGGGCACGCAATTGAACAGTGCCAGATTTAGGTGTTACTTCACCTGCTGAGATTTTTTCTAATGATAGGCGAGTCACAACCCAGTTTGGATCAGAGAGACCTTCATCGGAGAACTGAAGCGTAAGTGCTCCGTCGGATACGGTTATCTCAAATGTAACATAAGGAAATTCGCCTTCACTGCTTTGAATATTAGAGTCAATAACTTTACCTTCAGCAGTAACCGACATTGCGTCGTGCATGTGATCAGCATCACCCATATTCAAGACTACGCGCCATTTTCCACTGGCTATTTTGTGCTCTAACGTACGTTTTTCTGAGCTGAAGACAAAGTCACGGTTAATGTTGTTTACACCTGTAGAAGTGCCGCGATCTCGACTACCTACAGGGGCACTCCATGAAATATCGCCATTGGTTTCTGGAGAGATACGTGTCCAGCCAGATTGAACTTTTGAAACTCCAGTTCCAAAGTCATAATTGTATTTATCTTTATTTAAGTCAACATTGATCGTATATATATTACCGGCAAATTTCGTTGGTCTAAACCTAGCGACTTCTGAACTCACGTTTTGAAGAGCTTTAGAGGCATCGGCTTGTTGTGGTTGTCCTGCAGGAACACCACAAGCAACACCGTTACATTGAATACGAGGATTTGAGAATCGATTACCTCGATTAGTACCGAACGAAGAGGCGTACGCCATAATCGTTGAATATACGTTATCAACACCATAGCCTAAACCGTACGCGTAACGCACGCCATTTTTATTACCTTGACGGCGTGAGTGGTTTAGCCCCATGTTATGGCCCAATTCATGCGCCGCAGTTAATGGTCCGCATTTCGGGCCAACAACGTTCCAAGCCCAAGCTTGACTTACGGCGACGTAGCCAATTCCACATTTACCTGTTTTATGCAATTGGGTGACGAAGTCAGCACCTAAATCGTCTCTTAATTTAATAAGTTCTTTATTTTTTCTAATATTACCTAGCACGTCACGCATTGTGGTGCTGTTATCACTATGTGGATGAACGCCAACCAATCGCAATTGAATGTCTACACCACTCGCGCTGTAAGCATAATTGATCTGATTGACCCAACTTTGAACACCTGTTGCGGGGTCTCCATTAAAGTGGTTTTTTGAGTCGGTGTCGTAAAGTACGAGCCAGTCAACGGTTACTGCTTGTGCGCTTTGGGCAAAATAGCCAAAACTTAGCGCCAAAAGTAATTTTTTAAAATTTTTTACTTTCATTGTTTTTCTCCAAAGCTAAAAGTATCGCGCTTAGGGCAGTAATAAATTATTTCATTAAACGTAGATTTATTTTTCATCAGCTAAGTGTTCAAAGAGTCACATACCTGAGCATGTAACGCTTAAAGTAATCCAGCTGAGGATTAAAAAGCTCGTATCATTAAATAAAGTATTACGGCTTTGCCCTTTATGTATTTATCATTTTTATAACGCGTGTTAAAAAATAGGCTTTAATTTTTGTAAAGCACTAAGGAAAACATCCATGCTTATAAGGCTTATATCGACCATTATTTAGAGTATCTCATTGTGCTGACTCAGTATTAATGGCCTTCTTCACTCGGTAAAACAGCATCTGTTTCAGAAAACTCTTGCTTAAATAAGGTTTGGCTCGATGCAATCCAACCAACGCCATCATGTGCTTGTAAAACGTAGTGCCCCGTAGATGTATTAATACCCGCAATAGTTAACTTTTCGCTTTGCGTAATAAGTACATCGTAACGTTCAGAACCGTTAGTTTCTATGTGCCCTTCCCAGGTTAAGCTGGTTTCATCATAACGAATAGAATCGACAATCATGACGAACTCTTCTTGTAATTGCGCTACTGGTATTATCAGTGTGTCACCTGGCATCAGGGCTTCGATTTTTAGCGGATTAAAACGGATAAATTCTCGACCGTCATTTTTATCTTCATCATTGAGCTGCATGTTATTAGGAACATCATCTGTCTCGGTCCATGCTGATGGTTGCTCCAAGACTTTTAGTACTGATTCAGCATCAAAAACTTGATTGGGACGTTGGAGCCGCATTCGATCTAATCGGTCAGTTAACTGAGGAAAGTCTGGATTAGAAGAGACTGACAAATAACGCTTGTGCATCTCTGGCGTCTCCTCTTTTAGGTTAGATTTTGAAGGTGAAGTCGTTTCAGACTTATTGCCAAAATCATGCGCTTTTGGCTGAGGATTAGAATGCGAACCAAAAGTTTCGTCCCTATTGATTGATGCCGTTTCTGGTATATCATCACTCACCATAGTATTAGAAAAAAAGAGATAGCAAAGGGTAATAAGAGCAATTGCAGCACTAATGGTGATTTTATAATTCATACAAAATTCCTATGAACAAATGATAAATACTTATGGCTTCGATCTTGACAAAACGAATACATTGCAGCTGTATAAAATTTTTATATTTTCTAATCATACAGGTAAAGTTTTTAAGAGCATGCTGGTTTCGGTTTATTTGTGAGCTGGATCAATAATAAAAAATTTCTCTATACTTTTTAGGTAATAACAGAATGAGGGCTTGGGCTAGGTAATAACAGAATGAGAGCCAGAGACCGGCCTTAAACACTCAGGCTAATCGAGAAAAGTATTTTAAAAATGTCGACATCGTATCAATAATAACAATCCACAAAGGCAGCCGTGACTCAAAGGAAATAACACCTCTATTTATCGATATTTGTATCGCTAAACCATCGCCATCGCCATCGCCAGTTACATATTGATTCAATAAACAGTATAAATAACTACACCTGCTGACCTATTACTTGGCGCACTGTGTGTGCTGCTTTTGCGCCACACAATGTCGTGCGGTGTTTTCTAAAAAAGGTAATGTACTCGTATCAATAGGCAATAAATAAAAACTCTCCTCTGGTTGTACCCCCAACAGCCTTTAACACTAGTGAGCTGACCTTAAACCAGGGCCAAAGCACATCGTTAATAGAATCCATTAACGTTAATCACTTACGCATTGAACTTACATCAAGTCATCCAAGTCATCCAAGTCATTATACGATAGTGCTATTTATAAGCCGCCGCACCCACTTTTATTAACATTAACATCATTAAAAAACGCTAAATCTACAGCTTTGCTGGCTGGATTAAGCGCTACCGCTAAGCGCCTCACTGTAACCATCGCCATGACGATCTCTATGCTGTACACAAACTCAGTATTCATAGCGACTATAAGCCTTTTGATTCAATTTTTATTCCTTCATAATAGTGTGAACTAGATAACAATAACGCAGGCAACAATAGCGTAGACGCATACTTTTCATCTTTTTAGGAGAATCACTTGAGCCAACCCACTATGAAGATTCACCCTTTGGCAGGTCACGTAGCCCCGGTAGAAATTCTGATTAATGTGGCAAAACTGGTCACCGCTTACTATAGCGAAAGACCAGATCCGAGCGAGGCCGCACACCGGGTTGCTTTTGGCACGTCGGGGCACCGAGGCTCTTCGCTTAAACGCTCGTTCAACGAATATCACCTACTGGCCATGACGCAAGCCATCTGTGACTACCGCCAAGCCAATAACATTGATGGTCCGCTGTTTATCGGCATCGATACCCACGCCTTATCGGAGCCTGCCTTTGTTAGCGCAATGGAGGTACTGGCAGCCAACGACGTGCAGGTACAGATTTCTACGGGTGGTGAATACGTACCAACACCGGCTATTTCACACGCAATTCTCACCTATAACCAAGAGCGTACTCGCGGTTTGGCCGACGGTATTGTCATTACCCCGTCGCACAACCCACCCGATGGTGGCGGCTTTAAATACAACCCGACCCATGGCGGCCCAGCCGATACCCATATTACAAACTGGGTAGAGCGCCGATCCAATCACTATTTAGAAGCTGGCTTGAAGGCCGTTAAACGCATACCGTTTGAACAAGCTATGCGTGCAAGTACAACACACGAGTACGACTTTTTACGTCATTACGTCGCTGATATAGCCAATGTCATCGATATGGAGGCCATTCGTGCAGCCGGTGTGCGCATGGCTGTAAACCCACTCGGCGGCGCTGGCGTAAACTATTGGCCAGCCATTGCAGAAAAATATCAATTAGACCTTACCGTGTTAAATTCTACAGTCGATACCAGCTTCCGCTTTATGTCTGTCGATTGGGATGGAAAAATTCGCATGGATCCATCCTCGCCTTATGCCATGCAGGGGTTAATTAACTTAAAAGATAGCTACGATGTTGCCTTTGCTTGCGATACGGATCACGACCGCCACGGCATTGTAAGCGCCAGCGCAGGCCTAATTGCGCCCAATCACTATCTGTGTGTCGCTATTGACTACCTCTTTCAAAACCGCCCCCACTGGAGCCTTAATGCAGCCGTGGGTAAAACCCTCGTTAGCAGCCAAATGATCGATCGCGTGAGTGCTGGTATTGGCCGTAAGGTATTAGAAGTGCCGGTGGGCTTTAAGTGGTTTGCCGCAGGTTTGGTCGATGGCTCTTTAGGATTTGGTGGCGAAGAAAGCGCCGGCGCTTCATTTTTGCGCCGCGACGGGCGCGTATGGACCACCGATAAAGACGGCTTAGCTCCAGCGCTATTATCGGCCGAAATAACCGCCAAAACCGGTCGCGATCCCGGTGAAAATTACCAAACATTAATTAAAAAGTATGGCGAACCAACCGCCGATCGCATTCAAGCAGTAGCCAGCACCGAACAAAAAGCCAAGCTGTCTCAGTTATCACCAGAGCAAGTGACCTCTACAACCTTGGCCGGCGAAACCATTACGGCAGTCATGACAAAAGCCCCGGGCAATAACGCGGCTATCGGGGGCCTAAAGGTCGTCACCGAGAACGGCTGGTTTGCTGCAAGGCCTTCGGGCACCGAAGATATTTACAAAATCTATGGCGAAAGCTTTCGTGGCGAAGCCCATCTGCAAACGATATTAAAAGAGGCCCAAGCCATTGTAGACAAGGCGCTGAAATAGCTGCGTATGCCTCATTTTAGTACTGGATCGAAAGGTTAGAGCAGAACAGTAGTGCGGTGTACACCGTCAGTCTTTACTTGCCATATCACCGATAAGCGCTACTCATATATAAATACAACAAGCAAGCACACCCTCAAGTCAAAACTTGAGGGTATTTTATTCAGTCAGGGTGATAGATATGAACCTAGGTCTCCGTTATCTCAACCCTATCCGCATCTTCCGCTGAATCTCTACCTTTTAAACCTCTTATTCTGAGTCATGAGGCACTAAAACATAAAAGCATGCAGTTTGGTCATAATGTATCAGTATCATACTTAATAGTATATTTTAGCTTACCCGAGTCATAGCCGATTAAAGAAGGTTAAAAAATGACTATTTCAGCGCCACTTTTAGACTAACATGAGTCATCGTCTTAATATATTTTTATCCTCCACTACTCCACAGCTTAATACCAATAATGTGCTGTAGCCTTAGCATTACTTCTAATCATTAATCGTATCATTTTTTAGCAAAAAAAAGCACATTAAGATGTTTTTAAAAAAATACCGAACCCATATTAATAATTTCTACCAATACCGTGGTTACTTTATTTTTATGTCATGCATAGCTTATTGTGAATAGAGTATTGTGCATAGAGTATTTTTGGCAAAAATAAATAAAAGCTGATGCTCAGATGATACTTGGCCGCCCCAAAAAAGAGATTAAATATGAGTATGATAAAAACGGCGTTGACAGTACTATTAGCCGTGTCGGCTTTACATGGTTGCGCTACATTTAGCACAAGTACTGCATCTACAACATCGAGTGCTATGCCCAGCAATATATCTGGCAATACGCTCAAAAGTGTTTACCACAATAAATTTTTAGTAGGTGCGACGGTGAATAATGCCATGCTTAACGCCGAATACAATCCGTCACTTGAAACCGTTAAAGAGCACTTTTCGGCGATAACTACCGATAACGCACTGAAATGGGAAGCAATGAATGCAACGCCCGATAAATATCATTTAGAGGTTGTAGACCGTTTTGTTAAATTTGGGCAGCATCATAATATTCAGTTAGTGGGCCATGTCTTGTTTTGGCACAGCCAAACACCCGATTGGGTTTTTGAAGATACACAAGGCCAACTCCTTACTCGTGAAGCCTTATTAAAGCGTATGCGTGAGCGCGCTCAATTATTAGCGGAGCGCTATGGCGATAGTATAAAAATTTGGGACGTGGTGAATGAAGCGATCAATGACGACGGTACTTTACGTGAGTCTAAATATCATAGAATTATTGGTCCCGACTTTATCGAGCAAGCTTTTATTATAGCCGCTGAAGAATTTCCGGCAGACACTAAGCTGCTATATAATGATTATGGCATGGACCGAGCAGGCCGCAAAACCACGGTTATTGCTATGCTTAATGATTTTAAAAAGCGCGGCATTAAAATTGATGGGGTTGGAGTGCAAGGGCATTGGTCAATGAATCAGCCTAGCTTGCAAACTATTGATGAGAGCTTAGCCGCTTATGCCGCTACCGGCGTACCTATACATATTACAGAGCTAGACCTCGATTATTTAGGTCGCGAGCATTTTTTTAGTGCCGATGTCGACATCGAAAAAATAGTCGCAACCCCTGAAAACAATCCCTATTCAGATGGCAATTTTCCCGCTTCGGCTGATGCCGAATTAGCACAGCGCTATAAAGATATTTTTGGTTTGTTTTTAAAGCACTCAGATAATATAGAGCGCGTCACCTTTTGGGGCGTCAATGATAGTGATTCTTGGTTAAATGGCTGGCCAGTCAAAGGGCGTACCAATTACCCGCTATTGTTTGATCGCAACAACGCAGCCAAGCCCGCCGTCGATGTGTTATTACAATTAAACACCATTGAATAATTGATTGAACGACTTAAATCATTTGTGGTAGTTTTTCTCGGCTTTATACTCATGCCATGCTTAGCCTAACATTATTTTTGCTGGGCATTGTCGGGGAGGCATTAACTAACCCATGCTTCCCCCTGCAATGTCCAGCACTTAAATACCCACAAAATAATTTCCCAGCATTTTACCAGCTTAGCTAAATAATATTTTGATTAATCGCATTCATCCTGAGTATTAACATTCAGTACAACACGGCGATTAACACTTTTACCCGATTCATTACCGTTACTGGCAATAGGCAATGATTCACCATAGGTTTTTATCATTAATTGTTTTCTAGATATACCACGAGAGATAAAAAAATCAGCCGCACTGTGTGCCCGACGATTTGATAAAGCTAAATTGTAAGCCTGACTACCATCAGAATCCGTATAGCTTTCAAGCTCGACTAACCACCGTGGATTTTTAATTAAACGCTGAGATAATTCATTTAACACTTTATTGGATTCGACCGTTAATGCCGCCGAATTTTTCCCGAAAAAAATACTTTTAGAGGCAACTTTTTTTGGTGTACATGTCTCTATTATTGGAGGGGTAGGCTTAGTCGCTATAACTGGAGCGGCGACAGGTACTACAATCGGTGCGCCCTTATTTTTCGTCGATTTAGATTTGCGCCCAAAATAACGTACAATGCTTATATTGCCATAACGTGCATCACGGTCGTAACTGTCTATTTCTAATTTAACCAACCATGGTGATTGTTTAAAGTCATATTGCACACCCAGCCCGATGCTTAACTGTACCGACTCGACCTCGCTAAAAGGAACACTATCGCCACCTTTTTTTGCTTTATTCGATATTGCCGAAACACCCGCTTTGGCAAATACATTAACCCCCCTTTGCCGAGGCTTAAAAGCATATAAGCCTGCCATTAACGACGGTACTTTGTAGGTGATCGCCGCCTCAGGAAAGACGGCATTGATGCGCGGGTTTTCATTATCAACGCCCGCCTCACCTAAATCAGCGTATTTAAGTTCAGCAAAAATTCTGGGTGTAAAATGGCGACCCACAACTAAATGCCAACCGGTATCGGTATTATCGCCGGTGGCCCAACCATTAGCCCGCCCTTCTGGATGTATACGAGCTAAACCTAAACCTAAGCCACCATACCAACAACTCAAAAAGCCCTGTGGTTTATCGGTGTATTCATTTAAGTAGGTCCCACAATAGCGGTTACTCGCGGGGTGGCTCTCTTGTGCATTGGATACTTGACCTAACAGCATACCACTCAACACAATAACGCCACCATAAATGCCGATTTTTTTAATCGATACACAAGCTAATAAGCGGCCTGCCTTTAAACCTAAAAGGCCTATATATAATCGCAATAACGTTAATAAAAATAAACCAATAAGCATTATGCCATTAATGCTGCCGCCACTGCCTTTCACAGCAGTTGTTAGCTCACCATCATCTAAATCACGATAGTAATCATTACCCTCAAGGGTATCGCTAAAGCCATCACCATCACTATCCACATCTCGATAATCTGGAGTGGCATCTTTATCGGTATCTATGGGTGTCATTAAATTAGCAGCCACACCGCTACGCAATATACGATCAATACGGCCATCGCCATCTTTGTCTAGATTTTCACTGGATCGGTTTGTCATAGCTTCTATTAAATCAAACAAACCATCGTTATCGCTATCTAAATCGCGAAAGTCAGGCTGCATGTCATTGTCGCTATCGATCGGTGTAAAGGCTGTGTTAATGAAATCGGCTAAACCATCGTTATTATCATCAACAAAATCATCAACTAAACCGTTGCCATCGAGATCCTGCACATTGATATTCGCCTCAAGTACATCAGCAATGCCGTCATTATCACTGTCTAAATCACGAGAGTCAGGTATGCCGTCGCCATCACTGTCTACGGTACCATTACCCTCTGCCGTATCGGGAATACCGTCATTATCGTCATCTAAATCTAAGTGACTGGCAATGCCATCACCATCGGGGTCGTTAATGGTACCGACGGTATCGGGCGCATCATCAACAAGGTCAACGATACCGTCACCATCGGTATCGGTGCTGTACTCGGGGTCAATTTGACCGTCACCATCAGTATCTAAAAGACTTGCGTCGGTATCGGTGATATCAAAAAAACCATCGCCGTCACTATCAAGATCTTTATGATCGGGGATACCGTCGTTATCGGTATCGGGTGGAATATCAATGAATAGACCGTCATCCGCAATACCATTGCCATCAACATCTATTATTCCGGCTTCAATAAAATCAATAATGCCGTCATTATCACTATCCAAATCGAGGCTATCAATAATGCCATCACCATCGGTATCGGCAGGGTACACATCATCATCGATACCGTCATTATTAAGATCGTTACCACCGGTGCTATCCACATCAAAGGTATTATCAATACCATCGCCATCGTCATCCATGTTGGTCAATTGCGTTTCGCCGGTATCGCTAATCCCATCATTATCACTATCTTGATCTAGGCCATCAGCTAAGCCATCACCGTCGGTATCAGGTAATGTAGCGGCATCATCAATGCCATCACCATTGGCATCGACACCACCGGTTTGGTCTACATCAAATCGATTATCAATACCGTCACCATCGTCATCTAGCCCTGTAAGGTTCGACTCTATAGCATCAGGAATACCATCGTTATCCGAGTCCGCATCCAAGCTGTTAGGGATGCCATCGCCGTCGCTATCAAGAGGTGGCGCATCGTCAATACCGTCATTATTGGCATCAACACCACCGGTTTGATCAACATCAAATGCATCATCAATACCGTCATTATCACTATCTAACCCAGAGGCGCCGCTTTCGATAATATCGGGAATACCGTCGTTATCACTATCGAGGTCTTGGGCGTCAATAATACCGTCGTTATCACTGTCTATAGCCCCTTCGATAATATCCGGTATACCATCGCCATCTTCATCGGCGCTATTATCGCGGTAATCCGCAATGCCGTCCCCATCACTGTCTAGTGTACTTTCGTCAGCATCGCTCATACCGTCGCCGTCAGAATCTGGGTCAATTGCATCAATTAAACCGTCACCGTCAGTATCACTCGTGCCTTCGGTTTTATCATCAATACCGTCGTTATCACTATCGGGATCAATGTAATCGGGAGTTCCATCACCATCCGAATCGCGAAGCGCGGCACTATCATCTATACCGTCATTATTGGCATCAACACCACCGGTTTGATCAACATCAAAAGCATCATCAATACCGTCTTGGTCGGTGTCGAGGCCTTGGCTACCGGCTTCAGCGCTATCCAAAATAGTGTCATTATCACTGTCGACATCCTGATAATCAGGTGTACCGTCACCGTCGCTATCACGTAGTGCCACATCATCATCAATACCGTCACTATTAGCATCAACACCACCGGTTTCATCGACATCAAAGGCATTATCAATGCCATCCTTGTCATCATCTTGACCGGTCGCACCACCTTCCATTGCATCTGGGATAGTATCGTTATCGCTATCAGGGTCGCGGTAATCTGGCAGTTTATCGCCATCGGTATCGGGGGCACTCCAAGCATCATCAATGCCATCTAGGTTGGCATCCTCACCACCGGTCACATCCACATCAAAAGCATCATCAATGCCATCTGCGTCGGTATCGGCTCTAACAATTTGAGCCTCTATGGTGTCGGGTAATGCATCGTTATCGCTATCTTTATCTAGGTAGTCAGGTAAACCGTCGTTATCGCTATCGCGCACTATCACCGCATCATCAACACCATCATTATTCACATCTAGCCCTTGTGTTATATCCACATCAAAAGCGTCGTCAATGCCATCGCCATCCGTATCAATGCCGCTGGCCCCAGCTTCGAGGGTATCGGGCAGGCCGTCATCATCACTATCGCGCTCTAGGTAGTCTGCAATTAAATCATTATCGCTATCTTGGTTGCCCTCAATCGCATCAGGAATACTATCGCCGTCGCTATCACGATCCAGTGCATTAATGATGCCATCACCGTCAGTATCTACGACGGTTTCGTCTATAGAGGGAATGCCGTCATTATCATCATCACTGTCGAGGTAATTAGGAATGCCGTCACCGTCGGTATCAAGCGTAGCCGCCAACGGGGTATTGTTTTCAACATTATTAGGCATGCCATCGCCGTCCTCATCACCCGCTGGGTCTAGCGTTAATGCAAGGGTGGCACCCGGTCCAGCCTCTCCATTAATAGCCACCTCTATAAGCGCTTCGCCTGTGAGTGCGCCTAATTCACTCGGTGCGCTGTAAATGGCGGTGTAGGTGCCATCGCCATTATCAACAACATCTGTCAAAGTCCCTACGCTCGTACTTAATACCACGGTATCTGCACCGCGCATTAAGGGGTTACCGTCATCATCATACAGTTGAATGGTGATTGTGCTCGTGGCTGTGCCGTCCGCAATTAATGTATCCGGCGAGGCCTCTAACGTGGTCAAGGTGGCCGACGCTAACGTTAAAGTAAATTCAATATCGGCAGTATCCTCAATTAAATCACCCTCGATAGTCCCTGTAATAAGGGCGCTCTCGGCCATCGTTGAGGAGGTTAAAATAGCCGTATAAGTCCCATCATCGTTGTCTGTTACAGCACCTAAAGTACCCGCCGTTGTATTTAATACCACGGCACCGGCGGAGGCTAACAACGGATTCCCATTGGCATCTTTGACTTGCACTGTCAGCGTTGAGGTCGTTATGCCATCGGCCATAATGTTCTGAGCACTGGCGATGATCGTTGTTTGTGTTGTATCGGCTGCACCTGCAGTAAAGGCGACGGTTTCGGTATCGAGCAAAGGGCTCTCATCAAGCGCACCGCTAATAATGGCACTTTGCGTTGTGGTTGATGAGGTGAGTGTTGCGGTATACGTGCCGTCACCATTATCGATCACACCACTCAACATGCCTGCCGTTGTACTTAAAGTAACCTCCCCGCCCGAAGCCATTAAAGGGTTACCGTTCGCATCTTTTGCCTGAACAGTCAATGTCGTGGTGCTCATACCATCGGCTGTAATCACAGTATTAGTCGCTACGATAGTTGTTGTTGCAGCAACCGAATTCCCCGCTACAAATTCAACGTCGGTAGTTTGGCTAATATTGTGCTCTGCCACCGTACCGGTAATTGTTGCAACCCCCGCTAACGTCGATGATGTGAGTATCGCCGTGTAGGTGCCATCGTTATTATCGGTAATTGCACCAATGCTTCCTAGGTTACTGGCTAAGGTTAATGCACCGCCAGATCGCGTTAAGTTATTACCGTTACTATCTTTTGCTTGTACTGTGAGCTGCGTAGTACTGACGCCATCGGCAACCACAACCGCGCTTGCAGCACTAATAGTACTGGTTAAACCACTCGCATCCCCTGGCACAAACTTTACGACCTCCGTATCAACCAAAGGATTACCAATCACCGTACCGGAGATAGTGGCCGTAACAACAACCTCTCCCGCTACAACAGAGGAGGTTAAAATCGCTGAATAAGTCCCGTCACCATTGTCAATTACATCACTTAGGGTACCTGCCGTTGTGCTTAAAGTGACTGCACCTGCCGAGGTTGCTAAATCATTACCAAACTGATCGCGAGCTTGAATAATTAACACCGTGCCACTGGTATTATCTGCCACAATATTAGGGTTAACCGCCGTAATGGTCGTTTGCTCTTCGCTCACTGCCCCTGGCGTAAACATAACGGCGGCATCATCGGTAATAGGAGCGTTATCGAGTGTACCGGTCACCACCGCTTCCCCCGTGACTGTTGGCGCCGTTAAAACGGCACTATACGTACCATCGCCATTATCGATCACATCACTCAAAGTCCCTGATGTAATACTTAAAGCCACTACGCCTCCCGAGCTCGTAAGGAGGTTACCGTTAATGTCAGCCAACTGAATCGTGACGTGGCTACTGGATACACCGTCAGCAGTCAGGCTAGCATGTTGTGTTGTAATTATTGTATTGGCTGCACTCGCTACACCAACTACGAAGCTCACACTCTGCTCATCAACCAAAGCATTACCTGCAATGGTGCCTGTAATCACAGCCTCTTCTGCTACGGTAGAAGAGGTTAAAATTGCATTATAAGTACCATCATTGTTATCAACGACATCGCTCAAGGTACCCGCACTAGTATTCAACACCACCGTACCGCCCGAGCTATTTAACAAATTACCGTTAAGATCTTTAGCCTGTAGTGTGACAACACTCGCGCTGATGCCGTCAGCTATTATGCTGCTCTGGCTAAGCGCTATCGTTGTTTGCGCGGCACTGGCGGCACCTGTCACAAAGTTTACCGTAGCACTAGGTACCGCCTCTCCCGACAAGGTAGCGCTAAGAGTCGCGGAGCCAGCAGTAGTAGAAGAGGTTAAAATCGCCGAATAAGTCCCATCACCATTATCCGTCACGTCACTTAAAGTACCTGCGCTGGTATTTAATATTACAGGGCCTGCCGATACAGTTAGCGAATTACCCTGACTATCTTTCGCCTGTAAAGTAACCACCGAAGTACTCGTACCATCGGCACTAATATGGGTACTGCTCGGTGTTAAGGTGGATTGACTAGCACTAAGCATGCCGGCCGTAAACGCAATGTCAGCACTCATTGTTAGACGATCACCATTCACACTGCCTGTGACAGTTGCTACCTGTGCAAGCGTTGATGAGGTAAGTACTGCGCTGTAACTACCGTCACCATTATCAATCACATCGCTTAACATACCTGCTGTGGTAGCCAACTCAACACTACCGGCCGAAGCATTAATAGCATTACCGTGACTATCCATCGCTTGCACAGTAATTAATGAAGTCGTCGTACCATCGGCAGTAATGCTCACTTCGCTGGCTGTAATAGTGCTCACACTTAAATCTATAGCGCCCGGCGTAAAATTAACCACGACATTATTTGTAAGGTCTTGGCCCTCTAGTGTTGCCGTCACTGTCGCTGGTGAGGCTAAAGTTGAGGAAGTCAGGGTGGCACTATAAGTCCCATCACCATTATCAATCACAGCGCTTAGCGTCCCATTGCTTGTACTAAAAGTGACGACACCAGCAGAAGCCATCAAGGCATTCCCTTGAGCATCCAGCGCCTGTAATGTGACTTGTGTTGTACTGACGCCATCAGCAGCAATGTAAGAGCTACTTGATGTTAATGTCGACGTTAGTGCACTACCCGCTCCAGCATTGAAGGTGACAACCTCCGTATCATTCAGCGCGTTGCCATCGAGCGTTCCGCTAATCACCGCGTTTTCGGCAGTGGTTGATGAGGTGAGCGTGGCGG
>NZ_LGAK01000052.1 GCF_001292705.1 Marinagarivorans algicola
AGTGTCATCGCCGGCTCCACCATCTAGGTAATCGCTGCCATTGCCACCATTTAATGTGTCATTACCCGATAAGCCCAAAATAACATCACTACCACTGGTACCATCAACCTTGCTGCCATCTAGCGAGGCAACCAAAGGTAGTGGCTCACTAGCGAATAAATCAGCAAGCGTTAAGTATATACCGTCAGCTAATTCAATCGACTCCAATTGATAAGCTGAGCCGAAGAACCAATTGAGAACTCTTAAGGTTTCACCAGACGCCGTGATGGTAATTACTAAGTCAAAGTTCTCACGTGAGCCAGTAAGCTCATCTGCAGTCAATGGCGCAGCAATTACAAGCCGGTCATTAACTGGCGCATTCAACGGGCTTAGGTTATCAAGGTCATCAATGACATCATTACCCTGACCTTCACCCCAGTGATAGGTGTCATCTCCTGGGCCGCCATATAAGGTGTCATTACCTAAACCACCAAAGAGATCATCATCACCGCCTTCACCAAAGAGATCATCATCACTGTCTAAACCGTAAAGTTGCTCATTCAGAACAGAGCCCGTCAATAGTCCAACATCAAGATCATCATTGAGAGTGGTGAGTTCTTGCACCATTGCCGTGATGTCTAGATCCGAATCATCATTTAAGAATTTAATAGATGTCAGAGCGTAGTCTTCGCCGCGGAACCAATCGACTAACGTTAGGCTATTGCCGCTGCCTACTACCGTTGCAACAAGGTTAAATTGTTGATGGCTCCACGTAATATCTGTTGGCGCAATAGCGGCGTCAATTTCAAGAGTATCCGAGCCCAAAGCATCATGATTGTCGATATGATCATTGGCGGCACCGGTCCACTCATAGACATCATCGCCTTCACCACCGCTCATAACGGAATCAAAAGTACCACTGATTAAGCGATTGTCTTGATCAGAACCAATCAATAAAGAAGATTGCGAGCCAACACTAAGAATGACTTCGCCAGAAACCAACTCAAATTGACTGGTATAAGGTGCAACATCATAGAACTCACCATTTATAGCAATGGACTCGATCTGATAGGAGGCCTCCAAGAACCAATCCTGAATACGAACCGAGCTGCCACTGCTGGCGTGTAAAATCATAAGGTCCAAGCCGTTATGACTGATAGATAGTTCTGGCGCTGAAACCACACCGTCAATAAGCAAGCTATCTTCAACGCTATCGGCAATGCCGTAATCCCAAATCACATCACTGCCACTGGTTGGCGACCAGTGATAGACATCACTTCCATTGCCACCCTGTAGCAAGTCATTGCCCGGGGTAACAGTAAAGATATCTACGCCACCTGTTCCGATTACAACATTGGCGTACTCATCGCCACTGAAGATTCGGATGATTTCGTCGTTTGAGTGTTCGGTATTGATAGTGTCATAAGTCCAAACCGTTCCATCAATAAAAACAAAGCGCTCTATCCAGTAATAATTTGATGTAAACCACCGATCAACAGTTATTTGATCACCGCTGCTCAGCGATAAAATGAGGTCATTCGCATCTCTGTAAACCGTAATAATTCCAGGAGTGATGCCCGCACCAAAGATCACACTGTCAGTGAAAAAATGAGTGATATTGGACGTATGGTAACCATGGTCAGTGATGCGATCTTGGCCATCACCCAAATCGAAGTAGTAGGTATCCCCACGGCCGATGTTTGTAGACGATAAGGTGTCGTTACCTGAGCCACCGCGGAAAGTACCATGACCACTGATAGTGTCATCACCCGCTCCGCCTTCAAAGGTGTTGTAGCCGTCGTTGTCATAGAGAACATCATCTCCATCGCCACCATTCAGGGTATCGTCACCGCTTTCACCATCGAGGTTATCGTTATCCGCTCCACCTGCAAGCGTGTCATTGCCATTGCCGCCTCGAAGCTGGTCGTCACCTAAACCGCCATCGATATGATCGACACCTAACCAGCCAGTCAGCGTATCGTCACCATCTGTAGCACCTGGAACAAAAAACTCGACGCCTTGGAAGTGCGTAAAGTCCCACTCCGTTCCATCAATAAAGACAAAGCGCTCTATCCAGTAATAGTTTGATGTAAACCACCGATCAACAGTTATTTGATCACCGCTGCTCAGCGATAAAATGAGGTCATTCGCATCTCTGTAAACCGTAATAATTCCAGGAGTAATGCCCG
>NZ_LGAK01000053.1 GCF_001292705.1 Marinagarivorans algicola
TACCGCTTTCACCATCGAGGTTATCGTTATCGGCTCCGCCAATTAAGATATCGTTACCGTTGGCAGCCCTAAGCTCATCCTCACCGGTTGAACCCACCAACAAATTGTCTCCGGCATCACCAACGGTTTGAGTATCTAAGCGAAGATAAATATCAGCAGGGATAAAGCCCGTACCTGACGAATCAAATACAACTTGAGCTAACTGATTTTGTGTTGATCTAAACCAATCACGAACAACCAGCTGCTCATCTGAGGTACGCAATGAAAGGACGAGGTCATACTCAATTATTGCCCAGCTGATATCTAACGGCGTAATCCCACTAGTCAGAATAAGTTGATCTACATCTGAAGAGTGAGCAGAAGTATCCCCGTTAACGATGGTGTCATTGCCTGAGCCTGGTGCCCAGAAATAAGTATCGCTGCCGGCACCGCCGTACATAGTATCGATTCCAGCGTTACCGTTAATGACATCATCACCTGCAAAACCACGAATGACTTCATCGGCATAGGTACCGACTAACTGATCATTTTCAGGGGTTCCATCTCTTGTAACCCCTCCAGCCAGATAGGCAATCGGCGGAGTATCAAATGCTTCAGTGTAACGGCTAATACCTCGAGTAATTCTCAAGTCATCAACATAACCATCCAAAGTGTCACGTGTAGTGGCCGCGGCATTGGCTGTAGCGCCGATGAAGAAAGGCAGGTTATTTGCCAAATTGACTGGTAGCACACCTTGCCCAACCAGAGTACCGTTTAACCACAACTGAGCCAGACCCTTCTTACGCGTCACCGCTATGTGGTACCACTGGTTGCTTTCAAGTTCAGAAGAGCTCGAAATTGAAGTTGCCCCTTCGACTACAAACATCAGTTTTTGTTGGTGAGTTACGAAGAGCGCCCAAGAGCCTGGAGTTAAGCCATCGAAGTTACCTAAAATACTGGAGTACCAGATACTGTCTAGGGAATTTAAGTAAACCCAAGTCTCTACAGAGAAGTCATCAGTCCCAAATGCCAATTCAGGCTGATTAGCCTCGGTCTCAATCCATGTCACGGCGTCACGTGATAAGGCAAGACTACTGCCACCAAAGCGACTGCGTGCTGAGGATAGCTCTGCAGCGCCCTGTGCGGTAAAGCTCAGATTTCCGTGCTCAGCTGAATCAAAGAAATTAGTGCTCGCATCATCACCATCAAAGTGCAGCAAGCTCATGGTATGCGCCCAGTGCTGATCCGTTAATTCAGCTGGGGTCTTCTGAGAGTGCGCCTTTTGCGGAGGAATGAAGTTATCCGTGTAACGCGCAACACCAGATGTGATACGTACATCATCCATATAGCCATTTAAGTCAAAACGGTATTGCGGATAGCTAACTAGCATATATTGCCCAACGCTAAAGGAGCTACCCACTTGCTGACGCCCATAAGTGACTGGAGATGTCAGCACTAGCTGGCCATCTACAAACAGCTTATGCCGCTGCCCATCAAAAGTTTGCGCGATATGGTGCCATTGGTTTTCAGAAACGATGCCAGCTCTAGTTGAGTAGTTGTTGGCTGCCATTTCTGTATCAGAGGTCTGATCCCCTCTGAGTAAAGTAAGGCTACCATCCTCACGTACCAAAAGGCCGAGCTCACAGCTATCGCCACTACATCCCTCAGTCCATAAACCATGACCACTGTTCAGCGAGTCATTAACAGAGGCTAGCTCGGTAATAAATACCGACCCTTCAATAGTAAACGGTGCACCTGAGTCACTAGGCATTGGAGAGCTCGCTAAAGCTAAGCTATCCATATCGCCATCAAAACGAGCAGCATAGTCGCCAAACTTGATTTCTAGGTTATCTCGAACAGTATCGCCAGTAGCGGTTACCACTGCAGCGCGAATAGACTGGTCCTCAAACACGCTGATGTTCTGCTCACCCTCGAAGTCGAGTAACAATGAAACATTGTTCCAGTAGACGTCACCATCTTCTATAACAACAGGCTCTGGGTTTTGGGTACGGAAAGCGTAGATAACTTGGCCGCCGGTGAAAGCTTGTAGCTGATAACTGGTGCTTTCGCCCACGATATTTCGGTTGAGCCAAGTGATAACAATACGGTCATCCAGCTCATCAACTATCAACTGCCCGATGCCATTACTATTCCATTGATCGTCAATCGGTAACCACTGGTAATCGACCGCTGAGGGCGTTTGCAGCATGAGTCGGCCATCAGCTGAAATACTGATTGAGCTATAGCTTTCACCTTGAAAGCTATACTCATTTAAAAGCTGCACTACGATACCATCCTCAGTCAAAGTGACTGGATCGGCCTCTGGTGTGATAAAGGTCCAAGGTACTCTTGTTACAACGATATCCCCCACTTGTGTCGTGCCGTCGAATACCGGCTCAACCAAGTCTGATGCAGCTAATAAGCTTTGGCCTGCAAGGGTCATGGAGATACTTGCACATAGCAGCCCCTCTACAGCGGGCAAATCGTGGAGACTGAAATAACCATCAATGTCAGAAACACTGGTTTGTGGATCTCTGTTGTTAGAAACAACGATTCCCGGCAACCCAAGAAACTCGTTGTTGAGTTCGTAAACCAAGCGGCCAAGTAACGAGGTGCCAGGATCATCGCTGACGGTGTATGACGCTTCAGCTGAACCAATATTGTTATTGGTATCCTCAAACGTAAACTCAACATCTAGCGATTCTGCACCTACAGGTACGGTGACGCTTCGGCTATATGGACCATCGTTTGGCAGGTCATATTTCTGACCATTAACGACAAGCTCCGCTCTGGTAATTCGGCCCTGCTCCACAACTGTGGCTGCTATCAAGGTGTCGACACCTTGAATTAAGACGGTGCTTTGCGTTGGCGAGACGATAGTGACCTGAGGCTCAATCTCATCTTCAGTCAGAGGATGTAGATCCTCTGAATCCGTTAGGCCATCCCCATCGGTATCGCCCAAATACAGTTTGGTGCCTGCACTCACTTCATCCTGATTATTTAAGCCGTCTCCATCACTATCCTCAAACTCATCGAAAATACCATCTGTATCACTGTCGGTATTATCTGGATTTAAACCTGCGAGGATTTCATCAGCATTGCTCAATGAGTCTCCATCAACATCACCGTCCTCAGTGAATAACCTTAGCTGGAGCTGATTGCCTACAGAGAAGTCTTGGCTCTCTATGTCTCCAGATAGCTCAAGAGTAACGCTATCACCGTCTTCAATAGTCAACTCACTCAACAATGGCATTTGCAGCGTTGCAGAAGCAAAGTCGAAGGTTTGTGACTGCTCATTAAACGAGATTTGCGAATTAATAATATCTGAAGGCAATATTGAACTAGCCAAGTCTATGCCGAGAGTAAACTTCGCACCTTCTAGAATGTTTGCACTTCTTAGACCAACAATCTCATCACCATAAATCCACATGCTCGACCTGATATCAATCAGAGCTTCTGGGGTACGAACCACAGCTTCTCGTTGCTCAATTACATCTCCTCTCGCTAAACCTACTAGGCTAGAGTCGTTTGTGGAGTACACATAACTGCGAGCTAAACCAAGGCTGGAATTAGGCGTAAAGGTCACAGAAAGGCCATCTTCACCCAGCGTGCTGCTACCCGATAAAGCCGGACCGTTAGCTATAGTTGATAAGCGGAGTATTGTTCCTGCTTGAGCCATTACAGGCTCATCAAAAATTAACTGTAATTTGAGCTTATTATCATTGGTATCCGTTACATAACGAGCGCCACTAATCAAAGGTGGATTAGCAATAAACGTTAGCTCGAATTGACTTGAGATATCTAGTGAGGCAAGTGTGGCTGCGCTATCAATACTAATGGTGACATTTTCTTGCAGCTCATCATGAACCGTGAAAGACGCCCCTTCAGCTAAGAGCTCAAGACTAATGCTTGAAGACGGAAGCGACTCCGCCACAGAAGTGATAGTGGCACTACCGCTCACTGAAACTACGACTGAATGAGATTGCGGTGAAAACCAGCGATTTCCAAACGAATCTTGAGCAATTAAGTTTATCGTAGCGCCATATATATTTTGGACTTCTTTTGTTTCTCCCAGAGCTTGCTCTCGGAAATTATCATCAACTAACACCAAACGCGCTGGATCACCCGCAAGAAGCAGCACTTGAGGATTTCCTAGCAAAGGAGCAGTGCTAACCAAATTGTCATGGTCAAAAACCACCACCGGGTCGTTCGCGGCAAAACCAAAACTGTGCACTTTAGCCACGGTGCCTGCATTAATCGCAATATTGGCGACGCCTGCTTGTAAGGTGAATTGGGCCGTGGGTAAGCCATCAATCACTGCAACGGTTACGCTGTTATCGGCAAAGGCAAAATTAGCCGTTGGCAAGGCTAGCGTTAATGCCGCCGTGTTATCTGAACCAACAAAGTTACCTTGGCTATCAATAGCGCGGGCCGTTAAGGTAAAGGTCTCACCCACGGTTACAGGCTCGATGTAATCAATATGAATAGCGCTGGTTTGGCCGGGCTCTAGCGTAAAGGGAAAGTCGACCGAGGCAACGCCTGAGAACGCGGGTAAATTTGCCCGTAAAATATACTGCCCTGCCGCACGTAATGTATTAACGGCAATACTGCTTTGGCCGGTTTGGCCGGTTAAGCTACTGCCTAATACTTGCTGCGTATTGGTTGGTGTAATGAGTGTCCACTGCACCCTAACATTATTAACCGGGCGTGCGGCACTATCGCGTACGGTAGCACTAAAGGTAGGCTCAGCACCCACTTGCACAGCTGCTGGGTTAGTGGCTGCAAATACAATATTATTCGGTAAACCCGTTAGTGTTATGGTTTGTGCTGGCCCGATCGCTACATTATTTAGGCCATCGTTTAAGGTCACGTAATAATCAAAGCTAGCGCCAAAGCTAGGCAGTTTGACACTAAAGTGGGTGTCATTAGTGCTTACAGTACGCTCAGCCATTAATTGATCGGCACTATTGTATAAGCCTACGGTTAATGCACGGCTATCATCGGCTGCCAATAGCCCTGCAACACTAATACTAATGTTTTGGTTATATAAGCCGGTATTAGGCCCTGTAATAGTCAGTAAAGTGGCATCGGGTGTGGTATCGGGTACAACCGCAATCACTTGTGTTGCTAGCTCGCTTTGCTGCCCAACAATATCTACCGCCGTCACACTTAATACAGGGTTTTGCGTTTCGGTAATACGCGCTAAACGCTGATCGGTTAATGATATTGTTTGGTTAAAGCTTGTTGCACCAAACACCTCAAACTCTTGGTGCTCATTACCAAAGTCTACAATCACTTTGGCTATGCCTACATCATCTACAGCCTGCACTGTAATGTCAAAGCTAGCGCGCTCTTTAATTTGCGCCGGTGCCGTTAAGTCGCTAATCACTGGCAGCGCATCGGCACCGATGGTAAACGGTAACGTGGTTTGTATTGTGCGGCCTGCGCTATCGGTCACCTCCACGCTTGCCGTGTAACTACCCACAACAGGCGCATTCAGTACATGCGTGAGCTCGCCGGCACTAAAGGTTGCGGCAACCACTTGCGCAGGCTCTGAGCCCTGGGTGAGCTTTAATAAGGCTTGGGCAACGTGGCCTTCGGCATCGCTGACGGTGGCAATAATACTTAATGGGTGGCCTTGTGCTGCCATGTTTGCCCCTATTAGCGCCTTGCCTTCTAGTCGAATCGTCGCGGTAGGGTCATTGCTATCGGTGAGTCGCTCAAAGCGTACCGGCTGCGATTGGGCCACATTACCGTACACATCAACAGCACGTGCTTTAACAAAGCTACCACTTTGCGCCACGGCAAACGCGCGTTCAATACTATAAATAGGGCCAACGCGTTTTGCCAAATACTGATACGGCCCGGCTTCGCTATTGGATAGGTAAAATTCCACTTGTGCTATCGGCTGACTAGCATTTAATACCTGCGCCTCTAGCTGCACGGGTGTTGGCCAGTAGCTTGGTGTGGTAACCGCCATATTGACGGTAAAGGTGTTGGCTGGTGTACTGCCTGTATGCAGCAAAATCGGTCGCGCCGCACTTTTCAGTAGGCCGCTATTAGCTAGATCGTCACTGAATAGATCACCGTTGAGCGCTTCAATGTGGGCAACCACGTTAAAGTGCTGCCCGTTAGGTAGGCTGGCGGGCACCTGGAACTGTACATCAAAAGGGGTGGTATGGCTGCGCGCAACCACAGTACCATTGACCGTGTAAGTGACGCGGGCAATCCCGGCACTATCAGCCACAGCCGCATACACCGTTTGCCCAGCGACAACGGCACGCAATACCGAAGGAGCATTAAGGTCGGTATTGGCACCAAGCAAGGCTTGGGGTAATGCATAAACAGAGACACCTAAGCGACCCATACCTATGGCTAACAAGCCTTGTTCAGAGGCCAGTGCTGTGACACGGGCCGCGGTAGGCAGGGCTAACGCGTTGAGTGTGTTGCGCTGTAAATCAAAGGCAACCACTTTATGGTCGGCTTGATCACTCAATGCTAACCAGAGTACGCCCTGCCCTGGCGCCATCGCCGTGATAGCACCGGCATTCGCCCAGCGAGTTTGTTGCTGCGAATAAAGGTCGATACGGACTAAATCAGTTTGATCTGTGAAATAAATATGCTGCCCACTCAACCACCAAGGACCTGTGGCCTGCGCTGGTATAATAATAGCGCTGTCGAGTATTTCATCACTCACATCGCTGGCGCTATTAGCAAAAACCCCTGAGGCAGGCACAGCTAACACCACAAAGTTGCCAGCATCGGTTGAGGCAACAACAGTGTTGCCCACCGCTTGAACGGCTGTAATGGCCTCATTGACCGGCAGCTCGAGCTGCAGCGTGTTGTTGTTCTTTTTGGCATTGAGCCATAAAACATTATCGGTGGCCACAATCACATACCGAGAGGTTTGCGCCATCGCCGACCAATCCTGCCCCTCAACAACGTTATATACCCCACCTGTTTGCTTGCTTTGGCGGCGCACACGCTTTTGCTCGGGCTGTAAAAAGTAACGATAGGCTTCATCAGCCATCACCGCGACAGCTTTTTCGTTAAAGGCTTGCGCAGGGAAGCCTTGGCGTGCCCAAGTGCCGTTCGTCTTCCATTGGTAAATATGTGCACCAAAGTTATCGGCTGCACTCATAAGCTCGCCATTATCAAAGGCAAGGTCTTGTATGTATCCTTTAGCACCATCAGGTGCAGCGGCAGTGGCGTAAAGGGGTGTTAATGCGCTAGAGGCTTGCGTTAATGCTAATTGCTCACCATTGCTGAGTAATAACTTGCCTTGGCTCCACGCCAATACCGTATTGGCAGGCCAGTGGTATGCCCAAGACCCAGATACGGTAAGGCCATGGTCACCCAAGACTTTTAAGGCACTAATAGTCTCTTTGTCGGCGTCTATGGCTAACAATCCGCTATCTGAGGCTATGAATTGCTCAGCGGTAATATTGGTGGCTAAAAGGTGGGTAATAAAGCCTGGGTGACTAGCGTCGGCCGTTGGGCGTAGCTGCCATAACTCACCGGCTTTGGCTTTAACGTACACGCTATTACCCGTGCTAATAAAGCTCACCAAGTTATTGTGCGTAAAGCGTCCACGCTCTACACCCTCTGGGGTTAGCCAATAAAGAGTGCTGTCGCTCATGGCTAATACACTGTGGCCAAACGTGCCTATTTGGGTAATGTTTGATAAGGCTTTTGAGCTTATTGCCTGTAAGGCATTACCCACTAACGTATAGCTGTCGACCCCCGATGGGGTTTGCATAACCACCATTGGGCCGTTGGCTTTGATAGCGACAACATCTGTCGCTGGCAAGGTGGTAAGCACCTCTAAGGTATCGCCATCAATAATCAGTAATTGCCCATTACCTAAGGCCATAATCCGCGAGTCGGCCACCGCTAAATGCGTAGGTGCCATGGGCAATATCCGTTCGCGACCGGCATCATTCCACAGGACATTACCGGTACTGGCCCAGTATCCGCCTGCCACTGGTGCTATGACATCAAAAGCTCGGCCACCGGCAACCACCGATAACACCCGTGCAGGGAGTACTTGGCGCTGCTGCTCAATCACTTGCTGATTACCGTTGCCGTCATCAAGGGTTGCCCTAACAATCAACGATGTGACTGATGTTGGAACCTCAAAATGCAGTGTGTCTGTGCCTGTGGCTAAACGCTGATTGTCTTGATCTATAATTTCGAGCGTTGCGGTGACTGTTGCCAAGTTATTGCTATCGGTCACGGTTAAATTTAAGACACTTTGTGCATACATGATCGCTGCTAGCCCTTCTATTTGCGGGCTAGGCAAAGTGTTTTCGGGGGCTACACGCACAGAACGTGTTATGGCTTGATGCGCATATTCATCACCCATAAACGCTTGTACATTCACGGTATAGGTTTCTAGTTGCGCTACAGCGGGCAAGCGTAGGCTAACCTTCGCGCTAGCACTTGTTGTCACCCACTGAGTGATGGTATCGCCATTAAAGGTTTTTAAGCTAATTAACACCGCTTTTAATAAACGGTCTTCGAGTGTGGTATCAATCGCATAACTAAAGGACAGCTCGCTAGATTCGGCCATTACAGCATTATTACTAAACCCTGTAATGCTCATGCCAACGTTCGCACTACCATTAGGGGTAAGGGTGATAGTACTGGCATCCATTAATACCTCATCAGCTAACCAAGACACGCTTTGGGTTGCGCCTGTGGCTGGTAAAGCTAACCAACTAAAGGCGCTATCGGCCAAGGTTGTAACCGGTAAAGTATTGACCGTAACGGTATTAGCTGCACCCGCTGTTAAGGTGAGTGATAAAGGCACAAAAGCCTGCGCCGCGATAACTTGGCTGGCCACAGGTTTAAGCTCGCCTTGTGCTGCGCTGGCGGGGGTTACCGTAAGCCTTTGCCCTTCAGTTATGCCGCCGTGGAAGTGAATCGCTGCATTGAGCGTGCCGCCTACACTATGGCGGCGACTGATTAACCAAGCCTGCCCTTTAACAGACGCTTCAGCAAAATGGGTATCGTATTGGCCAATATTCACAATGGGCTGAGCCGGTACGGCCTGCCCGTTCGCATCAGTAAAAACAACCTGCTCAAACGCGGTGTGCGCAGCAGCTCTATCAATAGCAACCCCATCAATAACCGCCCCATCAATAACGACTAAGTGCGCTAACGGTAAGCTGTAAGTGTGTAAGACCGGTGCCTTAAGGGCGCTATCAACCTGTACATCACGCCCAACAATATCACCATTTGCGCCAATCCAGCGCCATTGGCTTGGGGTAATCGCAAGATGGGCTGTTGCTTCAAAGACGCGCGCAATAAGTTCGCCGCCGCGCCAAGCCTGCCAGCTCACATCAGTCAATGTGCCGCGGGTACGCAACCAGGTTATGTCGCCGTCTATTAAAGCGGCCTCCACGGGCTGCTCACTCAACCACTGCACCGCAGATACATAAGACCCGTCGGCGGTTATGTTCCAACGCTGAGTGTTACCCTGCTCATCCCAAAGCACTAAAGCGGTTGGCTCGGCATGCATACCTGTAAAGGTCTGCGTAAGGGCTATTGAAGCCACTGGCTGTAATTGTGGCATACCGCTTAATGGCGAGCCTTCACCCAAGCCAACGCTATAAGCCATAACACTGTCGCCCGTTAGCACCCACAAGCGCCCTGCTGCAACAGCCAAGGCACTGGCATGTTGCACATCAACACCGGCCACTAAACCCTGTGCTACGGTAAGGTCAAAAGCGGTCACAATATCGCCATAGCGCACAAAGGCAAAGTGGCCTGATGCACCGACAAGCTCGCCGTGTAAACGACCGCTGTACTCGGTAAGCCCTGCGCTTGATTGGCTCCAATAATGCCATTGGCGTAAGCCGTTGTCTTGGCTGACCAATAAAACACCGCTACCGGTAAAGGTGAGCTCTTCTATTTGCCCGTATGGTAAGCGGGCAATCACTTGTGCACTATCACGTACAATAATACCGCCACCAAAAACTTGCTCTGCCCACACAACACCGGCGCCATAGGTGCTGGCGGCTGTGAGTGCTACCACTTCACGGTTTGGCTCTGGGGTATAGTAAGGCTTAGGCTCTGCGCTAAAGTAGGCTTCTTTGGTTAACGTGTGTTTGGTTGAGACTGTATGGCCAGAAACATCTTCTAATAAGGCCTCTAAATGCACATTACCGCTGTTAACCGTGGTTTGAATTGTATGCTCAGTGTTAAAGCCAAAGGCCTCTGGCTCACGATTAGGCTCATCCATCACAATGTGTGAACGCTCTGAATAATCAGTCATCTGCGCTGGCGCTGCTGCACTAAAGCGTACAGAAGTACCCGCAAGTACTGTGCGATGAGGTGACACTAATAGCTGTGCCGGTGTTTTAATACCGTCATCAGCCAACACATTCACATACGCTGTTGCCGTAAGCGTGCGGCCATTGTAAGTGGCCTGTGCACGCACGACAATTAAGCCATTCGATAAGTTGGCGGGCACAGTCATTGACGCTAAACCCGACTCAGCCATTACAACGATGGGGGCAATAACAGGGTTGGCGGCGTCGCCACCCCAATCAAAGTGTAGGGTCGCTTGCGCTACCCCTTGCATATGCAACTGCCAATTAACCGTTTGGCCGGCTCTTAGTGTTACGCCATTTTGAGGGGTTATAAAAGTCAGCTCAGGCACGGATGATTGGCCATCAACAGGTTGTAGCGTGATGGTTTTTAGCGCGCTTGTTAAACCATTCAAATCGCGAGCGCGGGCATGCACAGTCAAGGTTTTGTCATTATCAGGGACCGCTAAGGCATACACATTAGTGCCGATCACATCTTGGCATTGAGCGGTGGCAATAGCATCACCCACACACACTTCAACCTGGGCAATACCTGTTTGATCAAAGCTTTGCACAACAATATCAACCACTTCGCCTTTGGGTACAAAAGTCCCATCAGCCGGCGACACAATATCGACAACCGGCGCAGTCGTGTCTTTGTGAATCACTACATCACCGGTAAATAACACCACACGCGTATCCCCTGTCAGGCCATATTCGACACGCAGTGATGTTGTGGTGGTTAACGAGTCATCCGTTGTTAACGTCTTTAAACGGGCTGCTTTATAGGTGTAACTAACAATACCTGTTTCACGGTTTAAGTGAGCCTTGCGCCAAGGCCCACGACTATCGGTGCGCACTAATACGGCTTTTTCACCGGATTGAATCAGGCGGGTATCACCGGTTAACTGATAAGACAATGTCACAGTATTGAGCTCTTCAATACGCAAAGGTGCATGGCCAAATACAGCATTTAACTGCGGGTTAGCTACTGGAAAGCGATAACCACGTTCGGCGGCATTGGTACCATCACTGACACGTATGAGCAGTAGTACATCAGCAAAACTAGCGGCAACATCAAAACGTAAATCGGCGGTACCGATTTTGCTCGTTGTCAGCGGTAACCATGCCGACAGCCAAGTTAAACCGTCATCACCGGATAGGCGATAGCTGTATTTAAGTTGCTTATCGACAGCGACATTATCACGCGCTAACGCACGGAATAAATAAGATGAGCCGGATTTTAACGCACTACCACTTTGTACCGCGATGCCTTGCTCATTGGTGAGTGTCATTGTGCCAACATTGGGCGCTAATAAATCATTCGCGACAAATTCACTGTGTAAAACACCGCCAATGACTACATTATTATCAACCGGTAAATTACCCTGTAAATCAACCAAGCCCGAGATCGTTATACGATAAACCGCATTGTGCTCAAGGCTTTGGCCGGGTTTAAGGCCAAGCGTTAAGGCATAGTTTGACACCTCTAAAGCAAAACGCTCCGAAATATCAACCTGTGGTTCTTCACGCACCTGATAATCTTTAAACACTTGGGTTACCTGCCAAGTCATATCAGCGGCTAATGGCTCGGTGACGGTTAATACTAAGGGCTTGGTGTACCCTAAGCTTTGCAGTAACGTCACTTGTGGAGCGGTATCATCAACAGCACCAATACTGCCTTGATCAAAGATCACTTGTTCACCGGTTGAGCGGCGCACTAAAGCCAGCGTGTAACGCTCGCCTAATAATGCGTTAGGGGCGATAAAATGTAGGCCTGTTGCATCGCGTGTAAACGCGACTTGGTTATTGTTTGCCGGTACAATATTGCGATTAATGGCAAACCAATGCGCCGTCACATCAGAACTTAAACCTGATGCAGTGACTGTAATAAGAGAGCCACCTGAATCACTGACTCCGCCATCTATGGCTATTACATCATCAATCGCGAGTGGCGCGACCACCTCTAATAAGGCGGGGAGTGTTTGCACTAAACCCTGACTATAAGCACGCAGACTTAACAAGCCTTGCGTGGGTATTTGAATGTCTAATTGCAGTGTCTTAGCATTGCTAGCGACAGTCCAATTTGCAGCGGTATAAATCAAGCCGCCAATATCAAGCTGCTCTAATTGATCGAGCGACTCGCCGTGCACTGTTACGGTGGTTGCAACATCACTTAAAATAACCTTGGGCGCTATTGTGTGCACCTTAGCGTCGGTTAAGCCAAACAATGGTTCGGTCGTGATATGGCGCGGCATATCATACGTCATAGCGCCGCCTTTAATCGAAGACTGCACACCTGAAATAGACAGCTGATACGATTCACCTAAGACATAATTTTGTGCCGGCTTAAAGGTTAATACATCGCCTTGTACCTGAGAAAGTCCCTCAATGTGAGTGTTTGTATTTTGAGAGGTTACCGCAATAGATGCCTCATAAAAATCATCCAAACGGCCTGCCAACACCAGCCCAATATTTTGATCGGGCAATGCTAATACACTAGGTGCTATATCACTGACATTTGCCAAAGGGACTAATGCTGTAAAGTATTGCCCGTTGTTTGTATGCCACTCTAATAAATTGCGGGTAAAACGTAAGCGACTGAGTTGACGTATTTGAATACCGGTATTAATACGGGTAATGGGCGCCAAGACTAATTGCTGTTCAGCAACACTCGCATCATAAAGCTGAATGCCATCATCATTGGCGACAACCAATAATTCGCCATTGAGTGCGAGTGATAAATACTCAGAAGCGCCAAGCGGTAATTGAGCATAATAAGTATCGCCGGCAACCAGATGATTGAGCGACCAAACGAAGACATTATTGCGATTGGCCAGCAATAAATTATTTGTGCCTGCAAAAAGCTTTTGCGGATTTGTGCCGTTGTGCTCAACCGTGCGAATAATAGTCTTTAAATCATTGAGTAATCGCACTTCGATCGTTGTATCATAAAGCACAAACACTTTTTCATCGATATTGATCACATCTATCGGCTGAGTACTCAGTGGCGACTCTTGAAGTACGGCACTGGTAACACTGCCGTAGTAAAGTGCTTGCTCGGTACGCGCCATAAGCAAGCCATTATGTAAGCGAATATCCGAATAGCTTTGTGCAAAATCATTACGAATCACTTGGCTAATGACCGGAACATACAAATTGCTAATATCAAATATTGTAATATCGCCGGTTACCTTGCCTAAAACAGCGATGTAGCCACCATCGGTTGCTATAGCTGCGGCAGGTTCAGTTAATGCCCCCTGTGAAAGTAATAAGGGTAAACGGCTGTCTTGTAAAGTGAATACGCGAAGCTCTTTCGCTGTTGCTGCCACCATTATTTGACGACTGCGATCGGACACTCCCAAAGCGCCTAAAGCCAACCCTCCATCAATAATCACCTCTAGCGACTGATCAATAGCAGTATCTGCGGCGAAGGTGCCGTTAGATAGTTCGATTGACAGTGTGCCTAAAGTATCTTGTGGTGCCAAAAAGCTGATGGTCTGTGCATCTTCTACCCGTACATCTAATACTGGTGCGCCATTAATGCGCACACGCGTATCACGATTAATACCCTCACCTTGAATACCGATCACTTCACCGGCATTAAACAGCAGCGTGCGCTCGTTCTTCATCAATTTTTCGGTTATTCGATCATAAAGTCCAATGGCTTTAATCGTAGGGTCAGTCACATAACTAAAGGCTGCACTGTCAAAATCGACTAAGCTGCCATTCGAGACACTCACACCCACAACACGGTTTTGTTGCGGCGCACTTAATAAGGCCGGCAGCACAATGGTCAGTTCACTGGCGCTAATAAAGGTTACCGCATCGCTTGGGATTGTTTGGCCACCAATACTGATTATTGTATCTTCGGTAAAATATTGACCATACAGGGTAAGCGTTTCGCCACCGCGCCAGCTCAGTGCTGACGGTGAAACATCATCAATGACTGGCCGGCTGCCCGCCTCTACCGTAAACCTAAAGGTATAAGCTTCACCAAGTTCATTGCCATGTAAATCTTTTAGCCACGGCTCAAATGTGATTTGGTATTGTTTACCGGCCACCAGAGCGCTCGTGGGGACAACACGTAATAAACCGCCATCATTATTTACACGCTGACTCAGTGCAATATCAACCACCGTATTATCGCTGTCGCCCACTAGCGCTAACGAAGCAGGCAGTACAGAGTCGACTAACTGCGCTTGATTTAACAAGCGATTAAATTGAATTTCAATCGCTTGATTAGCCGGATGTACATCACCGACTAAAGGCACTTGTGACACCACAGTCAAAGTACTATTGACGATAGTATTTAATGAGCCACCCATATAATTTACAGATTCATCAATAGGGTTTTCTTTAGCTTCACCGTCAATTAATGCAAAGGTAGCGCCGGCATAAATAGCCTCGGGGCTAAAGGCAAAGCTATTAACGTTACCTGTCACAGCAAAATAATCGCTTAAGGTGATTTCTTGGTTAAAGATTCCATTCATCCATGGCGCTATATTAAATAACTGTAAATCACCTTGTCCTGATGCCACATAGAGCGTTTGCCCAACCACCGATAAATCACCCGCAAAAAGCCCACCATGCTGCACAAGGTTATGCAGCGCTAGCTCGGCAACAGGTTCAAGCGATAAGCCATCTATTTCATAAACCAAAACAGAGGCATTATCACCGGTAGAAACTAATAATAAATTATGGTAGACCAAGACATCTTCAGGGGCGATAGCGCCGCCATCAATGCCTTTGAGTTTAGCCGGTAAACGCTTAACAACATTATAAAGGCCTGTTTCTAAATCAATATCAACGAGCTGCTTTTGGTCGCGCATTGCCAACCACAAAGAGCCCTCATTAATCACCATGCGTGTAGGCACGCCACCTAGCTGCTGTCTATTTAAAGCAGCAACGGGCACCATAAAACCATCATCGCCTTTCGCTAATACCTGCAAACCGTCATTAGTGGCAACGTATAAAGCGTTACCCTCTATTGCTAAATCATTGATCTCAGCCACTGTGGGTAAAGTTTCAAGTAAATAAGGGTCTGTAGGCAATGTTAAGTCGTAGTGATACAGGCTTCTGCCACCACCCACAAATAAACTATTATCGCTAATTTGCATTGCGACAAAACCTTGATGACCTAAATTGGCCACCTCAAGGTGGTAAGGCCGGTTTTGTCCTGCGTGCTGCTTTTCTAAAATAATAGGATGCACAGGGTCAGAGACATCCGCTAACACCAAACGAGCTTGCTTAGATTCAATACGTTTAACAAAGTCGCCCGTGCTGTTGACAACATCAAAATAGCCACCGGTAATGGCATAAAGCACTTGATTACTCACCGCTAAAGCGGAAATAGGCGACGGGGCGTCATCGGACAATTGTACAGAGCCTGTTTCACGGCCTGAGTAAAAGTAAGCATTGGGCAGTGTAAATTTCTCATTAGCGAACAAGCTATTTTCTACCGAGACATCTGCATGACCAAAGCTGCCCGAAGGCACTCGTACACGAATGTGATTACTTGAGTAAACGGTTAAATCGCCAGCCTTAGCCTTTTGAAACGTAACCGTTGTGCTATGGCTAAAACCACGACCATAAATATGCACATAATTACCACCTTGCGGGCTGCCCGTACGCGGAGATACATCATCTACCGAGGCAACAGGTAAAATAGCCATTGCACCAAATAAGGTATCACTCAGCCCTGCGCGTTTTACTGTAACGGATAAAGACGCACTGGTAGATGCGATTTTTAAATCAGGCACCTTAAAGATAATTAAATCGCTCGTCACCGAGTCCAACACTACCGGTGTATCGCCAATAAACACCTCTAGCGCGCTAGCATCTTCACCAAAACCGGAGCCGCTAATGTGCGCAACTTCGGTGTTATCACCGGTCGCGCCACCGTGAAAAAAGTGGCTGGTAGTATTGCCATTAATACGAACCACTTGAATAATGTGGGGTTTTTGTGCTGGCTCAAAGTGGTAATTAGCCATAATCGGGGAGACTAAAGGCTGACCATTTTGCCCCTTTAAGTTTTGATTGATCGCAATGGTAAAATCAAATGCACTCTCGCACTTTGAGGTCATAACAACTGAAATAAACCCACCGTTTATACGGTTTTCGGCAGTCAGCTCATAGCACTGCGCGTTCAGCGCAGCACCCTCTGTGCTATTCGTTAGCGTAAGCGCATCGGTTAATGCAAAGGTCACTTGGCCTTGTGAATCGGCTGTTCCTGTATTAATAAAACCATTAAATTTAAAGACAATCGTACTGCCTTGCCCAATACGAGTGCTCGGTGCCGGTACAATATCAACAAGCTGTAATTCATTGCTTTTATTCGTTACCGTACCTGTTTGCGTGGCTGTCATTGTAACACCGCCACCAGCAAAAACCTCTCCATTAGGTTGTGCGCTGTCTTGCCAATACACCGCATCAAAGCCGCTTTGTGTTTCAGCAAGTGTGATTAGCTCGCCACCCACTGATAGATGTACTCGACCGTAATTGACCAATAAAGAAGGCGCTACATTAGCCCCACCAATGTTTGCTCGTTCAATCAACTGGCGTTTAACTGTTATTTCGCCCGCTAAATTAGACAATACCGCTAACCACAGGCGCGTATTATGCTCATACATTACGTAGAGCGAGTTATCTTGCCATTCAATATCCAAAGGTTTACCGACTAAACCGTGACCCTGCGCCTCTTCAAATAGAATATCTGAATATTCAGGAACCTGCGTTAAGACTTCAGCACCTATAGCACGAAAGCGGATAAAACCTTTCCCTTGGGTATTATTTGCAGCAATTGCCAGCAACCCTAAAGTCTTATTCACTGACACATCAACCGTGGAATACCCTGGTGTCGCAGAGGTTTCGACCAATAGCGGCTGTGTTTTATCCGCTGTATCAACCACACGAACACCGTCAATATCATTGGCTAAATATACGATATTATCTAATACCGCTAAGCCATGAACAGGCTGTTCAAGTGCTAATTGCGTCAAACGTATTGGGCGCTCCCAAATTTTAACATCATAGATTTCAAAGCCGGAGTCAATAACAAAGGGATTAAATTGATTACTCGCCCCTTTATCAATACCCACATACAACAGATCGCCTTCCATGTGCGCCGCACTCATTCGCATGGGCGGGTAATTCGGTAAATCAATGCCTAAACCCTGCGGCAAGGTATACGAAAAATCACCTACAAATACTGCCTGTGTAAGATCACCACGCGGAATATCTAAATACACTTGGTACAAGTCAGGCTCTGGTACACCAGGCAATACAAAGCTAAACGTACGAAGTGACTTCACATCATCACGTAAATCAATGGTTGTTTCTTGCTCTTTTTCTTGCGAGGTGTAACCGGTATAGATTTCTTTACCCGTTGTTATCGACTTTAATCGAACTTTGGTGCCCGGCAATAAAATATCTTTATTAATGTTAATATCAATTTTCACGCCACCTAATTGATCACCTGAATTAGGCTGCATATTAAACTGAGCATTAGTGGCAACTAATGATTCCGGCGTTGCACGTAAGATTTCATCGGCAACAACAATCGCGCCCAACCAAAAGTCCATTAACGGACCATCGACGACTCGTAGGTGATAAACACCTACTGGCAAATCTAAAAAGTTAACTTCTGCCGAGTCTAAGGTTAAATCACCGTCAGCCGTTAATTGCGCTGCAACGGGCAAGCTACCGATAAACACTTGTGACTGGGCTCTAAAACCTTGGCCTTTAATCGTGATTGATTGCGCGTCATCACGATTATAAACGCCACCTAAAACTTGTTCGATTTTAGGCTGAAAATGATTATCATCGGTTGTATTAAAACGCACACTAAAAGGCGCCCATAAACCGGTCCCGCGCAAATTAGCCGCGGTATTCACCGATACAATCAAGGGTTGCTCGGGCGAGCGAATAAAGTTTAATTTAAAGTGCTCAAAACCCTCTTGGTTCTTGTCTTCATGGTTATTGCCACCTTCGCTATTACCCTCTTCGTCATTCGATAAATAAGGTTCGATAGAAGCAGCCACAGGCATGGTTTGACCGGTGTTTGGGTTCACGGTGTGTACCGTGACTGCGCCGGCTTCTTGAAGTGAGGTGAGCTTTATGGCTTCGTTAAATGAAAGCGTAAAGGCTTGTGACTCATCAAGGCTTAAAAAATCGCCCTCAGCAATAGATGAAGAAACCACTAAACTGCCCGGTATTTGGAAAGTTTGTAAGCCATTACTGCGCGCTACCGCTAATAAGCGGTCTTTATATAAGGTCGCGCCATGAATGGTCTCTTCATTACCGGCCGATACCACTTTAGGTGCAGCAGGGTTTGATAAATCATAAATAATAATGCCTGAACCACTACTAATGAGCAAAGTGCTGCCGTGTAGTGTCAGCCCCATACCTTGACCTGCCACCGACTGTAAGGCGCTATCAATCTGTAATATTTGACGCTCGTGTGGTCGATCTAGGTGCAGCATTTCTACGCCACCGCTACCGAAGGCCACGATTAAATAATCACCAAAACGGACTAAGTCACGAATATTACCGGCAAAAGACAATGTACTATCAAGGGTGCGATCAAAAAGATTCACCAGCGACAATGTGGATTCTGATTTTTCTTTGGGTGATGCTGCCGAATATTCTGGTAATGCAGGACAGTCATCGTCAAGCGCCCATTGCACATTAGAAATGGCACCGCCGGTATATAACCACCCATCAGACTGTAAAAATAAATGAGCACCAGCCCCTAGTGAACCATTATAAACAACGGGATCATTACTATCGGTGTAGTTAACAGAAACAATTGACTGTGGCGTAGCGCCTTTAGTGGCTTCGGCAAAAGAACATGGACCTATATCGCCAGGCCGCGGTGGGCCAGGTGCATTCAGTGCAACCAAAGCCCCCGGCCCATGTTTAATCACATCAGACGCTAATAGCCCGCTAAAAGCGACCTCATTAATATATTGAAAGCCGTTTTGCTCATCTAAATTAACGCGCGCAACGCCGCCAGTACCACTGGCGATATAACCTCGCTTACGCCACGCACCCTCTTCCCATTCACGGTTAATGGTAAAACCAAGTGAATCGACCCCTGTAACAAAATCGGCGGCTTTTGAGCGCGTTAACGCTAATTGCTGCTCTGGCGTGGGGTTTTCGATTCCACCTAAAACATATTGGCTCGTTTTTAATCGACATTGCCAGCTGGTATCACATTGCACAGGCAACGCGCTGCCACCGCCGACAAATAAGGGCTTGTAAGCATCTTGAATATCAAAGCTCGCAATTCGACGATTTTCGGGCAGATTAACCCCGTTAATCATTAAATTCTGATAGCCATTACTTAATAAATTACCGTTAGTGATGGCAACGCCAGTTTCGGGGTCTACAACAATTTTATAAGGTGAAACAAAATTAGCACTCACCTGAGATAATCGTTTTAATCCGTAACCAAAGCCCTGCTCACGCTCTAATGTTGCGGTATTACCATACCGGTCCTCTACCACTAGAGTGTGTTTACCGGCAAACCCTCTGGGCGCAGTAATGCGCATATGTTGAGTCGATAACACCGTGACGCCCGTCACCGGGGTTTCGCCTAAACGGATCTGCATACCCTTAAATACTGTATTGCCCGGCTCAAAACCTTTACCGTAAACATCAATCACCGTACCGCCACCAATAGGTCCCCAGCCTGGGGTCAGTCGCTGTAATGCAATGGGTGAGTCGACGGCTAAGGCACCGTGTAAACGCGCAGTTTGTGAAGTGAATTGCGTGGCTTTAGTTAACGTTAAATCATACAAGCCTGGCTGAGTGATTGCCGGTATTTGTAATTGGATAATCGCAACGCCGGCATTATTTGCACTGTTTTCAATACCCAATATCACGGCAGGTTGGCCGGCAATCTCAACAGATACGCCCTCTAAAGACGCCGGTATATTCCGTACCGATAAAGTGGCTAATAACGGTTTATTCAGCTCAACATGGCGCGGCAATAAATCTTGTACTTCAGGAGCCGCACTATTTAGCCCTCGATAAATAAAGTCAATCGCTTGGGTTTGCTTTAATTCAAATTGAGTAATAGAGCCGCCATCGATAAGCGGCTTAATGACTTTAAGACCCGCATGAATAAACAACGTTAAGCCATCACCCTCCACTAGCTGCTCTAGCGCTTGAGGTGTCAGTGTCAAGGTGGCTTGATTATTGTTAATAACAATATCATGGGGCACAGCCTGGCCTGCTTGATTCAACAATTTAAAGTACTGAGTATTATCGGCAGGTAAATCGATAGATTTATTAAAGCTGACCGACAACTTAACCTTACCCTGTGCATCGGCGCCTAAAAACCCAGAGATAGGCTCGCTACGAAATATCGCTAGTATCGCATCAGGTGTCATTTCAATAACCGTATTGCCATCGCCTAAATGACCGCCACTGATGACATCACCAAAACCTGCAGCAACCGTTACGATATGAGAATCTTGATGTAATAACCCCATGCCCTCAGCAATAACAGGCGCAGTAGGCTGTGTAATATCAACAGCCAACACCCCGCGTGTGCCTAGTGCCAAATAAGCCGTATTACCTTTAATATCTATATCATAAACATGCCCAACATCTGCCAAGCGGCTAACAATAACGGGGGCATAAACATCGGTGATATCAACCACAACAAAGCCACTATCGCCAGCAGCAACAAAAGCGTAATGACCAGCAATACTCACACGCGATGCCGGCAGATCAAGCTCGCTAATCACTTTTAGGCCATCGGTATTGGTATGCTGTGCAATATAAAAACCACCCGAGCCGGCCGCCTCTGCTTGTACGAGTTTATTCTCACTGTAATTAAACTCACCACCAACAATAACAAAGCGAGAAGGCTGGCCAGATAAAGCCGGTAAATGACTAACATCCAGTGCCGCTTGATCGTTTAACGATAGGTTATCTACGATATACATCTTACTTTGTAAATAACCATCAAACATAGCAACACCCGAGCGATCCATGGCTACAAGCACCTGATGATTATTTACATCGACACCACGAGCGGCAGAGGTGGGTAATTCAATGCTATTAATAATTGTGGTCGATACAATATGATCGGCATCAAAGGCTACAGAAATAACAAAAAGGCGCGCAGCAACAGGCAAGCCTGTCTCTTTGCTAAATTGTACTGCCGTTGCAAAAACACGGTCGCGACCTTTTTCAAAATAAGTATCAACACCTACGGCGCTATAGCCACCGGGCAGTTGAATAGAGACAGCCAATCGATCATCTAAACCGTCGCCATTTTCATCAATTAAAAACTGAAGATCATCCAGATTTAATACATCATCACTATTGCCGGTATAAGTCGATGCATGAATATTATAAATTTCAACGCCGTTGCCCCCAGCTGCCGCAATACCCCAAGTACCAGAGGGGTCGAGTATTAATTCATAGATTGTATCGCCCTTGTTTTTAATAGCGCCTTGCACAGGTTGTAAATACGTAAAGCCTTGCTTTAATAACCCTACCGAGTTGTCGCTGGTACTAATAGAAACATCAACGCGACCTAACCGAGCGGCAGGGGTAATTAACTCAATGGTTTGTGAGTCAATCACTTGCACATTACGTGCAAGGTAATCACCAAACTTAACCGTTATGGTTGAGTCGGTTTTAAAACCTCGACCTTTAAGTTGAACCCGTGTACCGCCATTTAAACTGCCTTGAGCAGGAAGTACTTCCAGTAATTCCATTTCTTCAACATAGGTTAATGCACCCAACCAACGAGACGAAGAACCGTTGGCTGATACAACCTTTAATGTAGATGGACCGGTCACTTCACTGGGTGCAGCACTGACTTGATAAGTACTAAACTCGCCATCGACGCTAAGGACCTCACTGGTACCCAGCTTAGCGCCTATATAAAATTTAGGGTCTAGGCCGTTGCGAATTGTGACATTAATTGTGCCGCCTGCAACGGGAATATAGGCCGGTGCCACCGAGTGCAATGCAACACGGGCACCGCCGGCAGAACCTGTCGTAAAGTTCAATACATAATCAAATAGCCCTATAGTCCTACGACTGCCTGCTTTAGCACTAAAGGTTATGCTGTAATCTGTATTAGCGCTCAAGTTTTTAGTGGCTTGCAGTGTGATGTGACGTGGGTTATCCGTATCCGCAATAATAGTAAAATCGACATCATCACTTTCAGAACGCCATTGAATAAATTGGCGTAAATACGCTTTTTGCTTATCTGTTTTTGCTGCTATTGCCTGGGTAAAGTACAACTCAACACCACGGTCAATACCCATACCTATTGCTGCTTGTTGTGGATATGAATAGGCTAAATCTTGAATCAGCGTATCGACAATATTTAACTGCGAACCAAGGCCATCTTCTTCGCTAATATTATTAATGGCATACACAGCTAAACCATCTTTTGTATACACAAGCGGGTCTTGCTTAACAAAGCTTTTATAGATTTCTTGAAACTGACAAGCATTGTCATCCGTGAGAGCATCTAATAAATGAATATTATCTACGCGGCCAGTATCGTAAACACTCAAATAAGTACTCGTAGGCTTAGCATTTGATACATCACTAAAGCCAATTGAGCCTACATTAAAACCACAATCACCCTTTTTCTCTTTACGCGTTAAGTTAACAGCACTGCTACCGAGTGTTTGAATGGCTGAAGAAATACCCGGCACGACAAAACCATTCTCTTGATAACGCCCTAGCTCGCGCAGGTATTGGCCCTTTTCAGCATCGACGACAAGCAGACCATTGCCAGTCACAAACTGCGTAGAGCCATTGGCAACAGACGATAAACCACCCCATTTTGCCACTGAAATTTGCGGCAACGAGGGCTTGGTGATATCAAACACCAAGCGTACCATGGGTGTGCGCTCAGAGTTAGCACCTACCTCAGTCCCATTAATATGTAAATAGTCGCCAATCACTTTGGCATCAAAGACATTGAGCGGAACATTCTTACGATTAATAATACCATGCGTTATATTACCGACTGTTACAGGGTTAAGAGGATCCGCTAAACTTAATAGCTGGACACCTTTCAGCCCCATATTAATCACAGCTAAGCCTTCAACCACCTCAATCGTTTGCGGAATACCTTCACCTGCTAATGGGACAGCAACACGTATTTCACGATTTTTGACCGAACTGTCATCGCCATTTAAAGCCGTCTCACGATCAAATATTAATAGGTGCGAGCGCCCTTCATTAGGCTTATTAATATAAGGAAAGTTATACCCTTTAGCCAATACGTATACATACTCATTCACTAAAGCCAAACCAATAGCCACCAAGTCTTTTGGTAAGTCGTAATAACCTAAACCATGGCGTGGCGCTATATCGGCAACGCCGTTCGATACAACACTATGCTCTGCGCTGAGTTCATCCTCGCTCAAGTGTAATGAACTACGGTTATACTTAACTAAGCTAATCCAGCCTGGGGCATAAAAATTATCAACTTCACTCTCTTGTGTGATACGCGAAGGGCTCTGGGTATCGTGCAAGCCTCGGCCTAATACATAAATCCAACCTAATTGCTCATCAACCTCTAACCCAACTATTTCGCCCGGTGGTAATTTTAAAACGTCTTTTGGCTCAAGTAATGAACCGACTGAGCGTTCAGCCAAATCGTCTAATCGCTTAGCGATATCTACTTTAGTGAAGCGCTTAGCTGTGACTAATTCACGGTTAACCGTTAGGCGGCCATAAAATAATGCATTGCGTAATATAAATGCGCGACCGTTAGGATCTGTGAGTTCGACATCAATAAAACCACGGTAAGGTTCGCTATCGCGACTAAAATCTGGCGCGAGCCATGACATTTTTTCTGCGCTGTATAACCGTAAGCGATCTTGGTCGGGCTGATCAATCACACAGCGATCTGTATTTTGCGTTGCCGTTTTACAATGATCGGCATCACCTGAGCGATAAGCTTTTAGCGTGATATCGGGATGGAAACCATAACCCACAATAGACAAGCTATCATTGCGACCCGCTTGCGTTGTGCTTACGACAGAGGGATTAATAAATGATATTTTTAACAAATCAACATAAATATAACCACCTAAAACCGTATTGCTCAAGCCAGCTTCATTTGTAACAGTCACTGCGGCAGGGCCGGCATAATTAGCTACTGTTGTTGCCGAGATAACATCAAACCCATCATCTGTTTCTGCCAGCTTAATAGTCTCAACAATCAGCGCCTGGCCACCAATAATGAGCCGAGCATTCGCGCCAAAGTTTTTACCCGTAATGCGCACTTTAGTACCGCCTTCAATACCGCCTGCAGCAATACACTTAACTTCACCCTCTTCATAGGCTATAGAATCGACAGCGCATATTTGTGTAATATCTGGCGCTTGTGCACTACCTGCCGCTGAAGTAATAAAGTTAAAACGATAGTCGTCACCTAACGGGTCACCCGAGACAGGCTTTAACCCTTGTTTTACAATAACGGTATAGCGCGTATTGGCTACCAAAGGCCTATTGGGCTGTAACAATACTTCATTACGTTTTTCAATGTTTTCTAGCTGAGTAAATTTAACCGTGAAATCATTTGATATCTCTTGTGCACCAAAGCTAGGGTCGCCCTCATAAACTTCAATATACTCACTGATAGAGTCAATAGACGACTCTGTCGCTAACGTTTCTATCACCGCAGAAAAATCAAGTCTCATCGCAGTAATATCGGTCGCCACATCACTTTCATCAGCATATGGTGCATGCCCTAGTACGGTAAGCTCTGGCATTTTTACGCGAGCAAAACCTTCGGTGCCGGCGGCCACAAAAACACTACCATCACTCACATGTAGCCCACGTGTGGCAAAATTGCTAGCGCTCGCCTTAGCAATCACATTAACCGGCTTGGTTGCATCCCTGTTAGGGTTATCAATTTTGGCTAGATCAATCACCTCTACAATGGCCTGTACAGGTTGAAATGCTTGATCACGATAATGAACAGACACAAACGCGAGATTACCGGATACTTCAACATCATAAGCACCGTGGCTAACCAAATCGGGGCGTGCAGGTTTAAGCTCTATTACATGCTGCATACGTGGGTTATAAGGGTCACTAATATCAAAAATATTCAGTTGCGATGAACCACCATCACCCACCATATCCGTTACAAAAACGCGATCGCCCACAAGCGTTAACCGGTTAGCAATACCCATGGTATCAACAGCGCTAATAATCGGTAATGTAGGGTCCGCAATATCAGCAACCACCAAACCTTGGTGCGAGGCCGCAATAAAAGCGAAATTATCTTTAATAGCAACATCACGACTGTAACCGTCGGGTTTGATGTAACCCACATGATAAGGCGCCGAAAAATTAGAGACATCTATAGCCTGTATGCCGCCATTCCCGTTAGCCACTAAGACCAAATCATCTTTACGGTCCAAGCCGTACACTTCTTTGAAGGGTAAATCGATTCGGCCATTTACGGACGGAAACAAACCTAAACCAGCTTCTGTATTTTTACCCACAAAAATCAGTAACTCGCCTAATGTATTTTCCTCAAATATAAATTTCGACAGTGTATCGGCATCATCCTTGTGGGCTTTTTGGATAGTACTTTTTAAACCTTTATAAAAATCGCACCCAGGTGGAGAGGGAGACGCACTGGCTTGACACGGTTCAGCGTCTTGATCCAGCGCATCTTCATACAGTACACCCGACTTTGCAGCAAACACGGTGTTCTCATCGGCTTTAATTTCACCAATCGTACCGGCAAAAATATTATAACTACCCACCACATTCGCGTCATAACTATAAAACTTGCCATTACCGCCTTGCGTTTCATCTGTTGCATCTAAGAGAAACAACCCCGTTCGCTCTAGCGCCCGATCACCCAATGATTCACGCTTAATGAATAAGCCATCTTCTATACGCATAGGGTCAAAGGTAGACCACGCACCTATAAATGAACCCGTTTTTTGGTAGGATTCATAGCGATCTAATGCGCTGTAATAGGCATTTTCACTCACCGCGCGCGAAGATGCATCCTCGGTCACTTGCAAGTAACGCCTTTCAGAAATAGGCAAACCCACTTCATAACATACAGTCTCTTGCGCTTGCTCTTCGTCTTGTATGATTACATCATCGGTACCTTTACCTGACCGAGTACTAACCTTGTTAAAGACTCGAGTGGTTGCACAAACACGTTCATTACGTTGACTACCACGGTTTAAAATATCTCCATCAGTAAAGTCGGCATTATAAATAAAATAATAGTTAGAGGGGTCGCTAGGGGGGATACCATCAACTTCATTCGCATTATTGTTCGCAGTCAAAGTGAGTGCTTTGCTTTCAAATAACGTCTGCTCTTCGCCCATGTCATTCGTGAAAACCCGCTGCCATATCTGATCAACTTTTGATATAGGACGACCAGCATCAATAACAGACACAACCGATACAACTGTTTTGGCAGTCGTAATAATATCAAGCGCTGGCGGCGTCAGAATATTGATTTCAGGAGGCACGGTGTCTTTGATTTGCCCAATTAATACAACTTGGGTTTCAGCCGCTTGACCTAACACATCATAAGCAATCGCTTGAACGTAAAACCCATCAACACTTTGCGGCGCTGGCAAAAAGGCACGGTATACATGGTCTTGTGCATAAGCGCCTTCATCGACCCCAATACTTTGATAGACATCTCGAACTGGCTGCCCGTTGACATAAAAAACAACATGATCGATACCCTCGGGCCCTAAGTCATCAAAAGCTTCTACCAGCACCTCTACATCGTTACCATCAATCACAAAGCTTCCGTCGTTGTACGGCTTTATAATGGTGGCTTTTGGGGGTTCATCTTTTTTGATTAATAAACGCTGAGCTGCTGGCACTAAGTTTGATTCATAACCGTCTACATCCGTCGCTTGTGCTTTAAAGCGTAAAGTATCGCCCACCCGACCTGTTGGCACGCGAAGGTGAAACAAATAAGGTGCGGCAGTATCTTGCGATACTAAACGGTAACTCAATTGCTCGTCTAGCGCATCAACGGTACCAATCGCATAGTACAATGAGACACCCTGTACACCAGACTCTAAATCACTGGCGGTAACATTAATGGCAATAGGTCTATTTTCGGTTATCTCTGTAATATCGCCCAAATAAAAGCCTCGATTATCGAGTATTTTAAACCCAGTAACCTGAGGAGCTTGGTTACCCAGCATTTTGATAGCGATAACTTCTGTTGTTATATTACCGACACCATCACTGGCTTCTATTTCAAAGCGTAAATCGAGTGTGCTCGGTGCATTTTTTATATCTAAATACTCAGCAATATTTTGTAAAGGCCACTGTCCTTCATAAGGAGGCTTAAGCAAAAGCGCTTGGCGTACAAGCTTGCCGCCCTCTGTGCCATCTTCGGCAAACAATCTCAATTTAACGGAGGTTACTCTTACATTATCTGAAATGTCTAACGCATAGGGTAAATATCGGTCTTCTACCACCACGGCGCCTTGCTTGAGTGGTTGAATCACTACAATTTCTGGGCTTTCAGTGTCTTTAATAATATCGACAACTGTCGCCGTAGTTGTATTCACAGTGCGTGCATTGGCTAAACGTTTTTCAGTAGCAGAGGCTGTAAGTGTTAATTGATTACCGGCTTCGCCAAAGGGTATTTCAACATAGAATTCAAATGGCGCAACAAGGTCGCTGTACACTTTTACACCGCCATTAAAGCCTGCAATCGTTAAATTGACTTTTTCGACCTTAACATCATCAACCGCATTCACTTGAACTAAAAGAAAATCACCTTCGATGATGCTATCACCAGTAAGCGGTGCAGCAATTTTAATAACGGGGGGCTTATCTTGCTTTAACCTAATATCAACTTCATCCGTTTTTTTAGCGCCGTAAGTATCTGTGGCGGTAACCACAACTTTAATATCATTATTAGTACACGTACCTTCATTAGGTAACACCACAGAAAAATTGTACGGCGGCGTACTCAGTGAGCCAAGGTATTCAAAAGCACCGCCACTCGCGCACGTCGCCAACAAGTCTAACTTTGCAATACCGACATCATCATAAGCATTAACATTGACATACAATGACGAGCCTGCAATAGCCTCTGCATTTAAAAGTGGCTCTATAATTTCAACAATAGGCGGATGATCAACGCCGATTAAAATATCATTTTCCACCATCGAAGAATTGCCATTATCATCGATTGCTGTAACGCGTAACACCAACTTAAATTGATGAACCAATGCCGAGCTAACACCAAGCGCTACAAGTATTTCATCGAGTGTGGGCGTCTTGATTTTGCGAGAGTATCTAGGTGTATCAATGTTATTTGTTGAAATAGGGTCATAATCGAGCGGGGCAATATTACCAATGGTGGCTACTGTCGCGTTAAAGTCTCCTTTAATAAAATCACCCGATTTAGTTCGTATTGCATAAGCGGTTTCTAAGATGATACGCTCAACTTTGACATTATCGTAAGCGGCAAATTCTGCGGTAAATAGTGAATCCTCTACCGCTCCAAAGCCTACATCCGGACGATAAATAATAGCACTTGGAGCAATTTTATCCTCGACCGCTTTATACACGACTTCATGAAGCCCTGTTGCACCCTCACTATCGGTAAACGTGACGGTCAAAGTCACGGGCTCACGCCCTATGACACCAGAGGGGACCTGCACAAAATAGTTATAGCGTTTAGCATACGGGCTATCAATCGTGCCGTAACGCTGAGCAATATCTTCACTATAAATACGCTCATACTGATCGTATATCTCATCAAACATTTGCTTAACAACAGGCAGGCCTCCGGCCGATGTATTCTCTTCGACCTGCGAATCAAAAAAACTAAGCGGTACACCGTTGGCAAATACTTTTATATTACCCTTATTAAATTTTGCATCATCAGTCATGATGACACCTAATTTAATAGCAAAAGCACCGGCAACAATATCTTGATCGGTCGCCGGTGAGGTTATTCTGATTTGGGGTGCAATATTACTCACAGGGTTAACGATAAAGCGACGCTTAGAGCTAAGCCCAAAGTTATCGACAACCGTAATTTCATACTCCGTAGCTTCTACGTTATCAAACTTAATGACCGCATTATGCTTATATAACAGCGTATTAGGGTTAGGACACGAGGACTCGAAATACTTTTGATAGCGCTTTTTAGGGTATTGATCAGTGGTAGCGGGGCCATTGAGCTGATGGACAACCACCTCTCTTAAACCTGCATCATCTGTCGTTTCAAAATCTAAACCAAACGTTCCTCCGGTCTTAACCCAAAACTCGGCATAATTTAAACGCTCGGGGTTGGTAATGGATTTAGTAAAGCTAACATCACTTAAATCATCTTTATTAGGCGCTATAAGATTACTCGACTTAAAAGCCAAAAACTCGAGCAGAGGCGCTTGATTACTTTCTACAGGATAAACCGCACTTTGTTCAACAATACGCCCCGATGGATCTTTAGCTAATAGTGTCAGCTCGAGCGTATCACCTTGATAATTAAGCGGGACGTCATAAACCATCGACGTATTTCTTTCGCCGTAAGACAAAAAGGTTTTGAGTACCTGACGTGTACGATTCTCGATTAATTCGATACTCGAAACTAGGGCTGTATTATCTGAATTATCTAATTCTAATGTAATACGCTGCCCAGGAATTAAAGCAACACCTTGCGCAGGAGACACCTGAGCCAATAAAGGAGGCTCGTCATCAGCCATTAATCTATGCTGAGCCAATACGGTTAAAGGCACGGCCTGCCTAGAGTTATCACGACTTAACCAATCCGTTACGTGCACTAGCACACTGTAATCTTGATAATCCGAAGAGACCGGAACAATAAAGTCAGACGGGAATACACTTTTATTTTTATTGAAGGCACGCACCGGCATAAAGTTAACAAAAGCTTTACCCGAGACAGCCTGATTATCTTTAAGATGCAGAGTAATTACGTCAGCCTGAAATTTATTTTGAATAGCTCGCGCAATAACGGCAGAATAAATGAATGGATGGTCATCAAAATCAACCGTTATTTTGGTGGTTGCACTCCGCAAATAAGCATTAAGATCAAGCTTACCCTTTGCTGCGGTACCGGCGATCACTGTGTCGCTCGATGTGCATATATTTTTAGATTCAACCGTCAGGCGGTAATCAAAACTTCCGCTAGCCAAGCGTAATACGCCAGCCGCAAGGTCTTTTGCGGCCACACCATAGGTTAATTTTTGGTTATGAAATTCAAATGCCGGTAATTGGCCAAACTGTAATGCCTCTGTTACCTGAGCTTCGGGGTAATCGAGTGTCACTACAGGAAGGGTCTGGCTTTGGGCATTTGACGCGATAGCGCTCCCCATGGGTAATCGTTGAGGCAAACCACTTAAAGACGTATAAAGCGGTAGTCCCATTGCGTTATAGTTCTGATCGATAAGATCATCAGTGATTTCAAAAATGGTTTGCGCAACGATGCCTCGCATGGCTGCCGTTTGAGGCGCTTCACTACTGATCACAACCGCTGGGGGCAAATCAGGCTTCAGTGTAATAACACGTGTTTCAACGGCTCGATTACCTTTAGTATCAATAGCAATTGCAACAAATTTTATTTTTTTATCGTCATTCAATGTTGCTGAAAACTTGCCTAAATCGGGCAGCTCAATATTCTCTGCCGTGCTCAACACAGCACGAGTGCTAGCATTAATACCATCAATAAACAGTAACTGCTCTGGGCTTTCGGCTGCCGGCGCATAAAACAACAACTCTAATGACTCTAACTTTAAATTATCTACGGCTGTGAAATTAACACTATATGGCTGATTACCGTAAAGCGTATCTTTAGGCGCTTTAAAATTAATCGTTGGCGCGTCGGTATCTTTAAGAATTGTAACGATGACTTCTTCGCTGCGTGAGGTATTGCCCCCTGCATCTGTCACCTCTAAGTAAAATGCTAATTTTTTACCGGCGTACTTCACCAAAAATGCATCCGTGAAAGGAACATTAACGCTACCGTTAAAATCGACAAGCACTCGAGAGCTGACTTTTATTTGTCCAAATGTGCCTGGGTTATCAACATAGATTTCATCAAGTGTGTCCTCTCGTGTAAAAAATTTTGTTGCTAACACGATATTATTGCCGTCTACATCGGTAATGGCCTCACCACTTAATTCATTGAATTTAGGTGTGATTGCTACCACTCTTGTATTGTCAGCGGCAACACCACTAAATTCGAAAGCCGTACCGGGGAAAATTTCGAACCCTTGTGCAGGCTCAGCCATTGTAATAGATGGCGCCTCATTATCATTAAAAATTGACAACTCGTGGACTGCAACACCAGAGATTAAATTGGCATCTAGTGCTGTAAGATCAATAAATACTGATTCATCGACTGAGGCATCTAGCGCAATAACAATCAAAGAAGCTGTAGACAGATCCTCGATAACTGTAGGCATAAAGACCGAGTGAGTCAGTATACCTTCGTCACTAAAAGCCTCTTGAAAACGAGAACCTGTCAAGCGTTTGCGGTATTGCTCAGCGCCATCGGCGACAAGGGCAATAATGGCGCCGGTCACACCAATATCATCGGTTAACAAAGCACTCACCGAGACACGCTCACCCTCCATATAACGCGAGCGCTTAGCAGGTGTTCTAATCGTTACATTTGGAGCGTTATCTGACGTTAAACTTAACGTAAATAATGAGGAACTGGTATTGTTATACCGGTCTACTGAAGTGACTTTAAGTGTAGCTGTCTCTCCGGATGCTGGCGCGGTAAATGTAAGGGCATGACTACTTTCATTGACTAACTGATTGTCTGGCATCAGCTTTTTTTGCTCGCGCGTTTCAACTAATTCAACATTGACCGACGCTAAACCACTTTCATCAACCGCTCTAATATTCGCTGTGAAATCGCGAGTATGGTATACACGTGTTAACTCACCCTGATTCACCAGTGATACTCTAGGCGCTAACGAATCCACAATGACTTTAATATCACCTAGCGTATGCTGACCGCCTGTTTCGTAAAGATCTGATGATTGTGCATCGACATCGACAGCCTTAATTACTAAACGAAGGGTATGGTGCTTTTCTGCACTTAGGCCTTTAATTTGTGAGAGGTCTAACTTAAACTGCGCCAACATTTCTTTGAGTGGCGCAGAAAAATCACCCGAAGCAACATCTAGCGTCATCGAGTCTTCACCATTGATAGTCGCTGGCAGATCACTCCCATCGACATAGGCCTGTACATTAATAGCACTAACGCCTTTATCATCGGTTGCAAACACTTCGGCTAAAATTGTCTCATGCGCAAAGTATCGCCCTTTGTTAGTTCGTACATCCCGAACTATGGGCTTAGCATTTTCAACGACTTCAATAACCCTATCTAACGTGGTGGTGTTGCCTGCAGCATCGCGCACTGTTATTTCAATAGATTTATAGCCTGTCTCCGATGTGACAGCCACAACGCGAGTAGCCGAAAAAGCATTCAGCACACCCGAAAACTGCTCTGCTAAAAAGTCATCACCTTCAATAATATCAGCTGTCTCAGGTGACTCTTTTGTTCCAATATTGCCCGTTAATACATAACCTAGTACATCGTCTTTACGGACCCCTTTAACGCTAAGAAAAGACACACCAACATTATCATAGCCTGTAACTTTTAATAAAAAGCTACTGTCGAGTGTGACTTTAGAATAGTCCTGACCAGACTCGGTATAGGACACAGTAGGAGAGGCAAGATTTGCCACAGGCGGTTTAATATCATGACCGAGTGTTACCTTGACCTCATTGCTTTTAGCCTCTTGGCTTGAGTTATCAACGGCCACCGCATGCAGCACGAGCACTTGCTCGTCACCGGTAATTTCGGGCGTATCGTACACCATGGTAAAAGGGATGTTTTGATCACTACCCACTAATGCGCCATTGACGTAAAAGTCTACTCGCTTGACTTTAATATCATCGGCGGCTGAGACTCTGAACTCTACAGGAATGCCGCTGGTGAGGTGTGCGCCCTCGGTAGGTGCAGCAAAAGCAAGGGTCGGCGCCTGATCCTGTTTAATATTTAAGACAATCTCTTTCGAGGTTGATTGACGATCATGGTAATCAATTGCTCTGAGTGATACTTTTATTAATCGCCCGAGTAATTCATCTTCAATAGGAAGATCAAAAGTGAAACTTTTTGCTTGATAACCCGGCGCATCTCCCAGCAAAGCCGCCACTTCGTTATATTCACGAGAAGAAACGACTTCACCATCAACAAGTAGCTCTAATTGCGTACCCAATGCTAAGGTATCATCGGCAACATCCGCCCTCACTTTGACCACCTGCCCCACGGTTACGTCACTGCCACCAACAGGGTGAGTAATACTAACAATAGGACCTTCATTTTGTACAATGCGAATCAATCGCCCTGGCGCATCTTCAAATGAATGCCCCGAGTGAATACGAGCAGATAATGATAATGCCGTATCATCAAGGGAGACTTCAGGAGCTTGGACATCCGAACGCCAAACCTCATAATTAACATCGATTGGGTTTCCTCTGGGGCCACTTTCTTTGCGAGTTTCAATCACTGCATGCTGACTTTCTGCAATGCGCTGCCCATCAAGAAAATACTCAACACGTGAAATACCACTACTATAATTTTTCTCGCTAGGCTCACCTAAACGATGTGCAACTTGCAGCCTAAAGGGTGTATTCGATAAAATTCTCGCACCATCAACGGGGTGTTCAATTTTATACTCAGGTATGGGCTCTTTTAATTCATCATTAACTTTAAGACGCTGCAACGGCGTTTCTATCCGCTTGCCTTCAGAGTCTACCGCGACAGCTTTAAACCACATCTCACTTTTAATGAGCTCTGGTGTGGTGGGTACATCAATCGTGTAGGGTTTTTCGGTCCAGCGCTGTAATAGCGCGCCATTCATCCAAAGCTCTGCGGATGTGACTAACACATCATCATTCGCATTGACTTTTAAGCGCACTGAATCGCCCACAGTGACGTCACCAGGCATAATTAATTTGACTGTTGGTGCGGCATCGACAGCGGCTAAAGTAAAGTCGGCAAATTTTAACGGATTACTCGTTAAGGCAACACGCACATTCAAAGGAGTATCAGCATCAATAGGCGTAGAAGCCTTAATTTCTCGCCCTCTAGCGGTTACAAAGCCGCTCGCGGCCTCCGCAAAACTAAAAGAAACAGCCCGTTTATGAGCAATAGGCACTTCAATGGTTTCACTGGTCTTTTTGTCACGCAAAATACCGACAAGCTCAGGGATATCAAAGTATTTATTCAAACTTGTCAGCGTTAGTAGCCCACCGGTTTCGTCAAGATCTTTAAGCTTTAGACCTACAAGTTCTTTATTGACATCGACATCAACGCTAATTGTTTCTTGATATAGACCACCAAGAGAAACTTGAATATCAACAGGCGCCGCGAGATTTTCATTCAGAGGGTATATCACACCACTTTCAGTCACCAGCACGGCAGCTGGATCTGCTGATGTATAAGTTACGCCCTGCCCCACACCCGGAGAAGGTACATCGCCTCTAAAAGCATAAGAAATGGTGGGTATTATTTGCGCCGCTTCTAATAAGTTGGTGAACACTACTTTTTTAGGGCTAACCGAAAAACCAGTCACCTCTTCGTTAACATCTTGACCAAGATACTCAAGCTTACTTAAGTGGCGTTTATTGCCGCTGGCATCAAAAACAGTCGCTTCTATAAGTACTAACGAGTCATGCGCTATGATGTCGGCCGTTAATAAATACTGTAATGGGAAGCTCGCGTAAACAATATTAGGATTTGTAGGCGAAGGGTATAATTTAACATTTTCATCAATAAAAGCCGACTCGCTGGCAATATCAACAATACCACCTGCCGAGCGCAAAGCAGAAGCACGAAGCCCCTTTATAGACAGCTCAACAAAACTGACATCATTATTATCAGCAACGTTAAAGGACACGTTAACTGATTGACTCAACACCGCATCACCGCTGATCGAGATTTCATTTAAAGCAATCGATGGCAATACATCTTCGTACTCGTAGTACTCACTATATGTCGACGAGCTATTGAGAAAAGAGATGGCTACTTCAGGAGTTAAGAAATTTGGCGCATCTATGCTGAACGCGGTTTCACAGCCCTCGTTGCGACTAGGACGAAATTGCGAACGGGGCAGTACTTGCTCTGAACCGGCGGTGATGACGACCGACACCAAATCATCGCAATCACTTAAACCCAGAGAATATTGAGTATAGGTACCGCCGCCCCCTAAAGTAGACTCCACCCGAATATCAGTGTCAGCATTAACTGCCGTAACACTCATCAACCCAAGAAACAATCCGCTTAACAAGTTGACTACATATCCTTTAACGCACTTCATAACAAGACCCTTTTGCACTATAACTCCGTTGCCGTTGCAACTATTTCCCAAGCTAACCATTTTCCCTAAGGCCTTCTAATCACACAAAGACACCAAGCACTAATCAATTAACGAGTACCCTATTCAAAAAAATAAATAGTCAGGCTAATTTTATGGCGCACCATTTTGACAGCTGTCTTCTCAATCCACAAGATCTAGCGTTATACTATTTCTCAGTTCTTATTCATACAAGCACCTTAGATAACTATAGTGGCATTGTCATGGCATACTAATTTTGGTCACCGATGAAGAGGTGGTAAAATCACCTCACTACTTAAAA
>NZ_LGAK01000054.1 GCF_001292705.1 Marinagarivorans algicola
GGTCTTGGAGGCTAATTTTCAAAAATATCGACTGCAAGTCATGATCCATTTTACGCCGAGCATGGGTTTGACGTTGGGTTTACGGGCAGAGCACCACTTTTTTGACTTAAAAACCGATGTAAGGCTTAAGTATTATGGCTTTTTCAATGATCGTGTGGGCCTTAAAGCGAGCGATACCCGCAGCCAAACACAAGCTAATTTACGTGAAAATACTGGCATTTTAGGTTGATGTATATAGCTATAACCTATAGCGCTTGACCAATAGATGTGCCGCTACAGTGGAGCATGGTGTGAGACTATTAGCCCTCATGTGAGGGCTTTTTGTCGCTGCTAATTTTAGGGAGTAATAGACTCTAATTTTAGGGAATAATAGCCTTTAGCGCGTTGCAAAATAATGCAGTGTAAAAAAGGGTGTAATAGCCATCAGTGTGGTCAGCATATCGAGCCAGCTGTGATATTGCTGGTAGCGCATTAAGGCTAAATAACCCACCAGCGATACCGGCCAAAATACATAGACCCAAGGCTGCTGAAAGACTCCGCCTAATACTCGGCGGCCTTTATGTAGCCAAAACAAGTACCAAACACACGCCCCCGCTGTTGCCGTATGGGTGCTGTAATCCCAGCCTTGGCTGGCCCAAATTCTGTGTGTTGCATCCATAAACATTAAGCCGTAAGCTAAAAAAACCAGCAAGGCAAACGCGCAAAGCTCTTTAAAAGCGATACGTGGCTGGCCTAATTTGGCGGCCATACTGATCAGCGCAATAATCGCTAATGTGGGAATGTAGGTATCCGCAAGTGTGTCTAGTGTTTGGTAGTTAAAAATGGCCATTGTCTACTCTTATTATTGTTGAGGTGGATGAGGGTAGCTGTGCTTATTGTGCCTTAATATCGGCGTTTTGTTGATGGTAGCGAATAAAATAACTACCCCGCATATCAGCTATTCATAGCCTAAACAGGGCGCGTGCTGTAAGCTGCGCGGCTTCTGGGTAATTCGTTGTTTTGTTTGTTGTATTGCTGTACTTGTTGTGCGGCTGCGCCGAGTTTAAGTGAGAAGCTGGCTCGATCAATAAACGCGCACTTGGCAAGTTCCAGCCTTTCTGTTTTGCTCGTTTGGCCTAATGGCCTTTTTGTTTGCCTTTGAATAAATGCACAGGCAAGCCCTTTTTTGTCGTTACCGACCTGAGAACCATGACTACACAAACTATTGAGCAATTTGCTGATTTAGGCTTAGAGCCGACTATTCTTAAAGCGATTGAAGAGCAAGGCTATACCAAGCCCTCGCCCATTCAAGCGCAAGCTATACCCCCCATATTAGAAGGCCGCGATGTCATGGCGGCCGCGCAAACAGGGACCGGTAAGACCGCTGGTTTTACGTTACCTATTTTGCATCGATTAGCACAAGGCCCAAAGGCGGGCGCTAATCAAGTGCGTGCATTAATCTTGACACCGACGCGTGAGCTGGCGGCGCAAGTTGCCGAAAATGTGAAAAGTTATTCTGCTCATCTATCGTTAAGCTCTGCGGTCATTTTTGGTGGTGTTAAAATTAATCCGCAAATGATGCGTTTGCGTCGCGGCACCGATGTACTGGTTGCAACGCCGGGTCGTTTACTGGACTTATATCAACAAAATGCCGTTAAATTTAGTGAGCTAGAAGTCTTAGTCTTTGATGAAGCTGACCGCATGTTGGATATGGGCTTTATTCATGATATTCGTAAGATATTGCGTTTTTTACCCGCGCAGCGCCAAACATTAATGTTTAGTGCAACGTTTTCTGACGAGATCCGTGAGCTTGCCAAAAGCTTGGTCAAAAATCCCGTTCAGGTATCGGTCACCCCTAAAAACGCCACGGCACCCACGGTGACTCACCTTATTCATCCGTGTGATAAAGCCAAAAAGCCTGCACTGTTAGCCCGCCTGATTAAAGATGGCAATTGGCAGCAAGCGTTGGTGTTTAGCCGAACCAAGCATGGCGCCAATAAACTGACTAAATACCTACAAGAGGCTGGTATTAGCGCTGCAGCGATTCATGGGAATAAAAGCCAAGGCGCGCGTACACGTGCATTAGCAGAGTTTAAAGCTGGCGAAATTCGCATTTTGGTGGCTACTGATATTGCCGCTCGGGGGTTAGATATTGAGCAATTACCACAAGTGGTGAATATTGATTTACCCAATGTGCCAGAAGATTATGTTCATCGTATTGGCCGCACAGGGCGTGCAGGTGCAACGGGTAAAGCATTATCATTAGTCAGTGCCGATGAAATCACTCAACTGGTTGATATTGAACGTGTGATTGGGCGTGTGATTGACCGCGAATATATGGAGGGTTATGAGCCCGTGCACGAAGTGCCCGCATCCCCTACGCCGCGTGCACATAAGCCTAAAAAACCCAAAAAACCTAAAAAGCCCTACGGTGATAATCAGCGCGGTGCTAATAGCCCAGCGGGAAATAAGCCTCGCCGCCCCGGTGGCGCTCGCAATAGTGGCCGAACAGGTAGTGCTAACGCTAATCGGGGAAATGCCAACCGAGGCGGTGCTAGTCAAAGCAATAGCGGCAGCAATAATGGCGGTAACCGAGCAAGCTAAAGATATGTCTGGCTAGACGGGACTTAAAAAGGCGCTAACATACTCCGTTAGCGCCTTTTTTATTGGGCGAGCCAGTGACTACTGGCAATATCAATAAGTAGCTGCTTAAGATCGCCTTTATTGTCGCTAAAATTGTCGCTAAAACGGTGATAAATTGCTTGGGTGTTATGGTCTTTAATGGCGTGATTAATCTGAGAGGCATTTTCGAGTTGCGCTGCAAAACTTAGCCATTGGCTCACAAAACACTGCTGGGCCTGTGGAGTGCGGGCTATTTGACTCAATAAATGAGCGGCATCATCAAATGCAATAGAGCGCTTGGTAGTGATATCTAGACGCCCACCGGTATGGATGGCCCGAGTACTTCCATCCGCGAGCGTAAAGTGTGTTTGCAAGTCTCCTTCAGTATTAAATATATTAAGAACACGACCTAGCGGCAAATATTGCTCATGGCAGGCGTTACAGGCCGTATTGCCTCGCGCACGCGCTGTACTGAGATAATACTCAATGGATAGTGAGCGGGGTAGTTCAAAGCCTGCTTTTTTACGCGCTTGCTGATAGCGTGTGTGTATGTGCTGGTAATTATCATTTAAATGACTGCCCGAGGGCGAATAATAGACATCGCACAATAAAGCGTCGCGCATTTTCCAGCCCCGTATGGAGGCGTTATTATTAGCCCTCAAAAATCCCGTCTTAGCAAATAAACCCGGGCGGTTAATATGTTTGAGTATTGTTGCCTCATGGCTTGTTATTGATGGTAGTGACAGCGTGTGAGGGTTGATTAATAAATCATGAAAAGTCCCTTTAAAGTGTGGCTTAAATAACTGGCTGGTTTGCGCAAAGGCAATGGTATACAGCTCGAGGCTAGTATCGCTGTTATCGTAGAGTCCTAACCATTGACTATAAAAGCGCCGAATGGCCCGATAAAAGTTGTGACGATTATGAATTAAGCGCTCAGCCTCTTGGATACGCACCGCATAATAAGCGAGACTGCCATTAAGTGCTTTGTTGAGTAATTGCGTATCGGGCGTGGAGTCATTGAGCATTAAGCTCATACGTGTAGCGACATTGACTAGATTAGGTTGCTTTGTATAGTCAATATAGCGTATCTCTTTCTGCGATAAAAAGGCACTAAGCGCTATAAGGCTGTTAATGCTAAATTGCTGTTGCCAGTGCTGGGTTTCTTGAGGGGTTAATGGCCGGCGTAATAGTTGCTTACCATTGATGGCAAGAAAGGCACTGTGGCAGCTGTGTTGGGTCAGTGCACAGCTCGTGTTGTTGATATAATATTGGGCAAGTGTTGTGAATATTTCGGTATATTCTACGCGAGTACTCACACGTGCAAATGCGATAGCGAGGTCCGCTGGTAAAGCGAAGGGTGTACTATTGGTATGCTCGGAATGTACGAATGCGCTGGCTGAAGCGCCTAAAGCATCGGCCAGCGCATGAGTCAGCTGTATGGCATCCAGTGCATACTCCTTGCGCATTATTATTTCGTTGCAATGATCCGCTGCTGCAGATACACAGGGGCTTGTACTGGATGGCGCTTTATTTGTCGTGGTTGTTAGCGCCGTTGCTGCATGAGAGTGCCTTGGAAGCGGTAGTAGCAGTAATAATACTGTGAATATGCAAAATATTAAAATAACGTTAATAAATATTTTTTTGAAAATGGGTGTCGTTAATGCGGAGTGTTTTGTAAAAAAAATTGCTCTATTAAAATAATATGGCATCGTAATTTCCTTTTTAGCGCTCATAAGTGTTTAAATGTCAAACGTAGGCGAGCCGTGCCATAAATTACGTCATGGTCGCTAAAAAAAGAAGGGTTATTCAGATAAATATATTCTACCTATCTGTCACTACCCTTTTAAAAGCCTGAATGAAAGTCAATTTTACCAGCCATGTTAAATAATAAGAGTACTTGATGTGGCGGGCCATTTATGAAAAATAGCCGGCATAAAAGCGAGTACTCTACAAATGACACGATGGATACCAGACACACCACTATGAAAAACACATTAATTTACCAATTAGGTGATATTGCTGGCCTTGCTCAGGCACAATTTCAAGCGACCTATCAACATATTGATCCTGTTATAGGCATCAACACGCAGTTGCGAAAAAGCGGTTATGCTGTTGATATCATGACTATTGACTGTCATGTATCTAAAAAACGCATGACGTTATTGCTAGAAGATGCCAAGCCTGAAACGGCTGGTTATCAGTTTGGTCGTAGCGACCAAGATCCAAGCGCTCATTTTGAGCCAATAAAAATCAGTGAATTAACGCAACAAGGCTTTTTTGATCTTATGGTAAAAGCTTTAGTTTGCGCCGCTGAATAATGTTAAATGAGAGATGTAGAATATGAACACCCCCGCCATTTTAATGCTGACTGTCGCCGCTACAACCCTCATAGCATGTAAAGCACAAGAGCCAGCCCCTGTGATGAATACTGCTATAGAGCAAAAAGCGACGGCTGACGCTAAAATCTTAGAACTTAAAGTGGCTAAAATACAAGAGCCCGAAGTCAAACCAGCTGTAGTCACAGTAAAGCCAACATCTCAGGTTTTTATTGAAAATGATGGCATATTAGGGTTTAAAATTGGTGCTACGATTGATGTGGAATCTAAAAACCTTAAAAAGAGCGTCCAAGAAAACGGTGAAGGCGACTTTGAGGGTTACTTATTATTAGACAATAGCGGTGAAGAAATAGGGTTTGTTTTTGCAGATCATAAGCATAAAAATATAATTAAAATGATCGAAATTAATAGCCCAAAATATACAACCAAAGAAGGTATTACTATTGGTACAACGTATCAAGAGTTTAAAGCAATGTACCCTCATTCGATTGCTCATGGTAGTGAAATAGAAGGCCGTACTCACAGTCAAGTTGGCAATATTTTGTATCAATGGGATGTGTATTTTGGTCATTACAATATAGACCAATCAAAAATTAAACCTTCTGCAAAAATTATCAGAATGATGATACAAGGTTAAAGTTAACACTAACGCTGCAGGGTAACTTTGCAGCGCATGTACTTAATTCGATACTACTTTCTCATCTGTGTTACTCGAAGCGTTGCATACCCAGCTTGCCCTTTAGAGTGCCTCGCCCCTAACGTGAGCTCTAGCGATCTTTTTGTTTGTAAATAGGGGTGATGGCGTGGGTTTCTTTTTTGACTTCTTTATATTGAGCCACATCGGTTATCGCAGGGTAATTATGGTTGGCTCTGGCGATATCTTGCATCTGCGTTTTTAGCCACTCAGCTTTAACGTTAGCATTGTAATTTAAATAGAGTTTATGGTTGTAAATGGTCCAAACGGTTGGGTCAACAGCCACTGCTCGGCCTTCACCATCGGCCATGGCCCAAGCACAATAGCCACCATATTGGGGGGCATATTTTGTAGGGCTATCCATAAAGAGCACTTTGTTTTCTTCGTTAGCAAAGTACCAATAGGCGCCTCGCCATTTAAAGCGCCATTGCTTGTTACCTTTTTGGGGTGTAGTACTGTTCCAGTAGCTGACAGGGTCATAGCCTTTGATGGCTGCACTGTTAAATACGCCTTTAGTATTAATTGCTGCCACGCTACTGGCAAGCGCTACAGTGTGGGTGATGGATAAAATAATGGCTAAAAACCAGCGAATTATCATGGTCGTATTTCCTCATTTATACCGTGATTAACAACATAATACGGCTATAGACAACATTATTGTAGTTTATGCTCTAGCTTTATTTGTTAGGTTGTTTATACACTTAACGGCGCCAAAATAAAGGCGAAAATAAGACCAGTAAAGTAAATACCTCTAAGCGCCCAAGTAGCATAGCAAAGCATAAGACCCATTTGGCGGGGTTATTGATGGTACTGTAATTAGAGGCTACCTCGCCTAAGCCAGGCCCTAGATTATTGAGCGATGCACCAACGGCGGTAAAAGCGGTAGTGACATCGAGCCCAGTACCGAGTAGCAATAGCATCATAATTACATAGCAAATAACATACACAGCAAAAAAGCCCCATACCGCTTCAACAACGCGATCAGAGACCGTTTTACTACCAATTTTAATCGAGATAATGGCATTGGGATGAATTAGGCGGTTAATTTCACGTACGCCCTGTTTAAAAATTAGCATTATACGAATCATTTTCATACCGCCACCGGTAGAGCCAGCGCAGCCCCCCATAAAAGCAAACATAAAAATAAGATACGGTAAAAAGGTGGGCCAAGAGGCAAAGTCAGCCACGCCGAAACCGGTGGTGGTTAAAATGGAAACCAGCTCAAAAGTGCCTTCGATCATACTTTTGTGTAAGTTGTAGGTACTGGTGTAATACAAATAGCCAACGGTAATGAGTGTGCCTAATAAAATCATACTGAAATAAAAGCGGCATTCTGGGTCGTACCAATAGCTCTTGATATTGCGCGCGCGCCACACGGTAAAGTGCAGTGCAAAGTTAATGCCCGATAAAATCATAAACACAATGGCAACTAAGTAAATCCCCTCATTCTGAAAAAAGCCCATGCTCGCATCGTGGGTCGAAAATCCGCCGATTGCTACAGTTGAATAGGCGTGACCAATAGCATCAAATAAGCTCATGCCCGCCACCCAATACGCCAGTGCGCAGGCCACTGTGAGAGTGAGGTAAATCATAAAAAGCGCTTTGGCGGTTTCGGTAATACGCGGGGTTAGTTTGTTGTCTTTGACAGGCCCTGGAATTTCGGCGCGGTAAAGCTGCATACCACCAATGCCGAGCATAGGCAAAATAGCAACGGCAATCACAATAATCCCGATACCGCCTAGCCATTGTAATTGTTGGCGATAGTACAAAAGCGATTGTGGCATATAATCGAGGCCCACAATGACTGTGGCACCGGTGGTGGTTAGGCCTGATAGCGCCTCAAAAATTGCATCGGTAAAGCTCACTTGCATCGCCGCCGAAAACATAAAAGGTAGCGAACCAAAGAGTGCCAGTACCGCCCAAAACAGTGCGGTAATTAAAAAGCCGTCGCGAGTGCGTAGCTCTTGTCGAATAGTGTATGTAGGAAACCACAACACCAGGCCGGTAATCAACGTAATAAAAAAGGCCAGTAAAAAGCTGAGGTGGCTTTTGTCGTCGTACCATAGTGATACAAATGCCGGCGGAATCAGTGTAAGGCTAAATAACATCAGCAATACACCCAATACTTTGGAAATTATCGATAGCCGCATGACAAAACCTAAAGGTCTAAGTGAAATAAGAGGTTCAAATGATTGCGCTTAAACACTCGGCATATCACAGCTAAGTGCTTAAACGGTGAATTAAAAAAAGGTAAAGCCAACCTGAAAGAGTCGTTCGATATCTTGGGTGTAGCGTTTGTCGACTAAAAATACAATGACATGGTCACCGGACTCGATCATGGTATTGTCGTGTGCAATTAACACCTCGTGTTGTGCCTTACCATCTTCGCTTTGGCTTTGGCGTACAATGGCGGCGATGGTTGAGCCTTCGGGCAGGTCAACATCTTCAACGGCGCGGCCCACTACTTTAGAGCTCTTGTTATCGCCATGGGCAATGACTTCGATAGCTTCGGCGGCGCCACGACGTAGTGAGTGAACACTCACTATGTCGCCTCGCCTTACATGAGTGAGCAGGCTTCCAATCGTTGCTTGCTGTGGCGAAATGGCAATATCAATCTCGCCACCTTGTACTAAGTCGACATAAGCAGCATTAGCGATGAGTGTGAGCACTTTGCCAGCGCCCAAGCGCTTTGCCAGCATAGAAGACATAATGTTGGCTTCATCTGAGTTAGTGACCGCTAAAAACACATCGCAATCTTGGATGTTTTCTTCGACGAGTAAATTGCGGTCCGAGGCGCTGCCCTCTAAGACAATACTGCTATTGAGTTGTGACGATAAAAAATGCGCTTGCTCAGGGTTAAACTCAATGACTTTAACTGAGTATTTAGACTCCAAATTTTTGGCCAAACTAAAGCCAATATTTCCACCCCCGGCAATGACTAAACGCTTATAAGGACGATCCAAGCGACGCAATTCACTCATCACAGCGCGAATATCAGCACGCGCAGCAATAAAAAAGACTTCGTCATCGGCTTCGATAACCGTATTGCCTGTAGGTGTGATTGCACGATTGCGGCGATAAATCGCGGCAACGCGGGTATCAACATTGGGCATATGCTTACGCAAAAAGCGCAGCTCTTGGCCAACTAAAGGGCCGCCATAATAGGCTTTAACCGCAACTAGCTGCACACGTCCATCGGCAAAGTCGAGCACCTGTAATGCGCCAGGTTGCTCGATAAGGCGAGTAATATGCTGCGAAACAATTTGTTCGGGCGAGATAATCACATCAACCGGCATGGCTTCGTTACGAAATAAACCAGGGTATTGCGCGTACTCTTGTGAGCGAATACGAGCAATTTTGGTGGGTGTTTTAAATAGACTATGAGCAATTTGGCAGGCAACCATATTGATCTCATCATCGCTGGTGACAGCAATGAGCAAGTCAGCATCTTCGATACCGGCTTGCTGCAATACCGTGGGGTGAGAAGCGTGACCCACCACTACGCCAATATCGAGATGATCGCGTAAATCACGCAAAAAATGTTCGTTTTTATCGACAATGGTAATGTCGTTGGCTTCGCTTGCGAGGTTAGCGGCCAATGTACCGCCGACTTGGCCTGCGCCCAAAATGATAATCTTCATTGGGGTTGATTGCTCTTAGCTATCATTGACGGTGCTGGTATTGCCAGTGCGCGCACTAAGGCAGGTACCGAGCTGTGCGTTTTTACTACATGACTCACAATAAAAATATTCACTATGACTTTATCTGCTGAACGCATTGTAGGCTTTCTTGGGTCAATGTCACCTTTTGTTCCCGTTTTCTTGGGCGGTCATGTTGTACTGGCGTTATATATTATGCGTGCTTTTGCAGTACGCAATAATAAAAACCATCATGGCCGTTTTCTTGGGGGAATAACTGCCTGCCGACGGGCCTCTCGATACCCCAAGGTTCTCTGCTATCTGGCTCAATCATAATATGTTGTGCATCGGTATGCTTGGCTAAAAATGCTTGTATGCTGTCTTCATTTTCTTGGGGCAGTACAGAGCATGTTGCGTAAACTAAAAGGCCACCTTTTGAGAGTGTTGGCCAAAGCGCTTCAAGTATTTGTTGTTGTAGCTCGGCCAGCTTGCCAATGTCGTCGGGTCTGCGCAAAAGCTTAATATCGGGATGACGACGAATAACACCGGTGGCCGAACAAGGAGCATCGAGTAAGATGCGGTCAAAGGGCTGGCCGTCCCACCAAGCTTGGGTATCGCTGGCATCGGCGATTTTAAGTGTCGCGCTGTGGCCTAGGCGCTCTAAATTTTGTGCAACGCGCCCCATGCGTAGGCCGTCGACATCGAGTGCGACAAGCTCTTTGATTTGAGGTGCTTGCTCTAAAATATGGCAACTTTTACCGCCGGGTGCGCAGCAGGCATCTAATACGCGCTGCCCAGGCGCTAATTGTAATAGCTCAGCACTTAATTGCGCGGCTTCGTCTTGCACGGCAAACCAGCCTTCTTGGTAACCAGGCAGCTGAGTCACATCGCAGGCTTCAAGGGTTAGCGCTTGTGCGCTAAAGGTATTCAGGCGGTATTGGGCTTCGGGGCGGGCGGTTTCTAGCGCTTTTACGTAATCATTACGGCTAATCTTTTTTTGATTGATACGTAAGGTGAGCGGTGGGTGCTGGTTATTACCGGCCAATACCGCTTTCCAGTGATTAGGCCAAGCTTTTCGCACGCGATCACAAAGCCACTGCGGGTGTGCATAAGTAAAAACGGGGTTACTAGCCAAAGGCACCGTTAGGGTTTCACGCTCGCGCATAAAGCGGCGTAGTACGCCGTTGAGCAGGCCTGTTGCCCAGCTTTTTTTGAGTTTTTTGGTCGCTTCGACGACCGAATTAATAGCCGCGTGGTCGGGAATGCGGGTGTGCTCGAGCTGGTAAAAGCCCATAAATAAAAGCGCTTTAATTTCAGTCTCTTTGGCTTTAATGGGTTTGCTCATCAGCTTTTTAGCAACCAGCTCATAGGCATAGGCATAGCGTGCAACGCCAAAGCACAGCTCTTGCAATAAGCCTTGATCGCGCTCACTCACTTCGGGGCTAACATGGCTTAATGCTTGGGTGAGTGATTTACCGTCGCGCATCACAGCGGTTAACGCTTTGGCGGCGCCAATGCGTGTATCGATGATTTTGATGGCTGCATGCTTCACGGGATGATTCTTATATGTGGGGTGACGTGTGTGGGCGTTACTCAAAACAAATTCCTAAGGCTAGCTTAGCCGCTACCCCGTTTAATAAATCGCGTGCAGGCATGGCTTTTTTGCCCGGCAACTGCAATAAACTAGCCGCTATAGCGCCATCACCTGTGGCGATGTGAATTTGGTGCTCAGCATGACTAATAATAGTGCCTGGTGCCGCGCTATGGGCTTGTGAGCTCTGAGTGGCTTCAAAAATACGGATGCGCTCACCGTTTAAGGTTGTGTGACAAACAGGGAAAGGGTTAAACGCGCGCACTTTTTGTAAAATAGTATGGCTTGTAGCTTGCCAATTAATTGCGCCGTCTTGCTTACTGAGCTTGTGAGCATAGTTGGCTTGGCTATCGTCTTGTGGCTCGGGTGTGAGTGCGCCTTGGCACAGTAAATCGAGTGTTTTGAGTAGCGCGGGCGGGCCTAGCTCGGCCAACTTATCATGTAGCGTGCCCGCGGTTTGCGTGGCGGTAATAGGGCAGGTGACCTTGTACAGCATATCGCCAGTATCGAGCCCTGCATTCATTTGCATAATCGTAATGCCGGTTTCAGTATCACCTGCTTCAATGGCGCGTTGAATCGGTGCAGCACCACGCCAACGTGGCAAAATAGAGCCGTGCACATTGAAGCAGCCAAAGCGTGGCGTCTCTAAAACTGCTTGTGGTAATAATAAGCCATAAGCCACCACAATCATAAGGTCAGCATTATGCTCGGCCAGTATTTTTTGTTCGTCTTCGCCCTTTAAGCTGACGGGTTGCAATATTGGCAAGCCAGCCTCAAGAGCCACTTGTTTGACGGGGCTGGCGTGTAGCTTTTTGCCGCGTCCTGCAGGGCGATCGGGCTGAGTGTAGACGGCAACCAGAGTGTGCCGAGTGTCGAGTAGCTGGCTGAGATGTGTTGCGGCAAAGTCGGGCGTGCCAGCAAAAATAATGCGCAGGCTGCTATCGGGTGTGAGCGGTGGGGCAGATGTATTAGGCATGAGTGACCTCTGGCGCACTATGTGCTGTGCGCCACTGTAAGGGTATGGATCGCAAAAGCCACTTGGGCAGATACTTAGACCGTTGGGGCAAGTATTTACTTGTGCTTGGCTATTTTTTGCAGCTTACTGCGAATACGGTTGCGCTTAAGGTTTGATAGGTAGTCAACAAAAAGCTTACCGTTAAGGTGGTCCATTTCGTGTTGAATACACACAGCCAGTAAACCATCGGGTTCTAAAGTAAACGTTTTACCGTCTTTATCTAGCGCTGTAACCTTGATGTTTAAAGGGCGTTCAACGCTTTCGTAAAAACCGGGTATGCTCAAACAGCCTTCATCGTATTTTTCTTTGTCGCCGCCTAGCACTTCAATGCTAGGATTAATAAATACCAGCGGCTGTTTTTGATCCTCAGAGACATCAATAACAATAATCTGCTCATGTACATTGATTTGTGTTGCTGCTAAACCTACTCCAGGGGCGGCATACATGGTATCGAACATGTCGTCTATAATCTGACGTACGCGTTCATCAACGGTTTTAACGGGGCTTGCAAGTGTTCGCAGGCGCGGATCGGGGAATGTAAGTATCTCTAACTGTGCCATTAGCCTTTGTGACAAACCTCTAGTAAAAAGGTAAAGCGCGCTGTTAACATAGCGCGGCAGGATAGTTTGTGGGCATTTTAGCCATGTAACAGGCTGTTAACCCCTTCGAAGTAGACTATTATAACGTTAAAAAACGTCCAAGGGCTGACACTGACGGGAACAATAATATGAAAAAACGTATCTTGGGATTACTTGGGGCTATTGTTTTAGCGACTCAGGTCAATGCTGACGAAGTTCAACTGCGCGCCGATTACCCTGACCAACATGTTGTTGTAAAGGGCGATACCCTATGGGATATTTCTAATACGTTCTTAAATACCCCTTGGATGTGGCCTGAAATTTGGCATGTGAACCCACAAATTGAAAATCCGCATTTAATTTACCCTGGCGATATTGTGCGCTTGATCTACCTCGACGGCAAGCCGCGTATTGTGATTGATCGGGTGGTTAAGCTTTCCCCGAATATGCGTGTCGTTGATGAGCGTGAAGCGATCGCTTCTATCCCTCTTGAGCGCATTAATAACTTTTTATCACGTAGCCGTGTGGTAGATGACGGTGTGTTAGAAGTGGCACCTTATGTTGTCTCGGGCGAGGACAAGCGTTTATTAACTGGTGAAGGCGATCGTGTTTATGCTCGCGGCGACTTTGATGCCAGTGTGGCAGCCTACGGCCTTTATCGTAAAGGTCAGGTATACAAAGACCCTAAAACCAATGAAGTCCTAGGTGTTGAGGCAACAGATATTGCCTCTGGTCGGATGCGCGCTTTAGATGATAGCGTGGCGACTTTAGCGTTAACGCGCTCTACGCAAGAGGTTCGTATTGGTGATCGTTTATTGCAAGATGAAGAGCGCTCGATAGAGTCAACGTTTTACCCTTCTGCGCCTGATGTAGCTGTTGATGGCGAAATTATTGCCGTTGAGGGTGGCGTTACCCAAGTCGGTAAAATGAGCGTGGTTGTACTCAACCGCGGTGAACGTGAAGGCATTAAAGTGGGTAATGTACTGGCTATTTATAAGCGTGGCGGTGAAGTGCGCGATCGACTCAAAGGTGATATCGTCAAGCTGCCAGATGAGCAAGCGGGCTTATTGATGGTATTTCGTATCTTTGAAAAACTCAGTCTAGGTTTGGTGTTAGAAGCCGAGCGTCCCTTATCGACAAAAGATTTAGTCAAAAACCCTTAAAGCAGTGACAGTGATTGACTTAACTCTCTAAACAGCGGCCCAAGGCCGCTGTTTTTATTTGCGTGTTGTGATTTTTCAGCCAAGCTGAAATTTATTAGCGCTAAACTTTGGCACCTCTGAATAGTTACGTTGTGTTTAACTATAGTTGTGTTTAGCTATAGTTGTGCTTCACTATAAATAGTGACATTTTGTTTGATGTTGCGTGTTGATAGGATTAAGGACGATGCAGTTAACCTCTATCGAGCAACTCATGTTGCTACAGCGCTTACCTCAAACAGGGATAGCGGCTTACTGGCGAGTATTAGAGCAGTTCTCTAATTTAAATACTGTGTTTGAGGTGCCACCGGCAACGCTAAAAGGTTTGTTGCATGAACAAGCTCGCGAGTGCTTGCTTGCCCTTCAAAAGCAAGGTGAATCCCACCCCTTATTACAGGTCGTCCGCAAAAATATTGCTTGGCTGCATGAGCGTAATATTCATATTGTCCATATAGATAACGAGTACTACCCGTCATTGTTGCGTGAAGTCAAGCGCGCGCCACTGCTAATGTATGTTTGGGGTGATCCGACGTTATTGAATTTACCGCAAATTGCTATAGTGGGCAGTCGTAGCCCCACAACGGGTGGGCGCACGAATGCAATCACATTTTCGCGGGGGCTTGCTGAGGCGGGCTTTACGATTACGAGCGGCTTGGCGTTAGGTGTGGATGTGGCAGCGCATCAGGGGGCGCTGCAAGCAAAGGGTCGTACGCTAGCGATATTGGGTACAGGCATTGACCAAATTTATCCAGCGCGTCACGTGCATATTGCCGAAGATATTGTCGCCGCTGGTGGCGCGGTGGTGAGTGAGTTTCCACTAGGTACGGGGCCATTGCCCAGCAATTTTCCGCAACGCAATCGCATTATCAGCGGGTTATCGTGTGGTGTATTGGTGGTGGAGGCCGCTGTTAAAAGCGGCTCGTTAATCACAGCTCGCTATGCGTTGCAGCAAGATCGTGAAGTGTTTGCGATTCCTGGCTCTATTCAAAATCCACTGAGCAAGGGTTGTCATGCATTGATCAAAGAAGGCGCCAAACTTGTTGAGTGCCCCGAAGATGTGGTTGAAGAGCTGCAAGGCATTTTGGCTTTTAAGCATACTGAGCTCGTCGAAAAACACGTGCAAGCGCCAATATCTCGAGACGTAGGGGGTGAGCACAGTAGCGACGAAGAGCGAATCTTAACGTATTTAGGTTATGATCCGGTGTCTTTTGATGCGTTAGCGGAGGGTACTGCATTGCCTACGGGCGAGTTAATGGCCCGCTTAATGACAATGGAGATTAAAGGGTTGGTGACCAATATGGGACATGGATATGCCAGAGTGCGCAGTTAATCATTCTCTAAATCGTATAGGTCAGCCCAATAATGGGTATAAAGGCACTTTATTTAACATTTTGGCTTAGAGTCAGGGGCTACAGCTGGACGTTTGGGTATAACCACAGTAAAATTGTTGGCCTTAATTTAAGACTCGAGTTTTATGCATCCGTAGCTCAGCTGGATAGAGTAGGTGGCTTCGAACCACTTGGTCGGGGGTTCGAATCCCTCCGGATGCGCCACTATCAAAAACCCGCCTTATGGCGGGTTTTTATTATCTAGCGCTACACTATAGTGCTTATAATTTAGCCATTATTGGCCAATATATATGCCTATCATTCGCATCACTTCATTACCCTTTGAGAACCAAAACAGCAATGCTTGGTCGGAAAAGGTTTGTGAACACTTTTCGCGCTCAACCGAAATTCCGCTTGAGCACGTGTCTACAACTTGGCAACTATTACCCGGTGGGCATTATGCCTATGGCGGTAAAAGCTGTGCCTTTCAGCCGCAAAATTCTCACCCTATTATCGCTGAAATTATGCTGCCTGATTTTTATAGTATGGATCGTATTGAAAAGATCATTCACTCAACGGTGGAAGCATTGAGTTTTGTGGCAAGTATGCCTAAAAAAAATATCTTTGTGCAGGTGAATCGTGCGCGCTCAGGTTCAGTGTATGACGAAGGGCGTATTGTGCGTTGGTAGGGCTACCTTTAAGTTAATCAATAGTTAGGACTATGTATGTTGTTGCAAACAAAAGTAGTATTTCTGAGCATTCTCATGACGGGTTGTGCATCACAGCAGGTTCAGCAGCAAATGCTTGAGCTTCAAACAGCACACGAGACGCAAGCCGAACAGCAGCAGCTGCTTTTGGTCTCACAGCAAGAAAGTCTAGAGCAATTATTGGAGCAACAAAACCAATTACAAGAAGTGCTTGAGGTTAACCAGTCACAGCTACAAAAACTATTGCGTGCTAGCAATAAACCCAAAGTGAAAAAAACTGTAAAGCTGCAGGCCAAGCCACCCGCTACCGAGGAGCCTGATCTGACGGCTGAAGTTCCGGCACCGCAAAAATTCACACTAGGGCGCGTTGAATTAGTATGGATTGATAAACTTCAGCGCTACTTAAAGGCGCGTATCGATACTGGCGCCAAATCGTCGTCTATTCATGCGACTGATATTCAGTATTTTGAGCGCGATGGTAAGCAGTGGGTGCGCTTTAATATGTTTACTCACAAAAGGATTGTAAAAGAAGCCGCGCCAGCAAAAGATGGAGCTAAGGTAAGTGCACAAACCGCCATTTTTGAAGCGCCAGTCGTTCGTACAGTGAAAATTAAGCAGGCATCTGCCGAAGAGCTTGATAAGCGCCCCGTTGTCAAAATGCGTATACGGATTGGTGATTACGAAGATGATGTTGAGTTCACGTTAAATAAACGCTCTAATATGTTGTATCCTGTACTGATCGGTCGCCGCTTTTTACAGGATGTTGCGATTGTTGATGTAGGCCAAGTATTTATTCATAAACGCAAACAAGATTAGGCGGATTCATGGCAAAGTTTAATCGGCAAGTGAGTTATTTTGCTATTGCGTTGTGTGTACTAGGCGTTGCTTTAATCGCTTTTAGGCACTTTGTATCGGGCATTCCCTTTTTACCTGGCGCCAGTCAAACTTTGTGGGCGGTTGAGGCGAAAATTCAGTTTGAAGCTGATAAAGGCCCAATAAGTGTAAGCTTTACCCTGCCTAACGAGCATGCGCAGTTTGTACAGGTCAATGAGCGCACTGCCAGTCCAGGCTTTGACTTGATGTTTGATGAAGGCCCTAAAGCCCGAGTGGCCAAATGGTCGATCAACGAGGCCAAGGGTAAGCAAACACTGTACTACTTAACCGAGCTTAAAGTTGCACCGAATACGGCTGCTTCACCTGCCGATCGCCCAACGATTGAAAAGCCACGTTTTTTAGGTTCTACCGCCACAGCGGCAGGCTCTGTATTGAGCGATGCAAACACCGCCTCGACTCATCCTTTTGATATTATCGAAGCGCTTATTAAGGCGTTTCAAACACCCAATCAACAAGCGCAGTTGCTATTGCAAAAGTCTACGGTGAGCCAGCGTATTGTACAGTTGTTGATGCAAGCTGATATTCCCGCTCGCGAAATCGATGTGTTGGTCTTAAAAGACGGTGGTCGTCAGCAACCTTTACGCACTTGGATTCAAGTTTTTGATGGCGAAGCTGTACGTATTTTTGACCCTTCAGGCAAATATAACCCAGCAAAAACGCCTTGGGTGATTTGGGAGCAAAATGATGGTGGTGTGATTGAGTTAATGGGTGGACACGGCGCTACGGTGGGCTTCTCCATGCTACAAAAACGCGTGCCTATTGTGAGTGAACTACGCAAAGCCCAAGCACAAGCGGAGCCAGGCTTGCTCGACGCTTCGATCCATAGTTTACCGCTGAGTGAGCAGGCACTTTTTAAGGGCATTTTACTGGTGCCTGTGGGCGTTTTAATTGTTGTACTGATGCGCACCTTGGTGGGCTTAAAAACCAGCGGTACTTTCATGCCTGTGTTGATTGCTCTGGCTTTTATGCAAACAAGTTTAGCAACAGGCTTAATTGGCTTTGCCTTAATTGTGGGTATGGGGTTGATGATTCGCTCTTACTTCTCACGTCATAACTTGTTGTTGGTAGCCCGTATATCGCTGGTGATTATATCCGTGGTTTTAATTATGGCTTTATTCTCGGTGGTTGCATTTCGCTTTGGATTATCGGAGGGTTTAAAGCTCACCCTATTCCCGATGATTATTTTATCGTGGACCATAGAGCGCATGTCAATTTTATGGGAAGAAGAAGGCGCCAAAGAAGTGGCCTTGCAAGGTGGCGGCTCTTTATTTGTGGCACTGCTAGGTTATATGGTGATGACCAACGGTCTCGTCCAGCATTTAACGTTCCACTTTTTAGGCCTGCAGTTTATCTTTATGGCTATTGTGTTGATGTGTGGCAGCTATACCGGTTACCGTTTATTAGAGCTAAAGCGTTTTAGGCGCTTTTTGGCGAATTAATGATGAGTACTCCTATTTATAATCGCCTAATTACACCGCTTAAAAAGCGCATAATGCCTTGGTGCATCCCTTATTTTAAGGTGCATGCGACCCTTAAGAAAAAAGGCATTATGGGGATGAACTGCCGCAATATTCGCTATATTGGCCGTTATAATGCGCGCAAGCTTTACCCTTTGGTCGATGACAAGCTCAAAACCAAAAAGTTGGCCATGGTCAATCATGTTAATGTGCCAGATTTACTCGATGTTGTTAGCGAGCAGCATGATATTCCTAACATTCATGCAAAAGTAAAAGGCACCGCGGGCTTTTGTATTAAGCCGGCGCAAGGCTCTGGCGGCAAAGGTATTTTAGTGGTTTTACCTGCGGATGCCGAGGCCCAAAAAGAGGGCGTTAGCTGGCAGCGCACGAATGGCAAACCGCTCAGTCAGCAAGATATCGAGCGCCACTTATCTAATATATTAGCGGGAATTTTTTCGCTAGGTGGTAAAAGTGATGTGGCAGTGGTTGAAGAGTTGATTCAGGTAGATCCGGCCTTTACCAAATACACGCACCAAGGTGTACCCGATTTACGCATTATTGTGTTTCAGGGTGTACCCATTATGGCGATGATGCGACTGAGTTGTGAAGCCTCAAAAGGTAAAGCCAATTTGCACCAAGGCGCCGTGGGCGTGGGCATTGATATTGCCACTGGCGCGGCTATTAACGCGGTACAGCACGGCGTAGATATCACGCACCACCCTGATACGGGTCAGTCGTTGAGTGATTTGGTGGTACCGCAGTGGGCGCAAATGCTGCAGTTAGCGTGTGCCTGCTATGACATGACAGGTCTTGGTTATTTGGGCGTCGATATTGTATTAGATAAATTTAAAGGTCCTTTATTATTAGAGCTTAATGCGCGCCCAGGGTTGGCTATTCAGGTGGCTAACAATGCGGGTTTATTACCGCGTTTAGTGGCGGTAGAGTCACGTATACAAACCCATAAAACGCTCGGTAGTATTGATGAGCGCATTGCCTTTATCCAACAATTCTTAACGGCTCACCGTGCATAAATAGGACAACACCATGGCTTTAACTGAATCGACAATGTTAGCGCTAAATAGCTTGGCACCGCATTTCGCACTGCCCTCGACTGACGGTGATATCGTCAGCCTAGCAGACTATAAAGCAGCCAAGGGCTTGGTTGTCATCTTTATTTGTAATCATTGCCCTTATGTTGTTCATATAGCGCCTGCGTTGGCCAAAATAGCGAGAGAGTACCAAGCCAAGGGTATTGAGTGCGTGGCGATTAGCAGTACTGACGTAAACGCATACCCAGCCGACTCTTTTGATTTGATGAAGGCTGAAAAAGAAAAACAAGGTTATGGCTTCGCGTATTTATATGATGAAGACCAAAGTGTGGCTAAGGCATACAAAGCGGCGTGTACACCTGATATCTATGTGTTTGATGCGCAGCAAAAGCTGGCCTACCGTGGTCAATTTGATAATACGCGGCCAGAGCGCATTTCATCGGGCAATTATGATTCGAGCAAAACGCCAGCAACCGGCGAGCTCTTAAAAGCGGCGTTAGATTTAATTGTCGAGGGCAAGCCTGTCCCGACCGATCAAGTCCCGTCAATGGGGTGCAATATTAAGTGGAAGCCTGGTAACGCGCCTGAGTATTTTGCTTAAGAGCACGCATGATATGATTTCTTGAGCGGCCTAAAGCCGCTGTGCTTGATACCCAAATTATGACAAAAACACTCGTATGGGCGACCCGCCCGAGCCATCAAAATAGCGCCTGGCAGCAACAGTTGGCGCGTTTAGATGCTGATATTTTGACTATACCGCTACTGGCTATTGTGCCTGTAATGGGTGAGCAAGACCGGCAAGCAATCAAAAAAAATGTGCTGGATTTAGATCATTTTGAGCATGTGATTTTTGTGAGCCAAAACGCGGTAGCGCACGCCTTCAAATGGTTTGAAGACTATTGGCCGCAGTTGCCGGTAGGCGTTAACTTTTATGCGGTAGGTGCCAAAACAGCCGCCGCGGTGCGCAGCTACGGTATAACCGTCACCGAATGTGGTGAAGCGATGAATAGCGAGGCAATTTTGGCACTACCAGCTTTGCGTGATGTGAGTGGGCAAAAAGTGTTAATTTGCCGGGGTAAAGGAGGGCGACCCAAATTAGCAGTAGCACTGACCGAACGCGGTGCGCAAGTACGCTACTGCGAACTTTATGAGCGCCAGCTACCTGTAACAGCTCATGAACAAAGCCTTTTGATACCTGCGGCAACGAAGCATGTTATTCCGCTGTTTAGCGGTGATACACTCGTTAACCTCATGTGCGTATTACCCGCTACAATCAATAGAAACCGTATTGTGCTGGTGCTTCCTGCTGAGCGCGTTGCCGAGCAGGCTCGTCAATTGGGCTTCCATGATATACGTATCGCCAAAAACGCGAGCGAAGCGGCTATGCTTGAGTCGATCAAGTTGGCTCTTTTATCGCAATGAGCTTGCCGTGCAGCTTAACTTCTTTTTAAGGATTATCTATGAGTGATAAGCCCCAAACTCCTGACTCGATGACCCATCGCGCATCAACAGATGATCGTGAGCTAACCGATAGCGCTTCAACACACGGCAGTACTCAGCAAAATACCGAACAGTCGCCCACCGCATCGCCAAACACATCTCCCATACAAGAGCCAGCGGTTGACTCAGGCGATGAGGCAATACCATCGGCCGCTGCTACCGAGCAAAAAGCGGTTACCGAAAACAAAGCAGCGGTTAACGAACAAGAAGCCCTCACGCCCGATGAGCCCAGCTTATTACCACCCAATAGCGCTTTATCCTCTAAAGATACAAGCGCACCCGATAAGCAGCGTTCAACGAAAGGGGTGTGGTTTGTTGTGGTGTTTATGTTGCTGGGTTGGGGCGCTACAGCGTTTGGGGGTTATTGGGTGTATTTGCAGCAGCAAGCTAGCGCACAAAGTACTGGTGATTTAACCGCCCAGTTAGGCGAGGTTAAAGCACAAGTACAGCAAACACTCGCGCAAAGCCAGAGCAAAGCAACTCGCGAGTTGACGGAGTTTAAGCAAGGCGTCAATGCTGAACTCAAAGCCATAGAGCGTGAAGCAGCAGGTGACTTACAGCGCTTAGCAGGTCAAATCAAAGAGCATGAAGCGCGTCTTAATGGTCAGCAAACTCGATTGGCTGGGCTAACGACCACATCGCGTGAAGACTGGTTGCTCGCTGAGGCCGAGTATTTACTGAAACTGGCCAATCAGCGCGTGTTACTCGAGCGCACCCCAGACAATGTTGTGGCGTTACTCAGTCGTGCCGATGAGATTGTTGAGCGTGTGAGTGCTGGCTTAGGGGATCGTGAATTATTTGCTATTCGTAAGGTACTGGCCGAAGAAATTACGGCTTTAAAAATGGTGGAGCCGGTTGATACCCAAGGTATTTATTTAAAACTAGGTGCTGTAGCCAATACCATTAACAATTTAGCCACCTTACCGGCAGAGCAAGAGCGCTTTAGTGCGTTACCGGCGACAACCTCAGCGCCTTTGGCTCAAGTGTCGTCAACGCAAACCGATGTCAGTGAAACCTTTATTGAAGAGTTTAAGCGTGAAATGGGTAACTTCTTCATATTTGTACGCAGTGCGTTTAGCTGGTATTCAGAAGATGAACTGGCTAACCCTATTGTGAGCCAACAACGCTTACAGCTGATGCAATTAAATACACGCTTGTTGATTGAGCAGGCGCAAATTGCATTACTCAAAGAAGAGCCCGTCACGTATAGCGAAAGCTTAAAGTCAGCCAGCGCGTTAGCATCACAATACTATTTTGATTCTCCAGCGCGACAGACGTTGGTGAACGAGCTTCAGGCTTTAGCGCAAAAAAATATAGCACCCGAGTTACCGGATATTTCAGAGTCTCTTAAGTTATTACATACCTATAGTGCCGCACAACATCGTATTAATGCACCCAGCGCAGGCCAGCTCAGTAGCCAAGGAGCGCAGTAATGCATAAGTTTTTATTGTGGTTATTGGTCCCGTTTGTGGTTATTTGCTTTTTGGCGGTAGTGGGTATTCCGCTGATGCAAAAAGATGCCGGTTATGTATTAATTGCCATTGGCGGCTATGTCATCGAAATGCGATTTTGGATGGCGGTTATTGTATTGTTGCTTATTTGGTTCTGTTTATGGGCTGTTAAAACCGTAATGAAAGGAACATGGCGGGCGACCATTAAAACCTTTAATTGGTGGCCGGCCAAAGCACAAGCTTTATTGTGGCAGCGCCAAGAGCGTGCCATGGCAGCCTTGTGGGAGGGCAATATTCAAGAAGCCCATCGTAATTTTACACGTATTGCTAAAACAAAAGGCCAAAATAATAATGTACTCAGCCTTATTAATGCGGCGAATACCGCGAGTGATCTTGCACTGTTTGACGATGCAGAGCATTACTTAACGCAGGCCGAAGCACTTGAGGATAAGACTCATGCTGCTAGCCTTTGGGTGAGTCGTGCACGGCTTTACCAAAAGCAAAATAAAATAGATGAGGCGTTGGCGTTAGCCAATAAAGCTTTAAGCCATCATAAATTGCACCCCGGTGTATTGGCTATGCTGCTGGGTTTGTACCGTAAGCAACACGATTGGCTAGCACTGCAGTCACTCTTGCCGCGTTTTAAGAAAATACACTTGCTGGCAGATGATGATTTTTTAGCGCTAGAGCGTGACATTTACCAAGGTTTATTAACACAAGCCGAAAACGCCAAAACCTTAACCGAGCAGTGGCAGGCCATTCCTAAAAGCAGTAAAAATGATAAGCCAATAGAATATTGCTATTTACGGCAGTTATTGCATTTAGGCTGTGATGATGCTGTGGAGCCTATTCTGCGTAAAATGTTAAAAAAGCATTATGACGACGAGTTAATGACTTTATTTGCACGCACACGCACCCAAGATGCCGGTGCTCAATTGCAATATGCACAGCGATGGCTTGAGCATAAAGCCGATAGCCCTATTTTGTTATTGGCGCTAGGGCGTATCGCGATGCGTGCCGAGCTTTGGGGCAAAGCTAAAGACTACTTTGAGCAAAGCTTACAATTGCAGCCCTCGCCAGAGGCCTATGCCGAGCTGGCCCATTTATTAGCGCAGCTGGGTGAATACCAGGCCAGTAATGCGTTATTTGAGCAAGGCTTATTATTTTCGGCCAGTAAGGCACAACCGGTTGCCGACTCACTCGATACGAATAAGCCTGCCGTTAGTGCACTGGCTAAAACGTCTTCATAATAAAAAAGCTTATCGGCAGCTCTGACAGGTTGCCAATAGCGTATATTAAGCCCTCTCTATGCGAATTTTTACCTATTCACCGCCATCGGGTATTCCGCCCGTTATTTATGAAGATGCCGATTATTTGGCGATTAATAAACCTTCAGGTTTACTGAGTAACCCAGGCATTGCCGAGTGTACGCACGATTGCGCATTAACGCGTTTACAGCAGGCGTATGGCGAGGTTTTTTTGGTGCACCGGCTCGATTGCGATACCTCCGGTGTGATGTTTTTTGCAAAACACAAAAAAGCCGAAGGTGCCCTAAAAAAAAGATTGCAGCATCGCGAGGTGCACAAAACCTATATGGCTTTAACGTGGGGAATCCCTGAGCTTAGCCACGGTATTATTGATCAACCCTTAGCGGCTAACCCAGCCGATAGACCTTTGCAGCAGGTGAGTGCAACAGGCAAAGAAGCGATCACCGCTTATACCGTTTTAGACTCTAACCCTGATAAGCACTGTGCATTATTAAAGCTAGAGCCAACAACGGGGCGCACGCATCAATTGCGTGTACATTTACACTACTTAGGCCATCCTATTTTAGGTGATACTTTTTATGGACACGAGCAATGCCAAGCTGCCAAGCCACGCTTATGTTTGCATGCCGAAAAAGTAGAATTTGTGCAGCCTTTGAGCCAGCAAGCGGTTGAGGTTTTGATACCGGCAGATTTCACATAGTTTTTTAGCTTGCCGCTCGTTATAGCGTGGGCAATGGCTAATACGCCTAGCGCGCTTAACCTATACACAAAAAGCCCGAATCACCCCTTCTAACGTTTTAACCGCAGGCGCTAATTCACTTAAGGCAATGTACTCGTTGGCTTGATGTGCTTGATCGATAGAGCCAGGCCCCATAATGACGGTTTGTAGGCCCTGCGCTTGTAAAAAAGGGGCTTCGGTCGCAAAGGCAACAGACTCGGGGTTATGGCCGGTGAGTTTTTTGACTGTTTCAATCAATGCGCTATTGGCGGGTTGCTCAAAGGCCGGTACCCCAGGAAAGAGCGCGCTAAATATAATATCTGTTTGTGTCTGCTCGGCAATGGGTGTTAGGCGTGTTTGCAGGCCTTGGCGTAGTTCATCAATACTCATACCCGGTAACATGCGCAAATCAAAATGCAGCTCGCATGCGCTGCAAATACGGTTGGGGTTGTCGCCACCGTGTATGCAACCTAGGTTGAGCGTAGGAACTTGAACTTCAAACGTGGGGTTGTGATAGCGCGCTTGTAGATCGGCACGGTAGCTTAAAATTTCGGTCATCACCGTATGCATAGCTTCCATGGCATTATTGCCCAGTGCGGGGTTTGATGAGTGACCGGCTTGGCCATTGACTCGCACCGCTTCCATCATAATGCCTTTGTGCATGTTAACTGGGCGCATGCCTGTAGGCTCGCCAATAATGGCATAGCGGGCTTTGGGAAACTGCTGCTCGCTCAATGCGCGAGCGCCACTCATACTGGACTCTTCATCGGCGGTCGCCAAAATAATGACAGGCTCTTTAAAGCTGACGCCGTCAAATGCTTGCAGCGCTGCCCAAATAGCCGGGAAGAACCCTTTCATATCAGTGGCGCCTAGACCGTAGAGGCGCTCGTGCTTTTGCGTCAGCGTAAGAGGATCTTGCTCCCAGCGCTCGGCGTTGTAGGGTACGGTATCGGTATGACCACTCAATACTACGCCACCATCCCCACTGCCGCGCACGGCAATTAAATTGTATTTATTGGGATAACCTAGCACCGGTTCTATGCGGCAATCAAAGCCTAAAGGTTCAAACCATGTGGCGAGTAAATCGACAACAGCCTTGTTACTGCAATCAAGAGCGGGGTCAGCGCAACTGACAGAAGGTAACGCCACTAACTGGCTGAGCTGTTCGGTATATGTGTGATAATCCATGTTTTATGCCCTATGAGTGTCCTGGAGCGATATTTATGACGGGTGATGACACTGCTTACGGTTATTGTCCGAGCTTTTGCGCTCGCAGTTTAATTTGCGCTTATAGTTTAATAAGAGTGCTCTAGTCCACTCGTGTGGGGCTCTATCATCCACTGCCCGATAATAGCAGTGCGTGCCTCACCACTAATCAGCACGCGATCGCCGTTGAGATTGAGGCTGACATGACCACCGCGGGCAGAAAGTTGCTGAGCCTGCATATGCATTTTATTAAGCCGCGCTGCCCAAAAGGGTGCCAAGCTCGTATAGGCCGAACCGGTGACGGGGTCTTCGAGTATGCCATATTTGGGTGCAAAAACTCGACACACAAAATCGCATTGACTGGCGGCTGCTGTCACATAATGAATAGGCTCAGGCAGTTGGCTAATTGCATGGCTATTGAGTGTTAATTGTTTGATTGTTTGGGCGCTATTACAGTAAATAATACTCGCATGCCCATTGCTAAAAACCTCAACATCATCGGTAGTTATGTCGAGCCCAAAGGCGCTGGCATATTGCTCGGCCTGTGATGAGGCCACGGGGCTTTGGTGAAAAGCTTTGACAGGGAAGCTCAGTGTTAGTGTGTTATTGCGCATGACTTTGAGACTACCACTGGCGCTTTCAAATTCAATCAAGTGACCACTGACGCTAAAATATTCAAATAATACATGTGCAGCGGCTAGCGTAGCATGGCCGCACAGGTCTATTTCGTGTGTGGGGGTAAACCAGCGAATGGTGTAGCTGGCGGGGCCCATCTGCACAATGTAGGCGGTTTCAGAGACATTATGTTGCTCGGCAACAGCTTGTAACGTGGCATCGGGAAGCCACTCCTGAAGTAGGCATACTGCCGCAGGGTTACCCGATAAGGGCTGCTGTGGAGTGAGAAAAGCATTAACAAAGTAGACCGTTTGCATGAGGCACCTCAAAGCAGCTCATTAGGTGGATAAAGGTGGCGTGCTTGTTGGCTTAAAGGCGAACAGCCGCCAAATCAATAAAATAGCAGCAATTGCTAGTCCAACGGTTAAAGCGATCCAGTAACCTTGCGCACCTGCGGCCGAGATAATGATATTGGTGTAAGCTAGTACATAACCGAGCGGTAAGCAGACACCCCAAAATGCCAATACAATAATCCACATCGGAAGTGCGGTATCTTGGTAGCCGCGCAAGCCATTGACAGCGACTACCTGCAAAACATCGACTAACTGAAATATAGCAGCCAGCTTGAGTAGTCGGGTCGCAATAGCAACCACTTCAGGCTCTTGGGTGTACATATTAGCCAATAGCTCACGGCCAAAAAATAAAATAGGCACATTAATACAGGCAATGGCCAGCGCTAATAGAAGTGAGCTACGTGCAACTAGGCGCGCGCGCCCAAGTGTTTGCTCACCGACCAAGTAGCTTACGCGCAGTAGTACAGCCATTCCTAAGCTTAAGGGCACCATAAATGCCATAGAGGTTGCGTTTAATACAATTTGATGTGCTGCGACCGTTTGTGCACCTAATGGCATCAAAAAAATAGCAATAGCGCAAAACATACTGACTTCAACAAACAAGGTAACCCCAATAGGAATGCCGAGCTTTAAAATACGGCGTATCAAAATGACACTCGGTGTATGAATAGTATGAAAAAAATGAATGTTTTTATTGGCTTTACCCCAGTGTAAGTACACAAGCATTGCGGCTAGCGCGACCATATTGGCTCCAGTGGTTGCCCAGCCACAGCCAATACCACCCAGTTCGGGCATGCCAAACTTACCGTAAATAAAGATGTAATTAAGCGGGATATTGCACAGTGTTCCCAACAGCGAAACAACCATAAACACTTTGGTGTGCCCCATACCATCGGTAAAACCGCGGAGCGCAGTAATAAGCAACAAAGCTGGCACACCCCATACAAAGGCCTGTAAATAGCCCTCTACAATGGCGGCTGTTTTGGCGTCAGCTTTAAATAGCTCAACCAGCGGCATGACATTCCAGAGTAAAAGCATGACACCCAGGCTGCCGATTAAGGCAATATAAATGCCTTGCCAGGCCACAGGTACAATATTGTCAAAGCGTTTGGCACCGTTATGTTCGGCAATAATAGGTTGTAATGCCCCTAGTACACCCATAAAAAATAAGGACAGCGGCACCCAAAAGCTTACGCCAATACCAACAGCGGCTAAATCGAAAGAGCTCGCATTGCCTGCCATCAGCGTATCAACAAAACCATTAGCCATTTGGGCAAGTTGAGCCACTAAGATGGGGGCGCCTAAGCGCAGTAGGGCACGCCATTCGTGTAAGGTTTGTTGGATAAGAGACATAAATTCAAACTAAGAGAAAAGGGCGTGTAATATAGCGTGCTTATTCACTGGGGGGTAGCTGACTGAGTAATTTGCTGCCTTCGCCGTGCAGCACTTTTAAAATTTCTGAACGAGCTTGCAAGCGCGGAATATTACGCGCTTCTAAATAGCGTAGTAGCTGGTCAAAACGCAAGCGTCGCTCTATGCCTTCATTGCTGATATCGCGTCTATCATTAAAGAGATCGAGCAATGTTGAACCACACACACAGTTGCGAAATAACTCAACCAACGGTGCACCGGTATCGCCCGTGCTCGCTTTCAAACCACTATGCCCGATTAAACCTTGAGTTTGGCTAATAAAGCTTTCTACATCGGGGTAGTTACGGCCACAGGTATTGCATGTTTTAGGGAAAGACGATTCTGCTAATGCGGTCAGGCCAGCAAAGAGCTTGGGGTCGTTAATGGCTTGTGGTGTATGCATGGTAAGCCTGCTTTATATCGCTGTGTTAAGTTAATATCACAGCAGCGTTTTTTATATCAGCGCATAGGGTTCAGTGGGCGCTCGATGATGCTGTTTTATACACATAGAGATTATAGTTGAATCGTACGGTGATCGGTTTACAATTTCTTTCGTATTAGTCTGTGCCTTAGCGGGCTTTTATGGATCATTAGTCATGAGGAACTTTTCACATTGGCTATACTCCAAAACACCGTAGAGACTAGCTAGCACTGGCGTACAAGCCATGTGATATATGACACATGTAAGGCTTGGCAGAGTTTCAAAATGAGTGCTACACTCAGTTCGCCAATTTTTATGGAGGTATACACACTATGGGTACAAGTTTGCAACGTATTGACTTGCTTGCTCCCGGACAAAATCTCAACGCCTATATTCAGTCGATCAATCAATTTTCGATTTTGACCGCCGAAGAAGAGCAAGAGATAGCCGAAGACCTTTACTATCGCGAAAGCCTAGAGGCTGCGCGTAAGTTAGTAATGGCTCACCTGCGTTTTGTTGTGCATATTGCCAAATCTTATTCAGGCTATGGTTTGGCCGAAGGTGACCTTATCCAAGAGGGTAATGTTGGCTTAATGAAGGCGGTAAAGCGCTTCAACCCCGAGAAGGGCGTGCGCCTAATATCCTTTGCTGTACACTGGATTAAAGCCGAAATGCACGAATTTATCTTGCGTAACTGGCGCATTGTCAAAATTGCTACGACGAAAGCTCAGCGCAAGCTATTTTTTAATCTGCGTGGGCAAAAAAAGCGCTTAGGCTGGTTGACCCACGAAGAAGCCAAAGCCGTGGCTGCCGACTTAAACGTCGATGTGAAGCACGTACAAGATATGGAAGGCCGATTGACTGCATATGATGCAGGCTTTGATGCCGGCGCCGATGACGATGACGAGTCGACCGCGTATTTAGCGCCAGCTAACATTCTAGAAGACAAGCGCTATGACCCTGCCACAATGGTAGAGGCAGCTAACTGGGAGAAGACCAGTGTCAATAATCTAGAGGTGGCACTAGAGCACCTTGATGCGCGCAGCCGTGATATTTTGCAGCAGCGCTGGTTAGATGACGATAGTAAGTCAACATTGCATGACTTGGCTGCGCAATATGGTGTCTCAGCTGAGCGTATTCGCCAGCTCGAAAAGAATGCTATGAAAAAATTAAAAGCAATTATGGAAGCGTAAATACTGACACTGATGTAATAGTTTAAAAACCGCCGCTAGGCGGTTTTTTTATGCCTGCTTATTTTGGAATAATTAATATGATCAAAGTGTTTTTAATATTTGCTGCGATGAATGGTGCCCTTGCTGTAGTTTTGGGAGCGTTCGGTGCGCACGCTTTAAAACAGAGTTTGAGTGTTCTTGCTTTGCAAACTTGGCATACAGCCGTGCAATATCATTTTGTACACGTATTGGCGTTATTATTTGTAGGCTTATTACTGAAAGTGACTCGCCCATTGCTGCCAGGTAAAGTTGCAGGCGTTGCTTTTATGTTGGGTATCTTATTATTTAGTGGTAGCTTGTACGGGTTGGCCTTGAGCGGCTCAACATGGCTAGGGCCTATAACGCCCTTGGGGGGATTATGCTTGATTGTGGGTTGGATTGCGTTGTTCGTGCAGATTTGGCGAATGCAACCGTAAGTATAATACTTTGGCGTATATTCAAACGCTTTTACGCATTATTGCTCCATGACCGCACACATGCGCTAGACCGCGTTGCGACTTTGGGCGATGATGATTATCCCTATTGTCAGTGCGTTTTGTACCATGTCTTTCATTAATAACTCCACTTCTGCGCCGAGCTCTACTACCTGCACATCGATTGAGCGTAAAGCATTGAGGCATGTGATTGGTGCGATGCCTTTTTTTATCGCTGTTTTTCTTAACGCGTTTATCGACTTGGGGCATAAAATTGTTATACAAAATATTGTCTATAAATTATATGACGGTGCTGAACAAGTCATTCTTACCGCTGTTGTTAATGGTCTGATTTTATTACCTTTTTTACTTTTACTGAGCCCTGCTGGATTTTTATCGGATAAGTTTTACAAAAGCCGTGTGATGCAATTGAGTGCTTGGGCCGCTGTAGGTTTAACATTGGGTATTACAATATGTTATTACTGGGGGTGGTTTGAATTAGCATTTGGCATGACCTTTTTATTAGCTGCTCAATCGGCGATTTATTCACCTGCTAAATATGGTTATATAAAAGCCCTATTTGGTAAAGCGCGTTTAAGTGAGGCTAATGGTGCAGTATCGGCGTTATCGATTGTGGCTATTTTAGCGGGCAGCTTTGCTTATACAATTGCCTTTGAATTACTGTACCCGCAAAATCCACTGGACGAAGCGCAGATTCTTAAGGCAATAGCACCTATTGGCTGGTTGCTGGTAGGCTGTAGTGTGTTTGAGCTGATTATGATGTACCGCTTGCCAGCTGTAGGCAAAATACATTCTGCGGCTGTGTTTAATCGGCGTGCGTTTTTGACGGGGCGTTTATTTTTACAAGACTTAAAGCCTTTAGGTCATAGTCGTGCTATTGCTTTAAGTGTGGTGGGCTTGGCCATGTTTTGGTCTATTGGGCAGGTGTTATTAGCGGCGTTTCCTTCTTTTTTAAAAGCGACAACCGGCGAGCTGAACACATTAAAAGTACAAGCTGTTTTAGCCTGTACTGGTATTGGTATCGCTATAGGCTCTGTTACCGCAGGGAAGATTTCACGTAATTATATTGAGCTGGGTTTACTGCCCTTCGGTGCTTTAGGCATTTTTAGTGGTTTATTGATATTAACGCACTTAAATAGCCTGTTAACGTTTGCCATTTGTTTTTTGTGGATTGGTATTAGTGGCGGACTGTTTATTGTGCCACTAAATGCACTTATTCAATTTCATGCGAAAGGTGATGCCTTAGGCCGTACACTAGCGGCCAATAACTGGGTACAAAATTTGGCGATGTTAAGTTTTTTAGGTGTGACTGTTGCTTTTGCTTTAATAGGTTTGAGCAGTAAAACACTGTTACAAATTATGGCAATGGTGGCATTAGTGGGTAGTTTATATACCCTGCAGCAATTGCCTCAAGCCTTTGTGCGCTTGGCATTGGCGAGTGTTATTTCGCGTCGCTACAAAGTCCATGTACAAGGTTTAGAAAATATGCCCTCGGCAGGTGGCGTGCTGTTACTGGGTAACCATATTAGCTGGATCGACTGGGCGGTTTTACAGCTTGCCAGCCCGCGCCCAGTGCGCTTTGTCATGCTTAAAAGTATTTATCAAAAGTGGTATTTAAAGCGTTTTTTAGATTTAATGGGCTGCATTCCTATTGCACAAGGTGCCAGCGCTCAAAGCTCGATCAAAAAAATAGCGCATTATTTGCAGCAAGGTGAAGTGGTGTGCTTATTCCCCGAAGGCACGATTAGTCGAACGGGGCATTTAGCCCAATTTCGCAAAGGTTTTGAGCGTGTAGCCGCTGTTTGCGCACAACATGATTGCGCTGATATTGTGATTGTTCCCTTTTATCTACGCGGACTATGGGGCAGCCAGTTTTCGCGGGCAAGTCAGCATTTTAAACAGCAGCAACAGCGTAGCATCACCCGTACTTTAATTTGCGCGTTTGGTTTGCCATTGCCACTGGGCACAACTTCTGACGTGCTAAAGCGCAGAGTACACGATTTATCATTAGTGACTTGGCAAGTCTATAGCGCTCAAAAACCGAGCTTAGGCGCTAGTTGGATGAATAGAGCTAAGCAAATCGGCGGGCAGTCTCTATTAATTGCACCTGAAGGTCATCACTTAACCGGTTATGATGCATTGAGGCTATCTCTTATTCTGATGCGTCGTTTACGCTTGCATGATACGCCTGTGATAGCAATTATGTTACCGCCATGCATTGATGCGGCACTGCTTCATATGGCCGCCTTCATGGCGGGTAAGCGTGTAGCTAATCTCAACCCTAACTTGAGTATTGCCACACAACTCAAAACACTGGATACACATATTGTGTACACCACTGCCGAGGCTGCGGCGGCACTTAAGTGCGATGTGACTTTACCGGATGTACTGTGGATTGATATCGCTGCACTTCAAGCGACTCGCCTAGAGCAATGGACTACGCAATTTTATGTTCGCTTCACACCTACCTGGAAGATCAAGTGGCTATCTTTGGCGCCTTGTGTACCCACAAACACGGCTGTTACAGTGTTAACGCCGCATCATGCTATTAACCTTAGTCACCACAATATACAGGCTAATGCGAGCCAAATGGCCGATGTGTTAAATGCCGAGGCGCAAGATCTTGTGGTTGCCAGCTTACCTTTACACCAAGCTTATGGCTTAAATGTGGCTCTCCTAATGCCTCTGCTAGAGGGGATTTCCTGCGCCCCACAGGCGATAAACGACCCGTTAGCCATTGCTCAGGCTGTGAGTCAGCACGAGGCGACTTTATGTTTACTAGACGCTCAAATGCTTGAGCAGTTAACGCAGCACTCTAAAGTGCACTCATTAATGCTAAAAAGTCTACGTGCTGTGATTTGCAGTCATTGGGCTATAGATCAAAAAATGCTAAATGACTTTGAGCTGAAATTTAAATGCAGCGTATTAACAGGCTTTGGTATGAGCGAAACAGGTCCTGTAGTGAGCTGTAATCTACCCGATGCTATCGATACACACCACTGGACCGTTCAGATTGGTCAAAAACCGAGTAGCTTGGGTATGCCGCTACCTGGCACTAGCGTTAAAATTGTTGATAACAACAAGCATGAAGTGTTAGCTGGTGAGTCAGGTCGTATTTGGGTTGCTGGCCCGCAGGTTATGCAGGGGTATCTCGATGCCGACCAGCCGTTTATCATCGAAGATAATGTTCGTTGGTTAGAGACTCAGTTTGTGGGCTTTTTAGATGCCGATGGCTTTTTATTTGTAAGCGAAAGGTCATAACGATGGTATTGCGTTGTTGGCTCTTGTTGCTGGGCTAACTGGCTATTTTATTGTTTTCTTGAATATAAGCTTTATCTGAAGGAGTATATTGTGGAGCATGCTAAATTTCCTTATTTTTGTACTCAACCCAATACCGCGATTACGGTACTGGCAACGGCTCAACGTGTATTGATTGCGTACGAGCGCGAGCGCGACTTTATGTCTGCCCCTAAGGCATTTGTCATTACCGAAGTACCAGCTAATACCGAGATAACGTTGAATGCCTGTCATGCAAATGAAGCGCAGTGGTTAGTGCTCGAGCAAGAGCCCTTTGGTGTTTATCAATATCAATATGACGATAGCTCATATTTTGTTTTTTATGGTGCCGAGCAAATAGTTGATCTACAAGTGAATGACCTAGTGCAGCTTGGTGAGGTTTATCACTGTACTAACCCCTACGAAGCAATTGTGAAATATTGTGCACAGTATCCTAGCCCGGCACATCACCGCGTTGAAGTCACAGAGCCACTACCCACAGCATGAAAATAGCCTTTTTTAGCGCACAGCCCTACGAGCATAATTTTTTTGATGCTTTAAATACCGATCATACTTTGCTGTATATCGAAAGCGCCTTAAACGCTAATACAGTTGCTTTGGCGCAAGGCTGCCAAGCGGTATGTTGCTTTGTTAATGACGTGCTCGATCGTGAGGTGTTATTACGCTTGCAGCAATATAATATTGCCGTTGTTGCTATGCGCTGTGCAGGGTTTAATAATATTGATGTGCCAGTAGCAAATGAGTTAGGTATAACTATTGCTCGTGTACCCGAATATTCACCTTATGCGGTTGCAGAGCATGCGGTAGGTTTAATATTGGCTTTAAATCGACATATACACCGTGCCCACAATCGTATTCGCGAAAATGACTATTCGCTACACGGCTTGATGGGTTTCGATTTGCACGGTAAAACAGTAGGCGTTATTGGTGGTGGTAAAATTGGCTGCGCTTTTGTTCGCATTATGCGTGGTTTTGGTTGCCGTGTGCTGGTATTTGATCCAGGTAAGGCGCCAATTGAAGGTGCCGAGCATGTTGACTTAGACTCACTGTGGCAGCAATGTCAGGTTATCTCTTTGCACTGCCCGCTTAATACGCAAACACACCATATGATTAATGCACAAACATTATCAAAAATGCCCCAAGGTGCCATGCTGATTAATACCAGCCGAGGCGGGCTTATTCATACTCAAGCTGTTATTAATAGCTTAAAGCAAGGACACTTAGGATATTTAGGTATCGATGTATACGAAGAAGAGGCTAGCTTATTCTTCCGTGATCACTCAGATACGATTGTTCAAGATGATGTCTTTGCGCGCTTGACTACATTCCCTAATGTGATTATTACAGGCCATCAAGCTTTTTTTACTCGTGACGCTTTACATAAAATAGCTTTAGTCACTTTAAATAATTTGCATTATTTTGAGCTAGGCGATATTGATAAAATGGAAACCGTCAATTAAATAGTTTTAATTAAGTACAAAGCAATAAATAGCGTGAGAATAGTATCAGTAGTGTTAACGTTTTGGCGCCTCAGAGGCATGATTTTAAATATAAAAAATAATAGTATGGGTTATATATCAACTTGAGTAACCTTTGAGGGTTTCTATTCGAATATATTGTTTTCCAGATTTGCAACTCTGAACTAGTCTAAGTAGACAGGTGTAAGTTTATTTATACGCCGCTTATGTGTCGAATTATTAAGTACGGTATTTAAGTGTGCCCAATTCAGAGTTGCCAATATGGCTGATAAAATAGATCCCAAAGATCAAAAACAGCAAAATGAACTTGATCAATTTACTTCAGGCGATGGCGCAGAAGGTCCGAATCTTGATGCCGAAGAGCGTCAGGCCAGCGACGCCGATTCGGCAGATGAAAGCGCTATTGCTGCGGGTAATTTAAGTTATAGTGACCCTTTTTCGCGTAACGGTATACAGGTTGACGGTACCCCTGCGTTATCGCCTGATGATCAAATTCTTGCGGCCCAAAGCTTAAAAAGTGTTGATGAGCCCAGTGATATAGGGGCAAATATTGCAGATGACCCAGCCACCGAGGCTGGTAGTCAGCTCAATGCAGATACGCAGACGTCTGTGATAGAGCCAGCTGTCAGCGCCAGTGGTGCGGGCGTGCAAGGCCCACAAGGCTTTAGGCGTTCAAATTCACAAATCATAAACCAAGAAAATACGACGTTTGATGCGCCACAAATCAATACTGTTACACCTCAAGATGCTCCTGCACCCTCAACACTAGACCCAGACCCTGTCAACCCAGATTCAATAGACCCAAACCAAACCCCACAAGCAGATCGCGATACCGGCACCGCCCTCGAAGGCGCGGGCGAAACACGCTTTGATGTGTTGGCCAACGACAGTGATGTGGACGGCGATGCGCTGACGCTGATCAATGCCGAAGTCGCCAGCGGCGAAGGTAGCGTGACCATTGAAAATGGCCAAGTCGTCTTTAATCCCGACGACTCCCATAACAGCTTGGCCGAAGGCGAAACCGCCGATGTCACGGTCAGCTACACCATCACCGATGGCAACGGCGAAACCAGCACCGCGACCTTAACTATCACCGTCACTGGCAGCAACGACGGCCCGACGGTA
>NZ_LGAK01000055.1 GCF_001292705.1 Marinagarivorans algicola
GAGTGAGTGTCCCTGCAAGTTCCGAGTGATGCGTTACTGCTATTTACTTTTCTTTAAAATTCCGCAACCAAGGCTTCGATTCAATGCTTAGTGAAACAATCAAACTCGGCGGTGACACCGACACGATCAGCTCTATGGCTGGCGCAATCTGGGGGGCATTTAACGGCAGCTCATCTATTGAAAAAAACGCCAAAAGTATTGAGCAAAACCAAAATATGATGAAGCTAGCTGAAACATTATTTCTTAAGCAACATCATTAACTTTTCTATTCTTATACCACGCAAAGAAAATACAGCTCATGTAAGATAAAGCTATCAGACCGGCACCAACAACAGTTATACCTAACGCACCCAAACCAAATATATAAAAATCACCTTGAATAAAGGCATAGATAACAATCAGCAACCAGAACACCACCTCAATAGGCATCATCGAGATACGCCTCTGATCACCACCGCTCTTTTCCATACGAACAAGAAGTAGTGGAACTAAAAAGTTCCACACTATCTTGAGGCAAAAAACAATTGCGATCAAATAAAAAAATACATCCATCTAATTTCTCACTTCAAATATCTCTGGCCAAATAAAGCGCCTTTTGCGCCATCGAGACCAGGGCCATATCCAACCCTCGATCTTAAGACCTGACCAGTAACAGGAGAAAAAGCTCCTTGACCTGCCCCCCAAGAAAAAGAAAAAGGCCTTACTGTCATTTGAGGTCCCCACAAACCGGTTCTTATAAAATTCCATTAGTAGCTCCGCCCATCATCACCCAACGGCCAGCGGATAAATCAGCAGCCCCAGCAGGCCCCCATGAAGTAACTGTCACAAAGGCACTCTTGGTACCTCCGAACACAGCTCTTAGCAAACCACCTGCACCAGCTAAATAACAGCTCGGACAAACCGATTTTGCTGCTCCAGTAGCCAACGGGTTAATGAGTGTCCCTGTATTAGAATCAAAATCATAAGCAGTCGTGCCATCCGCACTGACTGTGCCACCAAACGGCCCGACTCCAACAGTTACCGGATTGCCATCTTGGTCAAAATAGGTTCCCGGCACCGGAGAAGAATTACCAGTCGGCCCCTTTTGTGCAAAAGGAGGCCTTATGCATCATATTACTATATCAATCGTCATAACCGTGACGCTATGCTATTAGCTTTTTTATATTTTATTGGATCAATGCGCTATAACCGATTTAGAGATTCGAGTGCCCTAGATATTTCTCAATCGGAAGTCGGCATCGTATCGGGGTCGTGTATGCTTGCTCATAGTGCACCTTTTTAAGTAGTGAGGTGATTTTACCACCTCTTCACCGGTGACCAAAATTAGTATGCCACTACAGTGTCAACCAGGCTTTGCAGGCCCGGCAGCCAAGTATCGAGGTTTTTTTGCCCGCCGGCTTCACTCCAGTGAACACCGACAGCATGCGTTTTTGTTTCAAACCCACACACAGATGGAGGGAGCGTTAGCAAAAAGCGTTCAATCGCCTGAGGCACCTCGGTTTCTGGTGTTTTAAACGCCCAGTACTTCGCAACATGCAAACCATGAGCATAGTTTTGGCGCTCGAGCCGCATTATCGGTAGCTGATCTTTTTCGGCTAGGGGTAGCCAATAAAACCAGCACACAGTGTCATCAGAAGTTTTTATTTGACTCGCATTGACATGGAGGCCTTGAGCGGCGGCGTAACGCCGTAGCGCCGCTAAGCGCTTTTGGCCCTTGGTCGGCTGCATAATCATTACAGGGCCAATCATCATAGCCACCACTAACACAACAATCACGATAGGCCACATGATTTAAGCCTCTCCATTTTGCATGGCTTCTAACTCTTGCCAACGCTCAAAACTTGCCTCCATATCGGTATTTAAGGCATCCAATGCCGCCAGTTTACTGTTGACCTTTGTTTGATCTTGCGTGTAAAAATCAGGTGCCGCGATTTCTTGTTCTGCATCGGCAATCGCTTGCTCTAGCTTTTCGATTTTTGCCGGTAAAGCACCCAATTCACGCTGTAATTGATAGCTTAACTTTACGGTAGGCTTTTTAACGGCCATAGCTGCCGGCTTAGGTGTATTCACCACTTTGGGGTCAGCTTGTACCGGCTCAGCTTGTACCGGCTTAGCTTTAGCGCCACCTTCAGGCCACTTGCCGCCTTGGCGCTGCCAATCTTGATAGCCACCAATATATTCACGCAGTATGCCATTACCTTCAAAGCTAATGGTGCTACTCACAACATTGTCCATAAACTCACGGTCATGGCTCACCAACAATAATGTGCCCTCGAAGCCCAGCAGCAGCTCTTCGAGTAAGTCGAGGGTTTCGGCATCGAGATCATTGGTGGGCTCATCCATCACCAGAACATTGGCAGGCTTACTAAACAGCTTGGCCAACAAGATGCGGTTACGCTCACCACCGGATAATGCCTTAATGGGTGTACGCGCACGCTCACCAGTAAATAAAAAGTCACTCAAATAGCTAATGGCATGGCGTGGCTTGCCGTTGATTTCGATAAATTCACGCCCCCCTGCGACATTGTCCATCGCATTTTTTTCTAAATCGAGCTGGTCACGCAGCTGATCAAAATAAGCCACTTCTATTTTAGTGCCCAAAGCAACTTTACCCGCTTGCGGCTCTAATTGCCCGAGCAAAATCTTAAGCAAAGTACTTTTACCAACACCGTTAGGGCCAATCAAGCCAATTTTGTCACCGCGTATCACACGGGTAGAAAAATTTTTAATGATAGGCCAATCATCATAAGCAAAACTCACATTGTCGAGCTCGGCAACAATTTTGCCCGAACTCGATTCTTGTTGCATATTAAAGTTGGATGTTTTCATGCGGTCACGGCGTTGTGCGCGGTCATTACGCATTTCTTTTAGCGCACGTACACGCCCTTCGTTACGGGTACGCCGCGCTTTAATGCCCTGCCTAATCCACACCTCTTCTTTCGCTAAACGCTTATCAAATTCAGCATTGTGCTTTTCTTCTTCTGCTAATTGACGCTCACGAAAGGCTAAAAAATCTTTGTACTTGCCATCCCAAATACTTAATTGGCCGCGATCAAGCTCGCCAATACGGTTGGCCACATTTTGCAAAAAAGCCCGATCATGAGTCACAAAAATCACTGCACCGGCAAAGCTTGCTAGCTCTTTTTCTAACCATTCAATCGCCTGTACATCTAGGTGGTTGGTAGGCTCATCTAACAGGAGCACATCAGGGTTAATCACCAATGCGCGGGCCAGTGCCGCGCGCCGCCGCCAACCACCTGATAAATCTTGCATTAACGTTTCGGCATCTAAATCAAGCCGTGTCAGTATTTGCTCAATACGATTGTTAATCGCCCAGCCATCGTGCGCCTCAATAATGCCTTGCAATTTTGACAGCTCATTTAAGGCTCTATCGTCCATAGGGACTGTTTCGGACTCATGAATAAGTGCATGATAACGACTCAGGCTAGCCGCTAACTCAGGCAAACCTTGTGCGACAAAATCAAACACGCAAGTTTCGTCGGCATCAGGTAGGTCTTGCATCAAACCGGCAATGCGCATGCCATCACTGCACCATGTGGTACCGCTATCGGGGGTAATCGTACGATCAATAACTTTGAGTAACGTCGATTTACCCACGCCATTGCGACCGACTAAACACAATCTATCGCCGCTGTTTAGCAGCATATTGACGCCATCAAAAATAACCTGTTCGCCATACGACAAACACAAACTATCTAGCTTTAACAAACTCATAATCTTCTCTCAAAATTCAGCGGGGCGCAGTGTGCCGCAATATACCTATAAAAATCCACGTATTATGCCTACAAAAGAGTGGTAAGTTGCCGATACCTGTTCAACAATAAGGGGATAGACTGATATTTTGCAATAAAGGAAGCCACAGTGACTATTTTGAGTAACAGCGAACAACTCATCACCTACGCACGTGTAGCACTATGCGTATTTTTAGTCAGCATGTCACCTCAAAATTGGGCGCAACCCAATGCTCAAGGCCTGATTTTGCCGCCACCAAACGCTACCACGCCTCCTCAGCCAGCAATGACCTCTGCACAACGACATGACACACCACTCACACTTGACCCACAACAGCAGGCTATCGCCCACTACAGTACTTTAAGCGAAGCGGCCAAACAAAATATGCGCTTTACCTATAAAGCCGCCCAAAACGCTCTTAAAAACAAGCAACTAGTTATCGCCCAAGCACACCTGAGTAAATTGCAGCACTACCCGCTGAAACCTTATCTTGAATACCAGTTACTCAGTAAGCAACTCGCCAAGACACCGAGAGCGGCCATTGATCGCTTTTTAGCCGACAATAAACACTCACTATTGGCTGACAAACTCACAGGGAGCCTACTGTATTTTTTAGCTCAGCAAGAGCGCTGGCAAGAATTTAACCATTACTACACGGCAGGCTTTAGCTCCACGCCTATGCGCTGCCGATCATTACTGGCCCGCTATCGCACTGGTGATTTAACCGCCTTAGATGAGGCCACAAGCTTGTGGAATGTTGGCAAATCCCAACCAAAAGCCTGCGACCCACTATTTAATGCACTAACGACTCACCATAAAATCACCCCTCTCTTGCGTTGGAGCCGCTTTGATAAAGCCATTAATAGCGGTCAGTTATCGTTAGCGCGCTACCTGAAGCGCAGCATGAGTCAACCACAACAAGTACTGGCCGAGCTTTACTTTAAGGTCAATGCAAAACCTTCACTCATAACACAACCTAAAACCTTTGCTCACTCATCACCTGAAATGCAAACAATTATTGCCCACGGTATTCGTAAACTTGCACACCAGCAACCACAACTCGCCTGGCAACACTGGGAAAAGTACGAAGCGCAGCGCTTATTTAATGCCGAGCTCGCCACCCAAACCAAGCAACAAATTATTAAATACCTTACCCGCAAGGGCTATTTAGTCGAGGCAGAGCAATTACTCAGTTATTCGCATTCATTGCGCAATCCAAAACTTATTGAGAGCTTAATACGAGAAAACTTAGAATCATTAAATTGGGCCGCTGTGGCCAAAAATATCGCTATATTGCCACCCAAAGAGCAGCAAAGTGACCGCTGGCAATACTGGTATGCTCGCAGCCATCAAATGCTGCAAAGCAAAAATATTGATACTACGGCTATTTATACTGCACTAGCAGCCAAACGTAGCTGGTATGGCTTTTTAGCCGCAGATCGCATCGGCAGCCATTACACACTAGAAGATGCCACTACCCAAGCGAATAGCCAATTAAAAGCAACGCTAGCCAACCAACCCGCCATGCAGCGCGCTAAAGAGCTGTGGCTCATAGGAGAACAACAGCAAGCACGCATAGAATGGTATTACGCACTCAAACACCTTAAAAACCAAGAGCTGTTAGCCGCAGGCGAGCTCGCTAAAGAGTGGGGGTGGTACAACTCGGGCATTGTTGCCATGATTACCGGTAATTTATGGGATCATCTCACCTTGCGCTTTCCGCTGGCCTACAACAACGAGGTAGCGCAAGCGTCAATTAAAAGCCAGCTCGACGAAACACTAATTTATGCCGTCGCACGCCAAGAAAGCGCCTTTGCCGCTGACGCTGTATCGCACGCAGGAGCACGCGGATTAATGCAATTAATGCCCGCAACCGCCAAAGAGCAAGCTAGGCATTCAGGCATCACGCATCATCGCACGCAAGATTTATTCACACCCGAGCACAACATTCATTTAGGCAGCGCCTATTTAGGTAAATTACTGAACGAATTTAACGGCAATCGCGTTTTAGCCACCGCGGCTTACAATGCCGGCAAGCACCGTGTAAAGCGGTGGCTAAAAACCCCTCAAACACAAACCCCTGCCGATGTGTGGATCGAGGTGATTCCCTTCAAAGAAACCCGCCAGTATGTTCAAAACGTACTCACCTATGCGGTCATTTACGAATACCGCATATCTTCTAGCACCAGCCCAAGCCTTAATAAACCGAATATCGATAAACCTAACCCCAATGCTCCCCGCCAAACAACACCAAACAACACTGCCAGACACACCGCAGCACAACCGTTAAATGCGGCCTCAAATCAAAGCCCCTCTTCTTGGCAAAAAGGCACATTACTGCGCGCACAAGAGGCAAATATAACCTTGTAGGCTATGCTAGTAAGTAGGGTTAAGTTGGCTCATGAGCCGCTGCTGTCAAGCGGCTCATCATAGCGGTACATTCAGCGTATTGTGTAAT
>NZ_LGAK01000056.1 GCF_001292705.1 Marinagarivorans algicola
GTATGTTCAAAACGTACTCACCTATGCGGTCATTTACGAATACCGCATATCTTCTAGCACCAGCCCAAGCCTTAATAAACCGAATATCGATAAACCTAACCCCAATGCTCCCCGCCAAACAACACCAAACAACACTGCCAGACACACCGCAGCACAACCGTTAAATGCGGCCTCAAATCAAAGCCCCTCTTCTTGGCAAAAAGGCACATTACTGCGCGCACAAGAGGCAAATATAACCTTGTAGGCTATGCTAGTAAGTAGGGTTAAGTTGGCTCATGAGCCGCTGCTGTCAAGCGGCTCATCATAGCGGTACATTCAGCGTATTGTGTAATGCTAAAATCGAATAGCGCTAGATCGAGCAATCGATTCAAGGGTGTTTAATACCTAGTACTTTTAAACCTAGTACTTTTAAACCTAGCACTGAACACCATTGCCATTAATGCCCTCACAATTGACGCTATAACATTCACTGCCAAACAAAGCGCGTCTTTATGCACAGCGTCTTGCCATACAATTTCGAGTTTAAACAGTAAACGGTTTAAGCAAACAGTTAAGGATGTAAACCTGAATGCATAAAAAAGCAGTGATCACGCCACAAACACCACCATCATCCATCACGCTCGACGATTGGTCTCATGTACGTGAAACTATTAATATGCTCTATTTGGCTATTTGCCAAATAGAGGCCACACTATCAGACAGTAACGCTTCTGTAGAAACGCTCACCCACTCTTTCACCGCTTTGGCAGAGCACAATCACGCAATGAATGCCAACATACAAGCCGTTAATGAGCCACAAGATTTAGAAGCGTTTAAAAAAACAATCGCCGATACGACCGACAAAATGAATGTTAATATTAAAAAGTCGGTTCAAGCCTTTCAGTTTTACGACCGTGTGTGTCAACGCCTTGATCATGTTTCGAGCAGCCTAAAGACGGTTTCTGGTATTATGAGCAATAATGACTCGCTACACATCCCAGCAGAGTGGCGACGCATTCAAAATACCATTAAAAATAGCTACACAATGGAAGCCGAGCACGCGATGTTTGAGCATATAATGCAAGGCGGCAGCATTGAAGAAGCTTTAGACATTTACCAACAACATTTCAACCAGTACACCTCGCACCCGCGCAATGATGCTGACAATATAGAACTCTTCTAAGCGACGTACCAATGAACAAGCCCTTATTTGCTCGGCAAGCTATATTTAACAAGGATTTAAAGGTGGAGGCTTACGAATTACTCTTTAGGGGAGATACGCTTAATTGCCCTACTGAATTTGATGGTGACAAAGCCAGCTCACACGTTTTATTGTACGCCTTTGGCGAGCGTCGCATAGAAGACATTACCGGCCAAAAAGATGCTTTTATTAATTTTACGCGCAATTTACTCGTTTGCCCGCCACCGCTACCAGCCTCGCAATTAGTTATTGAAGTACTCGAAGATATTCACCCTGATGACATTGTATTGCGCTCGTTAAGCGAGCTCAAAAAACAAGGATACCGCATAGCACTGGATGACTTCTTGCTCACCGAGCACAGTAAATTATTATTACCTTTTGCCGATATTATTAAAATTGATGTTTTACAGTTAAGTGAACAAGAAATTCGCGAACATATGCTCGCACTCAAAAAACCCAATCTTCAATTTGTGGCCGAAAAAATTGAAACCCACGAAATATTTAAATTATGTTGCGAGCTAGGCTTTGATTATTTCCAAGGCTATTTTTTAGCCAAGCCCCAAATTGTAGAGGGCAAAAAAGCGCAGCAGGGTACGCAATCTATATTACAAATTTTGGCTAAATTGACCGCCAATAACGCCGATTTTGACGGCATTGCACAGGTTTTATCCTCCGATCCAGGCTTAAGCTTTCGACTTTTAAAAATGGTTAACTCACCCATTTTTGGCAGCGGTCGTCACGTTGAGTCTTTAAGCCAAGCAATTGCCATGGTCGGGCTAGATCGCATTCGCAACTGGTCGACTTTTTTATTACTCGCCAGCAATAGCCACAAGCCTAGCGAGCTTTGCATTATTAGCAGTACACGGGCTAAGTTTTGTGAACGATTGGCAATAAAATCAAAAACATGCGATGCCAGCCAAGCCTTTACTGTCGGCTTATTATCTATGCTCGATGCTCATCTTGATATTGCCATGGATCATATCCTTAGCCAACTCAATTTAAGCCCCGAACTAAAAAACTCATTAACCGGAGCCAAAAAAACAACACCCGGTTTATTTTTGAAAGCCTGCAAAGCACTCGAACATCAACAGTGGAGCGACATTCCGACGGGTTCATTAATGGCATTAGGTATTGATGAGTCCGACATTAGTACCGCTTACACAGAAGCGCTATGCTTTGCTCAAGACTCCAGTGGATTTTAATGCACGCGCAAGGCGATACATCATTAGAATTGCCCCTATAAAATTGCCCTATCAGCGACCAATCTCGGTACTGACGAACAGTCTGCCTACTATTGCTTATCAGCTACGACCTATCAGGCTCATAGCACTCACACACTTCACGCAGTATGCCTGTCGCATATTCGCCAGGCGGCAAACTAAAAATTAAACGTAATGTCACGGCGTCTTTATCGTCAAATCCCCACATAAAGTCTTGCGGCACACTGCAAAGCTTACGACGCTCTTGGCTTAAACCCAAGTGTTCTAACGCATTGGCCCAAGCACTCATGCTGTGCAAGGCCTCTTGCTCAATCATCAATGCACGACCAGCTGTATGACTGCGCCCGCGACCCCATAATGGCGCCGTAGCCACGTTCTCAGGTAACGTTGAGCCTTCGATTAATGGTTTGGCGTTTTGGGTCACACACTGATTGAGCGCACTCGCATGCCCCTCATGTGTAACATCGCCGTCAATGACACACTGCCACGTCTCGCTTTTAACGCGTTCGGCAAGTACGCAGTTAAATAAATACGCGCGCGCAGCAGATAATATAATACCTTTGGGTTTACGCGGTTTATTGCGGCCCTTTTTAGTGGTGGGCGCTAGAGTGGTGCTATCGCGTGACGCTTTGACTGCCTCTTGTTGCAGCAAAAAACGATCAAACTCTTGCAAGTTATTACCATTGCGGCCAAATCGTTGTAGTCCAAAATAATTGGGCACGCCACAGGCTTTAATTTGCTCAAGCTTAGCCACTAATGGCGCCTGTATTGAGGCCAATGCTAAATCACTAAACACCAACGTGATAATAAAGCCGTTACCCGCGTGCATACCTCTTCGCAATTTAGCTTGACCGCGTGTTACCTCAAGTATTTGGCTGTTAGGCAATGCAGGTGCTAAGCGGGCCTTAAGATCATGTATTGACTGCTTGGGATCATAAATAGAAAACCACTGCCGCGTAATTGCATGGCGATCTTTTAGCCCGCAAAAGCCAATATCTAGCGCTTTAACACCAAGCGCTTTAGCCATTTGATCCGCTAGCCACTGTGTATTATCACCATCACTTTCCGTGTGAACATACCAATGCTCGCCCTCGCCTGCAGGCTCAAAACCTAGCTGCTCGTGCACCACAAAATGTGCATTTTCGCCTTTTAATAAAGCCCGTAAGGCAGGCTTACCATACGCATAAGGGAAATCTAACGGGTATTTGGCATCAGTCATAATATTCAATCAATTCACTAAAACCACTTATTCTACCCGAGCAACGCTAAGGCCCATAACAAAACTTACTGCAAAAACGAGATGATATTGCCCTTTTAAGCAACAATCGATAAAAATTTAACCCCTACAATACCCAATACTGATTACATGCTTCGTTTTAAGGCCATAAATATAACTGTTAATACCACTATCTTACTCACTCTTATCTAATAAGATATGCTGGATACTCTTGTGGCTATTTAAAGTGCCTGAGATAACCCAGGTGAAAACGCAGGCGCTCAAAGTCGCAGAGGGTTCACGCAAGCCAGAAAACCATTTACGGAAGAACAATTTACGAACATCCTAAAACAATTTACGGACACCCAGCATCAGGGGTATACGTAATCACCTAGCAATATTGATATTGTTTTACACAATCAAAAGGGCAGAATATGCTTATAAGGTTAGCGCATCTCTTTTTAACGCTTACATGCGTTGTTTTACTATTGATCGGATGCACATATAAAAACCCTAACAACAATGAAATAGAGCTTCCGACTATCAAGCTGGCCAACTCATCTTATGAGGCCATCACGGTACCCGACTTTTCACAGTACACGAATATTAAAAATAAAAAATCTGATTTTTTTACCTTTATCAGAGATTATGTCATCACTGAAAATGATCGTATAGCGCACCTAAGATCAACCGTAATGGCACTTAAAAAAAAGCCCACTGACTCACTCACAAGCAAAGAGATTGAGTGGTTAGACACATTAAAAGAAACCTATAACATCGACCAAACAATAACCGGTGAAGCACTGTTTACATTAATCGACAGGCGCTTGAGGCCAGTACCTGAGTCACTCGCACTGGCGCAAGCTGCACTAGAGAGCGGTTGGGGTACATCACGCTTTGCACTAGAGGGTTACAATTACTTTGGCCAATGGTGTTTTGATAAAGGCTGTGGCATGGTGCCTACTGCACGAGCCAGTGGTTTGAAACACGAAATTGCCGTTTTCAAATCGCCCCAACATGCTGTCGCAGCGTATATTCGAAATATCAATTCGCATAAAGCGTTTAAAAAGGTCAGAGATATTCGCTATCAACTCGCTCAACATCAAAAACCCGTTACAGGTACAGCCCTTGCCGAGGGCTTAATCAAGTACTCAGAAGAAGGCGAGCATTACATCAATAAAATAAAGAAAATGATAAAAATAAATCAACTCGAAAATAAAGCGCTCAGCTCAATACGCTCAAACGAAACGACTCATACAAGTACTAGCAGTCATCATAATGCGGCAAAATAACATCACCACTCTCAAGTGTGTCGTTTAAGCTGGACCATAATAATCAATATGAAAATGACTCGCTGAAAGACTGACCTGACAAATACTTTTTGTGTGACGCCCCGGCCGCGACATATTAAAGCCTAACGAAGGATTATGTGCACAGTGAGTTTGATGTAGTTGCAACACCGCTTTTGCATCAATACTGTGTGAATCAATACTGTGCGAATCAATATCGTGTGAATTAAGAGGTCTTTTATTGAGATTCTGCAATAACGTATTAAATGCATTCAGCCTATAGGCTTTTGCCTCGTCATAATCCACCGATGAAGAGGTATAAAAAAAGCGATCCACAAATGTCTTTTGCTCATAGCGCCACTCAAATCCCGTCCATGTTAAACAATTAAGTTCGGGCTGAGCATCGGCTACATTGAATATAAAAAGATCAAACGGTGCAAACTTACGACTTTCAAAGGCTTTAACGGTACGCTTAAAAGCCGCAGCATCAGGGCATGCCAATAACTCTTCAATTAAACGCCCTCGACTTTCAAGTGGCTCTGGCGGCATTTGATTGATACTACTTGTGCGCGTATTCAATACCTCAGCGTCTTGATAGCGATTAAGCAAAGCTAGGGCACAGCCTTGCATAACACCAAACCAAGAGCCTCCGGCTTGCTTATCGACCGGCCGCCAACTACACCATTGATTATTTTTAATTGTTGCAACTGGCTCCCCTTCTGTACGCCCTAAGGCCTCATCGCGATTCATGGTAATTAACCAGCGCTTATCAGTCTTTTCAATAATTGTTAACGTACACATTTATTATATACCCGCTCAAAACAGTTAAAGCGACTTAAGATAATGCAACGGTATTTCAACCGTCATATCGCTATTACCAAACCATAAAACACCATCGCTAATAGTCGCGGTGAGCGCCATATTCAGGGTCGCCAAAGGCGCTAATTGCTCAATAATATCTTCGCCGGCATCAAGAACTTTTAATTTTTTAAAACGCTCAGCTTTTGCCTCGGTGGTTTGCCACCAAGGTGCCGTATGGCGCCCATAAGCAACAACAATCACCTTGTTAGCCAAACCAGAAGCCTTAGCTAAACGTTTTTCATCTGGCCAACCCAAATCAATCCAGGTTTCAATGAGCCCAGTATCGTCTTTTTGCCAAAGGTCAGGCTCGTCCGTGGCACATAAACCGCGTGTAAAGCTCATATTTTCACTGGCGTACAATGCAAACGCAGCGAGTCGCAAGCACATACGCCCTTCGGTTTCAGAAGGGTGGCAGGCCACTTTAAAATTATAAGTATGGTAATGATGGCGCTCGGTATCACTCACTGTGAGCTCTACTTTATGAACTGTTGCTTTTAAAGCCATGTTTTTCTCGATTAAATAAAATTTAATATTGATGTGTCACTAATGTATCGAATAACTGTGCGTATTGCTGCTTAAGCGTTAGCCAGTTAAGCTTATCAATATTGGGGGCTGACAGAGGATTAGCCCCTTGATAATGATTAATAATGGCATGGGCTGCCTGCTCGGCCAACAAACACTCTTTTTGAGTTACTGCTTCACAAGCACCCGCCGAGCCAAATAAATAATCGCCAGCAAAAAACTCAGGGTATGCCACACGATGAGGTAATAAAGGCACGCAACCTGCCGCCACAGCATCCATCACCGCTAAACCTTGAAAGTCATGCGCAGCCGTAGAAAGTACAATATGGCTACTTTTTAACACCGACAAATACTCAGGCCGTGGTAAATACCCCCATTCGCCTAACCAGTTTTTTTGCATCAGTAATGTTTGTAACGCTTCAAAAGCTTTAGGTACCTGCCTAAAGCGCTGCCCAACAACATGCCAGCGCAAATTAAGATGGGGCGCCATTTTATCGAGCTGCTGCACAATCGCTAATAATAATTCAGGGCATTTATCGTATTCCCAGCGGTGATTCCATACAATAGTTAAAGGCTCCTCTAATGTATCAAACGTTGTTAATTCACGGGGAAATTTTAATGTATCAGCAGAATGCAAAGTAGTACTTTGGGACTGGCTATTATCTGCTAAAGCAAAGTATTCGGGCTCAATCGGTACAGGTAATACCTGCGATTTTTGCTGTATATTTTCAACAATACCGAAAGGAATCTGATCGGGTAATTTTTTTAATAAGGCCGCCACTCCCGCTAAAAAAGTGCTTTTATTGTATTCGCTATTAAAACAGACTTTATTGGCGGCCAAGGCGCTGTATAGCGTGACCATTTGAGGTTCAATACTGTTATGACCATGCGAGGTAGTTGGGTAAGCAAATTGATTTTCGTGAAAATAAACACACGTCGGCACACTTGCTAAACAAGGCACTAAACCTTTTAGTGTGGCTAAGTCCACCATCGAAGTCGCTATAATGGCATTCCACTTTTGGCTTTGCAGCACTGCTTGCTTACCTAGCGCCCAACTTAACGCATTGCCTCTTATGCGCCAACTAAAAAAGCGCGCAGGTAATGTGAGTACAGTAAAATTCAAAGGCTGGCCAAAGGATAAACATTCGTTTTTTAAATAACGCACTAGTCCTTGATGCCAGCGCTTATGGCTATCGGCATCATAAGCCGATAGCACTAAAATATTGACCACCTATTGGCCACCCATATTACAACAATATTTATACAAAAAATCTTTACACAAAATAGACATCATTAACAACAATTACACCATACCCTCTTCAAACGCTTTACCTGCCAGTAAATGCAGGTGCAAATGAAAGACCGTTTGCCCGGCATCTGCACCATTATTGACAATTAGCCTAAAAGCATTTTCAACACCTAACTGCCGTGCAACATTCCCGGCAGCTAGCATTAAATGCCCCAATAAAGCTTGGTCTGTTTGATCGGCATCGGCCAATGTCGCAATGGGCTTTTTAGGGATAATCAATACATGTGTTGGCGCTTGTGGCGCAATATCATTGATGCAAATGCAATGTTCATCTTCATAAATTTTAGGTGTAGGGATTTCGCCGGCAATAATTTTACCAAAAATAGTGTCGCTCATATTAATGCTCACTTTGCCATTGCTCTTTTTCGTCTAAAGTCATTTCTCGTGCTTCGCCTTCTAGCATCACTGGAATATCATCGCGTATAGGGTAAGCCAAGTTTGCCGTCAAACTCACCAATTCATTATTTTTCGCATCAAAAATAAGAGGCCCTTTGGTTACAGGGCACACTAATATACTGAGTAACTTTTTATCTAACATCGCTTTCACCTTATGATGAGATTGTTTTACCTGACAATTAAATACATCACCCTTAAGAAGCAATCGCTTGCACCCTAAGTGTTTAACCTACGCTTATTGAAGTGCGGGTTTAGCGTTTTTAGGGAACAGTAACTGAGGGTCAATGCGCTCTTTAAACCAGTTCATCCGCCAATCCAAATGCGGGCCCGTTGCACGGCCACTGGCGCCAATTCGAGCAATCAAGTCACCTTGCTTAACTGTCGCACCCACCGTCACTTCAATTTGACTTAAATGAATAAAGGTTGAAGAAATACCGTGACCATGATCAACAATTAAAGTACCGCCAGAATAATACAAGTCATCATCGGCAAAGGTGACTATACCGCCGGCAGGCGCGATAACTTCAGCACCTTTAGGGCCGGCAATATCGACGCCATAATGTGGACTTTTAGGCACGCCATTATAAATACGCTGGCTACCATACACCCCTGTCAATGGTCCTTTAGCGGGCCAAATAAACGTACTCAAAAAGTCACTGCGGTTGTCATTAGCCGTACGGGCTTGGCGCACGGCCTTTGCCTCGCGGCTAATGCGCGCGCTAACGGTTTTAGGCGGCGTAACGTGCTTAGAGGCTACACCTTCTATTTTTTGAGTGACATACTGCCGCTGGGTCACATCAAAACTGAGCGTCTTTTGGCTGCCATTGGCCAGCTTAACCTGCAACTCAACCACCGCAGGCGCATTGCGCCCTAGGCCAAAAACAAAATCACCATCAGGTGTTTGCTGTAATTGCTGTCCGTTATAGATTATCTCTTCACCGGGGGAAGCTTTACCCGTTACCATCGCCCCTTGTATCCACGGACCATTAAGCGTTACAGCCTGCGCTTGTACTAAAAAAGCACTCGCTATCATAGCCCCTATGCCTTTAAAGCTCAGTGAACCGATCAAAAAAAGTGTCTTAAATGATTTCATAAAGTCTGTCACCCCACAATAAGAGCGCTAGTCTAGCCGCTGGAGTCAAAAAATTAAACGAATAAACGCTGTGACACGCCTAGCGCCCTTGTGCCGCTCAAGTATTCAAGCTTAAATAGTGCCTTTACAGTCAATATTCAGCGACACAGGCCCCAAGCATATGATAAAAGCCGTATTTTTTGATCTTGATGGCACCCTACTTGATACCAGCAAAGATTTAGGCGAAGCTTTAAATGCGGTACGCATTGCACAAGGGCTTGCCCCTTTTAGTGACGATATCACACGTAAAGAAGTGTCTAACGGTGCCAATGCCTTAATTAAGCTTGGATTTGGCGATGCGCTAAGTCAAGCACAACACGTCAAGTACCGACAAGCGCTATTGGATAATTACTTGGCACATATCGCCGACCATACTTTTGCTTTTGAGGGTATCACCACGTTGATCACACAACTGGCCAACGCTAATATCGCATGGGGCATAGTGACCAATAAACCGGCACTGTATACCCAAGCATTGATGACGCACTTTCACTTTGCCAGCGCGCCAGTTGCGACCATCAGCCCAGACCATGTCAAAGTGGCCAAACCAGATCCAGAAGGTGTTTTGTTAGCGTGCCAACAAGCCAATTGCCCCCCCAGCCAAGCCATTTATATTGGCGACCACAAACGCGATATAGAGGCCGGGCGTAATGCAGGTACAACGACTATCGCTGTGGGCTATGGTTTTACCGATACGACCACTTGCCATAAGACTTGGGGAGCCGACTACACCGTAGACCTCGCCACTGAAATTTGGCCTATTATTGAAAGCCTCAGCTAAAACCACAATACACCGTACCATAAAGCATTTGGCCCAGTAGCCTGCTCCACCCCATAATAAATACCTCAAAACACCGCTGTTTGTTGAGTATTGCGCACCAAGCTGTAGCGCAGGGCTCAAAAAAACAACGACACATATCTTCGATGAATACCAATAAAGTGATTCTTTTTATGAGCCACCAAAGTGACTTCTTAGCCTATCAAGCACCCGCTAACTGCTTAAACGAGCGCATCATTGTTATTACCGGTGCCGGCGCAGGCATTGGCCGCGCCGTAGCCCTTGCATGCGCTAAAGCCGGCGCCACCGTTGTGCTATTAGGCCGTTCCATGCAAAAGCTCGAGTCCGTCTACGATGAAATCGAGAAAGCAGGCGGTGCCCAACCGGCGATTTTCCCGATTAACTTAGAAAGCGCCACCGAACAAGATTACACCCAATTGAAAAATGCGCTCAAAGAGGAGTTTGGCCGTATTGATGGGCTGCTACATAATGCCGGTAAATTAGGCACTAACACACCAATAGCGCAGTACAATGCGAGTGAGTGGCAAGCTGTCATGCAAGTCAATGCTATTGCCCCTTTTATGTTAACCCAAGCGCTACTGCCACTATTTAAAGAAGCTAAAGATGCCAGCATAGTTTTTACCGGCTCGGCAGTGGGTTATCAAGGTCGCGCTTATTGGGGGGCCTATGCAGCCAGTAAAGCTGCCACCGAAAACTTAATGCAAACACTCGCCGATGAGCAATCGGAGTTGTCTCATATTCGTGTGAACAGCATTAACCCAGGCGCCACACGCACACAAATGCGCGCCGACGCTTACCCTGCTGAGCACCCTAATGATGTGACCCCGCCCGAGGCGCATGCCAATCGCTACCTCTACCTATTAGGGCCGGCAAGCCAAGGGGTTAATGGCCAGCAATTTGAGGCTCAACCTCAATGATGATCGCTCACAAGCGCGCCCTTTAGCGCGCTTACCCACACCTTGATGCGAGACACCCATTATGACGCCCCACTTTTTTGCAGCCTCAAAACCCCATAAACAGCCTCTGTTATTGCGCAAGCTCGATGGTCGCTTACAGCATTTATATGAGTGGGCAACAGCACGCCACTACACTCACATCTGGGATTTATGCTGTGACCATGGGCGCTTAGGCTTGCACTTACACCAAGCCACACAGCAAGCGCAAAGCCACATATATTTAATCGATCAAGTGCCTTCTATTATTAATAGGCTGCAAAAGCAATGTACTAGCCACTCAAAAAATAGACTCACCATAAGCTGCCTCGATGCCAGCAAAATATCATTAGCGGCAGGAAGCCACTGCATCATACTAGCCGGTATTGGCGGTAAAAATGCCGTTGAGATTATTAAAGCCTTATTAGCCAACCATTTAAAACCGCAGGCACAAGCCACACGCGCAATACACATAGATGTACTGCTAAGCCCAACCAATCATACCTATGCTCTTAGGGAGTACCTTCATACAACGCCGCTGGAGGTTGTAGATGAGGCTTTTATTCATGAAAAAGGCCACGACTACGAGCACATGTTTTATCGCCTTAACCTGCTCGCGACACAAAACAGTTGCAAAAAGCATAACCCTGCTGGCTCATCAATATGGCAACCGATGACCTCCACCAAAAAACGCTATTTACACAAACTGATTCAATACCATCAAACCTGCCAGCTCAAACACACATCACAAAGCTCGCCATCCACGGCTTCGCACGCCAGCTATCAAGCGCTGGTCGATTATCAAAATGCCCTCGCGCGCAATGAGTCACTATCAAAAACCCGCGTCTTTTAAAGCCAAACGCTGTAACGCAGCAACGCTAATTGCATCGGTAATTTGACCGTCCAGCGTCATGGCTATTGCTTGCTTTAAAGGCAACTTAAGCACCGTAATATCTTCGCTATCTTCGGGAGCAGCCACCCCCAACGTAATGCCCGTTGCTACAAAAATCTCAGCACGCTCATCGGTCACACTGTTTGATAAATGTAATGTCATTAGGGGTTCGATATAACGAGCGTGCACCCCAACCTCTTCCAGTAATTCGCGCCGAGCACACTCAGCCGGCGCCTCACCTACAGGGGCGCCACCTTCGGGTATTTCGTAGGTTTCTATGCCTAGGGTGTAACGCGTTTGCTTCACTAACCATGTATTACCCTCATCATCAATAGGTACCACGCCAACGGCTGTTCCCTTAAAATGCACTACGCCATAAATGCCTTGTGTATTACCCGGTGTTATCACGTTTTGATGGTGCACACTAACCCAAGGGTTTTCGTAAACAAGTTGACTGTCTAGCCGCTGCCATGGACCTATCGCCTTGGGCCTATTCATAAAATCTACCGACTTGGCACTGTGCGCATTTAGGTTTTTACCTAAGCTTTTATCTAGATGTTCATTTTTACTATTCACAACAATACTCCTATAAGATTATGACAGGCACAGCAACAAGCTTGGCTTACAAATGAATGAGCTCCGCGCCTTCGCGGTATGACGCCGGTATTTTGTCCCATGTCGAAAAGTGTGTCGCGCCTTTACCATCAAACCATTTATACATAACATCTGAAGTCGTATTAAGTGGCGATACTACAGTCGCTGAGCTAGGCTGGTCACTTTGGTTTTGCGTATTACCGCGGGCGGGCTGGTCATGAGTATTGGCTGTCTTCGCGTTCGAGGGGGTCGCTAGAGCACCCATTACGGCCCCCAAAATAGGCTGCATTTTAGGGTGCGTCATTAACGCGGCATTATCGCCACTTTGCATGATGGCTTGAATCTCAGGGTCAGCCATGGCCTCTTGTACCTGTGGGGTTTGCTTAATGGCATCAACTTTTTGCCACACGGCCATCATAGTACTAGCCATCGCTTGCTCTTGGCTTTGCTCTTGACTGCGCGGCACCAGCGTCATCATGCTAGCAATACCCGGCTGGCGGGTAAAAGCCACAAAGTCGGGGTCGTTCATTAGCGTATTCACATCGCCACTTTGCGCGGCCTGCTTCAGCCCTTCGCCTTGCAATAACGCTTTTGTTTGTGCCGAGCCGGTCACGCTTTGCAACTGCGCCATGCCTTGCGCCGGCGCCTTGACTAGCGCTTTTGCTGCTATCACTTGCTCAGACTCTGCCCCAATGACCGTTAAACCTAAGCCGACCGCCTGCGCCATAAAGCCTGAACTCATGCGCGCCAATGTGTGTTGAGGACTAAAACCCGCTTTATTGAGCAGCGTATTGATTGACGATTGTTGTTGCATACTCACCAGTAAACCGACCGCCCACAATGCAACCAATAGCATCGCCAACGCCATAAGCGTATTAACCCCTGCACCCACCAGTGCCAAGGTGCGATTGCCGCGATAGCGCTTAACCAGTGGCCGCGCCAACACCTGCAAACCTAGCCCTACACCTAGAAACAACCCTGCAGTAGCCACCGGCCACTGCCATGCCGGCGGTACAACACCTGCCAGTTTTTGTGCCACTGACCAGCCAAATACAAAGCAAGCCACATACCCTAAAAAGAACCCCAGTACACCGGCAAGCACTTTAGGTAAACCCTGCTTGTAACCGCGCCACGCGCTAAATACCAGCCAGAACATAGCGATTAAAGTCAAAGTATTCATGTATTAACAATTAACTCCTTAGTGTCTTATTTTTTAAGCTTTAGGCGGGTTTAAACCGCCGCTTTGTAATTGCTTGCGCCACGTCACATTGTTATGATTGCACCACTGTCTTACTCGTAAACCTTGGCGCCGAAAACTTGAGCTTTATGATACGTGACTCACCGTATAATGCGTCGCCACTTTTACACCACTAGCCCCTTAACTCTTCTCCTTGGGTCAAAACCCTAGGAGCATTCACCTTTATACAGGCTGTTATATTATGTCTAATGTGTTGTCGCCTTTGGCGGAAATGGAAAACCCAACAGAATTTATTGGCCGTCACATTGGCCCAGATTCTACCCAAACTCAAGCCATGCTAAAAACCTTAGGCAAAAATACGCTTGAAGAGCTGATTACAGCAACTGTTCCGGCGCAAATCCGTCATGAAGCGACTCGCACTTTACAAGCCCCAGTCACCGAGCAAGCCGCTTTAGCCGAGCTAAAGACCATGGCTAATAAAAACCAAGTATTAAAAAGCTACATTGGTACAGGCTATCACGACACCTACACTCCTACTGTTATTTTGCGTAATGTCCTCGAAAACCCCGGCTGGTATACCGCTTATACACCTTATCAACCCGAGATCGCCCAAGGTCGCCTCGAAGGTTTGCTAAACTTTCAGCAAATGATTTTAGACCTGACCGGCATGGACTTAGCCAACGCCAGTATGCTCGATGAAGCCACCGCAGCGGCCGAAGCCATGGCCATGAGTAAGCGCGTTAATAAAAAGTCTAAAAGCAATGCCTACTTTGTCGCCAATGATGTACACCCACAAACCCTCGCTGTGATTAAAACCCGTGCCGAGCATTTTGGTTTTGACATTATTTGTGATGACCCAGCCAACCTCGAAGCGCACGATGTGTTTGGCGCATTAGTGCAGTACACCGGTACCACAGGCCAAGTGCGCGATATTGCTGCTTTTATACAAGTAGCACAAAACCAAAATACCCTAATCACCGTAGCGGCCGATATATTAAGCTTGGTATTACTTGAAGCACCTGGCAAACTCGGTGCCGACATCGTTATTGGTTGTAACCAGCGCTTTGGTATTCCCATGGGCTTTGGCGGCCCGCACGCAGGCTTTTTTGCCTTCCGCGATGCCTACAAACGCTCATCGCCTGGTCGTATTATTGGCGTCTCTATCGACACTCACGGCAAGCAAGCCTTACGCATGGCCATGCAAACACGCGAGCAACATATTCGCCGCGAAAAAGCCAACTCAAACATTTGCACCTCACAAGTGTTACTCGCACTACTCAGCACCTTTTATGCTATGTACCATGGCCCACAAGGCCTCAAGCGTATTGCCACACGCGTTAATTTGCTCACCAAAACCCTTGCCAGCAGCCTTCAAAGTGCAGGCTTTAGCTTAAAGCATGCCGAATACTTTGATACCCTGCATGTAGAAGCCAGCAATGCCCAAGCCTTGTGTGCCCGCGCCGTAACACACGGTATGAACTTTCGTCTTGTTGACGCTAACAGCCTTAGCATTAGCCTCGATGAAACCACCACTGCCGAAGACATCGATGCGGTTTTAGCCGTATTTACTCAAGCACCCGCTAATACACGCGAGCTCAGCACTACCGTAGCCAACAGCCACAGTATTCCTGCTGCTCTCGTACGTAGCGGCGCGATATTGAGCCACCCTGTGTTTAATAGCTTCCATAGCGAAACTGACATGTTACGTTATTTAAAGCGCTTAGAATCTAAAGATATTGCCCTTAATCACGCCATGATTCCACTCGGCTCATGCACCATGAAGCTTAACGCAACCGCCGAGATGATCCCTGTGACCTGGCCAGAATTTGGTCGCATGCACCCCTTTGCACCTATAGACCAGGCCCAAGGCTACAGCCAGTTATTTGAGCAGTTACAAGAAATGCTCAAAGCCTGTACCGGCTACGATGCTATTAGCTTGCAGCCCAACGCAGGCTCACAAGGCGAGTACGCAGGTCTTATTGCCATCAAAAAATATTTCGAATCAAAAGGCGAAGACCAGCGCACTATTTGCCTGATCCCTGCTTCGGCACATGGCACCAATCCCGCCTCTGCACAAATGGTCAATATGAAGGTTGTTGTGGTGAAGTGTGATGACGAAGGCAACGTCGACATGCAAGATCTTAGCGCTAAGGTTGAGCAATTTGGCAATCAAATCGCAGCCCTGATGGTCACCTACCCTTCAACGCACGGCGTATTCGAAGAAAATATTCGCGATATTAGCGAACTCATGCACAGCGTCGGCGCGCAAGTATATGTTGATGGCGCCAACATGAACGCCTTGGTGGGCTTGGCTGCACCGGGCGAGTTTGGTGGTGATGTTTCGCACCTCAATTTACACAAAACATTTTGTATCCCCCATGGTGGCGGCGGCCCGGGTATGGGCCCTATTGGTGTTAAAGCTCACTTGGCACCTTTTGTGGCGGGCCACCCCATACAGCCTGTACCCAACACCGACACCGCTAACGGCACTATCTCTGCGGCACCTTGGGGCAGCGCCAGTATTTTACCCATTAGCTGGATGTACATTCGCATGATGGGTAATACCGGCGTTAAGCAAGCCACCGAGTACGCCATCTTAAATGCCAACTACATGGCCGAGCGCTTAAAAGCACACTTTCCCATTTTGTATGCTGGCCGTAATGGTTTTGTCGCTCACGAATGCTTACTGGACTTACGCCCATTAAAAGCAGCCAGCGGTATTAGCGAAGAAGACATCGCCAAGCGCTTAATGGACTTTGGCTTCCACGCCCCAACCATGAGCTTCCCTGTTGCTGGGACACTCATGATCGAGCCGACCGAAAGCGAATCACAAGGCGAGCTTGATCGCTTTTGCGATGCCATGATTGCTATTCGCCAAGAAATCGCCAAAGTAGAAAGTGGTGAGTGGCCCAAAGACAACAACCCATTAGTCAAAGCGCCTCACACCCTAGATGACGTAATGGATAGCCAATGGGCTCGCCCCTACACCCGCGACCAAGCGGCTCGCCCACTGCCTTACCTGCACAACCACAAAGTCTGGCCGACAGTTAATCGTATCGATAACGTATACGGCGATAGAAACTTGATTTGCAGCTGCCCCAGTATTGAAAATTACATGGACTAGCGTTAAACAATCAATGAATGTTAATGCAAGCGAATGCCTCATAAGGCAGTCGTGCACTTAACCTTCAGGCTCTCAATAAAAAATAGGCGTAACTATTCAGCCGAACCCCAAAAAACCTCTCAACAGGGTGCTGATGGGTTATTTTCTGGGCATTTAAGCGCCGGGAGCGCTTATATAGCGACCATGGATGGCTTGAGCGGCCCAGTCAATGATTCATTAGCGCCCGATTTCCGGATCTCTGAATAGTGACAAATAGGCAAACTTAGGTTTGCCTATTTTTTTTGTTTGCGTGGCGGTATAACACATCAACCTCATAAGCATAATAACGACCTAACGCCTCTCAAAAAAGAACAGCTTTACAAACACTCTAAACTTGCAACCAGATGGGTTGACCGCTACCTCTCTGAATAGTGGACATACAATAAACCCATAAACCCTTTAAAAAATCAGTCAGCCATATAAATCGCACAAAAGACATAGAACCCATAAAACACAGCTTATGAGTGCTTATTTTTTTGCACTATTTTTAAATAACAGCATTCGAATCAAAAAACACTTGCAAATACAGGTAGTTAGAGTAATATGCGCGCCAGATCACGCAGCTACGTAGACAGATTGTCAAACGGCTTATTAAAGGTGGTTTAGGGTGAGAGCCCGAAAATCGGGGCATAGCGCAGTCTGGTAGCGCACCACACTGGGGGTGTGGGGGTCGTAGGTTCGAATCCTGCTGTCCCGACCATATACCTAGCATCACAGGTTAGCGATCACTTAGCGGAGAAAAACTGGAGAAAAACTCCGGAGAAAAACCCTAAGCGTATAAAAATTGATGCTTAAAACAAAAAAAGGCTTACCTTGGTAAGCCTTTTTTTGTGCCTGTAAATTCCGTAAAGAGCCACCTTTTCAATACCCCAAAATGATACATTGAGTAGCGTCAACGCACCCACCCCTCCAGTATTTCAATTACCCAAACATATGAAGCACCGCAACATATACCTATACCTAATAAGATACACCGCTGTAATAAGCGCACTCCTTGCATCGATCCAATTAATTGCTGATACCGCCAGCCCACCCACATCGTTCAGTAAAGCAAAACGCTTGGCCTATACCGTTTACCAAGACCACCCAACTAGCTTTTACTGCCAGTGCCCTATCAGCTGGCAGAACAAAAAAGGGAAGCCGGATTTAAAAGCATGTGGGTATAAGGTGCGAAAACAAGAAAAACGCGCAAACAGAATTGAATGGGAGCATGTAGTACCCGCCTGGCAATTCGGCCACCAATTACAATGCTGGCAAGATGGAGGCCGCAAAAACTGCAAAAAAACAAACCCAACCTTCAAATTAATGGAGGCCGATATGCACAATTTAGTACCGGCCATCGGGGAGGTAAACGGTGATCGTAGTAACTATCGCTTTAGTGATTGGAATGGTGAGGCGACCCAATACGGGCAATGTAATATGGTTATTGATTTCAAACAACGCACAGTACAACCCCCTATTCACTCACGCGGAATGATTGCAAGAACCTACCTTTATATGCAAAAGCAGTATGACTTTAAGCTTTCGAAGCAGCAAGTACAACTCATGGAGGCCTGGCATAAACTGCATGTACCATCCGAATGGGAGTGTGAACGTAACGATAAAATTAAAGCTCTAACAGGAACCCTAAACTCTATAACCCACTCAGCATGCTCGAATAAGGATATCTAACAATTTGACAGCCACCACCCAGGGCTTGACTAGAAGCAACTCACTGAGACTCCCCACCTGCACTACAGAGTGCCCCTTAGGCAATCGACAACCGAAGCCGGCAATCTTACAGCACAAGTCAATATTAAGACTCTTAACCTATCAAAAAACCTTACGCCGCGCCATTGGTGCGGCATTATAACTTCCGAGGACAAGGCACGAGCCCAGTCAATAAACGGGAGAGATCCATGATCACGGCAACTCAACAAGACATCATCAACCAAGCCATTCAAATCCTTGAAGGCACCGCGCTTACAACACTGGAAGCGCTCGCTAGCCGGCCATGCGCCCTAGCCTTTGCTCACGAACACAACCAACCGCCAACGCAAGGTACGATCACTCATAGCGCTTATGGGCTGGTCGCAAAATGATGTTGCTAAAATGGTGGGCGTAAATTACGACCCCAAAAAGGCAGCGCAACTGTGCGCCGATGGAAAGCAAAAGAAGGCGATACCCACGCAAGGGCAATCCCCTATGCCGCTTGGCGATTAATGTTGATTTATGCGGGTGTCGTGCAGAAATAAACTAATAACAGAATGTCATTTAATGCGCTTAAAAACGAGTGCCTGTCCCAGCAAAACGATTGTTTTGGCGTGGCGATACAATAGTCGACAAAACTTAGTGTCATTTTTTTGGCATGCCTGTCTAAGGATTTGTTACTTTTAACCTGACAGATACTCCAATAGCTCTGCTGTGGCCGCATTTTTCATTAGTCGAGCACGTACTGGCCCGACGTTATATATGCTTTCGATTAGGTTAGCTTCGCTTTTAGAGTGAAGGTCTTCAATTGTTTGAATGCCGGCCGCTTTAAGTTTTTCCTTTTGCCATCCGGTTAGCATATTAAGAACATTAATTGGTTTTTCTAGCATGGATTTTAGAGATGCTTTATATTGATCATCGTCAGTCTTTACTAATAAGAACCCCGTGATCCCTGAGTATGACGGATGCTGTTTCCCGAATTCGGGGTGTTTTTTTGTAGAAAGTGATTCATAAAAGTGTTTGGATTCAGCATGGGGAGTAGCTTCCAAAGAGATGATACAGCCGTATTTAACTTCGTATCGTGCACCTAGCTCAGAGCGAGTTGCTCGAACAGAAGAATCCAGCTTGTTAATAATGCCAGTGTAAGAGAGAAGGCGAAGGGCTTCTTTTACTGGCTCAGGGCTATTTTTATGAACCCAAAAATATATACTTGATTCATCTACTCCCTTCTCTTTTCGGACAGAATTATATTTCTCAATTGTAGGTATGACCGTTTTTTCTAGGAAATCTCTACCCCAATCTATTATCTCCTGATGCCCTTTATATTTCTCACCTAGCTCAGTATGTTCTGCCCATATTCTCCCCCTATAGAATTCCTTTATAAGTGAATTAACTGAAGAGGTATTTACTTTGTCTAAGTCTTGAACTGTTTTTAATAATATCCTTGGGTTTCCTCCAGCACAAAATGCAAGTGTGTTGAATAGCTCTCGCTGGTTTTCAAATGCTTTCTGAGTCTCTTCGTTAGCTTGCTTGAATACAATATCCTTAAAATACTGAAGGTAATCAGAGTCTCTGATATTTCGCTCAATTTTTTTATACGTACAATCATGAGTCAGTTCGAATGACTCTCCAAAATAAGTAACGCCTGGGTAGATTGCTGCATTACATATTATATATGGTGACCTAAGATCTTTGAATAAATTAAAAAACTGTCTTTGTTGTTCAGGGCGAAATACATGCGCAGCCTCATCAAAGAAGAAAAACACTCTCTCCAAATCATTTTCTGTACATATTGTTTCAATCGCTTCTTTTACATCTTCAATATCAGGCAACGAAGATACGTCAATGTCAGAATTACCCTTGTAGGAGTCTTCAAAAACTTTGACTATCGCTTTCAGGTCATTTTCAATCGCCTCTGAGTTGTCGCTTCCATCATTGCTTAAAAGGCCCGCTGAGTAGCTTGATACGGAAAGTCCTTTTTTTCTAAGTTTGTTTGTAAGTGCTTTTAAAGTCTTGGCCAGCATCCAGTGATAAAACTGGAGATCATCATCAGTGTTAATCAGAGAGCTCTTATTGAAGGCAACAAAAACGGGGAGAGCCTTAGGATCTTCCTCTTCAATTTCTATTTCTGAAACCTTCATCAAAAATGACTTTCCTGTCCCCCGAGATCCCTCCAGCAAGCATGGCTCTGATGATTTTAAAGCATTGATGATGCTAAGATCTTCAGAATTAACAACGGATAGCCCCTTGATATCTGTAGACTTTATACTTTCCGTACGTAGATAAATTTGATTCATGTTATTCCTTTGGTCCACCAAAATACTCTCTCACATACCCCAAATGCTTCATTTCTTCAGGTATAAACTCCAAGGACTCTAGCACGCCGGAGGAGAATGATTTTAGGTATCTGCAACTCAAGACAAACAATAGTATTTCGGCCACACCTTTAACACTAATAAAGTAAGTACTTAGCTTGTTTTCATCAAAAGAAAGCTCAATTTCAGAGCTTTCCCATGTTTCATTGTTACCATGAACATATTCGGATAGTTGCCGGTATACGTCCTTTGCTTTTTCTCGATAGTTACCCATGTCGCCCTCAAACTCTTCAAAGAATGCTTTTGAGAACCTTGTAGATAGCACTCCATCATTTTCACATATAAGTGAGGACCACTTTATATCCCCGCGGCCATCTAGCCACTCATGTAATTCAAGCTTGTAGATTGAGAAATAAGCCGAGGCCAACCCCATTTCTAACGCAAGTCTAAGAGAGACAAATGCTTGTCTATACATACCTTTGCAGGCACTGAATGTTGCAGACTCCAATTGCGAGCTTACTGTCTGAAGAATTTTTCTCTCAGATGTGTCGGCTATATTTTCGGAAAACTCATATATACAAGAAGATGCATGATGAGCAGTTCCTAGCTGGCTTCTATACGCTATCGACTTATCGAAAATACTGTTTGACCCAGTATTCAAACGGGATAGATATTCTTCTATATTCATATTCTCACAATCTATGATTTATGCGGAATGTAACATTATATTAGACGGAAAAAATCCATATATCTCTGGACCTCAATCCGTATATCTAAATTTTCCACCAATCTAGCATGGCTTAAGCTCGCGTGGCAAGCCTGATACAGAGCCGCACCAATCTAGAGCACAAATAGACGGAAAAAATCTATGCCATTTCAAGAAAAATACCGAATCGCCCCTAAACAAAATGAGTGCCTGCCCCAGCAAAGCATTATTAGCTTGGGGTTATTTATGCCTTTTATTACATTAATGCGTTGCTAGAGATTATTTTGGCGTGACGACACGATAGTCGATAAAACTTAGTATCATTTTCTTTTTGGCATGCCTGTCTAAGTAGATTGCTTCCGGCAAGGACACACACTCGTTTTATTAGCTTCCACAGCGATAGGCTTCTGCATTTATGCTTGCACCGGTGAATAGACCTTGTTGATTTGTGAGTATTTTCATGTGAGTACCACCCTTTTCCGCTACTTTGTTCCTTGCGTCGTTCATTACATATTCAGTTTCTTGTGCTGGAGTTATAGAAAATTCTGGGCTTTTTGCAGTAATGACACCCCTAAACTCACATTCCGATAAGTCATCAGTAGAATTTACTGAACGAATCATAGAGCCTTCAGAAGTCAAAGCCGTAGAACACCCAGCAAGAATTACTAAAAAGAACCCAGTTAAAAATAATTTCATCTCAACCCCCTATTTTAGCCCTAACATTTAAACCCCCGTACAGCGACGCAATGCCCAACGACGGGGTATTTTTATTGAATATTGGCGATCTGCCCTTCAGCCCTTACAGCATCAAACTTATAAAACGAGTGCCTGTCCCAGCAAAACTTCTAAGTAGATTTGTGTTCAGAGTTACATTCTTATTTCAAATATAATTTAGCCTCTTCAATGATTTTACTGGTATATTTTCCGCGCTTTAATTCATCATCGGTGGGCTCAGCTATCACATCTAAAATTTTCTGAGCCCGAATAAAGTAATCAACATACTGCTTATCATCAGCGTTCAGTATGCTAATAACTTTCTTAGCATAAGTGTCAGATTTCCTAGCATTTGGCTTTGGCATATCAGTCTTGCCATGGCAGCACCAAGTGAATAGCATGATCATATGCCATTTGCGTTTTGCATATAAATGCGCATCATGCTTTTTGTTCTTTATTAATAGGTTGTATTTGTATAGTGCCAATGCGGCTGAGTAATAATAGGATTCATGATCATCTTCTTTGTATAGGTTCTCTCCTTGACTGGAAAATAATGTTTTAACATATCGGAATGAATTGTGAGGCATGCTTAAATACATGGCCGCATAACATCGTGCGAGTTCTTTTACGTCAAATATACGCGTGTTAGGGTATCCGAGGCCTCGATATTCACCTTGGCGTCGTTCGAAGTATATGTGGTTTTCGGGGGTTGTTAATTGATTGTGAGCTTCGAAGCTTTTTTGTACCAGCTTGGCTTTTTCTTTTAATCCATAGAATGATTCGGACGATATTTCAGACTGACTATTAGTTGCGGATATAATGTCATTGGAAACCTCATTATCCGGTGACTCAATGAATTTAATAACGACATTCACATCGTCTGTTAATTGATTTTTAGTTTCAAATAGGGTGTTACTTGTCTGGCACCCGTTTATTATTTGATAGTTTTTTAGGTGTATTTCTTTCGTGTTGGCGGATAAGGTTAGTTCTGGAGCAACTATTGTTATACCGTTATTCAATACAGAAAAAAGTTCTTTTTTGTCAGAGCTTAGTGTGTGATGTATTCCTGTGTTTACTATGTTATCACCACCTAAGAATGAACGAACGTTTTCTTCAAAAACAGACTGAATAAGTTTTCCATCATCATCTGTTATTAATGAATTAACAAACTCGCTAGCTTTCACGATAGCAATGTAGGATTGAGGAATTCTATCCAGTTTTGGCATTGCAAAATACTCTATAACCTTTAGCTTCTCTTCATTTTTCTGTGTGAGGCTATTGAATATACCAAGTAGATCACTTCGTCCTAATGGCTTTACGGATGTCGAATTAAAGTAGTCGGTATCCTTAACGTCCTGCTTGATTAAATCAAAGCATGCAGAAATTTCTTTTTCAGACTTGTATGTCCCGCTAGTGCAGTAATAGACGGATATGTCTGGGCTGCGGTTTTTAACTTTATTCAAGTGTTTGAATATTATTTTAAGTATGTCAATGGATTTTTTATTTATCTCTCCGTTCGGTAGCTTTGGTTCGAGAGATAAGAAGTCGTCAAGGCCAATTTTAAAATTACTAATCTCATCTTTACTAAATTGAGTGCCACTTTTAACCTGAGTGATAACCAAGTCAACTGATAAGTTAGATTTGTGAGTGTTAAATGCTGCTTCCGCATCGTCAGTGGTTGTTATCAGTTCCCCATCAATTACAATAGCTATACCATCTAAGGACGCATCATCCTCGTTTGTAGTTATGTCTACAGGATCAAAGCGCCCAAGGTAGTGCTTTGAGGTGACACAAAAGTTACAGAAATACTCAAACTGTTTAGACTCTTTAGCCGATTCAAACTCATATTCTTTGGCAAGTTCATCTACTTGCCCTTTTAAAATTATGTGCATGTATTAGTCCAATCAATGCGCTTTTAAGTTTACATTTAATACTATCTACAATAGTTGTCTTGTGCAATTGTGTGGGTGTGGTTAATAAAACGAGTGCCTGTTCTAGCAAAACGCCTGTCTAAGTATATTGGTTTTTTTAGACTTCTCTCATTGTCTTTTTTTATGATTTTTGCTAATCCTCAATATGGCATGTTCTTCAGCATATACGCGCTCAAGAAGATGTGACATATAACAAAATGCTTGCGTTAATTTTTTTTCATTTATCTTATGACTGTGACTTGCATCATTCCCTATAATTCTACATAAGTTTGCTAGATATTTAGTGTCTGGCAATACATTACTCAACAATAGTTGTCTTGTGCAATTGTGTGGGTGTGGTTAATAAAACGAGTGCCTATTCTAGCAAAACGCCTGTCTAAGTAGATTGGTTTTTTTAGGCTTCTCTCATTGTCTTTTTTTATGATTTTTGCTAATCCTCAATATGGCATGTTCTTCAGCATATACGCGCTCAAGAAGATGTGACATATAACAAAATGCTTGCGTTAATTCTTTTTCATTTATCTTATGACTGTGACTTGCATCATTCCCTATAATTCTACATAAGTTTGCTAGATATTTAGTGTCTGGCAATACATTACTCAACTTTTCAATTTTTCTATACAAATTAAGTTGAGATGTTCCTTCATCCTCATTGAGTTGTTCGTTAATAATCAACTCCAATAGCACCCTTAGTCTATTTCCAGCTGCATCCAAGTTGATATGAAATAATGAAAAAGTATCATTTAATAACTTCACACAATCAGTTGGCGTATCGTTAGGAGCCCAAAAAGACTGGAGTGTTTTCGAAAAATAATTTATTTTATATTTATATTCATAGTATGGAGTGTCTATATCTTCTGACGGTGGATATTCTGGTTCTTCTACAGCAACACCAGCCACGGTAACCATTTCTCCACACTCACATTTTAATCGGCCTGAAAACTCATACTCTGACCATTCACGATTCCAGCTTTGCTGCTCTTCAAGATATTCATACTTACTTTTTTCAGAATCAGGTTTTTCCCATAAAAACAGTGTTTCCCAGTCTACTTTTAGGTGTATATTTTTGCATGATGGGCAAGTAAAAAGATCTCCCCCAGTATAAGAAAAACTAGAGTCAACGCGGTATTTATCTATACTTTTCTGGGATTTCTCATATTCCTCTAATAATCTCACTTTATCCAAGAGCCCCCCCTACTTTGAAACCTAATATTTTAATCCCCGTCGCAACGATGCAATGTCCAGTGACGGGGTATTTTTATTGAATATTGGGCGATCTACTCTTCAGCCCTTACAGCGTTAAGCTTAGATCAAAACCTTCTCAGCATGGCTTTGATCTATACCGCCTAGGACTTAAAACGAGTGCCTGTCCCAGCAAAGCGTGTCACTACAGATCCACAAGTTTTATCGTCAAACCTTTGTTCAGGTTGTTTCTAAAATGTTCAAAAAATATCTCAAAAGCTATATTATCTCCAGATTTTTTTAGCCTATTCTCCTTAAAATAGAATTGAGCAAAAGCTCGATAAATAGGGTCACTAAACGAATATTTCCCACTTACATTGTCAAACCGTATCACAGATATTTCTTTCTCAGTGCAAAGTTTACCAATAAATCTAGTTAAATTTCCCCTCGGGTACGTTTGCTCGTACCGCTTAATAACATCAAATATTTCTAAAGCAGTAGCTCCATCAGGCGGCAACTCGGAAAGCGCATTCAAAATTAGTTTATTATTATCATATTTTTTTACTATTTCCTGTTTAAATGCCATATCAAATGCTTTTTTCAATGTGTCAGACGACTCATCAAGATACAAGCTTAGAGCACGATTTAGCGATTCTGAATTTATAGTTATTTTTTCGTCAAGGCTTTCATAAATATCACTGGTAGTACAAATATTTAAGCAAAGGTGGTGGCATATTGACGCCAACCCGTTTGAGTAAACTCCTATACCTTTAATTAGATTCTGATCAAACTCTATTTTTAGGAGCTCTCCCCCTTTAGAAATAATATTTTCGATTTCATTGATTTTCATCATCGGGACATGTATTTCTGCTACTCTATTACGCATCTCAGAATCATATTCCACCACTTGGCGCGCTGTATCAACTGCCCCAATAGCAATAATTTTTAATGCTGGATACTCATCAGCCATATCCATGAAAACTTTCATGATTTGTGAGAGTCTAGCCCGCTCTTTCTCATCGATTTTATGAAAATCCTCCAACACCCAACAACTTTTTGCTTGACCAATGAATCTACCTAAAGCCTGTGGGGTTAGCTGTGGAGGCAAAACCCTAATAGATTTTGATCCGGCCTCATTAGTGTTACTTTTTCTTATCTGAGTCTTAATCGAAAGATAATCCTGACTAATCTCCGCTGAAATTGTTGTTTTCGAAGCTTCAGATTTTTCACTATTATAGTATGGCGCCAACTGGTCAAATGCATCGATGATTAAATCCTCAAGTAAAATACCCTTCATACAACGTGACGTAAGATGGATTTCATACAGCTGATGAAGCTTATTAAGTAAAAGTGTCGATTTCCCCGATCCCGAGTGACCATAAACAACGATCTGCTTTCCCGGTATTCGTAGAGCATTAACTAATTTTGTATTGACGTCATCACGCTCGACAAAAGTTAGTCTCGCCGGTGTTGTGGGAGTAAATACACTGTAAACATTTTCTTTATTCATTTTATACTCGTATAGATGAGTCAGAATTATGCTCTATATTCAATATACATATAGAAGGCACAACTGCTGGAGCTGATGAGACTCTAGCAGTTTATTAGCTGGAACTTAGGCCATACTAACGCCCGTTCTGACCAGCCTAATTTTAAAAACGTAAACACTACACCTCCCAACGCTAAAGCACCGCACTTAAATATCTTGTTACACGTTTTTAAAAAAGCTGGCTTAATGCCCTTATAACACAACCGGTTTGCGTCTTGATAATTTAGCGCTTGAGATGTTCTTTTTGTTCTTTTTAATATGCCTTATAAAAATATCAGACTAGTAACCACAATGACTTAAAACGAGTACCTATACCAGCAAAACGCATGTCTAAGTAGATTGTAAAATACAGAGAGTCTAGATTTATATTTTATTCAATTTTAGCTTCGAAATTTCTTTCTTAAGCCTGTCAATCTCATCAAGATATTCAAACTCTAAAAGCCTTATTTTTACATAATCATCAGGCTTGTACTTTAAAGACCAAGTGCAACTGAGGTCATAACCCTTTATAAGCTCATGCCTTGGCACTTTCAGCAAAATAGATCCCATAAGCTGATAAAATTCCATCAGTAAATTAGCTACTCTTGACTTGTCGTCTGAGTGTTCAGCCAATTTTTCGATTATTATTACAACCCGCATCTTATCCCGAACAAACTGATCCTCTTGTTGTTGATTTTTTATCTTATGAAGCTCAGGCCGCATTAATTTTTCCCAAAAGGACATTTTCGTACGCTCTTTATGATTTTTTCGAAGGGCTTAAAACGACTGCCTGCTCCAGTAAAATATGCAATGACGTCACATTTAATGCGCTTATTATACGCTCTTTGCTAACCATACTTTATGGGTTTTATTGCTAGAAATTAGATCATTACTTACAAGGCCTTTTAAACAGCCAAACCTTGAATGCCCTTCAACTAGATGCAATTTACAATCTGATTCAAGGAATATTGGTGACCTTATCCACGTATGGTTATGCTTCCAGTGCATCACAGTCTTATTTGTATTCTCAATTAACTTCCAATTTAGATCAGTAGAAACTCGACAAGATTTCATGTAACAGGTATTTACCCACTTTTGGAAATTAGGAAAAATTGAAGCGGACGACATTTCATCAAAGGAGAGGCTTACAAGCTCCCAGTTTAAATTATGAATATCTAACTCAGCATATTGCTCTTGAAATTGATATTTACGTCCATGATCTCGATAAAACTGCTCTAAGACATCTTTTGGTGTATTAGGCAGATTTAAGGTCAGTTCATCAATTCCTATATTTCCTGCTTGGTCAGCAGAAAGATTCATCAATTCTTTAAATTTCAATACTATCTCACAGTATAAATTTCGGAACTATAACAGTTTATTAGCTGAAACTAAGACCTCACTAACGCCCGTTCTGACCAACCTAATTTCAAGGACGTAAACACCACACCTCCCAACGCTAGGGCAAAAGGGCGCCGCACCAACCTATCTTTTAACAATCAATAAAACTCTCTAAGCATCAACATTACCACGCCAACAATATTTTCAATGAGACTATTCACGCCCAAAAGCAACAAAAAACGAAAATATAGTTACCCTATTAACAAACGAAATAAAAAAACATAACGAAGCACAAATAATGAATAAGAAGAGGGAATAAGGAAACAGAAGACAGCAGGCCAACGCCTACAAGGGGAGGGAAATAAAGACAGCGAAGCCCAGGGCTCGCTGCCTCTATTAAAAACGGATTAAAAATTTATTGAAACGGATTAAAGACTTAAAACCTAAAAAGCCCCACATCGAGCAACCCTCAAACAACCACTCGATCACACACAACACTCAGCGACCCGCCATGACTCTTCACCGAAATATCAACAGAATCAATGCGCCACACGCCATTAATGGAAGGATCAAAGCCCGATACCGCCAAACGGCCCTCAGCGGCTATATCGATAAGATCGAGCGAAAGCGCAGCCGTCGCCGTGAACGACTCTTTACCACCCTCAGATGCTCTAAGATGGGCTTTTGCAGCGGCTTCAGCCTCAGATTGAGTTGTGTAAGTGTAAGCTAGGGTAAACACCGGCTCACCCGCACCCACTTCCACATTGCCGGCCACGCCTTTTGAGTCATCGCTATAATTCGCTGTCACACGCTTAACCCCTTTCGCTGAGGCGCGCTTATAACTGTATGCTGAGCACTGCGCAGCACTGAGCGAAACAACCGGCAAAGCAACACCGCTGGCGCTTTTGCCGACACCCTCAGTGACAAACAACAAAAAACCATTCGCGGGCTTCATGATGGCGCCGCGCGCGATTGCCAAGCGCCGTAAAAAATTCAAATCGCTCTCAGCGGTTTGATCAAGATGATCGAACC
>NZ_LGAK01000057.1 GCF_001292705.1 Marinagarivorans algicola
CACCCATTGCTCCATTAAAAAGACATTATCACGACGAATAGACGACTCAAACAGTGTGGCTGGGTTTTTGAGATCTAAACGACCCAACACACCCAGGACTTGACCTGCATTGCGGCCAAAGGGGTTGTCTGCATTACCGGTCCACTGAACCGCTTGTAGATCAGGTGTGCCCCACAAAAAGGGATAGCTTACAGGGGCAATAGAAGGGCGGAAATTTTCTTTAATCCCTAAATCGTGCTGAAAAACTTCGTTACGAATACCACTAAAAGCATCAACACGGCCATAACCTGGCTCATGATCTTTAGAAACACCGCGCTCAATGGTGCCATTAAGCTCTTTGACTATCGCTCTCATTTCGGTACGAACTTTACTGCTCTGCGAAGCATTAAGCCCTAAGCGCCGAGCAAAGCGCTTGAATTTGTTCCTATCGGCCAAAGTCGCATGTAACGAGTTACGAACTGTGCGGTAGAGTTTAATGAAGTCACCCATACTCGGTGCGCCATCAATGCGTACAACACGGTTGTTATAAACCAACTGCGCGGTATGACAAGCTGCGCAGTTGACGCCGAGCCAATCACCTGTTTTAGGGTCTTCATCTTTTACAAAGCCCACAGGCAAACCGTCAGGGTTAGTCAAAGGGTCTGGCGCGTAGTCAGGGAGGTAGCCTAATAAGCTAATCTCTTCATGCGAAGAAATTAGCTTATGGCTTTTTGCATTTTCTAACGCAAAAAACCACTCATAAGGAATTAACTGACTTCCTTGTGATGTGGTGTAAAACTTGTCGCGAAGCTGATTTTCTTCGGTCCAATTTTGATCCAAATATTCGGGCTCTCCCGTACATCCGGCTAGAAACCCAGTGGCGACTAGGCTCAATAGTGCTAACTTACCCAACTTAACATTCATCTTTTCTTATCCCAAGAAACTAATTATCAGGCATCAAGGTTAAAAGCTGTAAAGGTGAAAAACCATTACAGAAAGATGATTATTGCGCCACAGCCCTTAAAAAACACCAAAATAGAAGATATAGGACACAAGATTTCTAAGGGGAAACAGTGATAAGGCACCAAAAAATGAATACCGGAAATAAAGGCAGCCTTTGCTTTTACTAGTGATCTAGAGCTTAAATAGTCAATGTTAACTATATAGCTCATCAAAGCCACATGCGTTCATGTAAAAATTAAGCAAAGGCACATAACAATGACCGCACCAAGCGCTAAAGTTCACCAAAAACGCAGTTAAACAAAGCAGCGCCATCAAATAAGTGCTTCGTAGACGCTCCTCATTGCCCGGCAAATACTAAAAAATCACCTCAGGTTTAGCGTAAGCCAGAGACTGTCGTACAATTTTTGACGATGCGCCGCTGCAAAAAAAGCGGTTGGCCAAATCAACAAGTAGCCGAGCAGTAAACCCCCAGATTTTATACCCATTGTAACGGTATACTGGCGCCCAGTACTCTAAGCGATCAACGGTAAAAATATCCGTCTGAACCCGTTCATCATTTAAAACAATATCGAGAGGAAGCCAAAATAATGACTCGAGCTCGTACTCGCAAGGCTGTAGCGACAATATCGGCGGTACTCGACCAAAAAAAGGCGTTACTTTAGTCCCTTGACGAGTAAAACGTGCAGCCATAGGTTTAATATCGGTCACTATTTGCGGGGATAAACCGACCTCCTCTTCTGCCTCACGTAATGCTGTAGCTCTCAAATTTTGGTCGCTCGGCTCCCATTTGCCACCGGGCAATGCCACCTCGCCACTGTGACTATTCATGCGCTTAGAGCGCCGTGTTAGCAAAATTTGCTGCTCACCACCGTGCTCACGGACGGCTAATAACACAGCAGCTTCACCATTATAGGTCGATATAACAATATCATCTTGTGAAGTGTACCCTTCTTTAGACACTGATCCCCCTACCTTTTTATATGCCAAAAAAACGTCATTGCATTGTATATTTTTTAACATCACCTCGGATTTGTCGCTTTCACCGCGAGAATATGGTCACACTTTGTCATATTCGCCCATTCATGCATCGCGAGCTAAAGCCTGTTAATACTACTTATGTATATTTGATATATAAAGCCTCATACACATAGCTCCCCCTAGCTGATAGCATATTTTTTGATCAAAGAGACTATTAAGCGCCAAAAAGAGGCTTTATAGCTCATAAAAATATGACTTTTAGAGAGGTATGACCATGGATTTTCAGTGGCCAACAACGGATGAGCTATTTAGGCTTGCCAAAGAAGACCCCGATGCACTAGAGGTGCTTCGCCAGCATGAAGTTGAAGCTTTAATTGCATCAGCACCTAACAATATGCAGCGCCGTCTTCGTGGCTTGCAGTTTCAAATAGATGCCAAACGCCGCGCCAGCAAAACACCTATGGCCGCCTGCATTGCTATCTCTCAAATGATGTTCGACTCTGTTTATGAGCTGAATAATGCACTTAACCAACAACCCGACCTAGAAAAAAAACCAAATACACAAAGTGGCCAACCTGCTGCTGTCAGTATTTTACGCTTCCCTCAAACCGCCAGCACTGAATGGTAATCTCTCACCTCTCAGCACTGTAGATGTATGGCTATCAATGAGCTGTGCATCTCGCGTACTACACCACAATAAAAAGGCTCACCCAGCCATCAAAATGCAATATGCGAAGGCTTAAGCCTCTCTTTTACATAAACAATAAAGCTCAAAAATTCAAATTTCAGCCATTCACGTAATGAAGTAAGGTAAAATACCGGCTTAATTTTTCACAAGCCGTAGCTCACTACTGCTTTCAACCAAGAGTACTCCATGCGCCTGTTTGTCGATAACCTTACAAATGTAGATTTCAGTTATTTATGTCCTGCGCGCGGGCTATTGGGTGAAACATGGCTCGCACATATTGAGCTTACTGGTACGCTAGATGAGCAGGGTATGGTGTGTGATTTTGGCATCGTAAAAAAACACTTGCGCGACTGGCTCGATACCGAGCTAGATCACCGCTTACTCATCCCCTCTCATTTCTCAGGCTACAGCACACTCACTGGCACCAGTGAAGCTAATATCGCCTTCACCTTAAATAACGGGGACAGCGTTCAAATGCACTCCCCAGCCCAAGCTGTTACCTTAATAGAAGCCCAAACAATTAATCCTGATACCGTTGCACGCTGGTGTGAAGGACAACTAATACATGCTTTTGGTAAAACAGTGGCTAATATCAAGCTAAGCTTCACGCCTGAACAAATCAATACACCCAGCTACCACTACAGCCATGGCCTTAAAAAGCACCTAGGTAACTGCCAGCGTATTGCTCACGGCCACCGTTCTCAGTTATTAATTTGGAAAGATGGAGAGCTTAGCCCACAGCTAATGCAACGCTGGGCCAACACATTTAAAGATATTTACATTGGCACTCAAGAGGATATTTGTGGCGAAACGCAACACAACTGGATATTTGAATATCAAGCCCAACAAGGTCGCTTTACTCTAAGTCTACCCAAAAAACAGTGCTATATGATGCAAACCGATACCACTGTAGAACTTATTGCGGAGCATATAGCTCAGGTATTAAAGCAAGAAATGCCGAACCAGTGCTTTACAGTTAAAGCCTTTGAGGGTATTGGTAAAGGCGCTATTATCGAGCTTTAATAGCGCGGCAGCGCATTTGATAAAGCTATAATAAGGACATAAGGCTTAACTCAATTGGCCATACTTGATGACGGCAGGCCATGGAGCTACCAACTTAAAATCACGATAACCTTAAACGTGGTAGCCTTAAAAGAAAAGACCTATAAGCTTTTATCATATAGGGGCCAGTCTATATCGTAACTCTAGCCTATATCGTAACCTTGAGTGCGTACATGCAACCGATTACAAGTAAACTATCCCATCAATTAATTACAGTAAAGTACACTGCGCGCAGAAAACCTTTCAAAAAGAGCACTGAATCACAAAAATAAAATACGCCTGAGTCGCCCTTCAAAGACATCCTCTGCTTTAAGTCCAATGTTACTGACTTAGCTTGTCAATAACATAAAATTTTACTTTCCATCATTTTTGCTACACTTTAAAAACCACATCACAAAAAAGTGATTTTTTATGCATAAAAGTCATACGGTAGGTGGCATAAAGCCACTAGGAAAAGATGAAATGGATAGGCGGGCCTTACCAATAAGCTCAGTAGCAATTACCGGCGCGGCTCATTTGTCAGTATTTTTACTGCACATCTAGGCAACTAAATTCCATGAACCTTAACGCGTATAACTCAAATCACGGGGAAATATTTACGATGTACAACCCTGAGCGCCAAAAAAAGCCACGAACACGACTGCCGCATTCAAACAGCCGTTTGTTTTCTCACATTTTTTGTTATAGTGGCGCTATTGTCAACAAACCAAAGCACTTGTTTCACGAAACTTCAGCTATCGCCCAACCAGATGTTAATTAATATGATGCACCTATTGCACAATTTACAGAAAATAAGCAATAAGCAGATTGCCGCTGCTCTAGCGATATTATCCATTCATACGACCAGCATTCGCGCTGTTTGTGTGGCTACTATAGGCAGCATAATATCTATAAACACTTATGCTGAAGCTAACATGCCGCTAAATGGTATAGGCACCTACAACCACATGGGCAAAGATTATTACATAGTGGCTCATTACAGCACCCTTAGTTGCACTGAAGCCAAACAGTGCGAAGAGCAAAATAGCCCCGCACAGTACAGCTTAAAAGTTGTCACCTCTCGCTGGACATCACACAGCTATAGCTTGGTATGGCAGCGAGAACTAGCGACTAACAATGCCAAAGCAACTGTTCCAAAAGAAGTTATGCCGGCCCTCATAAAATTCACACAGCTAGCCGAAACTCGATTAACCAAAGGCGATAATATTGATATCCTCTTTGACGGCCAAAATACACAAATCAGTATCAATAGTGCGCATGCGCTGACAGCTCCAGGCAAAAGCTTGTTTAATTACCTTGCGCGCGTTTGGGTTGGCCCCATACCTCCATCACGGCAATTTAAAAACGCAATGCTGGCAGGTCATGGCGGCGAACATAACACGGCTTTAGTTGATAAATTCAAAACATTAGAGCCTGCCTCTGATCGCATGGGGCTTCTCACTACTTGGCAAAAACAAAAAGACGATGAACAATCAACCGCCGAACTCGCCGAAGAAGATGTAAAAACGGTTGTCGTTGCCAGTAAGCCTACCAGCAGCAACAAAAAAGTACCGCCCATAGAGAAACCTGTGGTCATACTCAAAGCTCCTAGCACCGATATTGCAACCCCCATTACTGCCGCACCTAATGCTGGCGTACCTATTGTTACTGAGACTGTGACCACCACTATTGCTGCCGCCACCCTTAAATCAAAAAGCGCGGATAACGATGCAACCAACGACACAGCCACATTACAAAACGATCCACCCCAAGTAGAAAAGACGACAGAGCAACCCGAGGCTGAGCAAGTAGCTATACAAAAAGCCACGCCAGAACCGGTCAAGCCTGTTGCAAGCAAACCTAAGCGCGCACCCACACTAACCAATCAGCAAAAAAGCGCCTTATTAGAGTGGCAGGTGAATACCGCTATCTTTAAAAATGTACAATACCCCTCTTGGGCCAAGCAATTTGGTCAAGAAGGCTCAGTGAATGTGTCGTTTACACTTAACCCGACCCTAGAAGAAGCCAATATAATTAGCATCAAACCAAAACAGGCTGGCTTGTTAGGTGATGCCATTGTTGAAGCGATACAAAAAAGCTTGCCTCTTAGTGCGAAACTACAACCTCTATTACAAGACGAATCGAAAGTATTTACCTATCAGCATACGTTTTCTTTATCAAAAAAACCAATACGCCCATCAGCTCCGGCGCTATTGCAAGATAACGGTTTAGTAAATTCTGCACGCGTGCAAGCCTATCTCCCCAAACAGGGTAATCAATCAATCACCTCTTTAGATGATTTGCGTGGCTATTTAAAAGGCAATATTAAATATCCCTATTGGGCAAAAAGCCTAAACTTACGCGGTAAAGTAACCGCCGAGATTACTTTAGATACACAAGGTTTTGTTAAAGATATAAAAATAGTAAAAAGCTCTCGTCACGCAGAGTTCAACCAAGCCATTATTGATGGCGCGAAAGCCGCTGCACCATTTCCTATAATGTCAACGGATGATAATGTAGTGTTTGAATATCAGCATACCTTTAAACCTTAAATAAAGCCCTTACCTTACCTTTACTTTGACTCATAGGAGTTTCCATGCGTTATCCTCCATTATTACTGAGCGTCGCCTTACTGGCACCCGCCAGTTATGCAGACATTCAATTCAATGGCTTCTTAAGTGCCGTCGGCGGTGTAGCCACTGACGAGCCTATTCGTGGCTACGAAAAAGATGCTACTTTCAAAAATGACACACTATTTGGCCTTCAAGCCAGTGCCGATATTAGTGATAAACTAAGTATGACTGGTCAGCTTGTAAGCCGAGGCGAAAACGATTACGCCACCGATCTCTCTTGGGGCTACATTGCCTATGAGGTCACAAGTAGTTTTCGTGTCCGTATGGGTAAATTCCGTACCCCTTTCTACTTCTCTTCTGACTTCCTTGAGGTAGGTTATGCCTACCCGGGTATCGCCCCATCGGATGAGGTTTACTCTGTTCAGTTTGATAACATTGAAGGTATTGATTTATTTTACAATACCTCACTGTTTGATACGGTCAATTTAGATGTACAAGCCTACTATGGCTCAGTCAGTACTGACTTTGTTCTGGGTGATACCGGTCAAGCTATTGATACAGAAACTCGAAACCACGTAGGCTTGGTAACTACCTTTGGTTTAGGCGATTTTGCCCTGCGCTTAAGTGCACATAATGCAACACTTTCTGTCAAAAACTTCTTAGACATAGCGATACCTGCACTGAAAGGGGCAACTATGAACGAGTTTTTTGACGCTGCTATCGCCGCAACCCAAGGTCAAGGTTTTGATGATATTGTTGCAGGTATCAGGACTGAGATTTCAGATATCGAAGAAACACGTGCAACCTTTGTTTCTGCAGGCTTAAAGTACGATGGTGAATATGTTTTTGGTGTAGTAGAAGGTACCAACCTTACCTATGATAAAGGACCTTCGGCCGAGCAACGACGTTACTTAGCAACAGCAGGTGTCAATATTGGTAGTGCAAGTATCTTTACCACTTTCTCTAGAGCAGATGATGTCTATGTAGATCTTGCAAAACCTATTAACCTGACACTAACTCCACAGTTTGCGGAGCAAGCTGCTGTACTGGATGGTATCAGTGAACTACTAGGTGTAACCAGTGACACTATTACATTTGGTATTCGATACGACTTTGAACCTGGCGCAGCCTTAAAAATCCAATACGATTCGGTTTCGACTCCCGACCCAGCTAACCCTAATGATGACATCACCAATGGCCTTTTACGCTTTGGTGTAGATCTCGTATTTTAAGGAGTTATAATGAAACCGTTATTTCGCAAGGCCCTCACAGGCTTAATATTCGCTAGCAGTTTTGCTGTAAGTCTCTGCTATGCAGACATTGTTGTTATTGGCCATCCGAGTGTTACCGCTCAGAACCTAACATCAGATGATATCCGTGAAATTTTCTTGGATAAATCAGCTAAGCTTAGCAAGAAAAAAAAATCAGAGCTCGTATTATTAGAACTCGATAGTAAAGCTGCGACAATTTTTTTCAAAGATGTAATGCGCATGACACCCAGTAAGTTTAAATCGCACTGGTCTAAGCAGATTTTTACGGGTAAAGGTAAAGCACCTACCTATATTGCTAATCCGCAAGAGCTTATCGATTACGTCGCTAGCACTCCTTATGCTGTTGGCTTAGTCGATACCGGTAACGATAGTATTGATGGCGGTACTCAGCAAATACTGTTAGACGGTGTACGTACACTGTACACTGTTAAAAAATAACATTACTGATTCATCACTGCTAAAAAAGGCGCTAATGTTAGCGCCTTTTTTTATGCTTCTAGAAACTAGTTTTCGTGCTTGTATGCAATAAGCAACTTTGAGCGGCTATCGTTAACGCATGCTCTTCGCCTTACTCTATCATGCATAACGGCTAAAACCTATAGCGATCCAGCCCTAGCCTTCATTCATATTTACACTTTTTAGCCAAGCTGACAAGACTCACCTAATAAGGTAATAATGGATTATTTCTAGGCATTTAAGATTAGGCCGAGCAAAGAGTAAACCCTACACCTACCACATAATAATATACACTATTAGACTTTTACATCTGCATAGAGATATACAAGGTTAGACTTTACAGAAGCACAAAGCCGAAGCGCAGAACGTCGCCAATGGCTTCGACGGCCCAGTCCGTGATTTATGAGTACCCAATTTCGGCATTTCTGAGTAGTGACTAATATTTTTAAACTTGCTGGGCTTTTAACGCTTGAGCCTTAAGTCTTGCCGCTTTGATTTTAGCGCCTTGGCCTTGATCATTTAGCTCCGATGTTGATTCGGTATTCTCATGAGGTACTCCTCTTACTAACAACCACAATATTTGCAATACAACACCCATCATAGTGCCTGCAGCTACAGCAATTAGCATGGGTATACCTGCACGCCAAAAAGCTTCTACACCTTCAAATACGCCTTCTGCACCCGCAATAATCCAAGCAGGTGCCAAAAAAGCACTGCCATCGCTGGTTGGCCAAGGCATGACTAGCATTGCAGTCATCGCTCCAAACAAAGCAGGTCTTAAATATTTTAATGGCAGCTTATACATCAAGTACCACCAACACCAAAGACCAATAATTACCCCCATACCATAAACTAACCAACCATTAATATATTCAGATTCCGAAAACATGCTTCTACTATCTCTCGCTTAATAATGTGGGGGCCTTTCGTTTTTTTGAGTCGGCGACATTTGATCTATTTCATGTGATACATCCATCAGCTTTTCGCGCAGCATTTTAATTTGCAGCTTAGCTTCCCTTAACTCTTTATCATGCAATGCAATTTGATCGCTTAATTTAATCATTGCTTCATCCTGAAAGCTCACGCGCAATTGCAAATCCGCAATATCATCATTCATACCCATACTCCTATTTCACTAGCTTTCGCCATCAACCCATTGTAATACGTATTCCTGATAATCATCTTCAGCGATACCTTTTGCATGCTGTACCCTATCAGTCACCGACATGCCATGCTTATGCATTAGCGCTTTATTACCCGCACGTAAATGATGCCAGCGCGGCAAGTCTTGCCCATTCGCTACACGCTTATAAGAGCAACTATTCGGTAACCAAGGTAGTGCCTCACGATAGTTTTTCTTGGTCAGTTTCAAGCACTCAGGAACTTTTGCAAACCGATTGGCATAATCCGTACACTCACACGTTTTTGTATTGAGCAAATCACACGATAAACTTGTGTAATAAAACTCATCAGTGTCATCATCCTGTAGTTTATGTAAGCAGCATAACCCACAGCCATCACATAAAGCCTCCCACTGCTCCTCATTTAAAGGTTCAAGGCCATCATGCCACCACTGCTTATCTTTCGTCTGCTGATTAACCACTTCATTATTGAGTTTTTTTGTGATGGTCGCACGCTTAGGTTTTATCATTGATCAGCCATTTTATGGTTATGACGATTAATTTCCTGCATATAATCATCTTGCTTAACTGGCGGTAATTGTAAATAAAAACCTTCTTTATCCAACGATTCAAAAACTTTTTGAATATCTTCTTTGGCCAATTTACGCTCTGGGGTTAGCAATAAAGAAAAAGCTAATTCAGGTGAGCCAAACATACTCAGTAAAGCCTCAGGCACAGTACTCAGCCCACTTGCTTTAGGCACGTAAAGATACAGTTCGTCTTTTTTTTTGCTTCGGTAAACATTACAAATTATTTTTTTACTTCTCATGACATTATTACTCATATTGAGTCTATGTTAACAGGGTCAACAGGTGGGCACAGAGACTTAAGAAATGCTTGCCGCCAACCTTTTGTACTTTGCTGTAAAGCCTCCAAATATGTAAGATCAGCTGTTAAATTGCGAGCAATATCTTGATATACCGCTTTTTTGATTAACACTTCAGGTGCTATGGCATGTTGTTGTGCAAGCTCAGTCACATATCCACGCATTTTTTTGACTTTATCACGTTCAGATTTTGTCAAAGGCAAAGCAGTAGTCCTGACCGTCAGCTGCATATCTTCGGTTATCTCACCACTAACAATTTCAAGAATGCTTTTACCTAGCTTCCGGATTGTACTATCGTGTAAGCCAATATTCTTAAGATCTGAAAGCTGGCTGGGCATTCGTGATAAAACTTCGAAAATTTGCGCGTCCTTTATAATACGTGTCTTAGGGATATTTTTTTCTCGAGCTGTATTTTCTCGCCATTCAAATAATTGCTTAGCCAGTACTAAACTCTTAGCATCCAAGCGCCAAGTATTATTTGACTTATAAAAGCTACTAGCAGGATCTAAATTGGATTGATAGTTGAAAATGGCCGTTTCACACTCTTCGTACAACCAACTTTCCCGCTCCAAATCTTGTAGCTTTTTTTCAAGCAGGCTTGCAAGTTCAAACAAATAATCAACATCTAATGCCGCATAATGTACTTGGCCATCACTTAACGGTCTTACTAACCAATTAGAGCGTGTTTCACCTTTTGGTAAAAGTACACCTAAGCACTCATTGACTAGGTTGCCATATCCAACACTGGCTCCAATACCTAATAAGGCGGCTGCAATTTGAGTATCAAACAATTTAACCGGCAGAACACCCAGCAAATTATTAAATACATCTAAATCTTCCGAGCAAGCATGGAAAGCTTTAATAACATCATCGCACGCCATGACTTGTGTCAACGGGCTCCATTGAGTAATACAAAGGGGGTCAATTAAATAATTAGCTTGGCCATCATTCACTTGAATAACGGCAGCAATAGGGTAGTAAGTATCGACCCGCATAAACTCCGTATCAATAGCTAGAAGACGGCACCGCAACCAATGCTCACAATAATGCGCTAACGTATTATTATCGGAAATATGTATTATTGGCTGTCGCAATAAGGACTGTACACTTGACATTATTTACTCTCTATTAGGCTTTATAGCCATGATTATTTATGTCGCTATTATTTTATATCGCCATATATAACCTTTTGTAAATATGACTAGCACTCATAAGGGTTATTTTCGAGGTATTAAGCACTTATAAGACGCCCAGCCCCAGCAACATAAGAGAGGAATGAACACAAAATCATAGAGCGCTTTATAACGACCAACCATATAACATATTAACTAAATCTCTCTTCGACTAGCTAAGGCATGCGCTAAAGTACCTCCATCAATGTATTCTAGTTCGCCGCCTAAAGGTACCCCGTGAGCAATTCTGGATACTGTAATGTTGTTACGTTTTGCCATTTCGGCAATGTAGTGCGCTGTGGCTTCGCCCTCCATTGTGGGATTTGTTGCTACAATAATTTCTTGTAACTCAGGCTCGAGCATTTTTTGTAGCAATAGGTCTAACCCTAACTCTTTAGGACCAATACCATCAATGGGGGATAGTTTGCCCATCAAGACAAAATATTTGCCCGAGTAAGTACCCGACTGCTCTAAAGCAAACACATCGGCTGGCATCTCTACAACACACAGTATTGAGCCGTCACGCTTTTGACTTTTACATAAGCTACACTGACTCTCTTCCGTGAGAGTGCGGCACGTTGCACATCGCCCTACCTTTTCACACGCGAGCATGAGAGCATCGGCAAGGCGTTTCGCACCTGCTTGGTTACGCTCTAACAGCTGCAAGGCCATGCGCTGAGCCGACTTCGGACCTACACCAGGTAGTATACGCAATGACTCAATGAGCTGGCTAATTAATGGGCTATACACAGGTTATCCTATTTATACGATTAAAATGGCATTTTAAAACCTGGTGGCATCTGCATGCCACCGGTCAAATTACCCATTATTTTTTTATTCTCATGCTCAACTTTACGTACACAATCATTGACTGCAGCAGCCAATAAATCTTCCAGCATTTCTTTATCTTCAACCATTAGAGAGTCATCAATCGCAACGCGCTTTACATCATGACGACCATTCATAATCACTTTTACTAAGCCCGCTCCGGCACTGCCCTCAATTTCAAGCTCGTTCAATGCTTGCTGATTCTTTTCCATATTTTCTTGCATTTGCGATTGCATATCTTGCAACTGCTTCATCATATCGCCAAGACCATTCATATTTATTCTCCTCAGAAAGTAAAATTATTACGTACAGTGAGTATTATTCTTCTCGACCACTACCGAATTTAGATCGAGTACTGCATTAAAATGTTCTTGCAGGTCTTTAACTAGCGGTTCCTGTTTCATCTTTTCAACTGCATTCGCTAGCGCCTGTTGCCGCAGGGTATCTGCATAAATTGCCGGTGTCATTGCGCTAGGGTCTAACGCCGCTAAGTCAATATGCACTTTCACTGCCTCGCCAAAATAATCATTGAGCAAATCATTAAAACGCTGCCTGTGTGAATCATCAAACAATGCGCCTTTATCTTGATCTAATAAGAAGTACAGCTGGTTACCCGTAACATTAACCAATAAACAATTGGCCACAGTGCTTTGCAATACCCCTTTAACTCCCAGTCCATCATAAATAGCTAGCCAATGCCCAGGCTCTATCTTAGCGACGTCTTTGGGAGCATTAGCTAAGGGCTGAACTGTACTTTGTATTTGCGCTGTTTTTTTATCTTTAGGGGCTGATATTTGAGAGGCTGACTTAAGTCCCTCTAAACCTGGCGCATTTAATAGCGCCTCAAGGGACTTTTTTGCTGTATCGCTTACTCCCTGCTCTACCGGCTTATTGTTGGTTGAATGATTTTTTTCAGCTTCAACTTCAGATACCTGACTCGGCAACTCCCACGGAGGGGCTGGGCTTGATGCAGGTGCGTCTTGATTTCTTGCGTAATCAAGAGTTGTAGACGCTTTATTTGGCACCAAACCTTCAACCTTTTCAGGTGACTGCTCTACTGTGGCGGCGGTTACAGTGCTCTCTGGGGGCATCACTTCAGCCCCATTTGCTGGCGATACTAAGCTATCAACCTGAGAGCTATCGGCTACGTCGGAGCTTTTTATTGCCACGCTTGATAGCTCTGCACCTAATCCATCCTGAGTGATATTCGTATTCACTGATGAGTCCGCCGTTGCTTTAAGCGCAAGTGTCTCCATGGGTAAAGATGTTGTGGGCACATCAGCAATACCCTGTGGTTTAAAGGCTAGCATGCGTAGCAGTATCATCTCTAAGCCCGCACGCGGCTCAGGTGATAAGTTTAAATCTCGACGCCCAATTAATGCCGTTTGATAAAAAAGTTGCACATCTTCAGGCGGTAACATTTGGCAAAGCTCTAAAATAATCGCACGATCACCATAGCTATTATCGAGCGCTTCGGGCATGGCTTGAGCAATTGCAATACGATGCAAAAATGTAATTAAATCCCCTAATGCACCAAAGTAATCTGGGGCATGATCAGAGAAAGCAGCAATCGCTTTGAGTACAGCAGGACCATCGTTAGCGATTAAAGCCCTTATAAGCTGCTCAATCAATTGATGATCAATAGTTCCGAGCATTGCCACTACATCGGTATCGGCGACTTTGCCTGCTCCAAACGCAATCGCTTGATCGGTTAAACTCAGAGCATCGCGCATACTACCATCCGCAGAACGCGCTAATTGCCAAAGAGCCGACTCGTCAAAAGGAATGCCTTCTTTACCTAAAACGAATTGAAGATGAGCTACGATGCGCTCGGGAGACATGTTTTTTAAGTTAAACTGTAAGCAACGTGAAAGAATAGTTACGGGCAGTTTTTGCGGGTCGGTTGTTGCCAACAAAAATTTTACATGCTCGGGCGGCTCTTCAAGTGTTTTTAACAACGCGTTAAAGCTATGCGTTGATAACATATGCACTTCATCAATCAAATAAATTTTATAGCGGCCACGCGTTGGCGCATACTGAACGTTATCAAGCAATTCACGCGTATCTTCAACACGTGTGCGTGATGCAGCATCTACCTCAATCAAATCAACAAAACGCCCTTGTGCGATTTCTAGGCACGAGGAACACTCACCACAAGGCTCGGAGCTGACTCCCACCTCGCAGTTAAAGCACTTCGCTAAAATACGGGCAATCGTTGTTTTACCAACTCCACGTGTGCCAGTAAATAAATAGGCATGATGAAGGCGATTATGATCGAGAGCATTGATTAGCGCTCTAAGCACATGCTCTTGGCCAACCATTTCACGAAATATACGTGGGCGCCATTTACGCGCCAAAACTTGATAGCTCACTTACTTTACCTTGCATCAATGCGCAGAGCGCCGTTAAATTGAATTGCTCATTATAGCGAACTTACTCCACTAGACCGACTAAATAATATTGCAAGCTACGTACAGTAACCTATCCGTTAAAAGATCTTATGCGTAAATTGCAATATGTGATGATGGCAAGAGCTGACTAGTCCACAGCATAAATAAAGCATACTGTTTGTTTAGGGTAAAAAAACGAAACTGTTCCGAGACACCGAAATCAGGCGCTAATGCACTATTATATGGAGGCGACTGCATGCTCATATGTATTCCGCCTTGTTATGAAAGTGTTTTAAAAAAATAAGATCACCAGAAAGTAAAAACCCCCTCCGAATCGCTTCGAAGGGGGTTTTTGTAATAAGACCTGACAATGACCTACTCTCACATGGGGAAGCCCCACACTACCATCGGCGATACATCGTTTCACTACTGAGTTCGGTATGGGTTCAGGTGGTTCCAATGCTCTATTGTCGTCAGGAAAACTGGTTGGTGATTGGTGTCTTAGGTCCGTGATGTGATGTTTTTCATCATCGGTACAGCAGCAATCAACCGAATAGCTGACGGTTGCGAAGTGATACTTTAGCGCAATCATGTCGTATTTTGTAGTTTTTTTTGCGTAATAATCAGTCAATCTCGCTGATCTATCCGATATTCAATATCGTTGTTTAATTAAATCAAACAGCCACACAATCATTTCTGTTATATGGTCAAGCCTCACGGGCAATTAGTACTGGTTAGCTCAACGCCTCACAACGCTTCCACACCCAGCCTATCAACGTCGTAGTCTTCAACGGCCCTTTAGGGGGTTAAACCCCAGGGAAATCTCATCTTGAAGGAGGCTTCCCGCTTAGATGCTTTCAGCGGTTATCCCGTCCGAACGTAGCTACCGGGCAATGCGTCTGGCGACACAACCCGAACACCAGGGGTTCGTCCACTCCGGTCCTCTCGTACTAGGAGCAGCTCTTCTCAAATTTCCAACGCCCACGGCAGATAGGGACCGAACTGTCTCACGACGTTCTAAACCCAGCTCGCGTACCACTTTAAATGGCGAACAGCCATACCCTTGGGACCGGCTTCAGCCCCAGGATGTGATGAGCCGACATCGAGGTGCCAAACTCCCCCGTCGATATGAACTCTTGGGAGGAATCAGCCTGTTATCCCCGGAGTACCTTTTATCCGTTGAGCGATGGCCCTTCCATACAGAACCACCGGATCACTATGACCTACTTTCGTACCTGCTCGACATGTACGTCTCGCAGTCAAGCGTGCTTATGCCATTACACTAACCTCATGATGTCCGACCATGATTAGCACACCTTCGTGCTCCTCCGTTACTCTTTGGGAGGAGACCGCCCCAGTCAAACTACCCACCATGCACTGTCCTCAATCCCGATAAGGGACCTAAGTTAGAACCTCAAACATACCAGGCTGGTATTTCAAGTGTGGCTCCACCACGACTGGCGTCATGGTTTCAAAGCCTCCCAGCTATCCTACACAAGTAGGCTCAAAGTTCAGTGCAAAGCTATAGTAAAGGTTCACGGGGTCTTTCCGTCTAGCCGCGGGGATACGGCATCTTAACCGCAATTTCAATTTCACTGAGTCTTGGGTGGAGACAGCGTGGCCATCGTTACGCCATTCGTGCAGGTCGGAACTTACCCGACAAGGAATTTCGCTACCTTAGGACCGTTATAGTTACGGCCGCCGTTTACCGGGGCTTCGATCAAGAGCTTCGCACAAGTGCTAACCCCATCAATTAACCTTCCGGCACCGGGCAGGCGTCACACCGTATACGTCCACTTACGTGTTTGCACAGTGCTATGTTTTTAATAAACAGTCGCAGCCACCTGGTCACTTCGACCAACCTCAGCTTAGGGAGCAAGTCCCATCACCAGAGTTGGCGTACCTTCTCCCGAAGTTACGGTACCATTTTGCCTAGTTCCTTCACCCAAGTTCTCTCAAGCGCCTTAGTATTCTCTACCTGATCACCTGTGTCGGTTTGGAGTACGGTCTTTATTACCTGAAGCTTAGAAGATTTTCTTGGAAGCAGGGCATCAACCACTTCGGTTTGCAAAGCAAACCTTCGTCATCAGCTCTCAGCCTTAGGGGACCGGATTTGCCTAATCCCCCAGCCTACAACCTTAAACATGGACAACCAACGCCATGCTGGCCTAGCCTTCTCCGTCTCTCCATCGCAGTAATAAACGGTACAGGAATATTAACCTGTTTCCCATCGACTACGCATTTCTGCCTCGCCTTAGGGGCCGACTTACCCTGTCCCGATTAACGTTGGACAGGAAACCTTGATCTTCCGGCGTGGGAGTTTTTCACTCCCATTATCGTTACTCATGTCAGCATTCGCACTTCTGATACGTCCAGCAAACTTCTCAGTTCACCTTCAACCGCTTACAGAACGCTCCCCTACCATGCTCAAAGAGCATCCGCAGCTTCGGTTACCAGTTTTAGCCCCGATAAATCTTCCGCGCAGGCCGACTCGACTAGTGAGCTATTACGCTTTCTTTAAAGGATGGCTGCTTCTAAGCCAACCTCCTAGCTGTCTAAGCCTTCCCACATCGTTTCCCACTTAACTGGTATTAGGGACCTTAGCTGGCGGTCTGGGTTGTTTCCCTCTTGACAACGGACGTTAGCACCCGCTGTCTGTCTGCCACAATTGTACTCCTCGGTATTCGGAGTTTGCATGGGGTTGGTAAGTCGGGATGACCCCCTAGCCCAAACAGTGCTCTACCCCCGAGGGTAAGATGTGACGCGCTACCTAAATAGCTTTCGGGGAGAACCAGCTATCTCCCGGCTTGATTAGCCTTTCACTCCGATCCACAAGTCATCCCCTCATTTTTCAACATAAGTGGGTTCGGTCCTCCAGTTGATGTTACTCAACCTTCAACCTGCCCATGGATAGATCGCCGGGTTTCGGGTCTAATGCATGCGACTCGACGCCCTATTAAGACTCGATTTCTCTACGGCTCCCCTAGATGGTTAACCTTGCCACATACATTAAGTCGCTGACCCATTATACAAAAGGTACGCAGTCACTTCGAAAAGCTCCTACTGCTTGTACGCACACGGTTTCAGGTTCTATTTCACTCCCCTCACAGGGGTTCTTTTCGCCTTTCCCTCACGGTACTGGTTCACTATCGGTCAGTTAGGAGTATTTAGCCTTGGAGGATGGTCCCCCCATCTTCAGTCAAGATAACACGTGTCCCGACCTACTTAATATGTCACTATTGAAGCTTCGTGTACGGGGCTATCACCCTGTATCGCTCAACTTTCCAGTAGATTCCACTACTTCAATAATGATCGGCTGTTCCCCTTTCGCTCGCCGCTACTCAGGGAATCTCGTTTGATTTCTTTTCCTCCGGGTACTTAGATGTTTCAGTTCCCCGGGTTCGCCTCATACACCTATGTATTCAGTGCATGATACCCCGAAGGGTGGGTTTCCCCATTCAGAAATGCTAGGATCAATGTTTGCTTGCCAACTCCCCTAGCCTTATCGCAGGCTCCTACGTCTTTCATCGCCTCTAACTGCCAAGGCATCCGCCGTGTGCACTTAGTCACTTGACCATATAACACAAAAGACTGTGTTAAAGATAAGCGACCGTTTGACTTAATTTGCTGTTTCAATAAGCTGTTATGCACAGGTTTTAACACCTTATCCACACGTTTCTTATCTACTTTAGCGATAGATAGTTCTCTGTTTCACTTTTTATTCGCGAAAATAAAAAGATCAAAGAGAATTTTTTGCAACGATATTTAACACCGGATAGGTCATGCTTGAGATTGAACTCATTATTACTTTTTTACCACCGATCATGCGTTACGAATAACAGCAATCTCAGTAGCTTAAATTAACTACATTATACTATCGCGCTAAATTGTATTTGTTACAACTTCGCATCCGCCTTGTTAAAAAGCACCGAGCCGCTAGGGCGTTGGTTTATTCTTTGTAAATTCTGTTGTTTAATATTGCTTCAATGACTGCTGTATTGCTACAACAATAAAATTTAGCGATAAAAAAATCAGAAAGTTAAATGCTTAGTAAGAAATGCGCTTTTTTGCACAAACATTTAATTTTCTGATTTTTTAACCAAGATAAGATCAAGCAATGCGTGTGAGCACTTATGTTATAGAAGCTATCGTTTAAGGAGGTGATCCAGCCCCAGGTTCCCCTAGGGCTACCTTGTTACGACTTCACCCCAGTCATGAATCACACCGTGGAGACCGTCCTCCCGAAGGTTAGACTAGCCTCTTCTGGTGCAACCCACTCCCATGGTGTGACGGGCGGTGTGTACAAGGCCCGGGAACGTATTCACCGTGACATTCTGATTCACGATTACTAGCGATTCCGACTTCATGGAGTCGAGTTGCAGACTCCAATCCGGACTACGAACAGTTTTATGGGATTAGCATGGCCTCGCGGCTTAGCGGCCCTTTGTACTGCCCATTGTAGCACGTGTGTAGCCCTACTCGTAAGGGCCATGATGACTTGACGTCGTCCCCACCTTCCTCCGGTTTGTCACCGGCAGTCTCCTTAGAGTTCCCACCATTACGTGCTGGCAACTAAGGACAAGGGTTGCGCTCGTTACGGGACTTAACCCAACATCTCACGACACGAGCTGACGACAGCCATGCAGCACCTGTCACTGATTTCCCGAAGGCACTAAGCTATCTCTAGCGAATTATCAGGATGTCAAGAGTAGGTAAGGTTCTTCGCGTTGCTTCGAATTAAACCACATGCTCCACCGCTTGTGCGGGCCCCCGTCAATTCATTTGAGTTTTAATCTTGCGACCGTACTCCCCAGGCGGTCTACTTAATGCGTTAGCTGCGTCACTAAAACCTCAAGGGTCCCAACAACTAGTAGACATCGTTTACGGCGTGGACTACCAGGGTATCTAATCCTGTTTGCTACCCACGCTTTCGCACCTCAGTGTCAGTATCAGCCCAGAGTGTCGCCTTCGCCACTGATGTTCCTTCAGATCTCTACGCATTTCACCGCTACACCTGAAATTCCACACTCCTCTGCTGTACTCTAGCTCACCAGTTCCAAATGCAGTTCCCAGGTTAAGCCCGGGGATTTCACATCTGGCTTGATAAGCCACCTACGCGCGCTTTACGCCCAGTAATTCCGATTAACGCTTGCACCCCTCGTATTACCGCGGCTGCTGGCACGAAGTTAGCCGGTGCTTATTCTGCAGTTAACGTCAATCTACATGCGTATTAAGCATATAGCCTTCCTCACTGCTTAAAGTGCTTTACAACCCTAGGGCCTTCTTCACACACGCGGCATGGCTGCATCAGGCTTTCGCCCATTGTGCAATATTCCCCACTGCTGCCTCCCGTAGGAGTCTGGGCCGTGTCTCAGTCCCAGTGTGGCTGATCATCCTCTCAAACCAGCTACGGATCGTCGCCTTGGTAAGCCATTACCTTACCAACTAGCTAATCCGACTTGGGCTCATCTAATAGCGAGAGGTCCGAAGATCCCCCCCTTTCCCCCGTAGGGCGTATGCGGTATTAGCAGTCGTTTCCAACTGTTGTCCCCCACTACTAGGTAGATTCCCAAGCATTACTCACCCGTCCGCCGCTCTAATAAGTCCGAAGACCGTTCGCGCTCGACTTGCATGTGTTAGGCCTGCCGCCAGCGTTCAATCTGAGCCATGATCAAACTCTTCAGTTTAAATATAGCAATTTCGTTTATCGCCTAAGCGACAGATGAAATTAAATCTTTTTGAACGCAATATAACTCATTAACATTAATACATGATATTACTGCAATATGGTCACTTGCGTTAATTTTTTGTGCTTCAAATAACACAAGCGCCCACACGCTTTGCTTGATCTGTCTTGTTAAAAAACGATAAGTGCGCAAAGGCTTTCTTATCTATCCGACCGGCTTCGCCTTGTCGGGGTGGCGTATAATACGCCCTTTTCTTTACCTTGCAAGCTTTTT
>NZ_LGAK01000058.1 GCF_001292705.1 Marinagarivorans algicola
CAAGCATTACTCACCCGTCCGCCGCTCTAATAAGTCCGAAGACCGTTCGCGCTCGACTTGCATGTGTTAGGCCTGCCGCCAGCGTTCAATCTGAGCCATGATCAAACTCTTCAGTTTAAATATAGCAATTTCGTTTATCGCCTAAGCGACAGATGAAATTAAATCTTTTTGAACGCAATATAACTCATTAACATTAATACATGATATTACTGCAATATGGTCACTTGCGTTAATTTTTTGTGCTTCAAATAACACAAGCGCCCACACGCTTTGCTTGATCTGTCTTGTTAAAAAACGATAAGTGCGCAAAGGCTTTCTTATCTATCCGACCGGCTTCGCCTTGTCGGGGTGGCGTATAATACGCCTTTTTATTTACCTTGCAAGCTTTTTCTTTGTTTTAATTTGCTTTTAAAAACACTTTAAAACTATGAGCAAGCTTAACTTCAACCTTGCGATCGAGGCGCGCATTATACGCAGCGACTCTTTTTTTGCAAGGGGCAATTTTTATTTTTTAATATTTAAAAATTGCTTCACGAGAACTCTGGAAACCCTTCCCAACAGCCTTGACCTCGTGATGAGGCGCGCATTATAGGTAGTTTTACACGCCGTGCAAGTGTTTTTTTGATCTTTCTTTTAAAGGCTATTTATTGAGCTTGTTTTGCCAGTACACGACACTCATCATTTAAAGACCCGCCAATCAAAAGGCAGGTAATGCGAAGCCTTTAAGTTTTGGCTTTATTCCAGGGCATATGCGCTAAGCACATGGCCATGCCACAAGTATCGGTAATACCCGCAAACATTAAGCCTGCACCCACAAAAGCCGAAATACCGTATAAATAAGAACTAACCAATGCCCCTAGAGCCACGCCCAGCACGACCAAAAAGCCCGCCGCTATTCTCACTTGACGCTCTAGACTTATAACTTTGCCACCACCATTTTTAACGCCAACACCAGCAGCCTTAAGCCCGTTAAGCCCACCATCAATAATGACCAAGGGGCGCTGCGTTTTGCCTTGCAACTTATCTACAGCTACTTGCGCTCGCTTTCCGCTTTGACACAATAAGTACACAGGCTCATCGGTATGGCCCACCTCGTTCAGCTTGGCGTCAAACGAATCAGGCGTTAGCTCTTGCACCGGCAAGCACACACAACCCTCAAGGTACTCCCCTTGCACCTCGGCCGCTGTTCGCAGGTCAAGGACTGTTATTGTGCCTTTTTGCTGATTAAACAAAGCAGAAAAGTCCACTGCACTTTGTGTTGATATAGACATAAATACCTCTTTACACGGAAATAACTAAGGACAATAAATAGACTTGAGCGTGGCTATAACCTTTAAGGCGCCATCATCTGCGATACGGTAGTACACCGCTTGCGACTCTTTACGAGCCGCTAGCAAGCCTGCTTCACGCATGCGAGCTAAATGCTGTGACAATGCTGACTGACTCAAAGGCACCAACCTATTGAGCTCGCCGACCGACAGTTCTTGCTCAGCCAATGAGCAGCAGATCATTAATCGGTTTACGTTTCCCAGCTCTTTTAACAAATTGGCTGCCGTATTCGCATGCTGAGCTAAAGCCTCCGTAGAGGCCTGATCACCCGTTACACTTGATACTATCTGGGGCACATCTTCGGATACCACTACAAAACCTTTTAATCTATTAGATAGCAAGAGTATCCATCAATAACTATATGTTAGCAATACCTTAATTAGTATTTACTAATATTATTGACGCATAAATAGGCCGCACCCTATACCCGAGCAATAATTTAGAGGGAACAACAGCCCTTTCACTGCTCCCATAAGTACAAAAGGCCGCAAACAAAATGCGGCCTTTTCTTAGGAGCAAGCAGAGCTCGCTCGCCGCTCGTCATGCTAAGCGAGTACGGTATTAGATGATACGCGCGCGAAAACTACGGCCTTTGATTTTACCATGCACTATTTTACTTAAAGCATCGCTGGCCACTTTGCCCTCTACAGCAACAAACGCCCAATTGTCCATAATTTGTATTTTACCCACCTGCTTACCATCAATGCCGTCCTGCCCAGTTAATGCACCTAAAATATCGCCGGCACGTACCTTTTGCTTTTTACCGCCATCAATTTGTAAGGTTGCCATGCTGGGCTTATAAGCACCTGCCTTAAGCGCCTCGGCTTTAGGCAAGGGCTGCTTATCGATCACAAAGCTATGCGCTTGCTCTAAGCGCTCTAACTTAAACTGCTCTTTACCACTAAAGAGTGTACAGGCAACGCCTTGCACGCCTGCTCGGCCAGTACGGCCGATACGGTGTGTGTGCACGGCTATTTCACGGGCAATATGATAGTTAATGACCGCATCTAGCGCAGCAATATCCAAGCCGCGCGCTGCTACATCTGTTGCAACTAAGACACTGACGCTTTTGCTCGCAAAACGCACTAAGGCTTGGTCGCGCTCGCGTTGCTCTAGATCGCCATGCAAAGCCACGGCACTAAAGCCTTGCTCGCCAAGGTAATCAGCGACCTGCTGTGTTTCACGCTTGGTATTACAAAACACCACGGCGCTTGTGGGGCGAGTATCGCAAAGCAGTAGGCGTACAGCCATTAAGCGTTTGGCCTCTTCGGTACCATCAAGGCTATCAATATTATAAAAGTATTGAGTGATTGTTTCTTCAGCCTCAGCAGAGTCGATGGTAACGCGCACCGGCGCTTTCATGACACGCCTAGCAATAGATTCAATTTCTGGTGGAAAGGTCGCACTAAATAGTAGCGTTTGGCGCTGCTTAGGTGCATAGCTCAAAATAGTATCTAGGGTTTCTTGAAAGCCCATATCCAACATGCGATCAGCCTCATCAAGAACAAGGTTTTTCAGGTGATCAAGTTTAAGCGTGCCTTTGCGCAAGTGTTCTTCAATACGCCCTGGTGTACCTACAATAATGTGAGCCCCGTGCTCTAAGGAACCAATTTGCGGACCAAAAGGCATGCCACCGCAAATACCCAGTACTTTAATATTATGGATCGTACGCGCTAATTTGCGTATTTCTGCGGCGACCTGCTCGGCGAGCTCGCGCGTGGGGCAGAGTATTAAAGTTTGTATGCGGAAACGCTGAACATTTAAGTGCTGCAAAATACCCAACCCAAAAGCAGCTGTTTTACCTGAGCCCGTTTTAGCCTGCGCAATAAGGTCTTGACCCTCTAATATAACAGGCAAACTCTGCGCCTGGATCGGTGTCATCGTTTTATAATTGAGGCCTTGGAGATTGGTTAATAGCTCGGGTTTAAGTTGTAGCAAAGAAAACGCATCAGATACAGCAGACATGATAAATAACTCGTTGCGACGGGCACGCGATACATGCCCGTAAAAGGTTAAGAATTATACAGCAGCAACCCCATAAGACCCACCCTAGAATTCTCTAATCATTATCAAAGCCTGCGAGCGAGCGAGACGTATGAACCCGCTTACTGACTGACGCACCCAGACAAACGCCATGGCGATACGCCTTTATGCTGCGCTACCCTACGGTAACAAATGGCTCTTTGATTTAGCCACAAACTTTTCGCCTGCCATCGCATTCTCACGCCGACTCGATTGCGCCATAAAGGTATTGAGTGCTACCCCACACGCTACATTCACGTTAATCGAGGCACCCTCGCCAAACTGCGGGATATAAACACAGCTGTCGCATAGTGCTACAGCGGCAGGCGACAAACCGATGCCTTCATTACCCATCACAAATACCGTATTTTGGCTAAAACCCACAGTGTTAATGGACTGTGCAGTGGGTGTTATTTCTACTGCGGTAATATGGTAACCTTCGGCACGATAAAATTCGCACGCTGTGGCTAGCGTAAAAAAATGTGTCATTGATGTAGTGCTATGGGTATTTTTATTACCATAAGAGGCGTACCTTTTACGGCCCACAACACACACCTGCTTAACACCCAGCGCATTACACGTGCGAATCAGCTGACCTAGATTAGTGTTTTTTTCAATATTATGCAGTATCACAACAGCTTGCATAGCGTGCGCGGCCTTTAAGCTAACAACAGGCGCGCAATAATACATGAAGCCATTTATTTGGAGTAGATAATGATCACCCCTCAATACACACTTAAAGCAGCCATTTCATTGATTGCTTTAAGCCTAACCGCAGGTTGCGGCACTCAACCGATACAAAATGAAGCTCAGCTTATTGCCCCAGCAACCAGCACACAACAGGTCAATCAATACGACGTGCAAGCTCAAGCATTATTTGAGACCATCTTTGAAGAAAACGTTGCCCTCAGTCCCATCTGGCAAACCTATTTAGGGCGCTCAACCAATCAAGATAAATGGGATGACCTATCTCCCGCGCATGCAGAACGCCAACTCGCTCTCAGCAAAACACACTTAAGTCAGCTAAATAAAATAGATGCCCAAAAACTTAGCCCCGCCGTTGCGCTAAGTTATCGCTTACAAAAAGCACAGTTACAAGAGTCTATTGAAGATTATCAATGGCGCTATCATGGCTACCCCATCAACCAAATGTTTGGCAGCCACAGTCAAGTGCCTTCGCTATTGATTAACCAGCAACGCATTAGCACCATTACCGATGCCCAAAACTATATTGCACGCTTAAATGCGATACCCAAATTTTTTGAGCAGCAAATAGACGACTTAAAAGTGCGCGAAAGGCTTGGCATCATAGCGCCAAAATTTGTATTTGAGCATGTGATTCGCGATAGCAAAAATTTACTTATCGGGCAGCCCTTTACCCAAAGCGCAGAGCAAAGCACGCTATTGGCTGACTTTGATAAAAAAATCAATGACGCAGGCTTTACCCCAGCCCAAAAAACAGAGCTGCTCCAACAGGCTAACAGTGCACTAAAACTTAGCGTAGCGCCTGCCTATCAAAACTTAGTCGCTTATTTAGAGCAACTCAGTAAAAAAGCAGAAAAAGAAGGCGGCGCATGGAAAATGCCCGATGGCGAGGCCTTTTACAATAACGCACTCGCACGCACAACGACAACAAACCTCACTGCTGATGACATTCACCGCATTGGCCTTGAAGATGTACAGCGTATTCATAAAGAAATGACAGCCATTAAAGATGCTGTGAATTTTGATGGCGACTTAGCTGAATTTTTTGTTCATATGCGCACCAGCCCCCAATTTGTTTATGCTGAAAACGAAGAAGGCAAAGCAAAATATTTAAAAGAAACCACTGCCTATATCGATGCAATGCAAAAAGCACTGCCCACAGTTTTTAATATCTTGCCAAAAGCGCCACTCAAAGTAAAAGCGGTAGAGCCTTTTAGAGAAAAATCGGCCGGTAAAGCCTTTTACCAAGCCCCTGCACCCGATGGTTCACGCCCTGGTATTTACTACGTCAATTTATACAGCTTAAAGAACATGCCTTGGTATCAAATGGAAGCGCTCGCTTTTCATGAAGCCCTACCAGGTCACCATATGCAAATCGCCATATCGCAAGAGCTAGAAGGGATTCCTAAATTTAGGAAGTTTGGCGGCTACACCGCTTATATTGAGGGTTGGGGGCTTTACTCTGAATATTTACCTAAAGAGATGGGTTTTTATAAAGACCCCTATTCTGACTTTGGTCGCTTAGCGATGGAATTATGGCGCTCATGCCGCTTAGTTGTGGACACCGGCGTACACGCTAAAAAATGGACCAAACAACAAGCGATTGATTTCTTAAAAGAAAATACGCCCAACCCTGTTAACGATATAGAGCGCGCCGTAGAGCGTTACCTTGTCATGCCTTCGCAAGCGACGGCCTACAAAGTGGGTATGATTCAAATATTAGAGCTACGTAAAGCCGCACAAAAAGCACTAGGCGATGACTTTGATATTCGTGGTTTCCATGATGCCGTATTAAAAAATGGCGCATTGCCATTGAGTGTTTTAACACAAGAAGTTGAGGCGTGGGTAGAGTCTGTGCGTCGATAATATTGATTGGCTAATGCTCTAGCGGGGCTTGCCATGGGCAGGCTCTGTTAGTATTGACTTTAAGCTGACAGTAACTATTCAGAGCTACCGAATCAGAGTTACCGAAATAGGCGCTAATAAATCATTGGCTAGGCCGCTCAAGCTATCCATGGGGCTTAAAACTCAGCCCAATCCAAAAAAATTAAATTGCTCAGATGTATTCAAGTTAAACGTATCATTGAATACCCCTCCAATACCTAAATAATCTCTTATCGCTTGATGAATGTGCTTAGGGTAAATCACATTACCTTTAGTGTCAGGGGTTAATGTATTGCTATTGAGTTTTAAAACATTTTGCTTCTCATCGGTGCCGGCAATAACACGGTTGCCCCAGCTGGGGTTATTTTCCATCACTATTGCGCTGCCTATTGGCCAATGATCTTTACCGCTGCTGCTGTTATACCAAGGCGTACGCGCAAAATCACTGGCAATCAATACCGTTAAACGATCGGCTATACCTTGCTGTGTTGCGTAATCCCAAAGGTAATTGATGCCGTCGGTTAACTCGGCCAGCTTTGGCATTTGCTCTGCATCATGGTCGGCATGGGTATCAAAGCCATTTAAGACAGCATCGGCACTACACGCGGCGCCCGATTTAAAAGCCAGTACCGTCATTTGCATTTGCTGCATAAAACTATTGCTTTGTAGCTCATCACTAGAAGGGATGACGGCTGCAAAGTCTTCGAGCCCTGCCGCGTTTTGACGTGCAGTGTAATAGGCATCCATTGTGTACTGAGCTCTGGGTAAATTAGTCGAGCGACGACGCAAGCGTTGTAAGCGTGCTTGCTGATGCTCTTTAACGACTGCTAACATTTCAGGGTTTTGAAACGTTTGAGCTCTATCCCATGGCAATATATTAGGTGTTAAAACACTGAGTAATGCATTGACATCATTTAAGCGCGTGTAACGAATTAACCGCGCAGTTTCGGCATAACCACCATAGTTTAAATACGATAGCGGTAATTGCGGCGCATGCTGAGTAGCAAATAATGCCGTGAGTGAGGGGAAGCCTGCCGAATTACGGCCGCTCCAATTATGTAATACGCCAGTCGAATGTGAATTTGTTTGCGCATCAATGCCGTTAATGACTAGCATTTTGTTGTAGTGTTTATTAAAAAATGCTGCATTATTAGCTACCGGCGCAAAAGGTAAATTGCCCGCGGTATCAATATCCCCACTCGTCGCCCAATGATTAATAATACTCTCACCGGCCACATTCATTTTAGGATCGCAAAAGCTCGCCGTATCCCAGGCACCTTCGGCTTGAATCGTCATAAAGAAGCGGCCGGTATAATCGTGTGGTGCCGCAAATAACCTACCCGTGGGCACAGCGCTGAGCGCAGCAGTTGCAGCGACTTTATTTAGGCTATGCCATAAATCTCTACGACTTAACTTAATATGAGCCATTGCCAAATCCCCGATGTCGGTGGCTATAGAATGTATGGGTATCATTATTCATGTAGATATAAGTAGTCGGTCATTAGATAAACTAAAAAACTCATCCATGTGCCTTGCATATAAGAGGGGTCAGCAAATTCTTTCGTCATATCTAATTGCCACCAATTTTCAATCGGTAAGTCACAGGCTTCGCCTTCCCAATCATAGGCACGCTGAGCGCGATTAGCTTGTCGCCATTGCCATGCTTCAACAATAAAATTAAAGCTGGCATCCATCTCAAGACTATTAAATTCTATTATTTCCCCTAAAAAAAGCGCATGGAGCCGTGCTAGCTGTTGACGTATTTGGGTTTCACCTAAGGTGCCGCCATAAGGCTCTACATCATTAATGCCTAACGCCAAATTAACAGGGTAATCATTTACCCCTCGACGCCATGCCTCTACTTCTAGCGTATAAGTGCCCGAGGTGGCTATGGTTACGGGAAATGTGATTGCGCCATACCATAAAACATAACCTGTATGCGCACTAACAGCCTCTTCATAAAAACGGCTACCCGTAGCACTGCCATCTTTGTTTTTAGTGACTTCAAACCCTTCAATATCGGCCAAATCTTGCCCTGCAATCTCTAATATATGGCGCCCTTGAGCGTCTTTTAAGATCAGGCGGGTAATAATTACATTCGTACTTTCACGCAAGCTCTCATCCCAGTAAGGATCGACAAATTGCACGCTCAGATTTTGTTCACCGGCGGGAACCTCTGACTGCAAAGTATAGCGCTCAGCTGTAGCAGTACTCACACCTTTAACACGGTGCTTGATAACGCCGTGAGTAACCGGCGTGATCAAGCGGTCGACCTGATTAAATAATATTGACGACGGGTCACGATTCATATCGAGAACAACCGCACCACAGGCGACTGAAGTTGCCTGCGCCAAAGCGACATTGGCCATCAATGTATTTAACTCGCGAGCTCGAGTGGTAATACCCACAGAGTCCATACCGCCGTAATAAATTAAATAGCGGTTCATGAGGTTGGTGTATTGATCGCTTAATAACCAAGGCGCCTCTCGCTCGCCCCATGCATAGCCAATTAAAGATTTAGTTTTTGACTCTAGCTCTTCAGGAGTTAATAAACGGCCTACGCCAGCACCGGCCAGACTATACTTTTGCTCATCACCTAATGTTTCGGTGGCACGTATTGCGCTAAACCAAGGGCTTAATAACATTTTAGTCAGTGCATCTTTTAAATTAAATGCACCGCCGTTATAGCTGCTTGAACCTTCTATTCCTTGCTTAAACTCTGAGGCTAATGTATTAATAAAGGTATTTTGCGCATCAAAGGCCGCAAGCTTCGCAGCATAATTATCATCATCGATGGCTTCGGGTGCCTCAATTAAATCTTCGGCCATAATGGCCGGCCACCAAAATTTAATGGCTGCTTGAGCAAAGCGCTCATCCTGTATGATTTGAGTAGCCAACCACTGCAAGCTAGTATCGACACTATAGGTATTGTCGGTTGTAGCCACTACATTATTAAACCCTGCAGGCCTTACGTCACTAAACCAAGTATCACCACGCTGATACAAATCGGTATTCTTATACTCTCGAGGCAGTGCATCAGCCCCGCCCCGGCTATCACGATAAACCCCTTCATTTCCATAATTTTGAAACGATGCCGCTATAGGATCCATTGTCATATGGCATACCGTACAGTTCGCATTATTCATTGTTGGATTATTAATATCAGCTAAAGCTTCTGGGTCACTTGTACGCGCCGCTGACTTTTCTATATCGACGCCTAAAAAATGGTAACTTGCCCAGCGAGCGCGAGCGCGGTTACGATTAGTTTCGGTTGTTGGGTAACGATTTAAAAAAGCCGGTTCGTTTAAAATACCAGCATGTGGGTAATTCACATAATCACCATGAGAGGTGATGAGCGAACCCATACCCTCTACAAAATTTGATGTGAATTGATCATCATGAACTATTTGCCCGTAATTAAATACCGGTTTAAAGACGGTGTAATCATCGCTATCAAAAAGGCCTGCTACATCAGCTTTATAAATTTCAGCGAGCTGCGGATTAGCCATGGTGTAATTAGCCGTCAAAATCTGTGTATAAGGGAGGTCGCTTTCTACCACATGCGCAATAAGCTTTAACGGTGAAAATGCAACGCCATAACGCATTTTGGCATAGAAATCACTGTAGAATTCACTCCGCATATTTTGCTGGTTAGCTTCAACAAATTTTGCAGCAAGCGCAGGATAAAAGCTCGCATTGGGCTCTAATACATTTAATGTCAGGCCTTGATTAAAAGCATCAGTGAGTAATTTATCATTCGCCGCGCGCAATAAAAATTGATGGAACCCTTCCCCAGACATTAATCCGCGCAGCGCTTTAGGTAAATCGGCTTGTGCGATAGCGACCTCTTCAGGGGTTGGTAAGCGCCCCGCTACAATTAATGCCGCACGCCGTAGCGTCTGTTCATTACTCGCATAGATAATATTATCAAAAATATCAATCTTACCTGTCGTGATCGTCTCACCCGTTATTAAGCTAACCACCGATTGTAACGCCTGATACTGGTCGGTGGCTGCACCAAAAACAGCGCCCCCTTGATGAGCAGCGCCACCTTGTATTTTAGTGAGCAAGTATTCGCCGCCTAAATTCTCATTTAATACAAAATTCTGAAAGGTAACAAAATTAATATCGCCCTGATCCACACCAGCAGTAAATATTAAACGCGTATCGAGAGCCAAACCATCTGACTGATGACATTGCACGCACTTAGCCTGAATGGCAGGCTGTTCTATTTGAGCTTTATATAGTATAAGCGCAGCATGTGCAGAGCTGGTTGTACTTGATACTGTACTCGAAGAATGACTAGAACTACTTTTAGAACTACTGTTAGAACTACTTTGCGAAAACTGCGTCTCCGAACTGTTTGATTTATTCGAACTAAAGACAGCACTAGATATAGTACTACTAGCCGCAATACTAGAAAATATACGAGAAGAATCGCTAGCGCTAGCCGATAATTGATTGAGCGATGATTGTGCTGGCGCCGTCTCTTCGCCCGAGCCACAGGCATAGACAGTAGCACTCACCCAAACGACAACCAATAAACGCCACACTGCATTCACAACATAAACGCTACACCGACTTTTATTTAAGACAGAGCCTTTCACATAGACAACCATTATTAACAATGAGCTTATCATGACAGTGTAATCATAAATTTAAATAACATCCCCTATTAATCTAGAGGTAAATAATCCATTAACTTAGCAATAAGCCAACATTTGCTATAAAACATGTCAATCATCATGCAATATAACCTCTGACTTCAAACAGTTATAATAATATAATAATAATGAATTATTATTATAACTGTAGACTGCATACAGATTGACGAAACCCCAAAAAAAATGGATAGTAAATACTATGACTTAATTAACGACCTATTCATACAAAGGTTTATCTTATAATCATTTAGCAAAGAGACATAAAAAATAGCTATGCATTACCTATTATCATTAAAAATATAAAATGGTCACTCTATGCCTGTATTTACTCATCCCTCTTTATTCAAAACACATAATCTCTCTATACGAGATGATTCAGGGCTAGAATGTTACGAAACCGACCATCACTATAAAATTTTGATTGTTGACGATGAAGAATCTATTTTGCAATCGATCAATAGATGCATCAGTGATAAATATCATGTTGATTACTTTTTATCTCCGAGCGCGGCCCTGTCTAGTGCAACCCATACGGCTTATGATCTTGTTATCTCAGACCAAAGAATGCCCGGTATTGAAGGCATTGAGCTTTTAGCTAAAATAAAAGATATACAGCCTCATTGTATTGCAATTATTTTAAGTGGACTCACAGATTCACAAACACTGCTTAAAGCGATTAACCAGGCACACATTTACCACTACCTTTGCAAACCGTGGGATAACAAAGAGCTGTTAAGCCTTATTGAGCGGGCATTAGATTTTGGTGCAGAGCAAGTTGAAAATGAAAGGCTGGCTGACAAGGCCCGCGTCAACTGCGGCAGCATGACCAAACACCGAGCATATTTGCGCGATCTAGAAAGCAAATACCCCGGCATCACCAATGTCTCGCGCGATAAAAGCGGCGCGATTATTATAAAAAATAGAGAATGAATTAACTTTTACTTTATGTAAAGTCGATGTTGTTTAAAATAAAAAATCGCCAATATTAAATCCATAATGTAAAAAGGTGCTAAATCAAAAGGAAGAATTATGAGTAATACTCCTATCAATGAAAAACCTCACTGCCCTAAATGCAAACAAAAAATATTACAAAGCCTCTCGATAAAATGCATGTATTGCGGGCAAATACTACCCAAACAACATCACCCCTCTGAGGCGCAAAAAACACGTATCTTAGAACGCCATATTAAAAGTAACGAAGCACATGATTTAGCAATGGAAGCCAAGCAAACACAAGGTAAAAAGAAAAAAGGCCCACCCAAACCACCCGATATATCTTTTATTACTGAATCACTGGAATAAGTAGCATTCATTGAAATTAACGCACTTTATTTTTTAGATTTTCTTCAGATAGCAGAGATGCACCTTCCCCCTATGTCGATTTTTTCGTTACTCATAGGCCTCAAAACTATTATCAAAAATCGTGATGGGATCGTTAAAATCAATATTATACTTATCAAGATTTTTTTATTTTCATTCCATTAGAGTTGCACAAATTCCTCTTTTGGTTGACGCTAACAATTTATTAGCTTGAATCTAATTTTCACTAACGTCCGTTCTGTCTAATCTAATTTTCAAGGTGTAAACATTACACCCCTCACTACTAGAGTACAAAAAAGTTGCTGCAATATATAAAGCCACCCACACGACTGATTTGGGAGCTTTGGAGGCAAGATGCCAACTTGTTCTGGTCAACTACAACCATTGCACAACACGATACTCTCACCATTCGTGCGAAGACGACAGACCCGCAAAACTGCCTAATACATTCGATACTCCACCCTAATAGTCAAAATAACCAACATCAAAACGCCCAAAAAAGCTGCCCACAAGGTGTGTTTTGCTATGCTAAGTGATGCTTGCAGATCTGAGGGTTGCGCCCCAATATGGCGCATGTTACACCGTAAACTGAGCAACGATATATTTCGACTGGCGCATTAGCCTGTAAAACGGATGAGAGTTTTACACTCGTTAACTTTACAGATTGACCTTAAATAATTAGATGATGAACTAAAATGAATAAGAATATTGATTTATCACAGTACGGTATCACACACACTGATCACGTTATTTATAACCCATCCTATGATCTACTTTTTAAAGAAGAAACAGACCCCGAGCTGCAGGGTTATGAAAAAGGCACTCTTACATCATTGGGCGCTATTAATGTGAGTACCGGCATATTTACCGGCCGCTCGCCAAAAGATAAATTTATCGTCGAGGATGATGTAACAAAAGACACCATTTGGTGGAACACACCGGCAACCCCGAATGATAACAAGCCCGTATCGCCAGCTATTTGGCGTGACCTTAAAGGCCTAGTCAGCAAGCAATTATCAGGCAAAAAGTTATTTGTCGTTGATACCTTTTGCGGCGCCAATGATACCGTACGCCTTAAAGTACGCTTTATTACTGAGGTCGCTTGGCAAGCACATTTTGTTAAAAACATGTTTATACGCCCAACCGATGCCGAACTAGAGCATTACGGTGAGCCTGACTTTGTAGTGATGAATGGCTCAAAAGCCTCTAACCCCAACTGGCAAGCGCAGGGTTTAAACTCTGAGGTATTTACTGTTTTTAACCTGACCGAAAAAATGCAAATTATTGGCGGCACCTGGTATGGCGGCGAAATGAAGAAAGGCCTATTCGCCATGATGAACTATTACCTACCGCGCCAAGGCATGGCCTCTATGCATTGCTCGGCAAATGTGGGGCAACAAGGCGATGTCGCTATATTTTTTGGTTTATCGGGTACCGGTAAAACAACCTTATCAACCGACCCTAAACGGCAGCTTATTGGTGATGATGAGCACGGTTGGGATGATGAAGGTATTTTTAATTTTGAAGGTGGATGCTACGCCAAAACCATCGACCTTGATAAAGACAGTGAACCCGATATTTATAATGCGATAAAACGCGATGCCCTATTAGAAAACGTAACAATAGACGCCGAAGGGAATCCCGATTTTACCGATGGCTCCGTCACACAAAATACGCGCGTCTCTTACCCTTTGTATCATATTAATAATATTGTTAAACCCGTATCAAAAGCTGGGCACGCCAAAAAAGTGATCTTTTTAACCGCCGATGCCTTTGGGGTGTTACCGCCTGTCTCTAAGTTAACCGACGCACAAACTAAGTATCATTTTTTATCGGGCTTTACCGCCAAGCTGGCAGGTACCGAACGCGGTATTACTGAACCTGTGCCGACTTTTTCCTCTTGTTTTGGCAAAGCCTTTTTAACGCTACACCCAACACAATATGCCAAAGTGCTGGTTGAACGTATGAATGCGGCAGGCGCCGACGCTTATTTAGTCAATACCGGTTGGAATGGCAGCGGCAAACGCATCTCCATTAAAGATACTAGGGCGATTATCGATGCCATACTCGACGGCTCTCTCGATCGCGCGCCCACCACTCACATTCCAATTTTTGACTTAGAAGTACCCACTGCTTTAGCCGGTTGCGATACCGCTATTTTAGATCCAAGAAACACCTATACCGATAAAGCACTCTGGCAATCTAAAGCCGAAAAGCTCGCGGATTTATTTATCGATAACTTTGTACAATTTACCGATAACGCAGAAGGCCAATCACTCGTCGCCGCTGGCCCACAAAAATAATCGGCAGATTTATGCATAACTCATTCAATGCATGTACAAATATTTGAGTCACAAAAAAGCCGAGCTATTGCG
>NZ_LGAK01000059.1 GCF_001292705.1 Marinagarivorans algicola
CCCTATGAAATATTAGGCTGGAACACGCATTACATCGCTCAATATGGGGAGATAGATTCTCAAAATACGCAGCATTGTTTTAGTATCTCTCACGGTTATAGCGTGCCGTGTGATCAGGCGGGCGAAGCCTGTCCATTAGCCGCCGCTCAAAAATCGGGGCACAAAGAGCGAGTTCTTCATGTGCATCAAACCCCTAGAGGCAATGAGCATGTTGATGTCGAAATGTTGCGCGATATTCCAACAGTAGGCGCGGCAGAAAAATCAGGAAAGATGGTTGGCGTAAGTCGGGCTTTTAATCATATGCTGAGCAAGCTGGCCCGATTAAGTGAGTCTGATGCGTCGGTTTTATTGCTTGGTGAATCTGGAACGGGCAAAGAACTTGCCGCCACGGCTTTGCACTGCGGTAGCTTGCGCAAGAATAAACCGTGAGTAACTGTTGAGTGCTCAGGGTTAACCGACTCACTCTTTGAGAGCGAATTATTTGGCCACGTACGTGGTGCGTTTACAGGCGCCCATAGCCACCGGGAGGGCTTAGTGGAAAGCGTGAATGGCGGAACGCTTTTTTTGGATGAAATTGGTGATGTTCCGTTACCTATGCAGGTTAAGCTATTGCGCTTGCTCGAAACAGGAACCTATCGCCGGGTGGGTTCAACGGAAGTAAAGCGGGCAGATTTTCGCCTAGTATGCGCCACACATAAAAACATTTGGCAAATGGTAGAGGAGGGCTCCTTTCGCAGAGATTTATACTTTAGGGTTAATGTGTTTCCCATTAAGCTGCCTGCACTGAGAGATAGATTAGAGGATATCCCTTTATTAGTTGGCACATTACTGAAAAGCTTGCGAGCAGATAAAGATTTCTTTTTAACTGATTCTGCTATTCAGGTATTAAAGGCTCACACTTATTCTGGCAATATTCGTGAATTAAAAAATATTCTTCATCGAGCGACTGTTTTATCTGATACTCATGTCATTGAGAGTACGGTAATCGAAGAGTGCCTGGCTATGGATGCATCGATGACTACTTCAATAGAGATAGGTAAAAAAGCTCAAACGCTGGATCTGTCTGCATCTTGGGTCGACCTTAAGACAATAGAAAAGCAGTATATACAGCAACTAATGCATACTCACGCAGGTGATAAAGAGGTTGTGGCTGGTATTTGTGGCATAAGCCTGCGATCGCTGTACCGTAAACTTGAAGGGACTTAATTTGGATGATAATTTTAAGGACCGAATAGCGTTTTAAAAGTCGTCGAGGCTTTTGAGGACTAAAAGAAATTGCTTTTTTACTTTTAGTCGCAAAGTGTTATCGGCGGCAAGTTCGTTCAGTGTTTGTTGTTCTAAATTTTTGAAGCTAGCAATTTGGCTAGCTTTTAACCCTTTAGAGCGTGCAATATCTTGAATTTGACCAAATCCACTACTCACACTTGCTTGGGTCCTTTTATTGAGTGTTTCAATTGTGCTATCGACTTCGTGGGCTAGTTTTTTAATGTTATTAGCACTATCTTGTAGCGCCTTCTTTTGGTTTTTTAATAGTTGTGATGACTTCATTTTACCAATTATTTTGTCGGCTGCTTGTAGTAAGTTTAAAATAGAAGCGTTTTTATCAGCGTTACTATTGTGCTCTTCACTGATGACTTTTCCGGCTATATTGACATAGTGAAACTCCATGCTTAAACCATTTTTTTGTGAATTAACTTCGCCAATGTGCATATTTTTGATAAGTGTTTTTTCTCTTTCTTTAAGTAAGCCAGTCGGATCGATTTCCATGGTTCTAGCGCCGCTATTAATGATTAAGCCTGCTTTCCAGCCTAAATCTTCCAACGTTTGATAAATAGATAATGAGATATCTTCTGCTGAGCTAGCATCTAAAGATTCCGAAATAAAATTCATAATGGATTTATGAAAATCTTGCGTATCTTTTGCTTCACTAATTTCATTTTTGAGCTGTGAAATAGTGCTTTCTAAACTACTCAAGTTACTTTCGGTTAGGGGGGTTGTGACAGGTTCACTTTTAGGATTGATTTTATGCTGCTGTTGCTGCTGGCGCAAATTATTAAGCTCGCCTTCTAACGTATCAATACATAACTCTGATTCTCTTAGGTTATTTTTAAGGCTGGTAATGTCGACTTGATGAGGATTGCTTTCTCTTTCGTCATCATGGCCAGGTGCCTTTTTAGAGTCTTGACCTTCTAATGTATCGATGTTGTCTTCTAGCGCTATGATAATATCTTTTTGACCTTTAATAACATCTCTTAGTCGCTCTATTTCTATTTCATTTTCTTGCTGTATTTGTTCAGATAGTGCATCAAGCTCACCATTGGTGCTGTTGATTTCGTGATGACTGGAGGTGATAATAGTTGTGTTGGCATGATTGTGCCCGTGCTTTATTTTTTCGAGATTATCTTCATATTTTTGAACGCTTTGCATAATACTATCTTGGTTTTTATTGAATGCATCCATCGAAAAATCAAAATCATCAGGGTTGATGTTTGCAAGATTGTTGGCGGTCTCGTTTGACATTCCAACATGCTCTTTTAATGTATTAAGTGTTTTTTGATTCTCGTTGACATAGTCATTATGCAATTTTGTCTTTTCGGTAATTTTTCGGTATGAAGCGCTGCTTATTTTATCTAATAACGATTCTAATTTTACATTGTAATGCGCTAATTTTTCAGGGTTTTTACTGTGCTCTATGCAGGCTTGATGAAACTTATCAAGGCTAGCTAATACGGCCTTTTTACTTTGACTTTTTCCTGAGCTATTGATTTTTTCTTTTATATTATTTATTTTATTTTCAATATCTTTGAGTGGTTGATTGGTGCGTTGCTCGGTTAGAATATCGAGTAATTTTTGCACATTTGTATTAATAAGATTCCAGTAATCTTGACTATCTATTTTTTTATCTATCGCTCGAGATTCAATGCTTAGATAGGCATGGCGAAGTTTGATGACGCCTTTACTTAAGTGGCTACGCTGGTTATGCCTTCTGGCATTTTCGGTGTTTTGAGCCTGATCGTTTAAAAACTTCTTAATAAGATCGGGGAGTTTTTTTTGTAGTGCGCGCGCGCCCATTTTTTTTTGTAGGCCACGGCTTACAAAATGTAAGTTTGCCAAAATACTTAATATTAGTAATAGAAGTAGACCGTAAACGAGTTGCTCTGCATAAGCGCCCATAGCGTTTCCTTATTCGCTATTGTGCTGGAGAGTTATCAGTAAGGTGATGATAGTATTGTCGTTATTATCATCACTATTGATTTTATTATGATCAATAGATGCGCGCTCTATTTGTACTGCTTGGTAGCTTTTGTTTTTATGCTTTAACCGTATTTCAATATGAAATTCATTTTCCTTTGCATTAATTAAATGCTCGCGTAATAGGTTGTCGTCATCGGGATGAATGCGATCAGTTAAATCTAAATTTTTGTAAATACTTTGCTCAAGCTCAGAGGTAAGCCCAAGACTGTTTAGCGCATTTTTGTCCCAAAATGTTTCGCCTGTATTGGGGTTCCACTGTATTTTTCCAACGATAGTGGTATCGTCGCCGCTTTCGCTACATGGCTGAATGGAGTGACTTGATTTTTTGTTGAGCATCCCTAGTGTGAGTTGTGTGGTGATGCTGTCAAGGTAGGCGCAAAATCCGGAGAAACTACTGGGTGATTTATTTTTTTTACTGGAGCCATAAACACTTAAAACAGACCAAAGTCGGTGGTCTCGAAATATGGGTGTATGTACGCTGGTATCTATATCGCTATCGTATACATCGGCACACGGTGCGGGATATTGTGCCGATATGCTGAGTGTTGAGGTGTCTTTGGCGGGTAGTTTAGTAACTTCTAAGGAAGAGAACTTTTTATGTATTTTGATGTACTCGCGCCCATCTTTACTAATGGCGATACGGCCATAACAGGCTTTTTGCATATACCTTTCAAACATTGGGGCTAGCGTCATGAGTGAGTCTAGATTGTTTTGAGCAATATTTTTAGGCCATTCGTATAGGTTGCTAATAATACTTTTCATGTAGTTGGCATTATGTAGCTCGTCAATTTCGGTGCTGGTTGCCAAAAAGGCATCCTCGGCTTGCATAAAATCAGTGGTGGGCGTGATAATTTTGGGCTCAATAAAATTGTGACGCTCAAAAGTTTTGTTTTTATGGAGCGCCTCTAAAATGCCGATGGTTTTGTAGGCCATTAAATGTAAATTTTGGTCAATCATAGCCATGTTGGGCTGCGTGATGGGTACCAGTGATATTGCATCAAACCCGACAATGCCGGTGGCGCAATGCTTGTGATTGGCAGCTTTTAAATTTTGTAATTGCTTGGCAAAGCCAATACTGGTGAGGCTGGCGCCACAAATAATACCCGTTGCTTGGCTGTTGCGTGCAATGTACTCGTTGGCTGCTTGAAAACCACCGGAAAACATCGTGTCGTTGACAATAAAAATATGATCATCGGCCAGTTCAAAGCCGTTCATTTCGTGTTGATCGCAAAAGCTTTCATAACGTTTACGAATATCAAATTGCGACAGGTCACCCACAAATGCGAGTGTACGATGGCCTTGTTGAATAAGGTGATTAAATGCGAGCTCCATACCCAGCTCGTTGTCGCTCGTTATCATGGGTATGGCGAGCGGAAAGTAATCGTAAGCAATAGAGGCAACGGATTTACCCGTATTTACAAGGTGCTCGGCCAGCTGGTTGTGAATGGCGTTGCGCAAGATCACCACAAAGTCAATATGATCGGAATGCACGGTGGAGTTAAATGTACCAAAGCTGTCGGTCTTGATAACGGTAAAGGCATAGCCTTTTAAAAAACAGTATTGCTGTAGCTGGCTGATAAGCTCGCCAAAATAAAAGCCTTGCAAATAAGGGGTGTAGACTCCGAGTGTTTTTTTGGGGGGAGTGTGGGGATCAGGCATGCTGGCTCTCTTAACGCATTACGGTTATGTAATAACTGTAGTACACGATAAGGGAGTATGAATATTCACAAGCGCAGCGGCTTTAATTGATAAAATATGTGTTGAGGAGTAAAACACTCTTATTAGAGCAAATGTGCTTTTAAGCGCCCCAAAATGCCATGATACTGAGGCGCTATGGCTGTTTCTATAGCGTTGTTTTTAGGGTTTAGTGATTTTAGCCATGGCTTGGCCCATCTGTACGTGGCTGTTTTCGGCGAGGTGCTCGTTCCACTGAATGGTCTCTTTGGCAGTGAGTACTATGGCCGTTGAGCCCAATAAAAAGCGCCCCATTTCTTGGCCTTTAGCTAAAGTAATAGGGGTTTGAGGACTATCGCTGTAAGGGTAGTGGGTACGTGTAATACGCTTTTTAACCGGAGCCACAAGGCCGGCCCACGGGGTTTGAATACTTGCAACAATCATTGCGCCGACGAGCACAACAGCCATAGGCCCTTGCTCGGTGGTGAAATGGCAAACTAACCGTTCGTTGCGTGCAAATAAGCGCGGTACATTTTGCGCGGTGACAGTATTCACCGAAAATAAATCGCCAGGTACGTGGGTCATATGAGTAAGTGTGCCTGCCAGCGGCATATGTACGCGATGGTAATCACGCGGCGATAGGTAAACGGTCGCAAAGTGCCCGTCGTTGTACAGCGCGGCATCTTTTGCGTTGCCGCCGACTAGCTCAAGTAAGGTGTAATCTTGCCCTTTCGCTTGAAATATACGACCGTCTTTGATGGTGCCTAATTGACTAATGGCGCCATCGGCTGGGCTGACCAATGTGTTGCCAGCATCAATGGGGCGAGCATCGTCTTTGAGGGCGCGAGTAAAAAAGTCATTAAAGCTAGCAAACGCGAGGGGATCTTCTTGTTGCGCTTGGCTCATGTCAATATTGTATTTATCAACAAACCAGTTAATAAAAGTGTTTTTGATGAGTGGTGTTGTACTACTGGCAAACAGGCCTGCCCCACGTGAAATAAGATGCTGGGGGGCAAGGCGTTGAAGGGCGATAAATAAGGCATCGTTCATAGGATTGCTCTGATCTATTAAGGTGTATTTAAGGTTATGGTTGACTGGGTACCCCTACCTAGCACTTACACAAAAGTGACCTCAGGGAATAGGCTTGATGAGTTCTTTTGTGTGGCGAACTTGAACTAGTGATTAGCCACCGTTTTGAATAGTAACGTCACTAAGGCTTTGCACAATATACACAAAACTGTTGTAGCGCTCGCGACTAATATCACCGCTTGCAACGGCTTGACTGATGGCGCAATGGGCGTCGTTAATATGCGTACAATTACGGAATTTACAGCGTCCAATAAACGGGCGAAATTCGCTAAAGCCTTGCAATATGTGTTCAGGTTCTAGGTGCCACAAGCCAAATTCTCGAATACCGGGCGAGTCAATACAGTCGCCGCCGCTCGGGAAGTGATATAAGCGTGCATGGGTTGTTGTGTGGCGCCCCTTGCGCGAGACATCCGAAAGTTCACCGACTTTAATTTCTTCACTAGGGAGTAACGCCTGGATAATCGATGATTTGCCCACACCCGACTGCCCTACAAAAATACTACAACCCTCGCTAATGGCTGTTTGTAGTGTTTGCATACCGGTATTGTGTGTGCTTGATACAGCAAGGCTGTTGTAGCCGAGTGCTTGGTATTTGTCGAGCAGGGCTTGGGTTGGGCTGTTAGGGGCGAGTAAATCGGCTTTGTTGAGTAGTAATAAAGCCTCTAAGCCTAGGTGTTCGGCAATGACTAAATATCGGTCGATGAGGTTGCTATGTGCCTCGGGCTCGGGTGCAATTACAATAATGGCACGGGTTACATTCGAGCCGACGAGCTTCATTTTACCGTAGCTATCTGGGCGGCACAGTTCGCTCGAGCGGGGGTTAATGGCTTCAACAATACCGCTATCGCTTTGTTCATTTTGCCCGCGTCGCCACACAACTCGGTCACCGGTGACGATGCCGGGTAAGTTTGCCCGTAAATGGCAGCGCACAACATCGCCAGTCGCAATGCACTCAATATCAGCTTGAGCGCGATAATGGCTAATAGTAATACCGTTGAGCTCAGGGCCTAGCACGGTGTCATCCATGGAGGCCTTTTTTTTGCTTGCTCTACCTTTAAGTTGCGGGTTTGATGTATTCTGATGGGTAATATCGTCTTGCTTGCTTTGAATACGTGTTTTTTGTTGTTTGTTGAGTCTACGTTTTGCCACGAGAGCCTGCTTTAGCTGGACTATAATAGCCTGCATTGTACGCCATAAACACAGCACAGCAATACAAACCCCCGAACCGCTATATAACCGTAAAGGTGCCTTTTAGGTCTGCGGCCTATTGCGCCTTATTAATGACAACCCTTAATAACCCAAGAGCCCCCCTATGAGTGCAACCTTAAACGATGATAATTTGGTGTGGATGGATTTGGAAATGACAGGCTTGCTGCCCGAGCACGATACGATTATCGAAATAGCCACTCTAGTGACTGACAGCCAGCTCAATGTATTGGCGCAGGGGCCGGTTATGGCGATTCATCACTCACCACCTGTGCTGGCGGCGATGGATGAATGGAATACCAAGCAGCATGGTGGGTCGGGCTTGGTTGAGCGTGTTTTGCAAAGCACCACTACGATGCGCGCCGCCGAAAAAGCGACTTTGGCTTTTTTAGAGCAATGGGTGCCTAAAGGTAAAAGCCCATTATGCGGTAACTCGATTGGCCAAGATCGTCGTTTTTTAGTGCGTTACATGCCGGCGCTTGAGGCGTACTTTCACTACCGCAATGTGGATGTATCGACCATCAAAGAGCTTACCCGGCGCTGGCAGCCCGCGCTATTAGATGGCGTGGTTAAGCAAGGCAGCCACTTGGCTTTAGATGATATTAAAGATTCTATTGCTGAGCTTAAATACTATCGTGCTAATGTATTTAGCATTTAGCATAAACTTAGGGCGCTTAATTCAGTGTCTTAGCTGTCGGTAGTGCTGGGTACGAGCAAGATTCAAGCTAACTTAAAAACATTGCAGTATACTGGCGTTTTTGACTAGAAAAGCGTTTTGTTATGTCTGACTCAAAGGCGAAGAGCCCCCAGCCCCAATCTCCTGTCCTTCCTCGTTATTTATATCGCGCAGAGCAAGTGCGCGAACTTGACCGTCTGTTTATTGAAGAGCATAAAGTTGCGGGGATTGTCCTTATGAAGCGCGCAGGGCGAGCGGCCTTTGAGTTGCTCAATACGCTCTTCCCGCATGGCTCCATTACTATTTTATGTGGTGCTGGTAATAACGCTGGTGATGGCTTTGTGGTGGGTGCTTTGGCTGCAATGGCGCGCCGCGATGTACAAATACTAACGGTATCACCGGCCAAATTGTTAACCGGCGATGCGCGTCGTGCTTATCTATATGCCAAGCAAGAGGGGGTCAATATTTTACCCTACGAAACCGGTGCTGCCAGCCACTTGCCTGATGGTTGCGTGATTGTTGATGCATTGGTAGGGACAGGTTTAAGCGGCGAGCTGCGCGCCAATATGCAAGACGTGATTAACGAGGTCAACGCGACAGGTTTACCTGTTTTAGCCCTAGATGTGCCTTCGGGATTGTGCGCGAATACTGGCCGCACATTAGGTGAAGCGATTAAAGCCTATGCAACCATCACGTTTATTGGTTGTAAAATGGGCCTGCTTACCGGTCGAGCCCCAGCCTTGGTGGGGCAGTTATATTTTGATGGCTTAGGTGCGCCTAGGGCGTTGTACAGAGCCTTGATGCCTGCCGCCTGGAATATTGACTTTAATGCCCTTAAGCGCCACCTACCATTAAAAGAGGCCGATGCGCATAAAGGGCAAAGCGGTCATGTTTTAGTGGTGGGTGGTGACTTAGGTATGGGTGGCGCCGCCATTATGACTGCCGAGAGTGCCGCTTCGGCGGGCTCGGGCTGTGTGAGTTTAGCCACCCAGCTCGATCACGTGACGGCTGCCTTGGTACGCAAGCCCGAGGTCATGGCGCATGGTGTTGATGCAGCTTCGCAGCTTGAGCCTTTACTCAAGCGACCTAGCGTGATTGCAGTGGGTCCAGGGATGGGTCAAAGCAGCTGGTCTGAGCAGCTTATGCAGCAAGTACTTAAAACCGACAAGCCTTTAGTGGTGGATGCCGATGGCTTAAATTTACTGGCTGATAAACTAGCGGCTTATGCTAAGCGCGGGCATTGGGTTTTAACGCCTCACCCCGGCGAAGCGGCGCGCTTGCTCCACACAAATACCGCTGTTGTACAGCAAAACCGCTTTGAAGCGGTAAGCGAGCTACAGCGCTTGTATGGCGGTGTTGTTGTGCTTAAAGGTGCAGGCACTTTAATTTGTGATGGCGAGCGCACGGTGGTAGCTAAAGTGGGTAACCCCGGTCTCGCTACCCCAGGCAGTGGTGATGTATTAACAGGTATTATTGCCTCGTTGATTGGGCAGGGTTTAGGCTTGTTTGAGGCTGCGCAATTAGGGGTGTATGTGCACGGGCAAGCGGGTGACAGACTGGCTGACACGCAAGGTCAGTTTGGCATGGCGGCAAGCGAGCTTGCCCCAGTAGTGCGCAAGCTGCTGAATTAATACCGAGGTATCCCAATGACACAGACACAACTGTCACTATTTTTGCATGATGAAGCTGCAACCGTTGCTGTAGGCCAAAAACTTGGCACAGTAATGGCCGAGGGCGGTGTTATTTTTTTAACCGGTACGCTCGGTGCGGGTAAAACAACACTCACTCGTGGAGTGTTAAAAAGCTTTGGCCATACAGGTGCGGTTAAGAGTCCGACCTATACTTTAGTAGAGCCTTATGATTTTAGTGCCGATCAACAAGGCGCAGGGCAGAAGGTATACCATTTCGATTTGTACCGACTCGCCGACCCTGAAGAGCTCGAGTACATGGGGATTCGCGAATATTTTGATGGTCGAGCGTTGTGTATAGTTGAGTGGCCCAATAAAGGCGAGGGCTTTTTACCCGTGGCTGATATTACCCTCAGTTTAAGCCCCAAAAACGAAGGTCGTACACTAGAGCTTCACGCAGGCAGCGCCAAAGGTCACGCTGCACTGAAAAAGTTAAATGTTAGTGGTTAGCGTGGGTTGTGGCGCTCAAATTTAGATATCGGATATGTAAAAATAACACAGCAGTCTGTAAAAATGGTACAAATATGGGTGTCGTTAAGGCTATATACAAAGTGCACAATTGACACAGCGTTGGCCGCATATCCAAGTATTGGCTCATTGCGAGCTTGTGGGTTAGCGGTTGGATGTGGGTTTACAATAATAGATAACAACCGTTGGGGTAAACAGCATGCCGTGCGTGCTAATACAATTCATGATGTCATCGAGAGTAAGTGCGCTAGCTGGCGCAATATCTACCCATTGCATAAAAGTCTTGGCTCAGCGTTATGGGGGCTTTTTAGCATTGTGTGTATTGGTGTTGTCACCGTGTGTATTTGCGGCACAGGTCAATAGCGTACGCTTGTGGCGTGCGCCCGACAATACGCGGCTTGTTTTTGACCTTTCGAGTGCAGCTGAGCACAAATTATTTACGTTAAGTAATCCCGATCGCGTTGTGATTGATATCAGTAATACCGAGCTTAAAAAGGGCTTTGGTGATGTGCCTATTGAAGATACGCCTATTGCTAAAATCCGTTACGGAACACGGGCTAATGGTACTTTACGTGTTGTGCTGGATATGACAGCAACCACTAAGCCGCGCAGCTTTGATTTACCGAAGCATGGCGATAAACCCGATCGCTTGGTGATTGATTTATACGATGGCAGCGAAGAGACCACCAAAACTGTGAATACTGCGCCTGCGATTAAAGAGGTCTCTACGCAAGCGCGCGATATAATTATTGCCATTGACGCCGGTCACGGAGGTGAAGACCCTGGTGCTATAGGACCTAAAAAATTACGTGAAAAAGATGTTGTTCTCGCTATTGCTAAACAGATGGCGAAAGAGGTTAATGCGACGCCAGGCTATACAGCTAAACTGATTCGCGATGGCGACTATTACATTCCCCTCAAAGAGCGTCGTAATAAAGCCCGTGATTTACGTGCTGACTTGTTTGTATCGATTCATGCTGATGCCTTTCACAACCCTAAAGCGCGCGGCGCTTCGGTGTTTGCCTTATCACGCCATGGTGCCACCAGTGAAACTGCACGCTTTTTGGCCTCTAAAGAAAACGACGCCGATTTGATCGGCGGTGTGGGCGGGGTGTCACTGAACGATAAAGACAATGTGTTGGCGGGTGTTTTGGTTGACCTTTCTATGACAGCAACGCTAACCAGCAGTTTGCAAGTGGGCGAGCAAGTACTCAACAACATGGGGCGCATTTCTAAGCTACATAAAAAGCAAGTAGAACAAGCGGGTTTTGCGGTGCTTAAATCACCTGATGTACCTTCTATCTTGGTCGAGACAGGATTTATTTCGAACCCTCATGAAGCGAATAAATTAGCAACAAGTAGTTACCGTAAATTCATGGCCAAAGCGATCTTTAATGGTGTGCAAAGCTACTTTGATCGCCAGCCACCAGCGGGTACTTGGTTAGCGTTACAGCAGCACAAGTCGGGCACAGGTCTATCATCTAAATACACGATTAGTAAAGGCGATACTTTATCGGGCATTGCCAAACGACACAGTGTGAGTGTTAAAAAATTACTAGAGCATAACCGCTTAAGTGATGCTTCTATCCGAGTTGGCCAAACCCTTAAAATCCCCGCCAGTTAGCATTTATTGATTTAGTGCCGATCTTTGAGCAAAAATAGCGTTAACACGCTAGAGTGAGTAGTAGGGCTTTTTAAAACCACACTTCATTCTCCTCATTAAAGCGTCGCGTTATGCTTAAAAAAATGGAATTTGTGCAGGCAAATATTATGCGTACCGCGGCTGTGTCGCGATGGATTGCGCAGATCGCCGCGTGGCTAAATTTTGCTTTTTTAATCTTGGCTATAACCAGTCATATTTGGCCGCGTGTAGTTTTGCTCTCGATTGCCCAGTGCGGCTTTATTGCGTGTATTTATTACTCTGAAATATCGCGCTTTAGCGCTAAAGTACCCTGGTTGTTGCTGGCTTCTTGTTGGTTTGCGGTTGCCAATGCGGTATTGACTAATGGTGCGGGAATGGGTCATGTCACAGTATTATGGTTTGTCATATTGGTGTGTATTGCAGGCTTACTCGGTGGCTTAAGATTTGGCCTGTACTGGGGTGGGATTGGCGGCATGTCTATTTTGGTGGTAGCGGTCTGTGAGGTGTTCAAAGTCCCTATCCCAAACTTTACGCCAGAGCCCCAGCGTTATACCCTAATAGTTATGCATACGATTGCGCAAATGGCTTGTATGGTCGGTATTATTGCTGCTTACACTCGTGCATTAGAAATCTACCAACGGCAGGTAGAAGAGCAAATATTAGCGGTAACTAAAGAAGTTGAACAGCGTAAAAAAGCCGAAGTCGAAGCGCAATTATTAGCAAAAAATAAAGAGCAATTTTTACGTAATATTAGCCATGAGTTCCGCACGCCTTTAAATAGCATCATTGGGTTTTCTGAGCGGCTGCTGAAAAAATGTTGCGACATGCCAGAGCTTGTTAAGCCCCTTAGTGCCATTAATCGCAACGGTAAAAGTCTGCACTATTTTGTCAGTGAATTACTACTACTCGACGCTATTGAAGCAACGCCATTACAACGCACTCGCGCCTGTCCAGCAGAGCTGGTTCACAGTTGCTGTGAGCTATATCGAGACTTAGCGCTTGAGCATGAGCTGGCGCTGCGTCTTACTATTGAGCCTGCGTGTTTGCAGTTTTTTGTCATGCTTGATGTGGCGCGTATGAGTCAGGCGCTTAATAATATTTTACTGTTTTGTATTCGGCAATCCAGTCGCGGTGTTATTCAGCTGCGGGTAGAGTATGCCCTTGATGCACTGGTGATTACCTTTGAAGACAACGCACAGGCTTTAACACACAGCCAAAAAGAGCATTTGTTTGAAACCCATTATGAGTATGTGCTATCCAATGACAAAGACGTGCCTTGTTCGGCTTTTGCCTTAAAAATAGCAGGCATGATTATGGGCTATCACAACTGGAGTGTTGAGGTTGAATGTGGTGAGATTGAATGTGGTGAGGCCGTGGCGCTCTGCACTGCTGAAGGCTTGAATGGCCCCGATCATTGTCAGCAGCGAGGTAATCGATTTGTGGTGAGTGTGCCTTTAGTGATGTTTAGCCAAGTGTGACCGAGTACTCAGTTTACTGACTTTGGGTGAATACTTTTAATACAGCGAGAGGTCTGTGTGTTGATTAATCTATTATTCATGCCGAGGCGGTTACTCTAACCCGGTGCAATCAAGTCGGGAGATAAGCATGTATCAGTTACACGATTTATTCAGTTATTGCCGTATGGCAGGTCAACCTCGTATAGTGCGTATATTTAACGCGAGCTGTTTAGTCGTAGCGGTTGTATTCGTAGTGGGTGTATCTCGTTCAGCATTGGCTGCACAAAGTACCAATGACACAAGAAGCACCAATGACACAAGTCATAGCCAATCGCAAGTAGCGCATGAGCGCTATGCACACAACCGAGAGATGTCTAATAGAGAGCGCTATCGCCAAGAGCAAAGCCGCAGACATACGCAACACCGCGAACATAGGCAACACCGCGAAGAGCGCCAATACAACGTGCATCAGCGCCATAATGATCATAATCGTCACAGTCATAATGGTTACAGCAGTTACAACAACCGCGATGACAGCAACAGATATCGTCATCACAACAACCATAATCATCATACTAGGCATAAGCGCCATTATATTGAGCGGCCTATTAAGTATCGTCGACATCACGATAACTCACACCGTTACAGCGATCATCGCCGGCACATTAAGCGCTCCTCACATTACTCAGTGACACACCATTATCGCTCTGATACCAGATATAGGCATCACCATAATCGTGAAGCGGCTTTTTTATTGGGAGGGTTAATTTTGGGGGTTGTGCTGGCTGATGCGGGCAGTTACTCAAAAACACATTACAGCGATGGCTATCAAACACGCCCTTACACTACTGTACGTGAAAATGCCTGTTATGAAGTGGCTTACGATAAGGGTCAGCGTATTTTAGTTGAAGTACCGCGAGATTATTGCCGAGCATATTAATGCTTAATGATTAACGTAAAGTGCAATAAAAAGCGCATAGCCATTAAGCCAAGCTGACACATCCCACCTAACACATAAGGAATATGTCGCACCTAGCCTTTGGGGCAGATTTCTTGCCTAGGAGCATGCAAGATAAGACGTTGCAGGAGCGCAATGTCTGTATTAGTGCCACTTTTAGTATCTGTGAAGAGTTACAATAGCTATGTGATACTGGTATTGGCCTCGGTATCTTCGCTATCGTTCATATTTAATTCTTTGAGTTTGCGCGTTAGGGTATTGCGACCCCAGCCAAGCAAATTTGCGGCGTCACGCTTGCGCCCGGCGGTGTGCTTGAGCGCTGTTTCGATGAGGGCGCGCTCAAAAGTGGGTACCGCTTCGCTTAAAATGTCGTGCTCGCCGCGGGCTAGGCATTGGTCGGCCCATTGCCTAAGGGCTTTATCCCAATCGCCTGCTGGGGCTTGGGTATCTTTGCTGTCCATTAACTCGGGTGGTAAATCTTGTATGTGTACTTCACGGCCCGAGGCCATAACAGTAATCCAGCGGCAAGTGTTTTCGAGCTGGCGTACATTGCCAGGCCAGCGTAAATGAGCTAAATATTGCTCGGCCTCTGGTGTGAGTACTTTGGCTTCTACGCCTAGCTCTTTAGCGGCAGAGCTTAAAAAGTGCTGTGCTAGGCGTGGAATATCTTCGCTGCGCTGTGCCAGTTTGGGCAAATGAATACGAATGACGTTTAAGCGATGAAATAAATCTTCTCGAAAGCGATTATCTTCGACTAGCTGCTCAAGGTTTTGATGAGTGGCGGCAATAATGCGCACATCGACCTTAACGGGAGTGTGACCGCCGACACGGTAAAATTCACCGTCAGCGAGCACACGCAATAACCGCGTTTGCGTCTCTGGCGGCATATCGCCAATTTCATCCAAAAAAAGTGTACCGCCATCCGCTTGCTGAAAACGCCCTTGGCGAAGGTTTGAGGCGCCGGTAAAAGCGCCTTTTTCGTGGCCAAATAGCTCCGATTCGATCAAATCGCGTGGTATTGCTGCCATATTGAGAGCAATAAACTGGCCTTCTTTACGCGGACTATGAGTGTGTAATGCATGGGCAACCAGCTCTTTACCGGTGCCAGACTCTCCGTTAATCAGTACAGTAATATTCGATTGCGCTAAGCGGCCGATGGCGCGAAAAACCTCTTGCATTGCCGGCGCTTCCCCAATGATATCTTTGCTGACTTCAGCGGGCTCTGGCGTTTTGGTATTGGCTTGTTGTTCTTGGGTGTGGGTCAGTGCACGCTGCGTGACGGCGACGGCCTCATCAATATCAAAGGGTTTCGGTAGGTATTCAAAGGCCCCACCTTGGTAAGCGGCAACGGCGCTGTCGAGATCTGAGTGAGCAGTAATAATCACGACCGGTAAGTAGGGATGTTGCGCTTTAAGGTATGAAAGTAGCGATAGCCCGTCGGTACCGGGCATGCGTACATCGCTAATGATAGCATCGGGCTGTTCTATTTTTAGACGGCTAATGGCGCGGTCGGCACTTTCAAAGCTTTCGGTCGTAATGCCTGCTTGCTGCAAGGCTTTTTCTAAGACCCAACGGATTGATTTATCGTCATCAATAATCCAGACGTAGTTAGGCTTATTCATAGTGTTCATCCAAAGGCAGGTATAAAGTGAATTGGGTATTGCCTGGCGTGCTTTGACACTCGACGAGGCCGCCATGCTGACTGATTAGGTTTTGTGTGATGGCTAGGCCTAGCCCAGTACCTTCTGCACGCCCAGTAATCATAGGAAAAAAGATATTATCGATTAATGCCGGCGGGATGCCTGGGCCGTTATCACTGATACGAATACGCGCGACCAGTGGGTGATGATGACGGCCAATGGTAAAGCGTCGCTGAACGCGTGTTTGCACAGCTATAGTGGGCTGTTCTATGGCATTTTCGAGCAGTGCTTGTAAAGCATTGCGACTAATGTTGAGTAACGCCTGAATCAGTTGATCTCTGTCGCCTTGTACATCGGGGATACTTGGGTCGTAGTCACGGGTGATAGTCACTTGATGGCACGCCTCTACATCAATGACTGAGAATACGTGCTCAAGCACATCATGAATATTAACGGCTTTACGCTCTGCCTGAACGCGCGGGCCCAGCATGCGGTCAACTAAGTCGCGCAGGCGGTCTGTTTCTTCAATAATAATGCGGGTATATTCTGAAAGGTCATTATCACCAAATTCGCGCCCTAAAAGCTGCGCTGCGCCGCGAATGCCACCTAGGGGGTTTTTGATTTCATGGGCCATACTGCGAATAAGGCTGCGAGAGGTTTCTTGCGCCGAGATCATCGCCTCATCTTTACTGATGCGAATCAGGCGGTCTAAAGGTTGTACTTCAATGAGTAGGGCGTTGCCGTCGGGGTGAGGGTCGACCGAGTAATCAACGGTAATTTCGTCATTATTGTGGAGTCGCCATTTAGTGTGGCGCTTGGTGTAGGGTGATTGGTTTTCGAGGGCGTGGCTCAGCTGCGAGCTGTCGCCGTCTTGCTCCTCTAGGCAGTCACCAATAAAGTGCCCAATCACCTGATCACCACTGACGCATAGTAGGACCTCGGCGGCACTATTGAGGTAAGACAGCTGAAGATTGCTATCGAGCATAATAACGGCGGTGACTAAGCCGTCTAGAATTTGTTTGTAATCTGTAGGTTCAACCATGATGCGCCGTCTCGTATGTAGCTGTAGTACTAGCAAAGATCAAACCAATTACATTAATCATAATGGGATCTTTGCGCGACCTTTTTGCTGTAGCGAGAGAAATGCACTGATATTGGGCTTGTTGCGGGTCAAAAATTAAAAAATAAAAGTGGCCGCCAAGTCAAAAGGCATGCGCGCACAATTGTAGCACTTGTTAGGTTTTTATGTGCTGCCGATGGAGGGCACCAAAATAGCCATCAGCCCGCCTCTTTTTGGTGCGCTTATGTAAAACGCCTCATAAGGTGTTTTCATGGCCTTGCAGTCTGCCAGTAAAGTGCCCCGAGGTCTTTTTAACGGCCTCCTACACGTGGCCGATGCACATATACGGTGATGCTTTTTGAGCGAGAGATAATTTTACCTCGAGGGTTAAGTACCGCAACGCTCAGCGTATGCTCACCGCGAATAATCTCTTTAATCACAAAGTGAGTATCTGCCTGAGCTGGGCCAAAGGGCTTGCCATTAAAGTAGAGCTGGGCGCTAAAGCCACTGCCGATTGGCGGGTTGGCCTCAGCCGATACGACAAGGTCGCGCTGGCCAGCAGGCACTTGCGTTTTGTCACTAGGTGAGGTGATTATGACGCTGCTTTGCTCACGGCTGGCGCGCGTAGTAGGTGTGTAAGGCTGCGGCTCTACGGCCGGAGCACTATTAATAATCGGGAGGTCTACCTCTTCAATTTTAGTGCCTATGGGGTTATCTGAATAGGTGACTTTGCCATTTTCATCAACGCTCTTATACACTTCGTTCGCGATAACCTGCGTTGAGATACCAGCACAACAAACAAGACAGGCAATCAGCGAGCGGGTGAGGGTGGCTGTTTTTTTAAGTACGGTGTTGTTTAGTACTGTGTTGCTCAGTACTGTGCTGTTAAGTGCCGTGCTTTTTAATAGAGATATACTGCGCATAATATTGCCCTTAATGTGACGCGACCTAACAGTATAGGCCTTGAGGCGTGTGGCCCACTAGCGGTGCTAAAAGCCGTACTCACCCTTAGGCCGTAGTTGTGGCTAAGGGTTTAGTGTACAAGCTGTTTATGTATATTAGCTGAAAGGCCAGGGCATGCGCTATAGCAAGCGCTCATTAGCGCTATGCACCTTACAGTTTAAGGATTCAAGTTATAAAGCTTAAAATGAATCGTTGTACGCAGTACGCAGGGTCAATAAATATTGTATTTATGCTGTTATAAAATAAAGCGGCTTAAGTCTTCGTCTTTGGCCAGCTCACCCAGTTCAGCATCAACAAAGGCAGCATCAATGATAATGCTTTGGCTGTCTTGTCCCGAATCAAACGAGGCTTTTTCAAGCAAGCGCTCAAGTACGGTATGCAAGCGACGCGCGCCAATATTTTCGGTGGTTTCGTTAACTTGATGCGCGGTTTCGGCAATACGGCGAATGCCATCTTTGGTAAAGCTTAAGGTGACGCCTTCGGCATTGAGTAGGGCAATATTTTGCTCGGTCAGTGAGGCGTTAGGCTCGATTAAAATACGTTCAAAGTCGTCGGGTGTTAATGCTTCAAGCTCTACGCGAATGGGCAAGCGACCTTGTAACTCAGGGATAAGATCAGAAGGCTTGGTTAGATGAAACGCGCCAGAGGTCACAAACAGTATATGGTCGGTTTTGATCATGCCGTGTTTGGTGCTGACTGTGCAGCCCTCTATTAATGGTAGTAAATCGCGCTGCACGCCCTCGCGTGAGACATCGCCACCGCTGTTGCCTTGACGTTTGGCTACTTTGTCTATTTCGTCAATAAATACAATACCGTTTTGCTCGGCCGCTTCGATGGCGCGACTTTTGATATCGTCGTTGTTAACGAGTTTGGCAGCTTCCTCTTCGGTTAATTGCTTAAAGGCTTGTTTGACGGTTAATGTTTGTTTTTTGGTTTTGTCTTTATTCATGGACGCAAACATGCCTTGCAGCTGGTTGGTCATGTCTTCCATGCCTGGTGGGGCCATAATTTCTACGCCGACAGGGCTGGCGGCTACATCAACCTCAATGTCTTTGTCGTCGAGCTCACCTTGACGCAGTTTTTTGCGAAATATTTGGCGGGTCGAGGATTCGTGTTTTTCTTCTTCACCACGAACTGGGGGTAAAAGAACATCTAAAATACGGTCTTCGGCGGCATCTTGGGCGCGCTGTTGTACTTTTTGGGTTTCTTGCTCGCGCAGCATTTTAATAGCGTTTTCGACTAGGTCGCGCACAATTGATTCAACATCGCGGCCTACATAGCCCACCTCGGTGAATTTGGTCGCTTCAACTTTAATAAAAGGCGCATTGGCCAATTTGGCTAGGCGACGGGCAATTTCGGTTTTACCCACGCCGGTGGGGCCAATCATTAAAATATTTTTGGGGGTGATTTCACTGCGCAACTCGGTGCTTAATTGCATGCGGCGCCAGCGGTTACGCAAGGCAATGGCCACAGCGCGTTTGGCGCTGCTTTGGCCGACAATGTGTTTGTCTAGTTCGTGCACAATCTCGCGTGGGGTCATTGATTGTGTATTGGAGGCGGGAGTACTGGGCATGAGGGTTCTCTTTGATTCTGTGATGCGTTGACGTAAGGGCTAAAATTTGAGCTCTTCAATGGTTTGGTTTTGGTTGGTGTATACGCAAATATCACCCGCAATGGTTAAGCTTTTAGCCACAATATCGTGGGCACTGAGTTCGGTGTTTTCAAGCAGTGCTCGGGCTGATGCTTGAGCAAACGAGCCACCGCTGCCAATGGCAATTAAGTCATCTTCTGGCTGAATAACATCGCCGTTGCCGGTAATAATCAGCGAGGCTTCGTGATTGGCAACTGCTAGTAGGGCTTCTAATTTGCGCAGTGCTCGGTCAGAGCGCCAGTCTTTGGCCAGCTCTACCGCTGCCCGCACCAATTGGCCGTTATGCTCTTCGAGCTTGGCTTCAAAGCGTTCAAATAAGGTAAAGGCATCGGCAGTACCGCCTGCAAAACCAGCGATTACTTGCTTGTTATACAGGTGGCGTACTTTACGGGCGTTACCTTTCATTACGGTATTGCCAAGTGAAACTTGACCGTCACCGCCAATTACAACGCTATTTCCGCGGCGTACAGACACAATCGTAGTCATGGGGAATCCTAATGTGAGTATATGGTATTGCGATCTATGGAATACTATGGGGACGAACTGGGTAAGTTCAAATTAGTGCATTAAGCGGCAGTTTATATTTTTGTTAGCGCGCGGTGTACTGGGGCGATTTGGAGCTATGTGGGGTGACCGGTTGGATATCAGTTTTTTAGTCGAACAATGCATTTTATTGTTGGTAGCGTTTGTGGCAAACGTTTTATCGTCGCTCGCTGGCGGCGGTGCAGGGTTGTTACAATTGCCGGCGTTAATTTTTTTAGGTTTGCCGTTTGCGGTGGCATTAACCACACACAAAATCGCCTCTGTGGCGCTGGGTTTGGGTGCCAGTATTCAGCATGGCAAAACCGGTCATATACATTGGGGTTTTGCGATTTTTATTTTAGCGGCGGGTTTGCCTGGCGTCGTATTGGGTGCTTATTGGGTACTGGCTATTCCAGAGCTCATAGCGCAAGTGTTGCTCGGTGTACTCACGCTAGCGCTAGGTGTGTATTCGATAGTGAAGCCTGCGTTAGGTGTCACTGCTATCGCGCGTCATCGCAATGGGTTAGGTTTAGTTATTGGTGGCAGCGTATTGTTTTTGATTGGCGTATTAAATGGCTCACTTACCTCCGGTACGGGGTTGTTTGTGACGTTATGGCTTATTCGCTGGTTTGGCTTCGATTATAAACACGCCCTTGCTTACACTATGATTTTGGTGGGCTTTTTTTGGAATGGCGCAGGCGCGTTAACGCTGGTGTGGGTGCAAACGCCGCAATGGTCGTGGTTGCCGGTATTATTACTTGGCTCGTTATTAGGCGGGTATTTTGGTGCTTATTGGGCGATTGCTAAAGGTAATCATTTTATTAAGCGAATTTTTGAGGGGCTTACTATTGTTGTGGGTGTCTCACTATTGGTAGAAGCTTGGATTTATTGATGTTTTTTTGTTTTTTTTGAGTGTTGTACTGAGGTGACGCCCGTACGGCAGTAGCAACATTCAAGCAATATTCAAGCAATGCCCAGACACCCTGACGTGAATTTAAAACTGCCCGAGGTGTTGATTTTAGTGGCAGGTCACATGAAATACGTAGTTTTACCCATATCTGCGATTAAAATATTTTTGCACACTAACCTCCCGAAGTGGTTGCCGGCTAGGCTGCCTTATTGACTCAGTACTCACCTCGAAGACGTTATTATGCAACTCCATTCAACCCAGCCCATAACATTTAAGCAAGAGCTGCAAGCGGGCATTATTTTTTGCCAAGAGTATAGGCGTGCAATGAGTATTATCGTTGTAGCAACAACGCTTATGATTATCGTCAAATCGCCCAACATCCAAGTATTAAGCGGCATGTGGGCCCAAGCGCACTATGAATCGCTTTTAATGTATGGCGTGGTACCTTGTTTATTACTCGTTATACTAGGGCATCATAAATTAGACGCTCTTGCGCTAGGTATTGGTGATTGGCGATTTTGGTTGCCAGCAAGCGCTCTTTATCTGGCTGCTGCTATTCCTATCATGCTTATCGGCGCAAATGACCAAGCTCTCAATGAATACTACCAAAAAACTAATGTTAATTGGCTAAGACATGTAAGTACTACGCTAATTTACCTTTTAGGGTGGGAATATTTTTTTAGAGGTTTTTTGTTAGCAGGGTTAAGAAAAAATCTTAAAGAAGGAGCTATTTTATTACAAATGATTCCATTTACCTTACTCCATTTAGGTAAACCAGATATTGAAATTTTATCCTGTATTCTTTCGGGTTTAATATGGGGCTATATTTGCTATCGATCTCGCAGTTTTTGGCCTGCTTTTTTAATGCATGCCATTGTTAACTTTACAATGCTATTTGTAGCAAACACATAAAAAGTACCGCTTAGTTAAGCCAGGCAGTGGGGCAGGGTAACCCCACTTAAATTTAAGCCCGCTGAGAAAGAATTGATTGCAGTGAATCATCCTATCCTGCTGTATTTTTAGTGCGAATGTGACTATCATATTCATAAAATACGACACTTAACACCCGGTGAGGAGTATTTCCAATAGCCCGGTGAGAGCGCATAATTCGGCTTTTTTCTTCAGCATTATCGGCAAAAGTACTCATCATAGAGATGGCTGACTGCTGATTAGCATTATCAAAAACTTTACGAAGTACTTTACCATCAATAATAATCACATCACCGATTTCACTTTCGATCTCTGATAATTATTCAACAAGACCTACAGTTAGAGCTTTAGGTTGCATGGTAAATCTTTTTATAGTTAATTTTTAGTAACGGATTTTTATTCGCTATGAAGTGATGCATTTCTAAGTTAAATTAAAAAATTTAACTTAGAAATTAAATACCCTAATAATCCCAAGCTAATAATTTGAGATTATTAGCTTGGGATTATTAGGGTGAAGGTAATAGCGCATGAGGCGATGGTTATGCCCGAAGGCTAATAGTTAATACGGGCGGTGGTGTTTAGTTTTTAACGGCCGTTAAAACGAGGCACTTTGTTAAGATGCGTTTTATCGTAGGGTTCATGTCTAAATAATTTAGGGTAATAAAATTCTCGAAGTTTAGAATGATAAATGCGTACCCTATCTTCGTAATCGATACTCGCAGCGGTGCCTGTATTCGCTAATGATTGCAGTGATCGCTCAAGTAACGATGACGGTGCAATCAGTGAAACCCAGCCAGCGATACGATCGCGCTGCAGCCTACCATTGCGGTAAGCGGTACTGAGATTCTCAGTTGCCTGATCACCCACTTGCTGAAAGGCGTAATACCAAGGCCAATCGAACGAGGGTGGCTTGGGTTGGTAGTTGGCCCATTTGGGGTGGCGCTGTAAAAAATTATTCATAGTGATTTCTTTAGGGATATCCCAAGCATCATTAACTGTCTCTCTCTGATGCAATAAAATATCAGCGCCGGAAGGGAGTGGTACAGCCTTATCAATGGCGACTTTTGCACCAGCAGGTAACACCACCGCAGTGACGACCCAAAGCCCCACTAGGGTCGTTAGAATTATTGCACTTGATTGACGCCATGCTGAAACTATATAGCACACTACAGACCAAAATAAGGTAAATAGTAATACCATGATGCTAGCTTGTAGCAAGGTGCTCAACGACGTGCCGTTTATTGCACCAGCAAAAATCATAGGTACAAGAAGGCATAGCAATACGGCAGTGGTGCGTAATATTGTACGCAATGGCCAGAGACTGGCAATGTGACTTACGCTTGATACGAGTAAGTGGTAACGCCCTGCTTTAATTTCGCTTGCCCTTAAATCATAGAGCAGCATAATGAGTATTAAAGGGAACACAAAAGCAGCTAGAAATGAAAAATCAAACCGGCCAATAATTGTAATGCTCGGGTTGCTAACATCGCGCTCATAAATTTGTCCTTCAAGTGCAAGCATTCTTATTCGATGTTTCCACGGCTGATTGTCCCTCTGCCCTAAAGCGGCAAAAGCAAAGTCAGAGGGTGCATCATAAGTCATATGATAATGATAAAAAGCAGCGCTACCCCAATCATTCCATTTCGAAGATTCAAGTGTGTTACTAGCTTCATTGGCTTGTACTAAGCTTTGTATTTGCACATGTTGATGTTTGATTTCGGCTTGACCAAAAGCGACTGAAAGCACAGATAGACATGTAACAATGATCATCCAAAACCATACAGTATGATCACGTGCAGTAAAGGCTATTTCGCGACGTATTGTTTTAATAAAAGGTGTTTCTAATGGATTCATGAATTGATTCCTCTGGCACATAAAAACAACATAATGCACATCTCAAAAAACCATGTTAATAAAATGTTAAAAGAATAAAAAGCACTTTTCACTCGATCTGATAATATGGATTTTTTAAAATGATAAGAGCCTAATGATTTCCAGTTTGATGCATTAATTCGCGCCTTAAGTCCCGATGCTTCATCTTTATTTCGTTGGATATCGTCGCTATAAGAAAGCTGCTCTGCATGCGCATGATTGAGTTTTTGAACAAATGAAAATCGTAGTGCTTCAGCTTCTTTTTGGAAACGATGATAGTTGGCAAGATCCGTTCCGGCTATTGACCGAGATATAAAGGTAATAGCGAGTGTTGGCGTTAGCCAGCCGTAGTTTGCTAGCTGTTGACTCTGTTGCGTTTCTCCTGCCATACGACGTGCTGCATAACTATTTAAAACATTAGTCAATTTTCTCTCGCCTTCAATGGCAACAATGCCGCGAAAATTTACTGGAAGATCTGCAAGGCTTTGCGCATTATATTTTTTTAAAAGCTGTTCGCGTAGTTGTCCAAATGCAGGATCGTTTATGTTGTGGCCATCACCGACTTTGTGCAGATCTGCGAGTAAGGTAAGATCAGTTTCAATCTTTCCTGAAAGGGGGGTTGTATAGGTGACAAAATTTACCGCAAGCGAAGGAAGTGCTAAATTAAAAATAAACCAACAAGAGGATAAAACAGCTAGTACCGTGGAGCGTTTATGTAAAATACTTGAAACGCAGAGCGTCATGATACCCCAAACGATTAAGTATAATAAGTATACGCAAAACAATAATCCTGCAGCTATAGGGTCTGCTCCTTTGAACACAGCGATCGTGCAAGTCACCATAAGAGGGATCATTATTATTATAATAAAAATGAGAAGCGCGAGGGCCTTACCTAATACGAGTGAGTAGCCGCTGACTCCGAGTGATAAAATCGGTGTTAGTAAGGCTGCTTCTCGTTCACGCGCAATTGCGCCATGCCCTAATAAAATGATGATCAATGGAGCAAAAATTTGATAAACAAGCGCTGGAGACAACCATGATAACCCACCGAGGTCAGCGCTAGCACCAGATTCTGCAAACATGGCCGTATTTTGACGATGTCCTTCTAAGAATATAGATTGACCCGTTATAGCATCTAGGCCTGGATCGAAGGTCGCTAAAGGAGGGGGAGATCGAAAAACGTAGTGTCCATAGTGCACCATTCGATGTGGATGCCGATCGGGTTGTGTTAAAAATGTGTCTTCGGCATTTTTTTGTTGTTGAACTCTTGCGTTATTTTCGGCATTTATATGCCCAGTAGTTAATATACTCGTGATACTAATGAGCATCAAAAATACTAAGGACCCGCCGAGAGCAAGGTGTGATCGTAACCAATACCGTAGTTCGCCTACGGCAATATATACTATTTCTTTCATTGTCTATGCCAGCAATTATGAGGGGGCTATTTGTTACGTAAAAACGCGCTATGAACTATTTGAGGGTCAATGGGAGCATCACTGTGTGAGCTAAATTCTCCAACAAGTTGGCCATCGCGTAGCAAGCCGATACGCTCGGCTACTTGGCAAGCGCCATAGACATCATGAGTTACCATGAGAATAGCTTTTCCGTTGTTAGCGAGGTCGCGAATAAGAGCGTGAAATTCATCAATGGCTGCTGGATCTAATCCAGAGGTGGGCTCATCGAGTAAAAGGATATCGGTATCTCGTAGTATGGAAAGAGCAATGGCTACCTTTTGACGCATTCCCTTGGAGTAGTCGCGCAATTTTATTTTCCAAGAATCTTGGTTTAAAGACACTCTATTCAGTGCGTGTTGTATATCACTCTCTGTAACATGACGTTTTGCTAGTTGTAAAAAATACTTTAGATTTTCATAGGCATTCATGTGATCGTACAGTGAAGCAGATTCTGGTAAATAAGTCATCACTTTACGTGCTGCTGCAATGTTGCTTTTTACCTCTATACCTTTAACTCGTACTTGGCCTTGACTGGGTTTTAAGAAACCTAAAAAACTTAATAAAGTGGTTGATTTTCCGGCTCCGTTACCTCCTAATAATGCGTAAATTTCACCGCTATTGACATGAAAGTTAATGCCGTTGAGTGCTGCGCGATTTGCACGTTTGATATGAAGCGAGTCGGCTTGTAGCATCATCATAATTAAAACCTAAATGTTGTTGATAGTCGAGCGTTACGGGGTGCGCCAGGTTGCACCCATACATCTGCAAAAGAGTTGGTATAATATTTTTTATCGAACGCATTGCGTATTTCAGCGCTAATTTCAAGAAAATTAGAAACCTCATATTGCGCTGCAAGGCGGAAAGTGGAATAGCTTGGGAGTTTGAATGTTTGATCGCTAAAAAAACCATTTCGCTTGTCAACATACGTTACGCCGCCAATAAGTGATAATGTTTTTTCATTAAGAGAAACCTCTTGAATCAATTGTAGCGTGAACTGATTTTTAGGAATATTGAGTAGGTCGGCACCTGCGGGAATCTCCGTGCCAAAATTAGGGTCTTTAAATGTATTTTTTGTCTCAGCTTTAATTAGTGAATAAGATGCCCAAATACTTAATGTATCAGTGATATAGCCATTGAGATCAAATTCAAACCCTTGGCTTTCAGCTTCGCCTATAGCCGTCGCATTAAAATCATCATCCACCGTTGAAATGTTTGATTGCGCCACCTTAAAAATAGCGACATTAGCTTCTAGCTGGCCTCCATTGAGTAAAAATTTTACTCCTGTTTCGGTAGACTGTGATTGATTGGGCTCGAGATTGTTCTCATCGGTTGCCCCTGAAAGTGGACGAAAGTTTTCGCCATACACGGCATACCAAGAAAAAGACTCTGTAGTTTTGTAGACTATCCCTAGCTGAGGGCTGATATGAGTATCAGTATATGTTGAGCGGTTATCGAGGGCTCGGTTATTCAAGGTTTGTTGATATTTATCGATACGGGCACCGATGCGTATATCAAGTTTATCGGTAAGGCTCAGTTGATCTTGAATAAAGAGTCCTTGTGATTTTTGGTGTTCTAATCGATCAGTATTGGGGCTTGGTACTGGGAGTATATAGGCACCATAAATAGGATTAAAAACGTTGATTATCTGATTGGTGGTAGCTAATCGTATTCGCTCATTTTCAATCGGTTGAGTGTCATCAATAGCTGATCCGCGTGCTCGCAAGAACACTTGATCATTTTTAAAGTCGTCAGTATCTAACCCAGCAATGAGGCGGTGCTGAATATGACCCGTAAAAAAACTACCATTGGCCTCTACGCGAAAAGCTTGATGATTGGCGTTATAGTCGCGGTATCGACGAAAACGTGTTAAATGTTTGCCATCGCGCTGTAAAAATTGACGCCCACCATAAAAACCATTTTCTGTGGCAAAGCCTTCTAAGTTAGTATCGCGATAACTAAAGCCTGCTAAGAGGTTCCAGTGCTGACTGATTTTGCGCTGAAACTCTAGCTGATGCCCCAATACATCAGCTTCCATTGGCCCGTCACCTGGCTCCCCTAAAAAGCGGCTAATAGGAAGGGCGTTGAGGTTACCATTAACAGCCGTAATGCCTCGATCAAAAGGTGTGCTTTGATGGCTATATTCGAGTGCATAGGTTAGTTGATTTTTGTCATTGATCTGCCAAGTCACAGATGGGCTTAGCCCTTGTTTATTGGTTTCTATGGTGTCTCTAAAGCTGTCCGCATCTTCATAAAAACCGACTAATCGCATAGCAATATTTTGAGAGGCTGTAGTGGTATAGTCGATATCTGCGCGGTAGGTATTAAAGCTGCCCGCCGAGAAGTTCAGTGAACCTGATGTTTCAAAAGTTGGCCGTTTTGTGATTAAGTTTATTGTGCCACCGGGTTCACCACGACCCAATAGTGCCGCTCGGGGCCCTTTTAATACTTCAACTGCTTCTATTCCTGAAAGATCACGAGCACCGCCAAAGCCACGGCCAGCATTAAACCCGTTAACTAAGTAATTGCTGGGCAGATTTTCATCGCCTACAAATCCTCGAATCGCAAAACTATTCCAAAGCCCGCCAAAATTATTTTGACGAGCGACAGAAGCAGAGAGATCTAGTGCTTGGGTTAAGCCCTGTGCCCCCGTATATTGTAATAATTTATCATCAATAATAAGTTCAGATTGAGGCGTTTCTAATGTTGCAAAGTCACCTTTATAAGCTTGCTTTACGCCAGTAACGGTAATTGTTTCAATATGGGTGTTGTTATATTTTTGGGGCAAATTATCTTCAGCAATAGCATGATTACTCGTTAACAGATAAAGATTAGTACAGCAAAATAACATCGTTTGCGTAAACTGATTTTTCACATTTTTTCCTAATACAAAAGATAGTTGTGTGGGAGGTAATAATGAGGGAGGAGTAATTACTTGATCTTGGTGTGATTCGTTAGCCCGATATATCTTTTAAAGATATTTAATGATAGGTTAATAAAGTTTAATGAAATGCCTTGTATAAATAACACACTGCATAAACTGCATATTAACAAGGCAGCTCAAGTTACGGCGGCGATACACTCTGGTTAAATATTTTTCTGAAAAGTATCATGCAGAGGCAAAATCTAAGGTAAGCAATAATCGTCGAGTGTCATTGGTTGCGCTGGGTGAGCGATGTACAAGCCCATAGCCTTTATTATCTATCCAGGTCTCACCTTTTAATAAAGCCACGTCGCCAGTCTGTAGGGCGCTAGGCATTGCATCGTGAAGTGGCTCTAAGCCACCGCTATCAAAGCGCTGTACATGTTCGTGATGGTGCCATTGCGTGGCAACGCCGGCATAAGTGCAAATAAGTCGACAGGGCACTTGGTCAACATGAAATTTAGGGCACATAGCTTTATTGAGTACAGCCATACGTAAACCGACTTTTTTTAATTCAAATAAACATGAGAACATATCAACCAGTAAATCCACGTCATCAATAAATGCTTGTCGATGTGTATTGCATGTAAGTTCATTTTCTAATTGCTTGGTAATATCTTTGGGCGAGCTAATAAAACGCGTCTGAAAACATGGACTCTGCGCTAAAAGCATTTGAGCATATTGGTTGATATCATTGTGTAGCTGTCTTTGCCATACGGCCATTGATATATGTTGTTGATAAATTTCCGTTAGAGTGTTGGGGTGAGTATCCAAACTCATTATTTTTTTTAGCACTGATAAGAGCCTCAGTTTAATGAAAAAAAGCCTGTTACTATAAGGTGCTGCGCTGTTAGCCTGGCAGGCTTTGTGGTGAGTTATCTTCTGTCCAAGTAGGGAAAGGGTCTTCTAGAGTGAGCCAGTACTCTTTACCTGCAAGTAATTGCGCGTCGGTTAATAAGCAGGCATCTAACCGGCGATAAACCTCGTGCTTATCTAAGCGTTGCCCAATAAATACTAATTCTTGTCGCATATCACCAAAAGGCTCTACCCAGTTGTCTTTAATTGATGCGAGATAGTCTTCATCGTCAGGCCAATTGCTTTTAGGGATGGCCTTCCAGAACATTCCCGCAAAACCATAACGAGCTATACCGCCAGCTTGGTTCCATTGCCCTGCAAATTCGGGTCGTGAGGCAAGCCAGAAATAACCTTTAGAGCGAATGAGTTTGCCTGCAAGGTTTTGATCATGCAAAAATTCATGAAATTTTTGAGGGTGAAACGGTTTACGTGCGCGATAAACAAAGCTCGAAATACCGTACTCTTGTGTTTCGGGTATATGCTCACCACGCATTTCTTTTAGCCAGCCAGGAGATTGTTGAGCTTTTTCAAAGTTAAATTTTCCTGTACCTAAGACGTGAGTAAGTTCAACCTTGCCGTTTGCGATAGCCTGAATAGTGGCCTCAGGATTTAGTGTTGCAATAATTGCCTGAATACGCGCTACAGCATCTTGGCTGACTAAATCGATTTTATTAATCAAGATCACATCAGCAAATTCCACTTGATCAATTAACAGGTCAGCGATTGTTCGTTCGTCTTCCTCGCCAAGGTTCTCGCCTGTTTCTTGAAGATATTTGGCTTCATCGTAGTCATGTAAAAAATTTGCAGCATCTACAACGGTAACCATCGTATCGAGCGCTGCAACATCGTGCAGGCTTTGTCCGTTTTCATCAGTGAAGGTAAATGTCTCAGCGACTGGAAGTGGCTCACTAATACCGGTCGATTCAATAATTAAGTAATCAAAGCGACCTTCTTTGGCCAGTTTACGAACTTCTATGAGTAGGTCTTCTCGTAAGGTACAGCAAATACAGCCATTACTCATTTCGACTAGTTTTTCTTCACTGCGATTTAATGTGATTTCGTTTTTAATGCTAGCGGCATCAATATTAACCTCGCTCATATCGTTAACAATGACAGCCACCCGGTAGCTGCTTCGGTTATGCAGTATTTGGTTGAGTACCGTTGTTTTACCGGCACCAAGAAAGCCAGAAAGTACAGTGACGGGTAATCGGCCGCATTGCTTAGGTGCAATAGCGCCTTGTGTATCTGTAATTGTTTGCATGTTTTTCTCGTTAGTGTGATCGCCGGTGAATGCAATCTATATGCATATACGCCTTATGCATTAAGTAGATATGATATACCGTATCATTTTCATGCACTGATGAATCACTTGTCAAGATTTATCTTAGATATGAAGGGTAAATGATGAGGCGCTTCACGCTCTTTTGGGATAAAAGTCTTAGAGACATGCATTTTTTGTAGAGTCGGTATGCGAAGTGCACTCGCCAAGATGACAATGAGAGCTTTGCATTGTTTGCGTTTTAGATATGACTGACTTGGTTGTGCTATTTGATATTGTTCAGTATTGTACGCCTAGATAATAAAAATACTCATAAAGGTGATTGATATGGTAGGAGTTACGGCACTTAATGAGCTACTGAGCTCGATGAGTCCTGAATTAATGCAGGGCGAATTTGTTTTTTGTACAACTTCTGGTTCACCAGAAAAATATCTACCATTAAAGCCCGTGGCTTTTTTTGTCGAGCAGGAAGGTTTAACCCTGATATTACCCAAAGATAAGGCAGTCGCTGCGGGCCTGCCTTTTGATGGCGTTTTTAGGCAAATTACATTGATGGTGCACTCTAGCCTAGAGGCGGTTGGGCTTACAGCAGCAGTATCGACTAAATTAACCGAAAAAGGTATTAGCGCCAATGTTGTAGCCGCTTATTTTCATGATCATATTTTTGTGCCAGCCAATAAGGCTGATGCAGCTTTGTTGGCGTTAAGGGAGTTGGGGTAATAGGCTAGGTTAAAAAATGATTGCCTGTCCTTGCAAGTGCCTTTTGCAGGTGTTGATCTGAAATTTCACGCCTTGATGTGGCACCGCCGCGTATAGATTTCTCTGGCGCGTTCAAGCCATCCATGGGCACTCCATACGCGTTCCTGACGCATAAGGGCCTGAGAAATCAATCCCCGTCGGTTTTAAACGTACGTATCTGTAAGTTTGTTAAAACCAAATGATATTAGTTTTGAGTGTTTATGCTTGGAGGTTATTAAAGCGAGTGCCTGTCCTTGCGAGTGCTTACCAAGTTATTAACTTGGGGTTATTTATGCTTTTTATTAAATTAATGCGCTAGTAGCGATTATTTTAACGTGACGCCATGATAGTCGATAAAACTAAGTGTCATTTTCTTTTTAGCATGCCTGTCTAAGTAGATTATTAAAAAGAGGGATAAAAAGAGTGCCTGTCTCTGTAAGTGTTCGCGAACAGGCCAGCCATGAATACACGTTGAGGCTTATTGATACTAGGCATTAAACTGAAAATAGTGTTTACTCGATCTGTCATGGGTAAATCTTGTGGGTTGTTTGATGTCAGAAACCAAATTATCTCAAAATTTACCCGTGACACCTACCGATATTACAAAATCCTACTTTTCTTCCCTCAAAGCCTAAATGACTGTTTTGGACTTATTGTGGTACCTAAAACTGTCCGAAGTGTTGCATTATAATATCCTTATGGGTATTGGTTTTTATTATCAAAGTATTATTACTTGTACAGCTAGGGCCGTTTAAGTGTCGTGCTTCTGTATTTTTGATGAATTAATAAGCTAAATTTCATCGTGCCACTTGTCTTCAATAATTTCAAGCTCCGCTAACAAAAAGTTTTCTAATGGCTTGGCATTATCCCAGTATATTTTTTTTGCAAAAGGATCGTAAGGCACTGTTACTGCCTTATCGTGGTCCATTAATACATACCATTCATCTTGTTCGTTATAGAGTAAAGTCGTGTTCTTTAATGGTTTTTTGTAAACGTTTTCAATGAACTCTTGGGTGTCTTCAACTATTTGTGGCAGCGTATTGTTTTTTTTAAACTCCGCTTCATCGTCACTGCTTATGCCAACATATCTATCTGCTGGCGGCTTATCAATATAACCAAAAGTTAATAGATAATCACAGTAGTCCTTGCAAAATGTAACATTTAATTTTTTTTCCATTAAAGCAATGAAATCATCAGAGGCTTTTTCAGAGGTATCTACAATATTACCTCCAAATAACGACATCATTACATCGTATTTTTCCTGCCCATTTTCTTTTAAATAATCAGCTCTGAAAATTTCATTCCTTTCATTAATTAGTTTATTGATACGATCAGTTTTCATAAAATATAAATCCTAATGTTTAAATGTTATTTGATATTTTAGCTCTTCGTTTCCAATAATTTTCTCTGAAACGATTCCATGATTTTCTTTTTTCTTTATTATTCCTAAAGCTACCTTCAATCATATTATGCAATATTTTTGTTTCTTTTTGGTGAAGTGTTCTTTCTATTTCGACAACAGGCCCGGGTTCTTTACCAAGCAAATGATGTATCTCAATTCGATATCCATCTGCACCTATAGGAGCATACCCTTTTGCCATTAAATCTAAATTTGTACCGCCATCATCTAGGATTTTTTTTGCTGGTTCAATTAAGCCTTTCTGGCGTATTAACTTAGGTACGCCTAAATTAAGATCTTTTTTAAGTAATACGCGACGCCCATCCACTAAGCTAGATACCTCTCAGTAGTTTTTGGAGGTGAAAAATTTAGCCCCCATGCCGATTATTCGGTCCATGTCGGCGGTTAGGTCATCGGTAAAGCAGGCAGATGCCGACAGTATACCGCCAAGCATTAAAGCAAAAAAAGTAAAAGTCTGTAATATTTTTTTCATTGTTTATATCCTTAATAATAAGTAGGCCCTGGATAGCCAGAGCGATAAAAATTTATTTATTTTTACAAGGGTAAAGCTTTGCCATGCGGTGTGCAAAATCATCTAGCTCAACAGGTGTTAGCTTCATTACTTTGGCATAATCTTTCATTTTACGGGTTAAGGTAATGATAGTTTTTGCATCACCGCCAAGGCCGGCAGCCTTAGCTGCACCACGCCAAAAGCGTCCACTAAAAGCGAAAAGACCTAAGCTAGAGATCAACCTATCACTCGTTGAAAGCGGTTCTCCAGTACATAAACTTTTACCAATAGTCACTTCATAGATATCACCTATATCGCTAAGAGCTAAGGTTTTTGCCAAGCAAACCGATTCTTTAGCTATAGCTTCAGCAAGCCCATTGAGCATATCATTATATTTCGGTGCATCTGCAGCGGTAGCTTCATCTTCTTTAAGGCCATTACCGACGGCCTCTAATAGGGTTAAGATATCTTGCTTTTCTGCTGTGTTGTTGATTGTGCGATATGTTCGAAGGTCACGTTCCATTAATAGCGCTAACGCAGCATTAACGTCGGAAATTTTAATTAATGCATTTTTTTGGCTAAGTGTAAGCGCAGAGTCTTTAAACCAAAAATTACGATCTACAACAGAAAATATATAATCTTCAACTTCATCAAATGCATCATTTAAGGCCCTCCACTCTTCTGGTGCAGAGATGGATTTTTCTGTTAGAACGCTTTCTAGGTTGGCTGCAGTATCAAGCCATAATTTAACTTGATTTAGAAAATTACGATTTTCATTGTTCGCATTCAACTGTTTTAATCTATTGATGGTGTTCTTGGCATATTGATTATAAATTTCAGGGTTGAAATTAGGATTTTGAGCGAATGCTATAAGCTCAATATCTGATGCATCAACGTTTAAGGCAAACGAAGTATCAAAATCATCAAGCACAATGCCGAAACTATTAATAATTCCATTTAGATTTTCGCTTGTGGCTGTCCATTTTTCATTGAAAGATACTTGTAAAGCATCTCGTTCTACAAGTAGAGTATTAATTTCAGTTTTTAAAGCTTCAACTTTCCGTGATAATTCAGAAATGTATTCCATATCAGATGCTTTAATATCATTCAGGTCTTTATTGGTAATATTCTGTAATACATTTCTATAATCTTTTGCTCTATCTTGATATTTTTTATCCAGTGATCTTGCTCGCTTAATGAGACC
>NZ_LGAK01000006.1 GCF_001292705.1 Marinagarivorans algicola
GTTAGTTTTTACCCAATAAGGAAGAATAGTGAGATATTTAAAGTTCGTGCTTTTACCCTGTGTTTTGTTTTTTGTTGGGTGTGCCTCTAATAATATGAAGCAAGCCGAGGCTGAGGCGTCACAAGCTAGCTTTAGCCCCAAAAGGCACATCATACAAACCGCTAGTTTAACTTTGTCGGTTGAAAATATAGATGAAAAAGTTAATGCTTTGTCCTCCCTAGTCGAGGGGTATGGCGGGTATGTGAAGTCAAATAACCGGTATACCGAAAAGCGAGCGAACCTTAATATAAAGATACCTTCATCTAAGTTGGATATATTTATAACTGAGATATCGAATCTAGGTAAGGTTACATCCAATTCAACTAGCTCCAGAGATGTTACTGATCAAGTTATAGATATCGATGCTCGAATGAAAAACTTAATCGTCTTACGCGCCCGATATAGAGAACTACTTGGTAAAGCCAATACCGTTAAAGAAGTAGTTTCGATAGAAAAAGAGCTATCCAAAATACAAACGGAAATCGATACAATCGAAGGTCGCAGAAAATCACTATTAGATCAGGTTGCAATGTCATCGGTTAATGTGACGTTTGAACAGAAGACTATATACGGTCCCCTCGGTTACATAGGTAAAGGTTTAATGTGGGCAATTGGAAAGTTGTTTGTAATAAAATAAAACTAACAAGGCGCTCCATTTGACCTCCGGGCGTTGTCGTCTTTTGTGCATAAAAGCCGCACAAAAATCGCCAACAGCCTCCGGCAAATGAGCTTGGCGTTAGCAATGCATGCACTCATGGAATTATTATGGATATTGAATAGAACCTACTTAGACAGGCATGCCAAAAAGAAAATGATACTAAGTTTTATCGACTATTGTATCGCCATGCTAAAACAATCGCTAATAGCCCATTAATTCAATAAAAGGCATAAAGAACCCAAGCTAATAACATGGGGTTATTGGGTTGGGCAGGAGTGATGGTGGGTAATGCGGAAAGGGGTTATTGCGGGTGGTTGTTTAGGCAGCGCGCTTGGGCCTTTGCCTGTGTTTGGCGAATAAGGCCTGATACTCACGCTCAAAGTGCTGTGTTTGTAATAGCCAAGCGTCAATATCGATATTTAGGCGGTCCAATATGGGCGGTAAGTGTGTGGCTATAGCGCCTCGCTTGTCATCACGAATAGCGCGACGACGTGAAGGGATTCACTAATGCAGCGGGAGCAGGATGCTCAAGAGCTGCCCGTCCAATCGACTAAATCAATATAATCGGCTAGGCCAAAAATAATCCCTGATTGCTCAGTATTTTTAAGGCTACCTTCAAAGTTAAGTAATGGCTTAAGGGGAAGGTCAAACTGGCGAATAGACTGCAAAGTGGTTTGCTGCTTAACCGCTTCGCCTAAATTAAAGATGGGGTTAATGCGTTCTTTGATGCTGGTATATTCTG
>NZ_LGAK01000060.1 GCF_001292705.1 Marinagarivorans algicola
GTTGCTTAAAGTGATGTTACTTAAGCGCTTTCAAGTACATGTTTTGACTGCCCTGTTTTTAAGTCAACAACAATAATGGCCGGCTTTATCGCGCCCATAAAATTACCAAAAGTCATATCGGCGATAGATTTGTTTACTTTCTTTATGGTGAATTCGATGTTAGATATTGATGTTTAATATTGACGCTTAACGATGATTTTTTGAAATATTTAAGAATCAATAGTGTGCGTACATGGCGGATTTTTACCGTGATGGCTCAGCGCTCATCTAGTCAGTGAATCATAGGGTGCCACAGGATCTCAATAAACAGGGTAATGGGCGATACACTATCAAAAATAAATAGATAATATGTGCTCGAAGACGCGTGTGACGGGTTATCGAGAGTGCTGGGCATTTGGTAGCTTAGGAAATGGCTTTGGTCGCTTTCACGGCGTACTGCTATGCAGGCTCTATACTCAAAAGATGAGATAAAAATGGGTTAAAAACGGGTGAATGTAGGCTCTCAGTAGAGCAATTAGTTCGATGGCTCGGCGCAGGTATCTAATGAGTATAAAAAATCACGGGTGGGCACATGGTGCATATGGGTGTGTACTGTGCGTCTTGTTGGCGGCATATGCACAGGCGCAACACATCGAATCGACGATTGGTCGTATAGTCACTGATAATGCACGGGTATCAATGGATGCCGCAGTGCGGAGTGTTTGGGGTCGTGACGATTATGCGCAGTATGTTGTAGGTTTAGACTATCACAAAATATGGAGCGTGAATCAACGCGATATTGGCGTGTTAACAATCCAGCCTTATGTGGTCAACTTTGCCGGTAAAATGGCCACGCCTTATTTTTTTGATGGTCGCGATACCGAGCTTACATGGCGCATTACTAATTTTAATTACATGATGCTGCCCAGTGGTGCGCTGCGCATTCGGGTGGGGCATTTTGAAATTCCCTTTGGGCTAGAACAAAACGCCGATACTAACGGTACGCTGCGGCAGTACAGTGCCAGCGCAGATCGCGGGATTAAAGCAGATTGGGGTGGCACAATCAATGGCGTGCTGCCCTGTTGGGAATATGAATTTGCGCTATCGCGTGGCTCGGGCAACGACATCAGTAGCCGTGATAACCCGTTGGTTTTGTCCGGTCGTATTGGCAGTGCTTCTCACCGTAACTGGATTGTTGGCGGTTCTTTCTTTGAAGGCCGAGTGCAAACGCCCACATCGGCTATTCGGCGCAAGCGCATAGGGGTTGATGCTAGCTATTATTATCGGCACTGGGGCATTTTGGGTGAGGCTTCTTATGGTGATGACGCGGGTTTCCGTCGGGAGCACTATTTAATTGAGTTCTCTTGGCGTAATGCGCTCGAATCTATACAGCTCTATTCACAATACCATGTTCAAAATAAAGAGCGCTCGATGGTGAATATAAAAAATCAATCGCAGCGCTTAACGATAGGTGTGGAGTGGGCACTTGGACGTCGCTTTTCGATTAATGCTCAGTGGTGGGAGCCTACCAATACGGCGGCTTCGGTAAACCCGCCCTCTGAGTTTGCAGCCCAGTTGAGGTATCGCTTATGAGAGGGTTATTCGCTATAAAGCGCGCTGTTGTCGTTGGGCTTATAGGTTGGGTATGGGTATTTTTTGCAACACCTTTGCAGGCAGCGTATTGTTCGTTGCGCGATCCTGTTTTAGCGATTAATACGTTATACAGTGGGGCGACAACGCACCGCTCGGTGGTTAAAACCATAACCGGAAAAACCCGTAACGCGATTGCCCAGCGTCTGCCTTTTACGCTGCATTTTAATGAGTTGGGACGCCACACTATTTATGTGGCTTATTACCAAGATAAGCCTTTGGGTTTTGTGCATGCCCGTTCAGAGTTATCGGATTGGGGGCTGATTGAAATTGCGTGGGCGCTCACACCAGATTTAACCATCGATGATTTCTTTTTTCAGCGCTGTCGTAGCCCCGAATGCAGCGAAAGTTTGCGTCAGCGTGTACTCGCCGATATCAAAGGTCAATCGCTCGATAATATTTTAGCGTTAATGGATAAGAGCGCTAATGCCCTAGTACCCGAGCTTGCTCAAAAATATAAAGGTGAGTCTGAATTAGTTTTATCTCTATTGCGCTCGGCGCTGAAAACAATCGCTGCTACTCAGTATGGGTGGCCCAATACTGTTCTGAACGCACAACGCATAGACTTTTTAAATAGTGCCCTAAAGCGCAATGATATGCATGTGAGGGTGCGGCCCTTACGCGAGGCTGGCGAGCAGTACTGGGCAACTCTTTTAGACGACAGCATTGTCGATACAAAAACGATAAATATGTTTGATATTTATGCTGGCTCGCAAGAAATCGCACGTTTGGCGCAGGCGCACTGGCGGCATCATGGCCGTACGGGTGTTTTTCAGTGGGTGTTTTCAGGCGATCGCGAGGTATTAGCAATACGTTTTAGTGGTATCAAGCCTGAGCCGAGTATGGAGGAGGCTTTTATACAGCTGGTAGGACATCGACTGCCATCCATTGAAAACTGCGCAAGCGCCTCACAAGTAGTGGGTGTGGCGCTGTATCACAGTCTTTATCATAAGTAATGATGGCTTTCTAATAACAACATCTACCCTTCAAAGCGCAGCACTTGGGTGGAGCCAGTGTTTACAAGTGGAGTACAGTAATATTGAAAATTAAAAGCTATCTCGCTATTTTAGTGTTGATTGCTCTGATAGGGGGCAGTGGCGTGCGCTATTTACTGTCTCAAGGATTTGATTCTGTGACGCATAGTACCCAAGTTCATGCCGATATTGTCCTTTGGCAAAAAGACTTCCAGCGCATTATGTTGGATGCGCCACAGTACTTAGTCGCTGCCGATCTTGTTATTGGTTCTGGAGAAACGTATTTGTCGGTCGGTACCCTTAAAAAAGGTACTAATGTCATTCATGATATTGAATATCTTATTCAAACAAATGTGTTGCTGCAGGATATTACACCGCTCAAAGAGATTATTGAGTATGCGGCAGATATTAATCGTTATATTCAGCAGGTATCAGACATGCCGTTATCGGAAGGTGAGTATGATAGCCGCTATGATTTTCTGAATAACCTTCTCGTGTTATACGAGCCCACCGCTGAGAAATTTGCAGATAAAGTGCGCTCTGTGGGTGCTGATATAGCAGTACAAGTAGAGGCTAATTTTACTCAACTAACTCAGCAAAAAAAGAATATGTATTGGTACTCGCTGTTTATCCAATCGTGCTTTACTTTATTGGTATTGTTGTGTTGGTTTTGGATTTACAGAAAAATACTGCAGCCTATTACAGCTTTGCGCCAATCGGTAGAGCACTTTGAATATGGCGGTGTTTTTATGCCCATTCAGCAAGGCCCTAAAGAAATCATACAATTAAGTCATTCTTTTTCTGAGTTAGCCGACTCTTTGTTTTTCCAGGCTAGTCACGACCCTTTAACCAAGTTATTTAATCGCCGCGCTTTTAATCGTTCTATGGGCCGTTTTTTGGATGATATTCAAGAAACCGATGACTCGCATTGCTTGTGTTTTATAGATCTTGATCACTTTAAAACCATTAACGATACATGCGGTCATGCGGCAGGTGATGAGTTACTGTCTTTGATTGCCCAGCTGCTCGAAAGCCATGTAAGAGCGAGCGATTTGGTGGCACGTCTCGGTGGTGATGAATTTGCATTATTGTTGTATCAGTGTCCATTAAGTCGTGCACAGCAAGTTGCCGAGAGCATTCGTCAAGCTATTCAAAAATTTGATTACGTATGGCAGGGTGATACCTTTCATATAGGCGCCAGTATTGGTATTACTGAAGTGCGCAACGATAGTGGGTTACTTGAAGATATATTAAATGCAGCTGATATTGCATGTATGCAGGCTAAGGTATCTGGTCGTAATGCAGTGAATGTCTTTGATTCGGCAAAAGATTTAGTGCAGCAAAAACGCATAGAAGCCATGAGTGTTAATGATATAAAAAGTGCCTTAGAATTTAATCGCTTTGAGCTCTATTGGCAGGGTATTGAGCCTCTGAGTCAAAGCGCGACCAGTGGCGAGCATTATGAAATACTGCTACGAATGAAAGATAAAACTGGCGGTCTTATTAGCCCTGCGTTATTTATGCCTTTGGTTGAACGTTATCGTTTAGGTGTGCAAGTTGACTGCTGGGTGGTTGATCATGTTTTTGATTGGTTTGTGGCTAATCCTCAAGCGTTAGAGCGCCTTAAGCTGTGTTCTATTAATTTGTCGGGTCAATCAGTTGGCTGCAGTGATTTAATGGTGTTTATCGAAAACAAAATTAAAGGGCTTAATTTTCCTTTTGAAAAAATATGCTTCGAAATAACAGAAACAGTTGCCATTACCGATTTTGAAACAGCTACCACTTTTATTCAAAGCTTAAAATCTTATGGGTTTCGCTTTGCTTTAGATGATTTTGGTAGTGGATTTTCGTCTTTTTCTTATCTTAAAAGTATGAATTTTGATTATATTAAAATTGATGGATCTTTTGTGAAAGATATGCTGAATAATCGATTTGACTGGTCAGTAGTTAAGGCGATTGATGAAGTCGCTAAAGCTAGCGGTAAGTATACTATTGCCGAATTTGTAGAAAGCCATGAGATTGCACAAGAGCTTAGTCGTCTAGGAATTGATTTTGCGCAGGGCTATCATTTTTATCACCCCGAACCGCTGGCACAAAAAATATCGATGGTTTGATGATGTGTTTAAATTTTAGGCATTGATAAGGTTATTTTGTTGTCGCGATAAATTAAGAACTCTTTCGCATAAGTTAAATATTGAGTAGCGAAAAATAAGAGGTAATTCACACCCCGTAGCTTTGTTTTTTTTGGTGAGTTGTAAATCATTTTTTAACCTATAGGCTGGGCAATGTTAATAGTGCTGATGTGAGGTTGTAGTAGGTAAGACTCTAATACTCTGCTTAATGACTAGTGAAAAAGTAGCGTATCTCACAGGTTATCAGTTTGCAATACATGGATACCTGCTGTTGAGGTTGGTTGATAAAAAATTAATGATTTAGCTTTATTGTTGTATTTGAATTACAGCTTTAACATATACTCTTAAAATGTGGTGTGTTTTATATGTTGCAAAAAAATAAAAATGTGAATAAATCACTAGGTGTAACGGTGGTGGCTTTAGCTTTGCCGGCATTCATTAGTGCCTGTTCGGGTTCGGGCTCATCAACAAACACTACTGTCGATACACCAGCTTCCAGTAGTCACGCCTCCCAGCAAAGCTCGGTTCAACAAAGTTCGGTTCAACAAAGCTCGGTTCAACAAAGTACAGTTTCTAGTCTTTCCTCCTCCACATCCTCAATGATTGCATCGTCTTCGTCAGCCATTGGTGACCAAGATAGTGATCAAGACGGCATTATTGATAGTCAAGATGACTGCCCTCAAACCGAAGCCGGTGCGATGGTTGATAATAAAGGCTGCGCTGTTCCAGTGGTGCAACCACCTAAGCTAAAGGCTCAGAAGTTTGTTTTTGACGATCAAAGCCCAATAGGGAGTGTATTGGCAAAAGTTAAAATCGAAAACCCCGATAACCTAGCGATCAGTACCAAACTGATGTGGGATAATAATTCGCCATCACCCTTTTCGATTAATACGGAAGGTGAAATCTTATTGGACTCTACAATCACCGCTGGTGACAATATCGATTTTACTATCGTGGTGATGTACGGCGAAAAGAGTGTATCGCAAGCGATGACTGCACGTATTGTAACCACCCAGTTAGCATCCGATCAGCGCTCAATACGGGGTACTCAAAAAGCTTTATGGATATTGCCCGATTTTAATGGTCACAAAGGCAAGCATACCTCCACCACAGTGAATGCTGCGATGGAGACGCTCAATGCCTATATTAAAGTTGAATCGTATGATCAGCTCCGCATTACTTGGGAGCAAACACCATTTATCCCCATGAACTCTGATATCACAGAGGAGCTGAGCAAGAGTGTTTATGGAATACGTGATTTTGTCATTGATAAAGCAAAAGCGGCAAATCCGTTATATGACAGTAAAAATTTTGATTTTGTGTATTTAGGTTTTCCCAGTGGTGCCTTTAGTGGCGGTGGTGCCCTAGGTGTACGCAATGGCAATAAAGGAACCTCTTGGATTGGTCCTGACCCTTGGACGCCGGGCATTGTGCATGAGTCATTTCATATGTTTGGTGTCGGCCATGCTGAGGTTATTATGGGAGACGTTACTTACCCTGCGCCCACTGGCAGTGGTGGGCATGACCCCTATTACTTTATGGGAAGTGAAGGTGGCGCCAAAATAGATCATGGTAATGGTAATTACACGATTCAAGCAGGGATTAATGTACCAATGAAATATCGCATGGGTTGGTTAACCCCCGCGAATATTCAACATGTGACAGGCTCTGGCGTTTACCGCATACAAGGTCATCGTTTAGTTCAAAAGCCAGGGCTTAATGTTTTGGCATTAAAGATAAAAGCTGACGGCAAGCAATTTATGGTAGCGTACGAGCCGGATTCTTTTAGCCCTCGTATTAAGACAAATGGTCTTGTAGTTCACTTGTTTACTGGTGATGTGTCTAGAATATTAGATGCCAAACCTAGCTCAGTAGCGGATGATTCAAATATTCGACAGGCATTAAATGAAGTCGCCGAATTTGCTGATGCGGCGATTGTAGAGGGCGAAACGATGCATGTCGGGTCGTTTTTTGATGTGACATTGGTCAAAGAAGGTGGTAAGGGCGATAAGCGCTGGGCGGATATAAGAATTGATTGGCATCAATAAAAAATCGCTATTGAGTCAAGCTAACAAGCCCCACCTGATAGGGTATTGCTGGATTATTTTGTATGCATTGAAGTGTTGGGCCTTGCAGGGGAAAGATGGGTTAAACAGTGCGCCTGCATAAGGATATGCAAAATAGCATTTTGGCAGGCTAAAGTCGAGGGGCAGGCTGTCGTGAGCGCTTATAGGGCGCCCATGGATGGCTCGAGTGACCCAGTCAATGATTTATTAATGCCCAATCTTGGTGTTCCTGAATCGTGACTTTTTTTGATGTTTTTGAATAGCGATTAATATAAACCGTTATTGTTTTTAAAAAGCGCACCGGCCAATCATCATTGCTCGGTGCGCTTTGCTTTGTGGCTTAGGTATCGGTTTGGGTTTGTGTTTGCCAGCCACCACCAAGTGTTTTGTAAATTGCAATTAAATTGAGCAATACCTTAATATCGCTTTGCGCTAACTGTGCATTGACATTCAACTGCTCGCGTTGAGCATCGAGAACACTTAAAAAGTCACTACTTCCGAGTGCAAACTTTTTGCTAGCCAATATTGCCGCTTGGCCACTGGCATTGGCAGCTTGTTGCAAGCTTGCGCGTCGCTGTTCTTCACGTGTAAAGTTTTGTAAATTGTTGTCGGTTTCTTCTAACGCGATCAATACACGTTGTTCGAATTCGGCCAAGCGAGCTTGGGTGTTAGCGTCGGCTGCTTTAATTTGATTGTGTACACGGCCCAAATTAAACGCTGCCCAATGAATGCGTGGCGAAAACAAAAATGTAGAGGTATTACTATCGCTTAAGCGAGACCAGTCGTTGGCTAAATAACCTAAACCGCCGGTAAAGCTGATGTTGGGATAAAGGTCGGCGACGCGAATATTATACTGCGCCACTGAAGCTGTTAATGCATATTCAGCACGTTGAATATCGGGGCGTCGTTTGATTAAATCTTGTGGATTCCCCACTGATACTGTCGCGGGTAAGCTTGGCAACGCTTGCACATGAGTGAGATCTGATTTAAGTGATGTCACTTTATTACCCGTCAATACACTTAAGCGATTGAGGCCGCTATTAATCTTTGCCTCTAGTGCAGGAATGCTTGCGCGCGTGAGTGCTAGTTGTGATGTTGCGCGCGCCACATTAAGCTGGTCACCAGAGCCGACTTCGGAAAAACGCTGGGCAAGTGTTAATGTTTGCTGCCAAATGCCCGCATTTTTTTGCGCGATACTGCGTAAGTATTGATGGCCGCGCACATTGATATAAGTGCTGGCAACCTCGGCCGCAATACTGACTTGGGCGGCGTATAAATCGGCAAGGCTAGCGCCAACTTGTGCGTGTGAAGCGCGTGCGCCGTTGCGCACGCGACCAAATAGATCAAGCTCCCAGCGGGCATCAAAACCTGCAATATAGGTATCACTAATCCGTGAGCCACTATCGCCGACGATATCTGCGCTTTGGCGCTGCCTTACAGCGCTTACATCAGCTTCTACCGTTGGTAGATAATCGAGTTGACTATTGCGTAAATACGCTCGCGACTGCGCCAAAGAGGCCGCAGCAATACGAATAGAGTGGTTATATTGTAATGAGTTTTCAATAAGGCTATTTAAAGCCTCATCATTAAAAAGTGCCCACCATTGTGCGATGGGCTGCTGCCCATTGATTGCTGTCTCTTGCGCTACAGGTAACGTAAAAGGTATGGCTGCTGCACTTAAGTCAGCACTCGCGCGTACTTCATTGGGCGATTTAAAAGTGCTGCATGCACTGATCGCCAATGCTAAGGTGGTGAGTGAAGCAGTTTTTATAAAGCGCTTAGTCAGCGATAAATTAATATTCATTGTAGTGACTCCTGATGCGAAGGTGCTTTATCGCCTGAGGTGAGGGCTTCAACGGTATAGTCGCGGCCTTCTATTTTACGCATTAATACATAAAAAACCGGTGTGAAAAACAAGCCAAAAAAGGTCACGCCGAGCATGCCCGAAAATACAGCAATACCCATAACACTACGCATCTCGGCGCCGGCACCGCTTGAAAAGACCATAGGAACTACACCCATAATAAAGGCAAAAGAGGTCATTAATATCGGTCGTAAACGCATACGACTTGCCGTCACAGCGGCCTCAAAGGTGGCGATGCCTCGCTGTTCGAGTTCACGAGCAAACTCGACAATTAAAATAGCATTTTTACTGGCTAGCCCTGCCAGTACAAATAAACTAACTTGCGTAAAAATGTTATTGTCGCCATTGGTTAACCAAACACCAAATAATGCAGACATAATTGATAGCGGTACAATCAACACAACGACAACCGGTAGCGCAAGGCTTTCGTATTGTGCTGCGAGTACTAAAAATACTAACAGTAAACACAGTGGCAAAATATAAATAGCGGTATTGCCAGCGAGCACTTCTTGGTAGGTAAGCTCAGTCCATTCAAACACAATACCGCTTGGCAGTGTTTCGTTTAAAATCTCGGTAATGGCATCTTGCGCCTGCCCACTTGAGTAGCCCGGCGCTGCATTGCCGTTTAAATCAGCCGATAAATAACCATTGTAATGCGTTGCACTATCGGGGCCATAGCTTTCTTGCATGCTAACGACGGTACCCAAGGGCACCATATCGCCTTGTAAATTGCGTACTTTTAAGGCTAGCGCATCGGCAGGGGTGTTGCGGTACTGTGCATCGGCTTGGGTGATAACCTGATAAGTACGACCGAATTGGTTGAAGTCATTAACATACAGTGAGCCTAAATAAATCTGCATCGTGTCAAAAATATCTTTGATATTTAAGCCGAGCTGTTTAGCTTTGGTGCGATCAAGGTCGGCATACAGCTGAGGCACATTAATTTTATAGTTAGAGTAAACACTGGCAAGCTCGGGGCGTGCCCAAGACTTTTGTTGCACTTGCTGCACAACCTCGGCCAGTTTCTCATACCCTAAACCACCACGATCTTCAATTTGTAATTTAAAGCCGCCAGTTGTACCGAGCCCTTGTACTGGTGGCGGCGGAAAAATCGCAATAAAGGCTTCTTCGATACCGGCAAATTTCATTTGTAATTTCTGAGCAATAGCACCAGCTGATAGCGCTTCGCCATGGCGTTTAGCAAAGTCTTCTAGAGGAAAGAAGACCACCCCAGCGCTTGAGCTATTCATAAAACCATTAATGCTTAACCCTGGGAATTGCACAGCATTTTTAACGCCAGCTTCGGTGAGACCGATTTCACCCATTTCATTAATCACCGCTTTAGTGCGTTCAAGCGTTGCACCGTCAGGCAATTGTGCAAAGGCAATTAAATATTGTTTATCTTGCGGCGGTACAAAGCCCTTAGGAATCACATTAAATTCCATTACGGTTATCCCTAAGAATACGATATACAGCACTAAAGCAATACCTTTGCGTCCAAGTAAGCGACTGATGCTATTGGAATAGCCTTTTGAGCTGCGACTAAAAACGCGATTAAACCAGCCAAAAAAGCGTCCAAATAAGGTATCAATAACACGGGTTAGGCGGTCTTTAGGGGCGCTATGGCTTTTGAGTAATAATGCCGCTAATGCCGGGCTTAGCGTCAGTGAATTAATCGCTGAAATAACGGTTGATATAGCAATGGTTAAAGCGAATTGCTTATAAAATTGACCGGTTAAACCGCTGACAAATGCAATGGGTACAAATACGGCGACTAAGGTTAATGAGATGGCAATAATAGGCCCGCTGACTTCGCGCATGGCTTTATAGGTAGCCTCTTTGGGGGTTAGGCCGTCTTCGATATTGCGCTCTACGTTTTCGACAACAACAATGGCATCATCAACCACAATACCAATAGCTAATACCAAGCCAAATAAAGATAAAGTGTTAATTGAGAATCCAAAAGCCCACATTAAGGCAAAAGTACCGACAATTGAAACAGGCACAGCCAGCAAGGGAATAATAGATGCGCGCCAGGTTTGTAAAAACACAATAACAACAATAATAACTAAAATTAAAGCTTCTAATAATGTTTTCACAACCGCTTTAATGGAATCTTTCACAAAAACGGTTGGGTCATACACAATATTATAATCGACGCTATCGGGGAAGCGCTCTTTGAGCTGCGCCATAGTCGCGCGTACATCGTTTGATATTTGAATGGCATTGGCGCCAGGGGCCTGAAAAATAGGCATGGCGACGGCGGGTTGCCCATCAAGCATAGAGCCTAGGCTGTATTCGGAGGCACTTAACTCTACTCGGGCGACGTCTTTTAAGCGGGTAATTTCACCGTCTTGGCCCGCTTGAATAATAATATCTTCAAATTCTTCGGGTGTGCTTAGACGGCCCTTGGCGTTAATAGGCATTTGCACATCTACGAGGTTGTTAATAGGCGCACCACCAATAACACCGGCAGCGGCTTGAATATTTTGCTCGCGAATGGCGCTAACGACATCGCTGGCAGTTAGGTTTTTTTCAGCAATTTTTTCAGGGTTTAGCCAAATGCGCATAGCGTAATCGCCCGAGCCAAATAGGCGCACTGTGCCAACCCCAGCAACCTTGGCTAATTCATCTTTAATATTAATTAAAGCGTAATTGCGTAAATACAAATCGTCATAGGTTTTGTCGGGTGAAATAAGATGCACAACCATGGTTAAGTCGGGCGAGCTTTTTACAACGGTAACACCACTTTGGCGCGTGACATCGGGTAGGCGAGGCAGTGCCTGTGAGACGCGATTTTGCACCATTTGTTGTGCTAAATCGACGTCGGTGCCTATTTTGAAGGTAACGGTAAGCGTTAGGCGGCCATCAGTGGTTGCCTGTGAGGCAAAGTACAGCATGTTCTCTGTGCCGGCGAGTTGCTCCTCTAAAGGGGTTGCGAGTGTTTCGGCAATCACTTTCGGGTTGGCGCCAGGGTATGAAGCGCTGACCACAACAGACGGCGGCGAGACTTCAGGATATTCTGAAATAGGTAATTGAAACATGGCTAAACAGCCAGCAATAAATATTAGTAGCGAAATCACACCGGCAAAAATCGGTCGATCCACAAAAAATTTGGATATATTCATAAAGAGCCCGCGAGCCTTGGCTTAAAAATAAAAAGACGAAAAATAGATGTTAAGTATTTGATACGAGGTGCTTGTGATATTAGGGCGCTGTGGAAGCCTGTGTAATATTGGCGGTTGTCACGTTGTTAGGCGTTACGGGTGTGTTGGGCCTAACGTGTGATAAACCATTGACAATAACAGTATCGCCAGCTTCTAAGCCCGATAAAACAACGCGGTGTTGCTGGTAGTACTCACCGAGCGTGACTTCGCGATAGAGTGCAGTGTTCTTGTCATCGACCACCAAAACGAATTTTTTACTTTGATTAGTGCCAATAGCGCGAGTAGGAAGTAGTAAAACAGATTGCGTAGACTCAGAGCCTAAACGTACATTGGCAAACATGCCCGCAGTCAGTGCGCCATCGCTATTGTTAAATAATGCGCGTGCGCGAATCGTACCACTGGTGGCATCTAGTCGGTTATCAAACGAGGCAATATGACCTTTGTACACGACGTCATTATTATTGGTGAGCGTTAATTGGACAGGCATTGTTCGGGTGTCTTTGATATTGCGTATAAACTCAATGTAGGTGCCTTCATCAACATTAAATTCGGCATACATTGTGTCGGTGGCAACAATCTCGGTCATGATCGGTGCACTGGGGCCGGCCTCTACAACGTTACCTGGGGTGAGTTCAGCGCGGCTGACTCGGCCAGCAATAGGTGCTCGAATATGCGCATACTCCAGATTGAGTTCAGCGTGACTAAGGGCCGCTTGCGCTTGTTTGATGTCGGCTTGGGCTACTTGTTGTGCGCTAAGGGCCGAGTCATACAGGCTTTGTGAAATAAGCTTATCGTCGACTAGTTTTTTAGAGCGGGCGAGTTCATCTTGAGCGAGTTTGGCGCGTGATTTGGCGATAGCAACACGCGCTTTGGCCTCGGCAACAGAGGCTTCATGCTGGCGTGGGTCAATAATAAAGAGCGGTTGATTTTTTTTGACCTGCTCGCCATCTTTAAATAAAACCTCTTGAATTGTGCCGCCAACCAGTGGCCGGATAATAGCGCTTTGGACTGGGGCAATACGACCCGAAAATTTCACCCATGTACGAATGCCTTGCGGTTGCATCGTCATCACATCCACCGTCGGTGGGGCAGGAGCGGCGGCGGCCTTTGGGATACAGTAAAGCGCTGTCATGACTAAAAGGGCAAGAGCGGCGAATTGGCGGAATGATTGAGTAGAGCGAAGAGATAGCGCTAGGCTGGGCATGCTTGAACTCCAGGGTAAACAGCAAAAAATAAAATCAAATGTTTTAGGGGTGATGGGTCTTAGTGCGCGCATGATACATACCGGTCGGTTTGTTGGTCAATAGACTTTTTGATGAACGGGTATATTTGTGCTCGATGGCGCGAGTTAAGTCGTAGTAATGCGGTATCGGTAAGGCACAAAGATACTGCCCGTATCCTTAATGTAAGTTTGCAGGTGTTTAGCGAGGCATGGCGTCAATGTGTGAACGCTCTAAGGCTTGGGGTCCCTACGGATAAGCGGCATCGCTCGATAGCGAGTATATGAGGGTTTGTGGTTCTTAGCTCGGCTCTAGCCACCTTTTATGCCTATATTGGTGAGCTTGAGAAGAATATTTTTACGTTATAATGTTCTCACCAAGCGGTATTATGAATATAGCCTAGCGATCGCGTAGGGTGCAGCGGTGTACGCGGCGCAACCTTTCAGTTGGTAGGTGTGCTAATGATAAGTCCGCAGCAGACGTGCAGTTTAGACAAAAGCCTGTATTGAAAAGCATACCGCAAGGTATCATAATACTTACTTAGCCTTTGATGATAGAGACCCCCATGCCACTAGATACACGCACCACCCTTTTAGAGACGGCTCTTGAGTTGATTTGGAGCAGTAATTATAACTCTGTTGGCGTCAATGAAATGTGTAAGCGCGCAGGGGTGACTAAAGGCTGCTTTTACCATCATTTTGACTCTAAAGTTGAGCTGTTTTGTCAGGCGACTGAATACTATTGGGAAAAAATCAAACAAGAACTCGATGCCCTATTGTCACCGATTAATAGCCCCCTAGAGCAGCTTGAGCAGTGGATTGCGCTAATTTTTAGTAACAAAATTGGTGACGATATTGAGCGTATGCCCGGCTGTGCCTTTTTTAATGCGGGTGCGCAAACAGGCTGTGGCGAGGCGCGTATCACCGAGACCTTGCAATTAATGATGGAGCGCGGCGCCAAATACAATTTAGCATTAGTGCGCAATTTAGAGTCGGGAGGCTATTTAACCCCAGTTGATGATGCTCCGCAAATTGCACGGCTCATGCAGCAATATATTCATGGCTTTATTAGTTACTCAGGGATTGCGCGTAATATGGAAAACGCCCGCAAAGATTTACCTGTGGGTATTTACCGCTTAATTGGTTTGAAAACACAGTACTGGCACAGCACCGATCGCTCTGCCTAATAAACACGCTCTAGATACAGCGCTATAAAACCAGCCCCACACAGCCAGTTCTATGAATATAGCCGTGTACAGGATCGGCTATTCGTGTACTTTTTATTGTTTGGCTGTCCATAGCAAGGTAATAGACTAGCGCGGTGCTAATGAGCGATGCCGGTTAGGCTGTATTTATTCATCGAGGGAATATTTCGTGCAAAACACAAAAATTAAAAAAATTACATTAGCCATTACCGGAGCCTCGGGTGCGCAGTATGGTTTACGTTTATTGGAGTGTCTGTTGGCGCAAGGTTGCTATGTTGACTTGATGATATCGCGTGCAGCGCAAGTCGTTATCAATACCGAGACACATTACGCAATTCCCGATGAATTTGATGCGCAGTTGGCTTGGTTAAATGAGCACTTTGTGAATCGCGCTAGTAATACCGGCAAGGTAACACTCTATAGTCGCGAAGACTGGTTTTGCCCTGCCGCCAGCGGCTCGAGCGCAGCTAGCCAAATGGTAGTATGCCCTGCCAGTGGCGGCACATTGAGTGCAATAGCGCATGGCGCAAGCAATAATTTGATTGAGCGTGCTGGTGATGTTGCGCTAAAAGAGCGCAGGCAACTTATTTTAGTCCCGCGCGAGGCGCCTTATTCACAGGTGCACCTCGAAAATATGCTAAAGCTAACACAAATGGGAGCGGTTGTTATTCCTGCTAGCCCAGGGTTTTATCAAAACCCCAAAACCATAGACGATTTAATTGATTTTGTGGTGGCACGTATTTTGGATCAATTAAAATTAGAGCAAACACTGCTGCCTTTATGGGGTGCTTAAGTGTTTGGTTGATAAGAATTAATTGTAATGATTCAGTTTGGCTGACCAATCTCACCTTATAGGTACTACTGGATTATATTTTGGGCATTTAATCGCCGGGCCTGCGGGTAGTAAGGGTTAGGCAGTACAGGGGCAAACTGCTGAAAGCGCTTATTATAGTGCTCTAGATAATGATTTATTAGCGCCTAATATCGGTGTCTGAATAGTTACCATTGAAGATAATTATTTGATTTTTATATATAACTTTTATCACTTTAATGCAGGGTTGTATACGGCTTCTGAGTTGACATTATTAGCTAAAGATCGTGCGTGTAAAAGCATAGTTAATTGCGCTTTTATTCTTGCCAGTAACTCTTCTTTTTTAACAGGTTTACTTACAAAGTCATTACCGCCACTTAAAAAACCTTGGGTTAATTCGCTTTCGACATCTTTTGCGGTTAAAAATATGACAGGGAGTTCGTAGAGGGGGTGCTCTTTGCGTAAAATTTCGCAGGCTTCGTAGCCCGTCATTTTGGGCATCATAACATCTAATACCACTAAGTCTATTTCTGGGTGTTCGGCTATTTTCTGCAAGGCGGTTTCGCCATTATCGGCTTCTATGACATTGTAATCGTGTAATTTTAAAATGCCTTTAAGTACCATGCGATTCACGGGATCATCATCTACGCTAAGAATAGTGAGTGGGCAACGTGTCTTTAAAGGTTGTACTTTAAGCTTGGATTTTGCAGTATTTTTATCGGATTTTTTATGATGTACAGCACCCGATGACTGTTTATCGCTTCGAGTATCGAGAGTGTGTTTTTGAATATTGTTTTGCTGAGTATTGTTTTGATGAGTATTGTTTTGTAGGGTGCCTTGGGTGTTATGTTGAGAGTTGTCTTGCGAATTTTCTTGCGAATTGTTTAGAGTGTCGTCTAGGGTGCTACGCACAGAACCTTGCACCGTCACAACTTTACTTTTACTCGCCGTAAAAATATCAGTAGGAGGAGGTACCTCAATTTTTTTATGTTTGTCACTTTGTGATAACGTTTTGCTGGTGGGCATTGTAAAAATAAATGTTGTGCCTTTACCCGGTTGTGAAATGACATCCATTTTGCCGCCATGCAGTTCGACGAGTTGCTTGGTAATAGCAAGGCCCAGCCCCGTACCGCCGTGCTCGCGCGCATCGGTATGCTCTAATTGGCAAAAAGATTGAAAAATCGTTTTTAAATCTTCAGGAGCAATACCAATACCGGTATCTTTAACGCGAATGGTAGTGGTGGCGTCATCTTGTTGAGCATTAATTTTTACGTAGCCTTGATCGCTGTATTTTATGGCGTTACCGATAAGATTGAACATGATTTGTTGTAAACGATTTTCATCGGCTTCTACAGCATAAAATGGGTTGGGTATTTCATTTTGTAGCTTAATCGGTTTGTTATTTGTTAGCGGCGCTAATAGTGTAATGACGGTATCGGTTAAATAGCGTAAATCCACGGGTTGCAGTTTGAGCTCTATTTGCCGATCGGCCAATTTTGATAAATCTAAAATATCATTAATTAAATGAGATAAGCGCTTACCGCTAGAGACAATCATATTAAGTTGACTGATTTTTGCTGCCTCTAATTCATCGCAACAACTATCGCGTAAAGATTCGGCCAAGCCAATAATGCCATTTAAAGGCGTGCGCAATTCATGAGATGTATTGGCTAAAAAAGAATCCTTCATTTTATCAATTTTGACGAGCTGGGCATTGACTTCGCGCTCTTGCTGCAACTCCACTCGTTTGGCTTTTTGGCGGGTATAAGCCCAAATAAAAACAAATAAAACAAACATATAAACACTATAGGCCCACCAAGTTTGCCAATATGGGGCTTTAATTGTGATCTTAAGCTCGCTATTTGTCGTGCTCCATACACCGGCGGCATTGGCAGCTTTAACTTTAAGCGTATATTTACCTGGGCTAATGTTGGTGTAGTTGGCCGTGTGTTTGTTACCTACATCATTCCATTTTTTATCAAATCCTTCCAGTAAATAGGCGTATTGATTACGATTGGCAGAGCGGTAACTGAGTGCCGAAAAAGATACCGAAAAAACGCGCTGGCTATAGTCGAGCTCAATAGCATTGGTTTTGTAAATGGCATCTTTTAAAGGCGAGCCCTCGGCTAAGCCTGTGACACTTTCGTTAAATATTTTAAGGTCGGTAAAAACCGCTTGAGGTGGCGAAGTATGGGTGTTGATTTTATTTACATCAACAATACTTAGGCCCTCGGTTGAGCCTAAATATAAAAGACCGTCTTCATCAATATAGGTGGCGTCACGATTAAAATTGTTGCCGATTAAACCGTGGCTTTTTTGATAATGTTTAATAAGGTATTTAGCCTGAGAGTGTGGTCCGTGATTGCTTTGGCTGGGCATACTACCGCTAGCGGCATGTGTATTCAGTTCGATACTGACAACGCCTTTATCGGTGGTTGCCCAAACTTTACCATCAGGCGCCTGAACCATACTGGCAACATTACTCGAGGGTAGGCCGTCTTTGAGTGTAATATGGTTAAAATATTTGCGAGCCGGATCTAAAATACTAATACCGCCCCCTTGCGTACCCACCCACAGTTGCTTTTGAGTATCTTCTAATAAAGAAATGACGCGATTATTACTCAGTGTTTGGGGGTTGCTGGGGTCACTAAAGTAATGCTCGAAGGTTTGTGTGTCTTTATTGAATTTATTTAAGCCGTGCAATGTGCCGGCCCAAATAGCCCCAGAAGAGTCCTCGAGTAGTGTCCATACATGAGCGTTGGAAACGTGATGCGCGGTTGCAGGGTCGCTCGATACATAGTGTTTGAATTTGCCTGTTTTGGTCTCTAAAAAATTTAAGCCACCGGTTTCGGTACCAATCCAAAGGTTTTTGTCTTTATCAATAAGTAAGCTCCAAATATAGGCGCTGTTAACGGTATTGGGGTTAGCAAGGTTGGCGGCATCGGGTAAAAATTGTGTAAAGGTGTTGCTTGACGTATCGAGCTTATGCAAGCCGCCAGACCAAGTGCCCACCCATAAATCGCCGTTTTGGGCTTCGGCAATAGAGAGTACCGCATTGGATTGTAAGTGACCGGCTTGACCAGGTTTTGCCGTATAGCGCCGACTTTGGTGGGTGTGGGTATTAAAGGCATTAATACCGCCTTCGGTGCCTATCCATAAATGCCCTTGCTGGCTTTTTTGAATGGTGAGTAGGGTGCTGTGGCTTAAGCTGGTTGCTTGATGAGGCAGGTGCGCATAGTTTTGAAACACAGTGCTTGAGCGATCAAAAAAATTGGTCCCAATGGGGAAGGCGCCAATCCATAAATCGCCTTGTTTGTCTTCAAAAACACTGCGAATATTATTAGAGCTTAAACTGCTGGTATCGTAAGGGTTGTGCTTAATATGACTAAAGTCATCGGTGGCGTAATTGTAGCGCGCTAGGCCGCCATGGTCGGTGGCTACCCATAAATTGTTAAGGCTATCTTCAAAAATATTCCAAACAGTATTAGAGCCTAGTGAGTGGGCATTGTTGGGATCGTTGCGATAATTGGTAAATGTTTTAGCGTCTGCATTCATACGGCTAATGCCGCCACCAAAACTACTCACCCAAAGGGCGCCGGTATGGTCGCGAATAATATCAGTAATGCGATTGTGGCCAATGGTACTCGGTTGTGCAGGGTTGTGAGCAAACACTTCAATCGCAAAAGGCTTGCGCTGCAATTTAATTAAACCCGATTCAGTGGTACCCAGCCAAATATCTCCATTGGCCTCGCTATACACCGCGTGAATAGCGGCACTAGGCAGGCGGTAAGGGTCTTCGGGGCGATCGGTAAAGCTTTGATAGTTACGTCGATCGGCATCTAAGATATTAAAGCCGTTATCTGTACCAATCAGCAAGTTGTTATGGCTATCTACTGCAAGGGCGCGCACCGAGTCGCCGGTGATCGAGTTTGCTGTCAAGCCCTTGGAGCGAAAGCTGGTAAAGTCATCACTGGCTGCATTGTAGCGCCCAAGACCGGCATCGGTTGCCAGCCACATAACCCCATCATGATCAAAAACAATATCCCATATGGCGTTGCTGGTGAGCGAACTGGGGTTGTTGGCATTGTGTTGATAAATTTTAATGTCGTGGCCATCGTAGCGAGCAAGCCCGTGTTCGCCGCCAAACCAAATAAAGCCGTAAGGGTCTTGGCGGGTGACGTAAATGGCGTTGATGACTTCATCACTGTCGGTGCCTTGCAGCAATCGCTTAAATCGAATTGTATCGAGCTTAATTGTATTGGTTTGATCGAGGGGCTCTAGCTTAGTACCGGCTGGGTGGTTATGACCGCTAAAATCAATATCCGCAGGCTTCATATTGCCTTGCTTGGGGGGAGCTTGCGCAAGGCGAGCTGATGCAAAAGCGGTGATAGGCTGAGCAATGGCCATTAGCCCACACAGTAGGTGAAAGGTGGCTAAAAGGCTAGCAGCGAATAGACGCATGGCGTTGACTCTCGAGAAGGGCTTGTTCAAGTATAGTCAAGCTGGCTTTGTGCGCTCGAACGGTGTTGAGTGACGTGCAAAGCAAGATAAGTCGTAACTATTCAGCCAAGCTGAAAACGTTCACCTGATAGGGGGCTGGTGGATTATTTTCTGGGTATTTAAGTGCTAGGAGTACTTAAATAGCGCCCACAGATGGCTTGAGCGGCCCAAGCAATGATTCATTTCGGTATCGCTAAATAGTTACGATAAGCCATGTATTGATGTAGCCTGCGGGTACAATAGCTTGGTTTTGTCGGCGCTCTGGTTTAGTCTGCTCCGTTAGGCTAGATGACGAGTGCGGTGATTGGCAGGTTTGGGTTGTCTGCTTGTGTCGAGAGTGTGAGCTAGCGGCGGTTGTGACAGTTGGTCAGTATCTAATTGAATGAGGTTAAAAGGTAATGGGTATGATTATTCGCATCGTGTGCGCGGTGCTGGGTGCAAAGTTATGGGGGGTTTGGGGTCTAATTGCGGGGCTGGTTGCTGGGCATTTTATTGTAAAAGGCTTATTGACTCGCCGCCGTCGCTTAGATCCACTAGTGCGTCAAAAAATAGAAACCACCGTCTTTGGCACAGCCTTTCCATTAATGGGGTATTTAGCCAAAGTCGATGGGCGCGTGAGCGAGCAAGAAGTGCAAGCGACCGAGCAGCTAATGGCGAGTATGCGTTTAAGCCCAGAGCAGCGCAAAGAGGCGATTCATTTATTTAAAGGTGGCGCGCAGTCTGAATTTAACCCCGAGCCTTTAGTGAGCCACTTTTTAACCGTGTGTGGGCAATATATTGATATAAAGCAAATATTGTTAGCTTATTTAATTGCTATAGCGCTGGCTGATGGCACAGTTCATGATGCCGAAAAACAAGCCCTACAAAAAATTGCCGCACAGTTGGGTTTTAGTGCCTTTTTATTTGAGCGCATGCTAAAAGCTGCCGAAGCCCAGCAGCGCTTTAGAGGTGGTTACTACCGTAGTCGCGCAGGCGGTACGCAAGCGCCTAATGCTGCCGAGGAGCTTACAGGCGCTTATCAGGCTTTAGGTTTAGAGCCCAGCGCAACCGATAGTGAGCTTAAAAAAGCTTACCGTAAATTAATGAGCCAATACCACCCCGATAAACTAGCCGGCCAAGGCATACCTGATGAGATGATCAAGGTAGCCACCGAGCGCTCGCAAGAAATTCAGGCGGCTTACGATGTTGTTAAAAAGTCGCGTAAGGGATAATTGTGTTTTGGCGACAGGCGGTTTTGATTTGGATTTTGGTTTGGGGGTGGCTGGGTGCGCAGCAGGCTGTGGCGTGGTCGTACCAGGGGCATGCGAGCATTGCGCGCCAGGCTTTAGCGCAATTACCTCTTGAGCAGCAGCGCTTTTTTAATCGCAATGCCAAGGCCTTATTACTCAACGATAAGGCCAAAAAATGGCGCTATTCCCTGAGGTCGTATGAGCCATTTGCTTTGGCGGCAGTCTGGCCCGATACCCGTCGCGATAGCACATTACACGCACTGTTTAATCGCTATGCCGGTGGTGCGATGCCGCCGATATTCAAGCCTTATGCTGCGCATAAAACAGCCAATTGGCACTATGTTAATCAGCAGTATTGGGATAGCGCCAGTCGCAGCCTGGTACAAGTTAATACGCCCAAAGCGCGTTGTCATACGCGTGTTAATGGTGATTTGGCACGGGTATGGCCGGCATTGCTCACCGCTTATCAACAAGCGCCTAGCGCTGCCGAGCGCGGTTTTTGGATGGCTTTTATTAGCCACTTATTAGCCGATGCGTATCAGCCGCTACACGGCTTGGCGGCGCTTAATAATAACTGCCAGCATGATGCTGGCGGCAATGCGCATTGTTTAGCAACGACAAAACACGCCAATATTCAAAAAAAGGGCCGCTGTAAGCTCAGTTTGCATCGGGTGTGGGATGCGGGCTTTGGTATATTTACCGCAGCAACACTCGGGCCTATCAAACCGGCCAAGGCTATTGACAGTGTACCGGCGGCTGAGCAATTACTGCCTCGGGCTTTAAAAACTCATGGGCCTTTGGCGTCGTTTATTTACAGTGCGCCACCAGGGCAGGTGTTGAGTACCCAATACCGCGCCCAAGCGGCCCATATTACGCAAACCCAGGCCCAGCGTGCGGCTAGTGAGTTGGCTGCGCTATTGGCCTACCTTTATGCGGCTGCGCATTAATAGCGGCACATTCATAGCGGCACATTAACCGTCACGTATTAACGATTGGATTTCATCATGGAACAAAAAAATACCCCACCCTTAGCGACGCACGAGCGCGGTTCGGTGGTGATTACAGGCTGCTCTAGCGGTATTGGTTTGTGTGTAGCCAAAGGCTTGCAAGCTAAAGGTTACAAGGTACTAGCGTGTTGCCGCAACACGCAGCAGCAAGCGATACTTAGCGAGTATTTTGAGCAGGTTGTTGTTTTTGATTTAGCCAAAAGCGATGAGGTTGAGGCGGGTATTGCGCAAATTTTAACAATAACCGGCGGCCATATTTATGCGCTTTTTAATAATGCCGCGTATGGTCAGCCAGGCGCTGTTGAAGATTTAACCCGCGAAGTGTTAGAGCAGCAGTTTGCCACGAATGTTTTTGGTACCCATCAATTAACATGCGGTTTGCTGCCGGCTTTACTGGCACAGCCCCACGCGCGGCTTATTCAGCACAGTTCGGTATTGGGTTTTGTGGGTATGGGTTTTAGAGGGGCTTATAATGCGAGCAAATATGCTTTAGAGGGTTTAACCGATACCTTACGGCAAGAGCTAATGAACACCAATGTACAGGTTAGTTTGATTCAGCCTGGGCCAGTATTAAGTCATTTCAGAAAAAACGCCTTAAATGCTCTAAAAGCGCATATTAATATGGCTCAAAGCCGCCATGCAGCAACCTACGCCCTGAGCTTACAGCGTTTACAAACCGAAGGCGCCGCAGTACCGTTTACCGTACCCCCCGAGGCTGTATTAAAGCGTGTGCTGCACGCACTAGAAAGCAAAAACCCCAAAGTGCGCTACCCCGTTACCCAGCCTACCTACGTATTGGGTTTTTTAAAGCGCGTTTTATCGCATCGTTTATTTGATACGCTTGTTAAGGCGGCGAGTAAGGCTTAGGCGAGTGTAATAATGGGTGTTTCAGAGGGTGCTTGATGCTCGAAGGGCGATAAAAACGGCCATATCAAACGCTGTAAATGTTAACTTCTCATCGAGGGCTCCACCCAGTAATAAATCGGCTTTTAAATGAAGCTTGCATTTAAAAATAATTTTATTAAGAATTGTATAATCAAAAATATCTATGCAGCAAGCTGCCTGTTATTGGTGGCATCGTGCGCCACAGTGCAAAGCACGTATGTGCCCACAGAGCTGAGAAAAAATGTATCAACGTATTTACATGCTGAATACGGCACTGTAACAGGCGAAGACCCTAGATTTATATCAACACTACAAAATTGTAAAGATCGCGCATACCAAGATGGCATCAACGTTGACGGTAGCAATATTACAGATGTAGATACACTGAATCAGTTGTTTTCAACGTATCTTAAAAATAAGCCTCAAAAGAAGATTAAAAATTTTAGGGATATCCCTACCACCGATAAACAAATTGATGCAATCGTCAATGAAAACCCAGAAGACCCTGATTACATTAACGCGATTCGACGGGCTAGAAAATCTATTGCAAGTTGTAGAGAAAGTGCCTTTAAGCTGATTCGAATGGATGTTTACCACAAAGAAACAGGTTAAATAATAAACACCATTAATTTTTAGTATTTTCAACAAATATATGCCCCTTTTAAATAGGGGTATATTCAGTCTGTGTATATCCAATATAACGCCATAAAATCAAGCTTTAACCAGTAAGGTAAGCCACACCAAAGTGCTCACAGGGAAGGCGGTCATGCAGCCTATAGTGATGGTTGACAAGCGGCCATGAGTCGAGGCGATACGGCTAGAAAAATACACAAATGACAAGAGCAGGGGATAAATATAACGAAAGTCTGTATTACATGATAAAGGGACTTTTATTCTATAAGCCAATAAAAAAATCAATGAAAGAACCCACAGCAAATGCCAAGGTAGTGATTTATAGATAGATTTAGCGATCAATGGCCAGCCTACATCATCAATGGTTTTGAGTGCGCAGTAGCCCAATGTTGCCAGCATTAACAATAATAAAATGCCATTAAAAACTCCCCATGCTGTCATCCAGCTAGCGTCAAAAAAATATTCTGACGTTAACGATGATCGTAATAAAAAGTTCCAAAAATATTGCCTGCCATATTCATCACTCCACGTACTTATAAAAGGGGATGTTAAAAAAGTTTTAAGGTCAAAAATAATATAATTAAGTAGGCTGTTATCGACTCTTAAGCCTGGGTTAATGGTGGTGCCAACATTGGCGAGTAGCCAATCATCAGCTTCACCAATGGTGTATTTGTAAATGTTGTCGCCTAAATTCACCGCTATGCCTAAAACCGCAAAGGCGGCTACAACGCATAGCGGGCGATAGTATAAGGCTAATATTTCTTTTGTTTTTCGTAGCGTTAAAATAGGCTGTATAGCCAGTATGCCTAATAAGCCTAATAGTATAGCGGTTAAAATTAAGCCGTTTGATTTGGTTAAAACGGCCAAAAACATCCAAAAACTAGCCCAAAAAATATAGATCGTCTGTTTTGAGCGCCACCATTTTAGAGTAAAGTAAAATGATAAAATACTTAAAGCATAAAGGGGTAAATCATTACCTATACGCACGCTATGAATAATGCCTGCAGGCCAAAAGCTCAATAGCAAACTGGCGATATTTAATATTGTATAATTGCCTACCCCGCCTTTTAACGCACCCAAGGCGGTAATCACAAAAACAACCCAAAACCATAGCGCGAGTATGCGTGCCCATAGGTCGCCATTGTTGATATTATTGGGTAAAAGATACGTTTTTACTGTGGCTGCAACCCCGTAATATAATGGTGGTTGGTGATATTCCCAACCGTCACTAGGGTTGGGCAGTGCCCAGTTATCTGCGACATATTCAATATAATCTTTATGTCCGCCACCTTCATAGACATCAAAAATTCTTTCTCGCTCATCGGTGACCGATAAGTACATAACGCAGAGCAAAAAACTAAAAATAGCTATTGCCAGTTGTGATAAATAAATGCGAATGCTAAGCGATAAAAACACGGCGTATACCGCCATTATTAACCATAGCATCGTGCCTTGTAATAATGTCATTTTACTGCTGATGTCGACATTAAACGATGCAGGGTTGCTGTGATTTTTGAGTTTAAAAATCAACTCATCTTCTGATGAAAAATCAATATTTATAGCCATGCCTTGAGAGAAGTTGCGCAACTGGCGTAATGAAAAATGAGATAAGTCATAAGCTTTGCCATTAACGCTCAGTGCTAGTAATTGGTCATCAGGGTACACTTTAAGCGGTGTGTCAGTATGCCCATTTAACACTTTTAGCTTAACCCAATAGTCGCCCGTGTAATAACGAGTAAAAGGTAAATTAACAGATTCATAAATAACGCCATCGCTAGACCAATGAGTGCTGGTGATATGTGCACCTTTTATTTGGGATATTAAGCAAAGACAATAGATGGTTAAAACAGAGACTGCAGAAAAAATAACGAGCCTTGAAAGCCAGCTTAATATCTGCCATCTCTCATAAAGGCGAAAGTGAAGCGTCCTTACCTGAATATTTACACGGTGCAGTATTTTATGTAATGCATTAAGCACGTATAACTCCTTACGAAAAAATATAACCAACCTGCCGATTGTAATAATATAAATGTGCAATAATATTCATTGCTGATGAAATAGAAAAGAATAAGCCACTTAAAATATCATCTAGAAATCATACAGTGATGTATTGGGAGAGGTTGTTAAAAAATGTTAAAGGATGTTAAAGAGTGTTAAAAAATGTACAAGAATGAAAAGATGTTAGAGGGAGAGGGTAGAAGGAGTGAGTGCTTTGGCGAGCTTGAACGAGGCAAGATTAGCTTAGGCCATATTCAATACAGCGAAGTTATTAATAGGCTATTTATTGTAATGTAAGTGTTGTAAGAAAATCGGGTTAGCTGTTGAAATTATCTTCAAAAGCTAACCCGGTTAACGCAATACTATATACTTATTGGCCCCATAGGCGATTTAATAAGTTGGTTTTTCTTGCATCAAAGGGTTGCCAAGTACCCCATCCTTCGGTATTGGATATTGGGTCGTAGCTGTGGCCGTACCAACCACCGGTATCACCAGATTCTGGATTCATACCCCAGTAGCAACCTTGAATATTTTTTGAAATCATATATTCAACAAAAGCGGTTTGCCATTGGCCGTCAACAATACCCGGTGTAATGTGCGACCAAGTTTCGCGGTCACCAGCTGAGGCGTTAGTAGGCCAATCCCAATTGCCGCCAAATTCACCAACAACCATAGCATAGCCTTGCGACCTTAAATAACCAAAATGTTCATCCCACCCAGGAATAAGACGTGCGGGGTCGATCACCAAATTACACCCTAGTTGGCCGGCTTCTTCACCTTCTAGGCCTTCACACTCGGGTTGGTTAGGGTCCATAAACATCGCTTGCTGAAAAACAGAAGGGCCATAGGTGTGCGGTGATAAGACTAAACGCTCTTTAGGAATATTTAATGGGTTAGCGCCCATTTCAAAAAAGTTCTCGCCCCAATTAGGATTAGAGGCTAGGTCGCCATGCGGTGTTTGCTCTATAGTGTCTGGCGTGCCATCTTGATTGCCCGAAGAGCCCGAAATACCTTCTACAAAAATTAAAAGGTTAGTGTTAACCTCGTTAATTGCCGTATAGGCCGCCTCCACTAACGACTTCCATTCGGCCCACGAGTAATCCCATGGTTCGTTATAGACATCAATCCCAATAATATTATCAACACCCAGTTGCGCCGGTAGCGCGGCAATTTCACGTAGATTGGCAAGCCACGTTTCTTTATCATAGGCTTGAATACGGGTAACGCCGGCAGGGTTGCCCGAGGAAGCGCAAGAGCTATCTTCGCGGTAATAATCATACTGTTTGCGAACAGAATCCACATACGGTGGGCGCGCATCTAAGCGGCCTGCACGCCAGCCTACGTAATTAGAGCACGAGTGAATATCAATAAAAACATCAACATTGTTTTGGTCTGCGGCAATAATTAATTCCTCTAGCGCTTGGCGAGAGTTGGGGACAAGCACTGAAGTATGATTTTTAAGGTTGGGCGCCAAGCCTTGTGGGTTGGTAGGGTCTAAGGTTTGTGGTGCAATGGGTATACGCAGCGTATTAAGCCCCATGGCGGTGATTTCTGATAGGGTTTGTTGCACGGTGCGGCCGGTGGGGTTCCAAGTCATATTTCCAACATAAAGCTCCATAGGTGCGCCGCTTGGGTTGGTTGGCTCATCCGAGGGCTCATGTCGGCCCTCAAGGCCAAACCAGTTGGCGCAGTGGATGGGTTTAATAACGCCGTCTTTGGTAATGTTACCGTTAGTATCTACACGGAACACACCTGCACCCAAGGGGTTCGATGACGAACTAGAGCCTACCGAGCTCGTGGCCGAAGACTGCGCACTGCTGCTTGCGCCATGACTGTTTATAGTAATGTTAGAGACAGTATAAATTTCATCACTAAAGCTGGTTTTGCCCTCTACAATCACCTCGAGTGTATTGCCGCGCAAGCCATTTTTAGAAACTATTTTTTGAGCAAAGGCATTGGTGTTTTGCGATAGCGTCATTTTAGGACCGCCATCTATTTTGTAATAAATAGTTAAAAAGTCGGAGGGCTCCATGGGCCCAGCACCGAGCGCCAGCAATGATAGATTCACAGTACTATTGCATGAGATATCAATAACGCCCGACGACCAAGTGGCAGAGCGGTTAGAAATAGATATGCCATTATTGCGATAAGGTAGGTTGCAGGTGCCACTCACACTCGAAGCGCTACTGGCGGCAGAGCTAGCAACACTCGAGCTTGATACGCTAACACTTGACGATGAACTGTTTGGCGTTGAGCTACTTGCGGGCACTGAGCTAGCCACACTGCTCACAGAGCTACTACTCGGCGGCGATATTGACGAGCTTGTGCCCGTGCTGCATACATCCCCTAGTATAACGGGTACCTCTGCAATACCTGATGGGCCTATAGAGCCCTGTACACCAAACTCAACACTTTGGCCTGGGGCAATGTTGGCGTTCCAGCCTAGCGGTGTTGCGGTATAGGGGTTGCTGCCTGTCACATTAGCATTCCAACCGCTATCGCGTTTATCGCCGTTACTATATTGCCAAGAAACACTCCAGCCATTAATGGTTGTGGCTGTATTATTGTTAATTTTAATGGCTGCCTGAAACCCCGAGCCCCATTGGTTAGCAATAACATAACTGCATTGCGCGGCAGAGGCTGTGCCTGCCCAGGCCGCCGAAGCTAAACTTACGCCAAGTGTCGCAAGCCAACGCCCGCGATTGTGTGTGTTTATCAACATAATAAAATGACTCTCAAAGAATAATGATCTGCCAATGACAAAAGCGCTGCATAGCGTATTTTTATGCATAAACCTAAAAATACAGTGCCTTGTCAATGGTATGAATATGCCCTGTGTTAAGGCGCCGTTACTGCTCAATTACGCTTGTTATTTTTGTTATCGTCGAATACAAGGAATAGCCGTTATTTTGAGATGGTAGTGCTATAGCGATGGCATTGTTCCCAAGCAAGATCATTGATGATTCAGTATTAAAGTCAAGATGGGTTATGCCATGAAAGAATTTAAGATGCCCATTTTTATTTTTTGTGAGGGTGTCTTGATTAATAGTCTTTTATGATAATGGTGTACGGTACTGGTGCCTTGAATAGTTACGTTTAAATTGGTGAGCAGCATTGTAAGGAACAAGGCAATAATAGTTTGCCCAATTAAACGTAGGGTTCTGTTTTCTCGGCGAGGCGCCCGAAAGGGCGCATGCTAGGGCATGTAACACTTTGAGCAACGCAGCAGAAGAGAGTGTCTGTCTCGGCGGTTATATCTCGCCCCGCACGATGACTGTTTTCAAAAGCGCCGTAAAATCGTCCCTTATGGCTCCACTCGGCATCCTGCCTCAAAGGCTTTGAAAACAGTTATCGTACGGGGCTGGCGGGTATTTGGGGCGGTGGATCGGTAGTGGCTGGGGGAGGCAGGCGACAGGCAAAAAGTGAGTGGCTGTTATTGTCAGTAGTTTAGCGGGTTATATCTCGCCCCGTACGATGACTGTTTTCAAAAGCGCCGTAAAATCGTCCCTGATGGCTCCACTCGGCATCCTGCCTCAAAGGCTTTGAAAAAAGTCATCGTACGGGGCTGGTGGGTATTTTAGTCGGTGGATCGGTAGTAAAACGAAAACGAGTGCTTGTCCCAGCGGGTTGCAAGTTTGAGCGATAGCTGTAATAGCCTTTTATAATAATGATGCGCACTGCTGGCAGCTCTGTATGACTGGCTTTATATTGATGTTTATGCATGCATGCCGCTATACCCAAACACGGTTGTGCGTGCAAGCGATTAGCCATTGTGGCATTAACGGATAAACTCTTATCAACGTATTGATTTAACGTATTAATTAAAGGTGTGCAGGTGATGGTTAAGCGTCAGTGTCTTATTGCCAAACGTTGGTGCGATATTGTGTTGTACAGTCTAGTGGCTGCCGCGGTTGTGCAGCTTATAGCGGTGCCGTTAGGGGCGGCGCTGCTTGCCGCTATACCCGTTATGGCAGGGCTTGAGTTAACGTGTTTTATCGCGCTAATTATTTTTATGTCGCTGGGTGCTGTTAAACAATTTGGGTTGCTGCGGCCTTCGCATATCAAGCCTTGGCAGAGCATTTTTTGGGCGCATCCGCCTTTGTGGCTGGCTATGGTGTTGGGGTGGATTACTGTAACCCAGCCTTACCCTGTTGTGTGTTATGTGATGGCTTTTAGTGGGCTTTTTTGTATCGTGATGCTTGCTTTTGGGCGACGTGCTAAGCCTGCGGCCACAGGTATTGCCTATGCGTCTATGGCCGGTGGCAATATCACCACATGGGATACCGCTAAATTATTGCAGTGGGCCAAAGAAGAGTTACCCCTTAAGCAGGGCGACCAATTACTGTTTGGTCGCATTAAATATGTTAATGCCATCCTTAACCGTTTAATGACCGCTGACTCGCAGGTGGTTCGCCAGCCCAAAAGCATGGCGCTGCTAGGCGAATATGGCTCGGGTAAGTCGTCAATCATTAATGCGGTGGCCACCCATATAAAGCAGCAAGGCTGGCTGGTGGTTAACGTTGATGCTTGGGAGCGTGACCCCGCTACATTTGATGAGCAAGTATTAAAATTAATGCTCAACGAGCTAGCCGCCGTGACCGATGTGAGCGGCTATATGACGGTGCCCGATGCCTATCATAAAGCGCTGCAAGCCCAGCGTGGCTGGTGGGCCACACTTAGCCATTTGTTGGGTGATACACAAGATGCCCAAAAAACACTGCAAAGTATTTTTAATCTATTAGCCGTACTTAATAAACAGATGCTAGTAGTCATAGAAGACTCCGACCGCGGTATAGACAGCGATAAACCAAAGCGTTGCCAAAGCGCCATGGCGCTAATCGACCGCTTACAGAAAAATCCGAGCAGCCGCATAAAGGTGATTATGACCGGTAGCCCAGAGATAATGAGTGGCGATATGCGTGTGATTGAATATAAAGAAACACTCGCAACCCCAGCCTCCGATTTTGCTGAGATATTAAATAAACTGATACAGGGCCCGTGGAATTTACATGCGGCCAATAAAATATGGCCTAATGGCATGCCCCATTTTAATGCCGGAGACTTCCCCTTTGGTACACCACGTGATTTTAAGCATGTAATACGCGATGTAGATGCCCTTTGGCGCGGCCAAGGCCGTATTGACGATAATCAAATACCGGGTGACCTTTGCGGTGAAATTGAGCTTAAGCAGTTGGTATTGTTAAGTCTTTTAAAAGAATATGACCATTCTTTTTTTGAGTTTTTTAAGTTGTTAATAGAAGCGAGAGATAAAGGCAGGGCGCGTAAATTTTATAACATTGAATGTGGTAGGAATATTTTTACTATGAGTTCCTTCATGTGCAATCAAAAGTCAAATTCTAAGAATAATGATGGGAAGGATGGGGTTGAAAATAATGAGGATGAAGTTTCAATATTCTGGAATGAAATTACGTTAAATAAACGAAGAGATTTAGAGCGCTTTATCAATATAATAATGACTTGTGGCTCACACCAAATAGTATCGTATGCGGGTAGAATTAATTACTTAAATCGCTTTGTCGAACGCTCAAGTAATACTGGCGATGCGACAGATGTTGATTATGGCGCTTTACTTCCTGATGAGCGCTTAAAAGACCAAGAGTATTTGCAGGCTATGGCGGCTATTCATCAGGCTTTAGTGAATGGGGGAGAATTAGATGCAAAAGATGTTAAAAGGTTTATTTGCAGCGGCCCGCTAAGCCATTACCTTTACTTAAAAATAGCAGAATATGATTCGGTAGATGAAAGTAAAAAGTTGAGGCCTTTATCTCTTGACTATTTCAGTCGCTTAGCTTCTAAAATAATACAGGTTATGCCTACTGTTAAATATTCTAAAAATAATCTAGGGCATCCTGCTGGTCAGCATCTTCAAAAAATAATAATTTATGTATTTCATGAAGCGTCTAAAGATATTTTTTTTGAATTGTTGCTAAAGGCGCTCGCAGCTGACTGTACTGCAGGTGCGTGTTTACTTGAAAAAAATATGCTAGAAAATATGAATAATAGTGATAAATATATAGATGATGATTTGTGGGGCTTATATCGCGTAGCATTTAATAATGTGCGTATAACGCCCAAAGTACTCGAAGAGATACAAGGTGAAGATCATTGGCTTTTTGTGCGTACTTTGATGGAAGCCATAGCGGTTGATAATAGTTGTAATAGTAAAAATATAATAAGGATTTTAACTCATTATAAGGTAAATAATAAATTGTCTGAGCATGATTTCTCGGCTATTAAAAACTGCATTAATTTGTTGGAACAATTAAATAAAATCGAACCAATGAGGTTGTTTGATGAAGATATGTTCCACAATGAAAAGTATGCAAAGTACTTGGGTGGGGATCTAAAAAGTGTAATTAAAATCAGGATAAATAGAATCAAAGAATTAAATAACCTTTTAAACGATACAATCCCTGATGTATAAACACTGTTACATAAACCTGCCATTATCGAGCTGATGTTGCTCCCATGTAGGCGCATGGTGATTAGTGAAAGGTTTATAGATAAACAGACGGCTTGCCTATCGGGTATATTGAATAAAAACTAAGAGATAAATAATGATTAAACCGAGTGAATTCGAACGTAGATTACAACATGTGCGAGCCCACGGCGCGAGTCCTGCGAAAGGGCTTGAAGGTTATCTTAGTGCTTTCCATAAAATGCAAGGTAACCCAAAGATCGTTAATTCGATCAATGGGGTGGCTAATTTTTATCGCAGAAAATCCTTGTTGGCTTGGTTTGATCATCAGGATGCGCAGGGTGTGATAAAAATGGCTTGGCTTTCGATGGTGGCCAAAAGGGCATCGGTGCAAGTTACCGGAGTTGCAGCGGGGCGATTCACGAATAAAGATATGCTGTACTGTTTGTTATCGAACGAAAAAGGTTTAATACATTGGATGTCGCAGTATTTAGCTAGCGACTTTTTTGAGGCGAAGAAAAAAAATGTTGCCTGTAACGACCCTTCGTCTTCGTTTTTTAATTGGTTA
>NZ_LGAK01000061.1 GCF_001292705.1 Marinagarivorans algicola
ACAGTCTTTAGGGTATTTTTTAAATTTTTAATAATGCTATTTTTGAAGAGCTAACTACGGGGTTGCCTGCGCCTACTTGTTAATTCCCACTAAAAAGCAGCCCTGAGTTGTTAGAATAGTTGATATTTTGTAACTTTCAGCCAAGCTGACAAACCTTATTCGATAGGGGGCTGATAGATTGTTTTATATTGCTGTTAATACCGGATTGCTGTTAATACTGGGAGAAAGGATCAGGCTTTACACCTGCGTAGGGGCATGCAAAATGAAACATTGTAGGAATACAACGTGGAGGAACGTAAAGTTGCCGATGGCTTGAGCAGTCTAGTCAGTGACTCATTAGCGTCTAATGTCGGTATTTCTGAGTATTGACTAGAAGACTAAGGTTTAAAGTGCGTGAAGTGCCGAGTATGCCTAGGGTACCCCCATAAGCAATAGTCGGCACTTCATGTTACATCGTCATGATGGATCGCTCGGTGTGTTTAAAGAAGTCTTTTAAGTAATCGATGAGCAAGCGCAGTTTTTTAGCGCTAGTATTACCTGGAGGGAAAACACCAAATACGTTAATGTCTTTGAGTTGGTAATCATCGAGTACCGACTCAAGCGAGCCAGCTTTAATTTTAGGGTAGGCATCATACATCGGAATACGGCCCAGTCCATGCCCACCTTCGATGAAAGCGGTACGTGCTGCGGCGTTGTTGGTGCTAATTGTGCCCTTTACGGCCACGCTAAAGGAGCGGCTGCCTTTGTTGAGCTCGATAGGCCCTGCGGTTAGCTTATAAATAATCCAGTCATGTTGCTCTAGGTCGGCAGGGGTCAATGGGCGGCCGTTTTTTTTGAAATAATCGGGTGAACCACATAGGCAAGTAGGTAGCGTCCATAGTTTGCTAGCTTGTAGGCCCGAGTCGGGCAGCGGTGCGCCGCGTATGGCGAGGTCAATACCTTCTTGTATGATGTTAACGACCTCATCGGTGAGCATGACATCGAGCTCAATTTTAGGGTAATGACGGCGAAATTCATTGAGTGCGGGTACAACCATCTGTAGGCCAACATTTACCGGGCAGGTGATTTTTAAGCGACCTTCGGGCTCATTTTTGAGGTTTTCCATTTTTTGGTTAGCCGCTTGGGTTTGCTCGGCAATAATGCGGCACGACTCATAATACTCAGCGCCAGCCTCGGTTAAGGCAATCGAGCGGGTAGAGCGGTTGAGCAGCCTGACGCCCAGCTGAACTTCGAGTTTTTTGATGTGGTAGCTCACCACTGCGCGCGATAGGCCAATGTGCTTAGCGGCGGCGGTTAAGTTACCTTGCTCTACAACCTGAGCAAATACCACCATGCTTTTGAGTTGTTCAAAGGAGAGGTTCATAGTGTTAATTCAAATATTGGACTTAAAAAAGGGTCTACTTTTAAAGAGGATTTATAGACTCTATTGTATCAATTATTAAAACAATGTAGATCATTTTATCTTCATTGTTAGATGTAGTGCATAGATATAGACTGATTACATTGTTTGCCAGAGCTGCTTTTGCAGTGATTCATCACAAACCACCGGAGAACGACATGTCTACTTTAAATGCAAAAAAAGTGTTAATGGTTATCACCTCACATGCTGAGCTAGGTGATACAGGCGAAAAAACAGGCTTTTGGGTTGAAGAAGTTGTAGCACCTTACTATGCCTTTGTTGATGCCGGTGTACAGGTTACCTTGGTATCGCCAGCCGGCGGCCAGCCACCTATTGATCCTAAAAGTGAATTAGAAGACTTTCAAACCGAATCGACCAAGCGTTTTGATAGTGATGCTGCAACACAAGCCTTGTTAGCGAATACCGCAAAGCTTGCCGATGTTAGCGCAGACGATTACGACGCAGTTTTTTACCCTGGCGGTCACGGCCCATTATGGGATCTCACCGACAATGCCGATTCGATTGCATTAGTTGAAGCTTTTTTAGCCGCTAACAAGCCTGTGGCGGCTGTTTGTCATGCTACTGCGGCATTTTTAAATGTCAAAGATAGTGACGGGAACTACTTTGTTAAAGGCAAAGCGGTCACCGGCTTTAGTAATACCGAAGAAGAAGCCGTGCAATTGACCGATGTCGTGCCATTTTTGTTAGAAGATGAGCTTGTTAAGCGTGGTGGCGAGTACCAAAAAGTGGCTGATTGGAATGCGTTTGCGATTAAAGATGGCTTACTCATCAGTGGTCAAAACCCGGCCAGCTCAGAGTTGGCAGCGCAAAAACTATTGGCAGCACTTGCGTAGTTGCACACACAATATATTTCTATTAATGAATTGATGTCACTATTTAGCAAGTGAATAAAGCTCGCCTAGTCAGATGCCGGCAGATTGTTTGTTGGGTATGTATTGCCGGCTTTGTGCATCTTTTAACGGGTTACTGACTTTAATAGTGACACAGTTTTAGCGAATCATTAGCCTGCTATCGTGGTAAACCCAGTAGGGTGACAAGCCTGATATGGAGGCAATAGAGGATAATTTTATGCTTAATTTTAGTTTTCAAAATACTACGAAAATCCACTTTGGCGAAGGCCAAATTCAAACGCTAGGCAGCGCCATCCCTAAAGATGCAAAAGTCTTGGTAACTTATGGTGGCGGCTCTATCAAAACTAACGGTGTCTACGAGCAAGTGGCGGCAGCATTATCGGAGCATACTTGGTTTGAATTTGCCGGCATAGAGCCCAATCCTACCTATGCCACATTAATGAAAGCGCAAGTATTAATTAAAGAGCACAATATTGATTATTTATTAGCTGTCGGTGGCGGCTCGGTTATTGATGGCACCAAATTTATTGCTGCAGCGGCTTTATTTGAAGGCGATGACCCTTGGGATATCGTGGTGAAGCAAGCGCCTATTCATGCTGCACTACCCATTGGGTGTGTATTGACATTACCTGCAACCGGTTCTGAATCTAATATTGGCTCAGTTATTTCGCGTGATGGCAATAAGCTACCCTTTATGCACGAGCTTGTGCGCCCCACTTTTGCTGTGCTCGATCCAGCCGTAACTTTGTCGTTATCTGATCGTCAAATCAGTAATGGTGTCGTTGATGCCTTTGTGCATACTATCGAGCAATATTTAACATATAGCGTGGACGGTAAAGTACAAGACCGCTTCGCCGAAGGTTTACTACAAACCTTAATTGAAGAAGGCCCCAAGGCGCTAGCGGCCGACACCAAAAATGATATTGCTGTACGCGGTAATATTATGTGGGCAGCCACCATGGCTCTAAATGGCTTAATTGGTGCTGGTGTACCACAAGATTGGGCCACTCATATGATTGGCCATGAGTTAACAGGTGCTCATGGTATTGATCATGCGCGTACATTATCGATTGTATTACCGGCTGTTATGAAGGTATGCACCGAGGCTAAACGCGAAAAGCTGCTGCAATATGCTGAGCGTGTTTGGCATATTACCCAAGGTGATGACGATACACGTATAGCGCAAGCGATTACAGCGACCGAGAAATTTTTTACGACTATGCAAGTACCTACACGGTTGAGTGATGTAGATTTAGGGGCTAGCGATATTGATCCTTTAATTGAAAAGCTCGTTGAGCATGGCATGGTTGCATTGGGTGAGCACGGCAAAGTTACGCCCGAAGTCAGTCGTGCTATTTTAACGACTGCATTAGCATAGTACGCAGTCACCTGACCAATATGAGCGCTGTGTGATTGAGGCTGCCGTCGATCGAGGTATGATTATTTAAAGTAATGTTTTTACTTTTTGAATACCAAAATCTGATCACGGCAGTTAATCGTACTTTGTTTTAATCGTACCTTGCCTTAATTCTACACTGCCACACCAAATAATAATTCTCACAACAAGTATAAAGGTAACGTTATGTTAACTGTTCATCATTTAAATCAGTCGCGTTCAACGCGTATTCTCTGGCTATTAGAAGAGCTGGCTATTGATTATAAACGTGTGGACTATCAACGTGATGCCGTTACACATTTAGCCCCTGATACATTAAAATTAGTACACCCATTGGGCAAAGCACCTATCCTAGTCGATGATACTGTCACGCTATGCGAGTCAAGTACCATTATTGAATATGTGTTGGATCAATATTCTGAGCAGCGCTTGCGCCCAGCCCAAGGCAGCCAAAGCTATTACCAATATTTAGAGTGGAGCCATTTTGCCGAAGGTTCTCTAGCTTTACCGGTTGTTACCAGTACACTGCTAAATATGGAAACACGCGATGGCCAGCAACCTATGGATGGTTATATCGCGAAAGAGGCCAATGTTGATTTTACCTATATCGATAACACCCTAAGCAAGCAGCCCTATTTTGCCGGCGATGAATTTACCGCAGCCGATATTATGATGGCTGTAAGTTTAGATATGGCTAGTCGTGTAGGGTTGCTTAAGGGTAAAGAGCATACATTGGCCTACCTTAAAAAAGTGCAGCAGCGCCCAGCCTACATTAAAGCAAAGAGTTTTGGTTAAATTGATTGAATTTGTTAAAAAGCCCTTCATTGTAAGGGCTTTTTTTGGTTAGAAAGTAATGCTTTTATTTTTCAGTTCGGCGTAAAGTGCTTTGGCTAGCTGGAGTGAAGCTATTGTCGCTAGTGCTAGATGCTAGGCCGTTAAATACACGTTATATCGCCCTTTAATATCAATTCTACTCAATGAAGCCTAAGATGTTAAAATAAAAGATTAAATTTAAGCCACCCGAGTCTACTTTGAGTCTATGATGCCTAGCACTTCAAGCACGCTTCCCGCTCTACTAAAAACCCACTTTGGCTTTGATGCTTTTCGCGAAGGTCAACAAGAGGCTATAACACATATTTTACAAGGCGACTCGACCTTAGCTATATTCCCCACGGGGTCGGGCAAGTCGTTATGCTATCAGCTGAGTGCTCTACAGCTACCTTATTTGACTTTGGTAGTTTCGCCACTACTGGCCTTAATGAAGGATCAGCTCGATTTTTTAAAATCCCGTAATATACCTGCCGCCAGCTTAGATTCCACCTTAACTTATGATCAATATGGGCAAGTGGTTGCCGATATTAAAAATAACAAAGTTAAAATACTCATGGTCTCGGTAGAGCGTTTTAAAAATGAGCGTTTTAGGGCATTAATGGAAGAGATTAGGCTATCTTTATTAGTCGTCGATGAGGCGCATTGTATATCCGAATGGGGTCATAATTTTAGGCCCGATTATTTAAAGCTCCCTAGCTATAAACAAGAATTTAATATTCCGCAAGTTCTTTTGTTAACAGCCACAGCGACTAAGCAAGTTAAATTAGATATGGCCAGTAAGTTTCATGTTGCCTCTAGTGCGATTATTCAAACTGGCTTTTATCGCAGCAACCTTAACCTGAATGTATTAGCCGTACCGCAAGCGCATAAAAACACCCAGCTCCAGCAGTTAATACACCAACATGCAGGTTGTAATGGTATTGTATATGTCACGTTACAGCATACCGCAGAGTCTGTGGCGAGTTATTTACAGCAGGCGGGTATCAATGCGAGTGCCTACCATGCTGGTATGAAAAACGAAGAGCGTGCGCGTATTCAAGAGGGGTTTATGCGCGGTGATATTCCTTTAGTGGTTGCGACTATTGCCTTTGGTATGGGTGTTGATAAAGCCGATATTCGCTATGTGGTGCATTACGATTTACCAAAATCCATCGAAAACTACAGCCAAGAAATCGGCCGAGCCGGGCGCGACGGTTTAGCCTCTAATTGTTATGTATTGGGTAATCTTGAATCCTTAAATACAATCGAAAACTTTGTATATGGCGATACCCCAGAGCAAGCGGGTATAGCGTTAGTACTCAATCATATTATTGAGCATCAGCAAAATGGCCAATGGGACATGCAGTTATATCAATTATCCAATGCGGCTAATATTCGCCAGCTAACCCTCAAAACATTATTAGTACAATTAGAAATGCACAACGTACTAACCCCTCTTTACACGTACAGCGCCGAATATTCGGTGAAATTATTATGTGATCAATCGGTTATTTTGTCTGCTTTTGAGGGCGAGCACCGCGGTTTTGTCGAGTGCATATTGCGCAATATTCAGTTTAAGCGTACTTGGGGCATTGTAGATTTTGATGGTATTTATAATGCTAGCGTAAGCCTTGGCGGTAGTGGCGCGCGCAAACGGGTGATTACTGCACTAGAGTATTTTAAAGATAAAGGCTGGATAGAGCTTAAATCCTCAGGTGCCGTCGAGGCGTTTGGGGTGAATACCACCGCCATTGATCAAGACCTTGCAGATCGCTTAGCGCAGCATTTTAAACAGCATGAGCAAAACGAAATAAAGCGCATTGCTTTAATGTTACGCTTTTTACAAAGCCGTCATTGTTTAAGTTATAGCCTAGCCAAATACTTTGACGACCAACATGCCCCGCAACAATGCGGCCATTGTAGTAGCTGTAAAGGGCAGGGTGCCACCTTTGCTGCACCGAGCACTCCGCAAGTCGATATCGCGTTACTTAATAGTACCGCAAAAGCGCTAATGGTACATTTGCAAACAAAAGGTGTAGCTACCCCCTCACGCGATTTAATAACTCGCTTTTTGGTGGGTATTAATGTACCAGTGTTTACCCGCACTAAAGCGAAAACAGTGCCGGGTTTTGGCATGGCCGAGGCAATGCGATATACGGCGGTGTATGAGGCTTTGAGTTTAATGATGTAAAAATCTTTAGATAGTATTGGTATGGCTATATCAAAGCTCTTTTTATATTGTATTAGTTTACGGCTAGATAATGTTTTAATGATACAGTACAAAGCCGTAGTGCAGCTGCACTTATGCTCGCAGTGTTGGCTTGCCTATTCGCTGAATAACCCCCCAACTTGTCTAGTTAAATTCTTAATGTCATCAAAAACGTATTGTTTTATGTGTTAGGTTATTTATACTCGATGTGTTTTAAATGTAGCCGTCTCTATCCTTTCTCGTCAATGTATGCGCCGCGCCAATGGCTTTGTGTATGTTTAAGGTGCAGGCTGGGCAGCTGTGATTAAAACACTTTAGTGATCATTTTTAGTGATAAAAATAACAAAGCAATGAATGAGGATTGAGTAAATGAAAAGATTAGTAATGGCCTGTGCGCTTGCTGGCGGTGCGCTGAGTATGCTAACCCACGCAGAACCTAGAACGGCATTTGTACATTTATTTGAATGGCAATGGAACGATATTGCCAGTGAGTGTGAAAATGTTTTAGGACCTAAAGGTTACAGTGCTGTTCAGGTTTCACCGCCACAAAAATCGATTAATGGCAGTCAATGGTGGACACGCTATCAGCCCGTGAGTTATGCCATAGAAGGACGCTCGGGTAGCCGTGATGAGTTTGCTAGTATGGTTAAGCGCTGTAAAGCGGTAGGTGTTGATATTTATGCAGATGCTGTCATTAATCATATGGCTGCTTGGGACCGTGATTTTCCTGAGGTGCCGTTTTCGCAATGGGATTTTCACGATTGCACAGGAGGCATTAACTACCAAGATCGCTGGCAAGTGCAAAACTGTGATTTGGTGGGCTTGAATGATTTAGCGACCGAAAAAGATTACGTGCAAGGTAAAATCGCCGATTATATGAATGATTTAACAAGCCTCGGCGTGGCGGGCTTTCGTATTGATGCTGCTAAGCATATGCCTGCAGGCGATATTGCAGCAATTAAAAGCCGATTAAATGGTAACCCGTATATATATCAAGAAGTGATTGGCGCGGATAACGAGCCGGTAAAACCTAGCGAGTACACCGGTATTGGTGATGTGACAGAGTTTAATTTTACCAAAACCATTGGATATTACTTTAAACGCCGTGGTGCATTAAAAGAGCTGAAAAATATTGGCTCATGGAGTAATTGGCTAAGCAGCGACAAGGCCATTACTTTTGTAGCTAATCACGATAACCAGCGCCAAGATACCGATAATACCATTACTCACAAAGACGGTAATAATGCGAATAATCTTGCACATATTTTTACCTTAGCTTGGCCTTATGGCTACCCCAAAGTCATGTCGAGTTATGATTGGAGCGATCATGATCAGGGCCCTCCGGGTCATGGTGCTAGCTCATGCTCTGGCGGTTGGCTTTGTGAGCATCGTAACCGTGAAATTGCGAATATGGTTTCTTTTCGCAACCATACAGCAGCGCAGTTTCGCGCTACCCACCAATGGGATAACGGAGGTAATCAAATTGCCTTTGGACGTGGTGGGCTAGGCTTTGTAGTGATTAATATGGATGGCAATCTGAATAGAAACTTTCAAACAGGTATGCCTAAGGGTGTGTATTGCGATGTGATTGCGGGTGACTATAACGCGGCCTCGCGCAGCTGCTCGGGGCGCACTATTACAGTGGATGATAATGGCTTTGCAAACTTTGAGGTGTACTACAACAATGCCGCAGCCATACATGTGGGCGCTATTGTAGGCGCCGGCGGTAACAGCGGCGGTGGTGACAATAGTGGTGGAAGCAATGGCGGTGATAATGGTAGCGGGACAGGCACTGTAAATACTACATTGACTTGTGCTAACGGCAATACCACTTTGGGCCAAAGCGTTTATGTTGTGGGTAACCGTGCTGAGCTTGGCAATTGGAGCCCGGCAAGTGCGGTGAAGTTAGATCCCGCCTCATACCCCATTTGGACGGGCACTATTGCATTGCCGCAAAATACAGCCATAGAGTGGAAGTGCTTAAAGCGTAATGAAAGCAATCCAGGTAATGACCTTGTTTGGCAAAATGGCGACAATAACATATTCAATACAGGTGCCAATAATTCACAAATTTCTGCAAGTTTTTAGTATTTCAAGCGTTCTGAAGCTAGTTGTTTTGCGATGTAAGCCGCTTATATAGCGGCTTTTCCATTATTTAACCAACCGTCTACAATATTAGGAACCAGTGCTGCCGCGTTGCCTTTGCGCAATTCATAGCCGGGGGGCGTCTTATCTAATTGCTGGGTAACAATAATTTTTTCGGCATCGATGCTAGCACCTTCTAAAATATGTGCAGCAGGGTAAACCAATAATGATGTACCTACGACCAATATTTTACTGGCAGTTTCTAGGTGTTTTTTAGATAGCTCGTAATGATGAATGTGCTCGCCAAACCAAACAATGTGTGGCCTAAGCTGGCTGCCGTTATCGCAGATATCACCAAACTGTATGGCTTTACCCTTATCGTATAAAAAAAGTGGAGAGTCATATTTACTACTGCGTGCATATTTGAGCTCTCCATGTACATGGATAACTTGCGTTGAGCCTGCACGCTCATGTAAGTCATCGACATTTTGAGTAATCACAATGACTTCATATTGTTCTTCTAATTTTGCAACAGCTTTGTGAGCGGCATTTGGCTGCGCTTCAAAGGCTTGTTTTCTTCTTTCATTATAAAAAGCCAAGACAACTTCGGGGTGTATGGCCCAAGCTTTAGGCGTTGCAACCTCTTCTAGTTGATAGTTATTCCAAAGCCCGTCAGAGTCGCGAAAGGTTTGTAAGCCGCTTTCTGCACTGATACCAGCACCTGTAAATACGACTATTTTTTTGGGGTTAGTTTGTGAGAGCATGAGAGATAGTTCCTTTACATCTTAAGATAGAAAATAGCCATTATTCAGCTAGGCTGGCAAATAACACCTAAATCTCAAGTGCTACGAGTATATAGTGCTCATGGATGGTTTGAGCAGCCCAGACAATGATGCATTGGCGTCCAATTTCAGCGACTCTGAACAGTTACGTATAATTTTAATCAATCATATTCTCATGAGCTGCTCTATTTGATAGAGTCATTCATTAGAACATTATTGATTGTTCTTGGCTGTTATTAATTAGCTTTAGGTTTTAACTCAACACTCACTAATATACCGTCAGCGGTAATGTATAGTGTTTTTTCGTCATCACTGAGTGTACAGTTAGCGGTGCGCTGGCCAGTACGTAAAATAGCTAAAACCTCGCCGTCGGGTGCGACAATCCATATTCCACCAGGGCCCGAGGTAAATAGGGTGCCTGATGAATGTACATGCAAGCCGTCAAAGCCACCTAGGTCTCCAGGGCGTTGAAATTGTGACGGGTTGCGAATTAAGCGCCGACCATGACTTAATGTTGCATCACTAGCAAGATTGTAAGCGTAAAGTTGTTGGTCAGTGATATACAACATATCTTCAGCAGGCGATAAGCCAATACCGTTAGGCTGATGATGACTATCAGTTAATAATTTGATATTACCGGCAGTATCCAAGCGATAAACGCCCTGATGAGAGAGTGCTTGATTACCACTGGGTAGACCATGTGTTGGGTCTGTAAAATACAGGTCGCCATTACTGGCTATGGTTAAGTCATTAGGCGCATTGAGGCGTAAGCTTTGGTATTGATCGGCTAAAGTCTCATAGATTTCGCTGGGAGCGTCGAGTGATGCAGTCATCTTGGCAATTCGCCGATCACCAGTTTGCGCTATAATCAGTTCATTGAGGCTATTAATGGCCATGCCGTTAGAGCCTTGAGGGCCATCGCCAAAGTGTAAGCCTGTTGATCCTGATGGTGATAAAAAGCGGCTAAGGCCCTCGGTGGGGTGCCATTTATAGGCGATATTCTCGGGTACATCAGAGAATAATAAAAATCCGCCTTTGGCGTACCATACAGGGCCTTCTGCCCATGTAAAGCCTTGAGCTAGCTCAATTAACTGCGTGTTTTCATCGACAAACTCATAGGCTTTTCCTGAGAGTATCTCAATGCTGCCGATTGTTTTAGGTGCTGGTCCAATTGAGCTACTGCTTTCAGAATTACTGCCTTCAGAACTACTGCTTTCAGAACTACTGCTTTCAGAGCTATTGCCTTCAGAGCTACTGCCTTCAGAGCTACTGCCTTCAGAACTACTGCCTTCAGAACTACTGCTTTCAGAGCTACTGCCTTCAGAACTACTGCTTTCAGAGCTATTGCCTTCAGAGCTACTGCCTTCAGAACTACTGCTTTCAGAGCTACTGCCTTCAGAACTACTGCCTTCAGAACTACTGCCTTCAGAACTACTGTAATTATCATTGCTAATCGAGCTAGCGCTTGAAAAAATGACTGGATTTGAACTTGAGCTATTTGTTGAACTGCTATTAACCAAATCCTTAAGGGAGGAGCTGTTGCTTGCTGAGTGGTCATTGATACTTGAGTTATGACTCGAGCTATTCAGTGAAGAGCTACTCTGTATAGCCATATCTGACCCTGTACAACCAATAAGTAAGCAGGCACTCACAATACTTGTCAATTTGACCAAGGAAAACGATGAAAAAAAATTGATGATGCTGCGTTGTTGCATAGGTTTGTCTCATGAATGGTTGTAGCTGTTATTGGTGAGGTTTACCAATAATATCGAGTGTTGTTGTTGGCAAGTATTGAGTTAAGATGTTACGTGAGTGGCGCTCGATTACATGTAATGGCATCAAATACACAATACCAGCCACTTTGTGTGAGGTACATTCAGTACTTGTGATGTAGTCGGCATATATTGAATTATGCAGCTTCGCTTTAAATCTATGCCGCTCAATAATGCGTTGACTTGATATTGATGATCATTACACGGCTTAAGTGTTTAATTATTGGCGGCCATAAAAAAGTGACTGCTATCTTTCAATAGCAGTCACTGCGCGGGGTTGAATTGAATATTTGCGAATGGCAGTCTCTATTCAGGGCTGCCTTTGCAGGCATGCTTTTTGTGCTTATCGATAGTATTGATCTCTATCGACCTCGCTACCTGATTTCATTTTTCGCCAATGCATTTTCTTGGTGATATTATCGGGTATGGGTAACTGGGTGATGGGTGTTTGCCCAGAGCTAATTGTGGGCTCACCTTCTTTATTGATGTAGGTTGTGATATCACCAGCATTAAGCGCGCTTTCATATTCATAATACTCGACAGTTTTTGATGTGCCTGGTTTATGATTTTTTAAGCTTGGTAATGCTCCTTCGCCATTAAATAAATCAATGGCATAAACGCGAGAGTCTCCGGTATCTTTGGTGCAAGTGGCGCCATCAATAATACTCGGATCATCCAGATCAGCAGGGATCAGCGTTGAAAAATATACCTTATTACTAGCAATCAAAGGTAACCCGAAAGACTTTTCGCCACTAACCTCTAGTGCCTTAGTTAGTACTACTGTTTTGTATAATTTGCTGTTTTCGGTTATTTTTGTTTTATCTATATCACTTTCGGTGATTTTATCGACATCAATCATTTTATTACCCAGATCGCGATGAGTAATTGGGTAAGGTGAATTCTTAATCGTTAGGCCAGCATATAGATCCAGTGGCTCAGTATCGCGAATCAGATAAAAGTAATTCTTACCATCAGTTTCAAAGGGGTTCTCACGCCATCCAGATGCTAAGGCTACTGCAATATAGTGCTTAGAAATTAAGCTATCTTCAATGAGTGCAATTGAAGGGCCTTCGTGAAAGCGCCGGTTTGCTTTATTGTGCTCTCGAGTTTGACCGGTTACACCAAACTTGCCTAGGGTTGTTGCGTCACTGATTAACTGATCAGCTGAAGTGTTTTTATTGTCAAGATCTAGGCGAAATACTTGGCCAGCTAAATCTGCTGCATAAATATGATCGGCAAAGCCGTCCAAATTTAAATCAAGTACAGCTAGACGCGCAGGGATAGAATAGCGCATATCATTATGCTGCTTACTACCTGCACCGCGAGCATCAGATGAAACCCAAGCTGCGACTTCGCCAGCTTTATCGCCCTCAGCATAGATAAGGTAAATAGCATTGCCTAGCATACTACCGCTGGCACCAGGATGATAAATAGGATTGGTACCGTTGCTCGGCGGATCGTATCGTGTATCGTAACCCCCGCCAACAGCCATTAATACTTCAGGCTTATCATTAATTTTGACATTAATTAGCTCTGGTTTCGACCATGTTTGGCCTAGCCGGGCTAAGGCAGGACTTGAGGGTGTTTTACCATCGGCACTGCCATGCGCTTTAAAAATAATCTTAGGGTTATCAAGATCGGTAATATCAAGCGCATAATAAAAATCACCACCGCGTCGCATACCACCAAATAAAGCTACTTTATCGCCGTCGGCTGCAGAGATAATACCGTCTTTTATTCCTTTATTATTGGCTTTATCTTCTCGCCAAAGTGTCCACTGACCATCAAGTCCAAAGCTTAAATCGCCTTGACCATAAGCGCTAAAATCTTTAATCTTATCAAGCAATGGCTCAGGATAAAATCGAAAAACTTCTTTGCCATCCCATGCAGTAAAAGCATACAATGCACCATCATTGGTACTAATAAATACGCGTTCTGTAATAGCATTAATATTATGTGAATTACTCAGTGTGCTGGATATGGTTTTGTAGTTGACCACAAAGGGTGATGAATGTAGTGCCGCTCCCATCCATGGACGTAAGCGATCGGTGGTATTAATTTGTGCTGGCGTAGGAGGCAAATCTTCTACAGGAATAGAGTTTTTCATAAACTCCCACTCACGTCCTTTGTGGTCAATACCTGTAAGCCATTTAAACCAATGTGTAGTGTCTTCTTGGGCTTGGGTAATATGCTTAGTATTACCGGGTGTGCGTCCAATCATTGCGCGCGTATATAAATATTCTTTAATTCCTTTTTCGCAGCCTGCTACTTTGCGCAGCGGGCTATTACGGCGTAATGGCGTGTTACAGTTACTTTTACCTTGGCCAAAATCTGTAAAAATAGATACATGATTACCTGTGCGTAAATTAGAAGCTGCGCCACCTAATAATATATTGCTACCATCGTTAACATTTGACCAAAAGCTAGAAATCCCATCATTAAATTGGCCTGTTGTTAAGTTAATAGCGGCTTTGTTATTTTGATCGAGTACTTGACTTTTGCCATTTATTTCACCAAGTTTGTAGCGTTTTAAATTACCATACCAAAATTTACTGCTGCTGGGCCTAAAGAGTGAATAGCTCACCATATTCTGGTGGGCAAAAGGGTTAAAATTATCAACAGCAATGGTGGGGCTGGCAAAAGAGGCGGAGTTAGTGGCTGCAACGGCAATTTTTTGAATAGCCTCTTTAATTTCGGCTGGTTTTTGTGCTAAATAAAATCCACCACCACTAGACTCTGCAAGAGATTTAAGTTGCAAATTATTACGACTTAAATTGTTTTTAGTAGAGCGATCAGCTAAAAAACTAATAACATGAGTGGTAGTATTATATCTGTCCTTAAGCTTTTTAGAAATGGCCTGCATGCATCGCCAAGCATCACCGTTAGAGCCTTTGGCGTTATCAGTGCAGCGGGGGTCAGCACCCACTGCGTTCATATTTTCGGTTAGATATCTTCGCATCCAGGTCGACATTTTTAAGCCATCGCGTACTTGGTTGCTGCCAGAGGAGTTAATGGGAAAGCCATCAGTAATTAAAATAATATGTTTTTCGTCACCTGTACAAGCTAATGCATTATCGTTAGGTCCTTTATAGCGCAGATCGCCTTGTGCAGTAATAACTTCTTTTGCGCAGGCGTCGGTAAAGCGTCCAAATTCAGGCCCATATAAATCCATAGCTTTTTGGCAGTCGCTTTTGTTTCTGCCATCAATGCGCCTTGGCGTGATAATACCGCCCGTAAAACTGTCGGGGTGAGAAATGCGATGGCTTTGCAAGCGCGTCCAGTTACCGCTTGAGCCTCTAGGAAAGTTAAGAATCGAATGAAAACTATTATCGGCAGCATAAGTACGACTTGCTGCTGTAACAACTGGTTGCGAAGACATATACATGGCGGCTTCAAATATAGCGCCTAAAGTGGGCGTTATACCATTACTGGTTACCGCATAGATTTCTCGTTTTAATATATCGCGTGCAGTGAGTGGCCGAGGTAGGCCTCCATCAATAATAGTGGCTGTACCGGATTCATCGGTGGCCTCATCACCAAGTGCTTGCACTGGACGAATTACGGCCGACCCCGGATAAGAAAAAGTCGATAAGCCAACATGGAAGCTATCAGGCCATGCATCGGGGCTATCGGGGTTAATAAAATCCATTAAAATGTCTTTGACTGACTTCATCCTAGCTTCGGGTTGGGCGTTGGTAAACACCCCTGTATCAATAATACTGCTTCCAGTATTAATGACTTTACCACCGTGGCGCATCATACTGGCGCATTCCTTGCCATTAAACTCTGGTTTGCTGGGATCGCCTGAACACCGCATGGAGCCTGAGGTATCTAGCAATATAAGAATTTTGGGCTCAGATTCAACAATCGATTCTTTGTAAAGATCAGTATCAAGGCTCCAGGTTATGGGGCAGTAAATCAATGCAAGCAAGCACATCATTTTTTTAACGGACATTTTCACACCTCGTATGACGCACATTACTGTGCTCTAATAAAATTATTTCTGGGGCCAAATTTTTGCCAGTGCAGGCGGTTTTCACTTGCAAAGTTGACACGTTTTTCGGGTGCATAAAAGCTTGCACCCTGAGTTTCAAAATGTTTGTATGAAAAGGAACGTACGTCGTAACCTGTAGCAATAAGATCACCTAAATAGCGTGTCTGCGCTGCCGAAAATAAGGTATTACCATGTGCTGTAGAGTACTTTCCGTACGAGTCAAAAGTGTCTTTTCGAGAGCATTTTTCAGGAATGAAAGCGCTCTGCGATAAGCAGTCATATTGTACACCGGCTAATACTGCTTCTAGGAATCTATCGCTGGTAATGTCTTGCCCCTCCAAGAAGACTCTATCAATTACTGATTCGGCCGCTTGAAAGGTTCGCTCGGTTGCGACTTGGTTACTCGCTAGGCGAGTATAAAGCGTGGTACTTTTGATACTATGAAAGGTTAGAGTTGACATGACTAAAATTAAAATCATAACAATTAATAAAGCGGCACCTTCTGAATGCTTTAATTTTGATACGCTCACTAAATGCCTGCTTTTTTTATTGGGATAATGTGTTTTTTTATGTCTCATGGCTTTCTCGATATTTTTTCTTAAAACTTAATGATATTTTTATGTTTAAGTCATTATTGCTTTGTGTTAAAAATTAAAAACTATTGAGATTTCCATTTCTTAATTTAACAGAAGAAAAAAATAAGCGTCTTAAGTGCCCATCATTAAAATCAATTTTATTATAACCAGTACCATTCTTAAAATTACGATCTAATACAGACATACGATAATTTTTAGGAAACTCTTGTGGCGATCGTGTTGAGCTATTACTTTTAAGTAAAATAGCAAAACGTATAGCGACAATTCGCTGAGTATGATCAGGTAGTGACACATAGGTATTTGGTTGGTGAAAGCCTACTTCGCCACTGGCGTTGGTATCTATACCGTATTGAATTTGAAAGGCTTCAACTCGACTAGTGATTTGCTCATTGTTGCCAGCGCTATCGGCGCAAATTAGTTGGAACTTGTCATTCACATAAATATACTTCCAGTGGCTGCTACCCGAAGGTGCGGGCCATATATCATTACCTGCGCAATTTTCACCATCCGTTAGCAATAATACAACTTGGTCAAAATTATTCATTTTTCCTTTACCATTAATGGTGTATTGCTCGCCCCCACCTTTCTGGCCTGCTGCGTTAGCCTCTTTGCGTTTTACTGAAATCAAATTGGCACCATCGGCCCCTCGTATACGTATAGCAGGCTGCGCGAGGTTTGTTTCAGAGTAGCCTGCCAGCATAAAACTTTGACTTAATGATTGCGAAGCATAGCGACCCTCTTCTTGTATGGAGGCAATACTTTGTTGCAAATTGTATGATAATGAGTTGTTAATAAATAAATTAAATACAGCGCTCAAAACAATACTTGTAATTAGCATTGAAATCATAAGCTCGATGAGTGTAAAACCACTATTTTTTGTGCATTGCTTGATCATATGCGATCCTTAAATAGTTCAGCCATGTTCGGGAATGAAATCAATGATGACACATTGTGACGTGCCGCTAAACTCATTAGCCTGAGTCGTACCGTCATTATCAAATAATCCAGTTCCGTCATTCAGAGGGTTGCATTGCTGTGTTGTGGTATCCATCCAGGCAACAATGACGCACGATGCATTGCCGCTAGTAGTGCAGGGTGAACGTAGTTCAATAGAGCCATTAAGCAGCGGCATGTGATTTTTAACATAATTTTTAATTAAACTAATATCGGCTAATGCCATATCTTTTGGCGTGCAATTTTTTAAATTTTTATTTGAGTTTGAAAAGCAGTTTGCATTAATTTTATTGCTAGGTTTCCAGTGAGCGGCTGTTTTGTAAGTATCCCATCCATCAGGGTTAACGCGTACAAATTCAATAATATTTTGTGCAACGACAAGTGCTTGGCTTCGTGAAAAATTATGCTCGCTTTCTTTAACCGTTTTTACCCAATAATCTCCAATACCCTTTAGAGCTATTGCCATTACCAGCATAGAAACCAAGACTTCAATAAGTGCAAAGCCTAACGCTTTTTTAGCATAATAATGGTTAGTGCAATTAATAGTGCGGTAATTAAGGTTCTTCATATTAAATGGCATCGCAAGTGCTTCTAGTGGCTTGTATATTACCTGACGCAGCTACAGCTACGCAGTAAGGATCTATTTTTATACTGTTATGTTTTACTTCAAAATTAACCATAGTGTTAACGCGAGCGTTTTGATTAAATGTGATTGTATTTATTTTACCTGTACGACTATCCGCACTAATAGAGACCTCATTGCTATTCATTGGATAGCGTTTGAAAATTTCCTTTGCCCCTGTGGCTGGTATAAATTCAATATTCCATCCCTTAGACCAGTTGTTACCATCGATAGTCGTTATTTGATAAGTGCTACCATTGGCCAATGCTTCACTGCGTGCTAACTGAATGCTATCGCTAAGATCTTGGGTAGCGGCTTTAAGTTTTTGCTTGGCAATTAATGGCGCCATAGAGGGAGATGCAATAGCGGTTAATATGGCAAGAATACTAATGGTAATCATCATTTCAATAAGCGAAAAGCCGACCTTGAATGGCATCTTTTGAATTGCTTGAATGGATGCATTTTTTGGGGCTTTATGAAGTACTTTATTCGGTACTGTATTTAGCACTGCATATGACGCTTTATGTGACAAGATACACCTCATGGCTTAGTCTAGCCGGCTAAAAATTATAGCCGCTTAGTCAGATAGGCTGATATAAAATTAGCGGACATAAGTATTTAATTGAAATGTTTTTTTGATCTTACAATATACTTAATACCGTCTTTATATTCTTAGTGTAAGTAAGAAAACATTACTATTAAATATCAATAAGATGGACTGCAAGAGTGTTAGATTAGCGGTGGTTGACGGGGGGGGATGCGCTATTTTAGTGATTTATACTTTATTTTTTATTCGAATTGCCACTTTGCTAGCTTCTCTAATTTTAGGGTCGCTATGAATTTTAGGCTTTATAGGTATCATTTAATTTTTATCGCTATCGAGCAGTATTTCCTAGTAAGGGCTTGAGTTGGGTTATAAACAATCCTTTTCACCTAAAGATTTGTCGCCAAATTCCCAGCTATTATCACTAGAAAATTGGATATCGCCGCATTTGTCATTTTTTTGATTGCCCAAGGCAACGGCAGTAATTGTATAAGCCGATCCGTCGTTAGATACATCAATTTCATATTGATAGTAGGTAAATTGGCTACTTTTATAGTTATCAAAACTTGTATACGACATTAAGCTAGATCTTGCACGCTCTAAGCGTTCTGTAAGTGAATATATTTGACTGATACCCTCTTTACGGTGAGCTTTAAGAATATAGTTGTTATAAGATGGGATGCTAATAGCTGCTAATATGCCAATAATAACAATCGTTATCATCAGCTCGATTAGGGTAAAGCCTTGCATTTTTATAGAAGAAAGCTGCTTGACAGATTGCGATAATATGGGCAAAGACATAAATAGCCTAACGATATAATGAATTACCCCTAGAGTATCGAGTAGTCTTGGTTTGTTTTCCAGCAAAATAAAGGTAACTACAGCTTTGTTTCTATCAGTGGTATTGATTAGTGTATAAACGGAAAAGCACATAGCTCAATAATTGAACTGATAGCATATTGCTGATAATAAAAATTTAATGACGTATATAGCTATCAATAAGAGTGTAGATTCGATAAAAATACCTTTTTAATAATATAATGTTATTAAATAAGTGTTTTCTATATGTTTTTATGTTGTTTTTATGTGTACCGAATTAGGTGCTTATGAGTTATTGTTTGAGTCGCTCGCCCCGCCTTTCTGTCATGCGTTACTACCTTGTGTTTGTCGGTTCGATTCTCTAAAAGCCTTATCGAGCGAAATTATGATGGTGTATATTCAGATGGCACGTTAAATTGGGAGGTGGGTGATCAAATTGTTATCGCCAGTTCGTCAAAGAATTATAAGCATGAATAAGTGCGTACAATTACCGCGATGGCGGACTTGGGTAATACCAATACTCAGCTGATATTAAATAAGCCCTTGGAGTATCGCCATTTGGGTGAGCGAGAAATCTACGGTTTAAATGGCGATAAGCGAACTATCGAGATGCGAGCGGAAGTCGCAATCTTGAATCGTAACATCAAAATTCAAGGTGTGGCATCGCAAGGTACCGATATTCATTTTGGCGATCGCGCGCGTTTTGCTGCAGGTATGGCGCAAGGGGTGGGTGGCAATATTATGGTTATGGCGTCGGCAGGCCGTGTAATCCTTGATAGTGTTCAGCTTGATGGTATGGGGTAAGCAGGGCGTGTAGGTCGCTACCCCATGCATTAGCATATGGTGGGTGATCGCCATACTGCTAGTGTTGCTAGTCGAAATATGCATTTTGTTATGAGTAACTCTTCATACGAAGATGATGGCTCGGCATATAATATGAGCTTTATGGCTAATGCTGGCGGTCCAAATTATGCACCATTAGGTAAATCCGCTCCTTTTGTTATTTACGATAAGGATGGCACTTTAACCCGCCATGTGGGTGGTAAAGCGGGTTCCACAGTTATCCCTAATCATTCGTATTACTACAATACTCAAGACTTTAAGCCTGCGAGTTGGGGTGTGCGGGTTTCTAATGATCGCTATGCATTAATGCGTATGGCTAATGTGGGTGGCTCCGATACTGCATTTAGAGTAACAACCCCTGACGGTGACGTGGCAACTAATAAGCCTAGCAATAATCAGTATGCAGGTACTAATGCCTTAGTTAAGCTTAATGATGGGCAATATACTGTTAGCTTTCCCAATGGCCTTAATTCAATTTTAGATGGCTTTGATATTCAGTTTTTTATTAGCGCAGGGCCTATCAGTGGCTCAACAATGGTTAAATTTTCTGGTATTGGTAATTACTTTAAAGTGAGTAACCGACCGCAAGTTAATAACCTTAACAGCCTACGCGCGGCAAAAGGCACATTTTTTGCGATTGCGGGTAATGATTTGTATGTGAAATTTTTTACCACCAAGCAGTCTTGGTTCAAAACACAATTTAGGAAAAAATAGCGTAAGGTAAAAAATTTATTTTTAGAATGCAGTGCAGATTACAGCGTCCATAACGGTACTTTTTTGTGAAGAATGTAAAATACTTAAGGTGAGTGGCTTTTTCCTGTTCATGCTCCTTATGTGATTCGAGTCGACTGGATAGGCAGTTTTTGAGTATTTTTCCGTAAAAGGTCACGCCTCTTGTGAGCTCATTAGATTTTGCCACACTATGCCTAAGTTATTACCGTAAAATGATATAAAGATTAAAATGCGCTAAATAGCATTTTTTTTGCCAATTTTTAAAAGGCAAAAGCTTAGGTAGGTATGGCAAAAATCTAGTATTTTGTATGTTTGTTAACCCGTCACAGCAGGAGGCATTTTTTTCGAAACTTTTGGCTTTCGTTCTTGGCTTAATCCTACGCCGATAGAGACGATAGCGATGGCAATCCACTGGCTCATCACCAAGCGTTCACCTAATAGCAGCATTGAAAAAATCAATGAAAATACGGGTAATAAATTCGAATAGCCTGCAGCCGTTGTCGCTTTTACATACGACATAGAATAATTATATAGACCGTAGGCCCCTAGCGTGACGACTAAGCCTAAATACAGTAATATGCCTAAAGTTGATATTGAAATATGTGCAGGCCAATCGGAGAGTAACGCCAGCGGTAAGAAAAATAGGGTTCCCACAAAGCTTTGCAGGGCCGTCAATACAAATGCAGAATAACGCGAAATCAAATGTTTCACTAATAGCGTATAGCCAACTGCCATACACATCGCTAAAAACTCTAAAAAATTACCTAAGGCAGCATTGGGTGCTTGGGCGCTATCTTCACCGGTAACAGTCATCCAAATGACACCCGACACAGCAATAAAAAATCCAATCCATTGCCGCAACGAGCTACGTTCGCCCAAGAAAAAGAAGGCAGTAACAGCAACCATAAGAGGCAGCATGGATGTCACCATACCAGCCTGCCCAGCACTAGTGTATTGCAGTGCTTGAGCTTCAAACATAAAGTAAAGGCATGGCTCGAAAAGCGCCATGCCCATTAAAAGTTTCCAATCACCGGCTTGGTAATTAATGCCGTGTCGCAGCCAAGGCCACATCACTAAAAATGCAGTAGCACCAATAGCCATACGAATAAAAACGACCACCATAGGTGCTAGTTCAGTAACCGCTACTTTTAGAGCAATGAATGAACTGCCCCATAACAACATGGCAATAAGCAACGCTATGTGCGAACGCAATACTAATCTATCCAAATCTAAACTCCACATCATAGGCAAGCAGGAAAACCGTATTACCTCTATAGAAAGTGCAATTTAGCAATCAATAACAGTAAGACAGGACTCGAAATCAAGCCATTCAAAAGATTATAGCTAGCGATAATTTTTATCATTGAGCTAGGTTAATAACAGGCTTACCTCTTAGGGAAGATACCTACTAAAGTCAATTTTAACGTATCATAACGCCAAAACACAAACGACAGGCATATTAATATTGTGCTAAAACATAAAATAGAATAGCAGCGGATAGGCTTAGCGGCCAAGCAGTCGCCGATGACGTGAGTGGCCCGGACAATATTCATTAGCGCCCAGTCTGACCCCCTTGAATAGTTACGATTAATTTTGATTAAGCTTTGAGTTTTTTTGCGTTGCTGTAGGAGGCATGATAGTCGCGATCAGTCGATAAATTCAGAAAGCGATTATAAACAGTACGATCTATCATATTATTAAATTGTAGTGAAGCTAGCGGTAATGAATAGTAAATCAAAGCAGTAGTATTCAGCCCTACTTGGGGTGCTCATACCGCACTCTTAAATACTTAAGGATCTTTAGGGTGAAAAGTACAGTGTTGTAGATTCATAAAAATAGCAATACTTGAAGTGAAGTTGGTGGTATGACTGCTAGATGTATTATAGCTAGCAATCATTGCTTTTTTGTTTTTGGCTGCATAAAGGTTGACTAATATACAGATCAGCGGCGGTACGCGAGCGAGAGTTATTTGGTTATAATGATCATTTATTATTATCACGACACCTAGGATAGGTGTATAAAGGAAATTATATGAATACAGTTTTGCAAAAGGAGTGGTGTGTTTTAGCGCTTGCTTTGGTTTTCACTGCAATTAGTGGTTGCGGCAGCTCTGGCTCTGGTGGCCAGTCTGATACAAACTTCAGTAGCTCGCAGTTCGTGGCATCTAGTACTTCTAGCGCGATACTTTTTAGCTCGAAGTCTGTATCCTCTAGTACCTCTAGTACCTCTAGTACCTCTAGTACCTCTAGTACCTCTAGTACCTCTAGTACCTCTAGTACCTCTAGTACCTCTAGTACCTCTAGTGTCTCCAGCACACCGCCTGTTACCTCAAGTAGCTCGAGTGCGCGCCCGATTCCGCCCAAGCTTACTATTCCTGCTGTTATTGAGCTGCCTGAAAATACTCTTTTAGAGTATCAGCTGAGTGCTCAAAGTGAGGGCGCGGTAACGTATGCACTAGTCAACTCGCCTGATGTTGCTTATTTTGCCGTAGATGCCGATACCGGCATGCTCACCTCAACAGTTGAGTTCGATTATGAAAACACCTTAGATGCAAATAGCGATCACGATTACCAGCTCAGTATCAATGCCATAAGTGCATCAGGTTTGATCGCAACTACCGACTTAATTATTCGCTTAACGAATGTTAAGGACAATACGCTTAAAGTGACCTTTCCTACAGAAGGCGGGAATGTTGGCGGTGGCGAAGACTTTTTTAGAATCCGTGGACTATTGCTTAATGAAGACGGTCAAAAAGTGATAGAACGCGAGGGGCTGGTTGTTACCATTGGCGAGATAACGGCCGAATTTTCCGCCACAGACCCAGCACAATGGTTTGCCGATGTGCCTATAGTACAGGGTAAAAATATATTGCCTTTAAAACTCGGTAGCTCAAGCCATACCGAATTCGAAATGGATTTTACTTTGTGGAATACGGCGGTTGTTAATTCAAATACTTTTGACTTATTACAGTACTCAAGGGCCGGCTATTTAGACTCAAGCACCGACGCGATAGGCTATAAAAGTGGTAAGCTATTTTCTGTTGCTGCTGGTAATAAAGCCATCATTATGCGCGACGATAATAATGTGCAAACAACGATATTTCGCGTTAAAGATTACGCAGATCAATTGCCCCAACAGTGCCAATATATTTATAGTCTTAGCTATTCGGAGGTGTATAACCAGATTGTTGCATTGTGTGGTTATACAAGAAGTAATCCTTTATTTGGTGTGTCGATGTTATTTACCTTTGATATAGCTGAAGGTATTGCGGAGCCACTAGATGTCGATATTAGCGTTAATTATAAACCACAAATGCGATGGTTTAATGAAAACACTTTATTGGTGAGATCCGCAAGAGGAAAATTCATTGCATATCACTTACCCAGTAAACATATCCATGAAATATCTATTAAAGAGCCCAATGATAATACTTATGCTATCTATACAAGGGCTATGATTGATAATAATGCCATTTATATTAATAGAAATGATAGTACTTATATTATTGATTTGTCTGATATCGATTTTTTAGCGAGTGTTCAAAGCGAAATTGAGCCGAGTGTTTTAGAGCGTCCAATCAACGGCTATATTATTGACGGTACGGTTTATGACTTGTCTCCGGATAACACGGTATCTATCGTTACTTCATCCGGTGATTTTCAGCCGATATCAAATAATACGATTGGCTCTGGGCCTTTATGGGAGCCAGATCATATAACGTCTTTATTGGCGTATACACGTAGTAGTGTCTTTGTATTGGATAAGACTCTGGGTTCACTGTATGAAGTTGAGCTTGCAAGTGGTAATCGTAAAATTATTAACCTAAAAACCGATGCTGATGTATTGCTGGTAGGGGATACCTTTGGGGATGTATCGGTGAGCCCTGATGGTATGAAAATAGCATATTTTAATGCTCAGAAAAGTTCATTGTCTGTGTTTGATACGAGTACATTTACGCTGCTTGCTACCTATGACTTTAGCCAATATGCTAGTTTTTTTACGACGTTTAGATCTGACCTAGCTATCGATTGGGAGAATAATAACTTTTATTACACGATTAACAATGGCTTTGGAGGTACCGATGACCCTAGTGCCAATCATTTAGTTAAGATAAGTATGACGGCGAATCCTAAATTAGAGGTGTTAGTTACTGGTCAGCAGCTTAAAACCTTGTTTCGCCATGTCAGTACAACAGCCAAATTTAACTTAAATGGTATTACCGTTGATGACGTAGGTAAACTCTTTGTTAACTATGCTTACCAGGTTGAGCAAGACCCTAATAATTTTATTGAATCGGGCGTTATTGAGTTACACACAAAAAGTCATAGTCTTGTAAATTATCTAGCCTTAGATGAGGGCTTTTCTTTTTTCTCTCGTGCAGGTCTTGCCAGTCAAATTTTTAATAATGAGTTTTATGTGGCGCTTCAAATTAATGGCGTAGGTTACTTTGGTTTGGTTAATACAAATGATTTTGCTCTTGCGTTAGAGATACCACTGAAAGAATACGATCGAGTCTATGACCCTGTGATGCATCCAGATGGCTCACAAATTTATTTGATCGGTCATCGAAATTTAGACTTCGAAAAAAACTCCAATACTGACTCTTCAGAATTGATTGCTTTTGATACTCAAACGCAAGAAGTAAAAGTGATTAGTTCTCAAAGCAAGGGGCGAGGAGTACTTGGTTGGGGCGCCTACACGATCAATGCTCAGCGTGATGTGTTGTTTGCGTCTTTAAATAATTATTTAATAATTATTGATCCTGACACGGGCGATCGTGCGTTTGTCTCCAGAATTGATACGACACCACCTAAAAACAATACTTCCAGTTCGGCTTCTAGCCAAAGCAGTTCAATGAGTAGCTCGAGCGTGATTGAGCAAGCCTCTAGTGCGCCGGTGAGTAACTATGAGCAGCCTCAATTAAACCTCCCCTCAAGTATTACACTCAAAGAAAGCACCGAGTTTAGCTTTCAGGTTGATGCCCAGATTAATGATGCTGTAATTTATCAGTTAGCGATTACTGAGGATTCTCACCTTTTTAGTATTGATAAATATACCGGTAAAATCTCTGCCAAAAAGACATTTGACTTTGAGAATGCCCAAGATGCCAATAGCGATCAAGTTTATAGGCTTACCGTTAATGCCATTGCGCACTCGGGTTTAAATACTTCAGCCAATGTGAGTATTCACATTGAAAATATTATAGAGTACTCATTAAAAATAACTTTTCCTCCAGAGGGATCTAATGTGGGCGGGCTAGAGAGCGCATTCCACGTTCGTGGTGTTGTGCTTGACCTTGACGGGCAACCGGCTCTTAACCAAGAGGGTCTTAAAGTAACGCTGGGGACACAACAGGCCCAATACAATGCCGCTACTGGGGAGTGGGCGATTGATGCACCGATTGAGCATGGCGAGAATATTTTAAAGTTTTCGGTAGGGGGCAATACCAATATCGAAACAACGGCCACTTTAACACTGAATAATACTTCTATTGTAACTAATCCTATCATGTGGGCGTACGATGCCAACATGGAGTATGCTTATGCTATTGCACAAGGTGATGCAGCGGTTGTAAAAATCAATTTATTAACAGGCGAGCAAAAAGATATTTGGAGTAGCCATTTTTTAAATACTGCTCCTACTGGCTGTCAAAGTATTAAACAACTAGCACTAGTGAGCGGTGGCGATAAAATTATTGCTTCATGCCATATAATAATTGATGGAAAGCCTGTCAATGAAGGTTTACTTGAAATCACATTAAGTGATAATAGTGTGCAGTATATTGAAGGTATATCGACAATCAATCACGAATCTTCATTTGTTACATTAACCCACGAGTTGACGTTAATACCTTCGGGGGTCTCAGATTTTATCATTTATAATCATAATACACAGGCCATAAAACCTGTTAAATCGACAGTGATTGGTGACAAAGCGCTGAACTTTTCTAGTGCCCGTCCTGTAGTTAATGGCCATAATATTATTATGCTCAATGAGGGTAATGATACTGTTAGTTTTAATTGGTATAGCCTTTTAGATGCTGACTTTGAAGGGTCTGTGGTGCTTGAAGCAGGTAGTCAAACATATTATCCGGTGATTATTGATAATGTAGGCTACCAAGTTATAGGCGCGGATATACAGGCAACTGACTTAACCACTGGGGATCAACAAATGGTAATACCCCCGGCGGGGGCGCAAGCTCTAACGTGGCAAATCTATGCGGCGTTCGATGAATATTCTAATGTTGCAAAATTGCGTGCATTACCCAATGGTAGTTTTTTAGTGGCTGGTGGGGCTCAGACTAATGATGCGGTTGTCGTCAATCCAATCACAGGTGTCCGCACGACCTTATTGGCCACTTTACCTATCTCGCCATTGGCAGGCGAAATTATGCTATTTAGCAATCCATCTAATACGCAGATAGCCGCTTTTAGTGGTAATACGCATGAGCTCTTAATTATCGATACGGCCTCATTTGAAATAATAGAGCGCTATGATTTCAGTGAGTACAAAGATATTTTTGGCTTGCGCTTTTCATCATCGGCTTTAGATTGGGATAATAATATCTTATACAGTACGACTCTACCTAGTTGGAGTGGAACCGATATTGATGAGGCGGTTCACTTAATGGCGATTGATCTTAAAGATCAATCAATGACACCATTATTAACTACGCGTGACTTGCATGCGTACTTCGGCACTACACTGGGTAACCGCTACCGCACCGGCGGGCTTGCGATTAATACTACGGCTAGTACGATCACTTTTTCATTATTAAGTACTCATCAAGACGGTAGCGATAATAATGCTACGGGGATTTACATCCTTGACTTAAACAGCTTATCTATTATTGATCGTGTAAACCATGGCTCGATATTATCTAGTAATAACGATGCGAGTTATATAGCGAGTGATCACGATAACAATATTGCGATCACGCAATATTTTGGCGGTTATTTACAGTATCTACCTGAGGGGGAGACAACGTTTGCCCCCGTCTTAGATGAGCAAATACCTTATGCGCATACTTATGAGGCGACCCTTGATGCTAATAATAATAGAGTATTTGGTGTGGGTGAATTACCGAATGACCCTGCAATCCCTTTTGTCGCCAAGGTGTCTGAGATTTATGAGGCTAATATAGTCACAGGGGAGCATCGAACTATTGGTTCTTTATCAGTAGGTCGAGGTATTTATGCCAGTGAAGGTCCGCTTTATTTTGAGCAAAATAATACATTACTCATAACAAAAGCGAATCACCTCTTTATGATGGATATTGATAGCGGCGATAGGGTAGTAGTGCCTTTACAGTAACAGTGCAGCAACAGGCGAATGAATTAAACACTAAAGAATAAGCTTAACTTTTTGTACGTAAAGCTTATGCCCGTAAACATTAAGCCCGTGAGCGCTAACAGGCGTTCGCGGGCTTAATGTTATTATTTTGGTAGCTATATCAGAGGTCCGGAAATCGGGCGCTAATGAATCATTTACTGGGCCGCTCAAGCCATCCATGGTCGCTATATAAGCGCTCCCGGCGCTTAAATGCCCAGAAAATAATCCATCAGCACCCTATCAGGTGATGTTTTTAGCTTGGCCGAATAGTTACATTATTTTTAGGGTGTGACTGTTGTGTTTGTGTGGTCGTTTATATGTGCCGGTATTTCAGGGTGTGATCGGCAGTTATTGCGTTTTTCGCATTTGGTTAAAACGGTGGGCCAGTTTTTATTGGCCATTTCAATGCTTTCGGCAAGGTCTTTTTTGAATAAGCGAAAAGATATCGAATTATGATTGAGGTATAACTTACCTTCGTGAATTAACCAGTTGTCGGGTCTAATAGATGTTGTAAAATTTTTACTCATCGCAAAAGAGCAGTAGCCACCGTATTGTGGTGCATAGGCTTCAGGGTCGGCTTTAAAGCGTTCAAGATTTTGTTGTGAGCTGAAGTACCATGCGACATTATTCCACACAGTGGCGTATTCTTTCTTCCCTTTAATTGCTCTGGCACCCGGTGGCAGGGTAAAGTAGGCCACTACATCATGGCCGCGAATAGCGCCTTTATCGCGATAGCTGTTATACAAGGGGTTAGCCGCAAAAGCGTAGCTAGATAAAAGAATTGACACTAGTACTAATATAGACCCACCAAACTTTAACATAGGATACCTCTATCAAAAATTGCATGAAAGCAGTGGCACGGATGGTAGCAGCTTTAAAAAATAATTAATCACAAAAACATAAAATTTGTATCAATTATATCAGTGCAATAAATGTGAGATGTGCGTAGCCTATGGTTGTAGTGAAAGGGTATTTAAATGCGCACCGCTTAAAATACTGCCCTATAGCGCTCTGTTATATCGGTAAGCATCTTTATTTATAACTTTATGTTATATGCTGGGTGTGCTGGTAACTCCCCGAGATAAAAACATCGAACGCTAATAAATTATTAATTAGGTTGCTTAAGTTATAGGCTATTTTACGCCTTGCGACAGCTACCCCGAACAGTCAAATTCATGCACTCAGAGCTAAAGGCCTTAAAGGTTGTGCAGAACTGTATAGGGTTTATCGATTTTTTTAACGTGTTTATAAAATTTAAAAATATTAAAATAGTATTTTTTAGTGCTAATTCTGGATTATTATTTATCGATTGTACTCGTAAACCTTGTAATGTGGTCATAAAATATCGGTGAGGTTTAATGGTTAAAGTGCAGTCGATAAACGGAGCTTTAACTGAGTCGTTAATATTGAAATACTTCGAACAGTTTTAGGCGTTATAATAAGCCCAAAATAGTCATGTGGATTGGCAAGGAGATATCTTTGGGGAGCC
>NZ_LGAK01000062.1 GCF_001292705.1 Marinagarivorans algicola
CCGCCCACCCTAAAACACGCTAAATCATGGCCTTATTACTTCCAGCCATCAACACAGTGTTATTATGGCGTCAAGGTATATATTCAGGCAGGTCAAATTCAGTCGGAGCGCGGTAACGTGAAGGGTAATCGTTAGCCGAAGAGAACACCGGCAAGCACATGGACTCGCTTTAATCACCCAAAAGTATAAAAACTCGATTTAATAATTTTTAGCAATAGAACGTTTTTTCAGAGTGTCTGCCCTCGCGCTGTGACTCGCACTCTTGAGGCACGACTGGCTCTCTGGGATCCAGTGGCCCGTGGGGGCATAGTAAGCAGCTGTTTGAACGCATTAACTTACTTGTGGCTCAAAGGGCTGCAATAGATGATTTACGTGCCTATTTTTTTGACTGGAGTTTTTGATATAGCTGCCTGGATGCTCACTAATATCTGGCCGAAATAATTTAATCCGTGCCGACTCAAAAATAGCATTAGAACAAATAAAGTCGCCGCCTATATCAGTATTTTTAATCACAATATTTAATCGATAATGTTGACCTGAAATCACTTTATCGGTGTGTGGTTTTATTTCACTGCCTTCGGGAAATCGTAAAAAATAAATATCGAATTTTATTGGCCATATGGCCCCACATAAAAGCATCTTATGGTATCGCGTTTTTTGCCTACCTCGCTCCCAACGAAATAGCCGCGCTAAAAATGACATACAACTCCCAGCGCCTAATCATAAAGGCGCGTACACAGATCTGAATACATCGCATTGTAAGGCCCAGAATAACCGCAAGTCATGCCTATAAATACTTGCCTCTTACGGTTGTTTTTACCATCGGTCGCCACCAACATGATATGGCATTACTGGCAGAACACCAAAAGTGTATCGCACACAGTAAACCCGTAAAATCACCCAATGCGCACCCAAGTGCTCAAGAGGCTTTATGACAACATTACAAACCCCCACCAACAATAGGCAAATCACCTTAGCAGCGCGCCCACAAGGCGAGCCAAAGACCTCTGACTTTGCTTTAGTCGAAACCCCCGTCCCAACAATTAGCCAGGGGCAAGTTTTATTACGGACAGTCTATTTATCGCTAGACCCGTACATGCGCGGGCGCATGAGTGATGCAGAATCGTATGCAGACCCCGTCGCTATTGGCGAGGTTATGGTGGGTGGCTCGGTATGCCGTGTCGAGCAAACACGCAACGACAAATACCAACAAGGCGATTGGGTCGTTGCATTTGGCGGCTGGCAAGATTATTGCGTTTCTGATGGCGTCGACTTATTAAAAATACCCGCGCAGCTTGCGCAAAAGTCTTATGCATTAGGTATTTTAGGTATGCCTGGTTTAACCGCTTATATGGGACTAATGGATATTGGACAACCAAAAGCGGGCGAAACTGTAGTGGTAGCTGCCGCGACCGGTGCTGTAGGTAGCCTTGTTGGCCAAATAGCCAAGCTTAATGGCTGTCATGTGGTGGGTATTGCAGGGGGTGCCGAAAAATGCGCATACGCCGTACAAGAGCTAGGCTTTGATGCCTGTGTAGATCATAAGTCAGGCAACTTAAGCGACACCCTAAAACAAGCCTGCCCAAAGGGTATTGACGTGTATTTTGAAAACGTAGGCGGCGCCGTATTTGACGCCGTTATGCCTTTGTTAAATACAAAAGCCCGAATCCCGTTGTGTGGTTTAATCTCGCAATACAACGCCACAGCACTACCACAAGGCCCCGATCGCATAGGCATGCTGATGGGTAAGCTTTTGGTTAAGCGTATTAAAATGCAAGGCTTTATTGTTTTTGATGATTATGGTCACCGCTACACCGAGTTTAGCGATGCTATGTCAAACTGGCTACAAAAAGGCCAAATCAAGTATAAAGAGCACCTAGTGCAAGACCTCAATAACGCCCCCGAAGCCTTTATGGGATTATTAAAAGGCGAAAACTTTGGTAAGTTAGTCGTGCAAGTAGGGCCCGATAGCTTATAAAGCGCGTTTAAACATAAACGCGCCCACTGACTATGATTGATACAGCTAAAAACAGCTGTTATTAACAGTCAATATCAACAATAGCTATAAACAGGCGGGTGTGAGTATTTTATCCTTCTTTTAACACTCACGCCCGCTTAGAACTTGATACTCCTCAACAGCCCTATCGACACCCTACTTTGCAATAATACTGATCTGTCATACTGATAGGTAAAGCGGCGTTACCACGCTACTGTGCAACGCCAGCGATCATCAAAAAAATAACTTAGGGTGAGTCGATGAATATCAAAGCTTTTAATATTGTAAACCTATTGCCACTGATTATGCTGAGCAGCCTATCCTTTGCAGACGATACCAGTAATAGCAAATTGCATAACATTGCACGCAATGTGTCGCCTGATCGCATCGAAAAAGACATTCAAAAATTAGTCAGTTTTGGCACCCGCCATACCTTGTCACAAACCACCTCGAACACAAAAGGCATAGGCGCAGCACGCCGGTGGATTAAAGCTGAGTTCGACAAAATTTCAGCGCAGTGTGGTGGCTGCCTTACGGTGTATTATCAATCAGAAACCATCAGCGACGACAAGCGCATACCCACACCTACAGAAGTGGTCAATGTTATTGCCATTCAAAAAGGGCAATCCGATCCAAATCGTTATGTTGTGATGTCTGGTGATATTGACTCTCGCGTTTCCGATGTTATGAATTTTACCTCTGATGCGCCCGGTGCCAATGACAACGCTTCGGGTATTGCTGGCACCCTTGAAGCAGCGCGCGTACTCTCACAGCATAAATTTCATGGCAGCATTATTTATGCTGCGCTATCGGGTGAAGAGCAAGGTTTGTTTGGCGGTAAAATAATGGCAAAGCAAGCCAAAAAAGAAGGGTGGAAGATTAAAGCCGTTTTAAACAATGACATGATCGGAAATATTGAAGGGGTCAATGGTATTATCAATAATACAACCGCCAGAATTTTTTCTGAAGGTACACGCTCAACCGAAACAGATAAAGAGGCGCGAAGCAGACGCTTTACCGGTGGCGAAGTAGACTCGGCCAGCCGCAACCTTGCTCGCTATATTGATAAAATAGCCGATCAATATATTCCCAATCTAGATACCATGATGATTTACCGGCTAGATAGGTTTGGCCGAGGCGGTCACCATCGCCCCTTTAATCAAGTGGGGTTTCCAGCCGTAAGAATTATGGAAACCAACGAAAACTACAATCGCCAGCATCAGGACTTAAGAACCGAAAATGGCATTCAATACGGTGATACCATTGATGGCGTAGACTTTGATTATGCCGCTAAATTAACAGCGTTAAATGCGGTGTCTTTGGCTTCAATGGCTTTGGCCCCAACACCACCAGCCGATGTTAAAATTGAAGGCGCAGTAAAACCGCACACCACACTGTCTTGGCGCTCGCCATCAAAATCAGAAAACCCGCAGCTTGCCGGGTTTAAAATTTATTGGCGATTAACCGATGCTGCACAATGGCAATTTAGCCGGTTTGTCGGCAAAGTCGATCAATTCACATTAGAAAATGTGGTTATCGATAATTACTTTTTTGGTGTTGCCAGTGTCGCCATTGATGGAACCGAAAGCCCCGTGGTATTTCCTGGCGCGGCAGGCAGTTTTGATCAGTAATCGTATTTTTTAGTTTGTAAATAAACACCTTAATCTGCCGGAGCCAATACAATAAAAATTTCACTTCTTACCCTAATAACATTAGTCGCCTTTGCGGGCAACTCTGTTTTATGCCGTTTAGCCTTAGAGGGCGGGCTAATAGACGCCGGTAGTTTTACAGCTGTGCGCATGATTGCAGGGGCGCTTGCATTAATAGGTTTAATAATAGCGGCAACACTCCATAGCTATTATCAACAACCCCCTAAGACAAAAAGCGAGCACAGCTTATTACAAGCGATTAGTCAAGGCTTAACCTATGGCAGCTGGCTTGGCGCCTTTTGGTTATTTATTTATGCTGTGGGGTTTTCGTATGCCTATATTGTTTTAGGCGCGGGTATGGGCGCCTTAATTTTATTTGGCAGTGTGCAAATCACATTAATAGTCGCCAGTTTAATTACTGGGCAAGCATTACTTAAAACCCAGTGGTTTGGCCTAGCTGTCGCTTTTACAGGTTTTATTACACTCGTATTACCTGGCTCGACGACTGTTAATTATTTAGGGTTTATATTAATGGCTATTGCCGGTGTTACTTGGGGCCTATACACGCTAGCTGGTCGTAATTCAGAGGCAATTAATCAACATAACAGTGAAGTAAAACACCGCTATAAGTATGACCACAAGTATGCCCACAAAAATTTACCTCTTTTAAACACCGGTGGTAATTTTATACGTGCAGCATTTATATGCTTGTGTTTACTGCCGTTATTATTTACACCGTTATGGCAAATGCAGATCAGCACAGAAGGTTTATGGCTGGCTATTAGCGCTGGTGCTATAACATCAGGCGTAGGTTATGCTATTTGGTACGCCGTTTTGCCGCACTTGAGTGTTATATCGGCTGGTGTACTGCAACTACTCGTGCCTTTAATTGCAGTGTTAGGCGGTGTTATATTTGTAGGCGAGCGCATTACACCCAGTCTAATATTAGCTGCGAGTATGATATTGGGTGGCGTATTACTAGTGACTTTAAAGCGCAAATAAAAGCTATCGCGTGTTCAACGCATGTTACAAATGCTGATTGACCACAATTGCAGGCCAATCAGTATACATCTTAAAAGTTTTTGCCCAAATAAAAATACAGCGATTGCTCACCGGTATTGGTTCGGCCAAAACCCAAAGCAATAGGACCAAATTTGGTATTGCTGCCTAAGTAAGCGCTACCGGCAATAATAAAGTCACCGCCATGTATAGTCTCGGTATGCCGCCACACATTTCCCGCCTCTAGGCTTACACCTAGGTAAAGTGGCAACTGATTAAGACCTAATAAGCTACGCCCTAAGTCGTATTGGTACATGCTTGCTGCAAATGCTTTTTTACTACCTGTTAACGTATCACGACTGTAACCGGATAAATTTAAAAATCCACCTAAATGAGCTAAGTACACACTTTCATTATTTTTTTGGGTGAAGGCTTCAGCATAAGAGGCTTTTACAACAACGGTATGATGACCTAAATTAAAAGCCGTTTTCCAATTCGCATCCAAAAATACAGAGCTAATCTTATTGGCGCCAGGGGCACGCTCAACCACAGGATGCGCATCAACATCCTCTTCACGCCAATAGCCTTCAATGGATAAATAAGTGCCCTGTGTTGGAAAGCTAATGCTATCTAAGTCATCAAACCCAAAGGCCATGTAGCCTCCACGCGCCGTGTATTTCACATTATCGCCAAGAAAAAAACGGTTACTTAGATGGCCGATCTCAGTAGTGAGGCCGACTTCAGCAAAGCCTGCTTGTGTATAATTAAAACCTAACCCTTGCCGCAAGGTATACGCTTGTTGCTCAATATTAATTAACAGATTATCTTCGACCAATAACCCCCATTCAAATGCTTGGTGGTTAAGCCGGCTACTGCTATAAAAACGACGACGACTCTCGAGTGGCAAATAAAACTCACTACTAAAAGCGCGTCGTGCACCCAAGGTTAATTCATTACGCCACTCACCGCCATTGTGTGTTAGCTCGCGTAAAGTAAAGGCGATATCAAGGTTAAGATCGGAATGGCTACTAAAGTCATCCTCCCACCCCACACCTAAATTAAGATAATTAGGCCCCCAGGATTTTTTATATGGCGTCACCGCGAGTACAGCATTATCACCCTCCAAATAAGTTCGTGCATCCACACGTTGAAACTCATCGATTGCATATAATTGACTAATAGCGCGATTTAAAATCTTCTCATCGATAGGCTCTTTTATATTTAAATTGAGCTTTTCTAAAATAAGATTTTTGTGCAAAGTGGTTTTTTTGTTTAATTCAATACGCTGAATAGGTTTATCGGCCCGCGCTAATATATCGGCATGCCTTTGTTTACGCTGCTGTTGATACTGCATGTAATCTTTATCATCGAGGCTAAAAACGATTAGATCGTTCAAATGTAAATTGGCCGCCTCTGTGCCACGCTTTAGCGCCTCACTCAGCACTCCCCAATCAGTCGTCGACAACCCCTCAATATCGGGGCGAATTAAAATATCGTGCTGATTTAATAAATCTTTTTGTGCGTGACTATTGGTGTTTGTCAAAAATGCCGAGAGCTGACTCAACACAGCAAACGTATCTTTTAGATCTTCACGTTTAAGTAAATCACTACCAATATCAACAGCAATCACAATATCGGCACCCATTTCGCGCACAATATCCACAGGAATATTTTTGGTCAGGCCACCATCAATTAATAGCAAATCATTTAAATATGCTGGCGCCAACGCACCTGGCACCGTCGATGACGCCTGCATCGCCGCAATTAAACTACCACTATCAAGCACCACGGCTTTATAGCTGGCTAAATCCGTCGCTATAGCACGATAAGGAACAGCAAGCTCATCAAAACTAGTAAAATCAGGTTGTATGCCAACCGCTTCACGTAGCAATTCAGACATGGTTTGACCGTTCAATACACCGCTGGGCATGCGTATTGTGCCATCATGAATACCGACGGCTAATGCGATATTAAACTGGTCAGTCTGTTGCTTTACTCGCCAAGGCAGTGCCTGCCTAGGAATACTATCGGAATAACCCGCATCCCAGTCTGTTTCTAACATGATTTTTTCAATGCTTTGGGCGCTGAAGCCCATAGCATATAAACCACCCACTACTGAGCCAATGCTAGTACCTGCAATATAATCTACAGGAATCTTATGCTGTTCTAAAACTTTAAGCACACCAATATGCGCAGAGCCTTTAGCGCCACCACCACCCAGCGCCAAACCAATTTTAGGTCTAGCCTGTAACGCTTGACTAATGAGTGACAAGCTGCAAAATAATACACACAACAACCACAATGGTCGACGAAAAAAATACACGCTAGATTCCTTAAATTGTCGAAGAGCGACAGAGAAAAATTGGATATGAGCATAGGGCATTTGTTACAGCTACCTCTACAATAACGCCGATGCAGCCCTGTATTGCGCTGACTTAAAGTAATGCATTTAAAAAGCCTACACAATCGCCTAGTCGACAACACCTACCAAAATACCATGAAAAATAACGTACCTAAAGTATCTATCGATCGCTACACCATATGCTGAACCAATCCCCGTCGCGCAACAATCTGAGTTTTTTATTTTAAGCGTTGCACTGCAGAAAACTAGCTCGCACCTTTAGCCAATGTAACAAAAAAATAGGGTGTTTCAGAAATTGCCTTTAGAGTGTTGGAACGTAAGAGTTGTATGCCACTGACCAATGTGATGATTAGCCGTATAAACACTGACTTGTTTGCACGTGGATTCAACTCCGAAGTGCGTAATATATTTAAAGCTGTATCAGTTTAGTTACGCCAAGGCTCGCGCACAAAAGCTTGTATCTTGGTTGAGATACTGCTGCGTAATCAGCGCTAAAAAGTTTGTGAGTTTTTTGCACGTGGACACACGCCTTACTCACAGCATCAATAAAGCACCCAATAAAGACCTGCACGCGCCCTGCATTGAAAAGGATAGCGCTCCTTCGCCTGCATGTGATGAGCCTCACATATAACCCCAAAACACCACAATATTGTACAAAAAACACTCAAAACACGATAGCCTCGCGATATTAAAATGCTGACGACATACTTAGTATTGTATATTTAATATGTATTGCTATTTCCCGATTCATCATCGGCATTACCTTAATCACAACAACTTAAGAGTCACTTCCATGAAAGTTCGCACCTATCGTTGGCTAAAAGCCGCATCTCTCATTACTAGTGCGGCTTGGCTAGCCGCATGCTCTGGCGGCAACAGTACTGGCTCTAGCGTTCAGGTATCAGTATCAAGCGCGCCCTCTTCTATCGCGTCTTCTGTTGCCTCTAGCTCCGTGATTGCACCATCGAGCGTAGCGCTTAGCTCATCCAGTATCAGCGTTATCCATTCATCAAGTTCTTTGTCGAGCAGCTCTGTTACGCCCACTCAGAGCTCAGCCGCTAGCGTGCCCAGTACAACCCCAGCCATACAAACTTTTAGTTTTGAACAAGCCCGCTTAGAGGGCGAATCTACCTTAAAAGCTGATAGCGCTTACTTAGGTAATGGCGGCACAGGCTCGGCCGTCGTGTGGGACTTTACTGTTGCACAAGCGGGTGAGTACAAAATCACGCTCAACTACAGTACCCCTGGCAGTAAAGTTAACCATTTGGTGATGGGCGCAACGGCCACAAAATTAGAATTTAATGCTGCTATGCCCACCGATATTTCTCGCGTGGTGAGCCTTGAGCCAGGTGAGCATTTTGCCGGCCTAGAAGCCCGCAGTGGTGATTGGGGCAATATGCACGCCCACCAATTGCAAGTTGAATTACTCGGCAGCCTAACCATTAACCAACCCGATAACTTTAGTGCCTTGCCAAGCGGTGCCGACGTCAATATTGCATTTGATAAAGCGGGCACAGGCGCACTCACTTACACCGTGAATGATGGTGCGCAAAAACTTTATACCGGCCCTAGCCCGCTCGCACTAGGCACCTTAGCCGATGGCATTTACACCTTTAAGTTTGGCCTAGAAAACACCGGTATTAGTGTTAACCGCCGCATAACCGTTGGCGCCGTCACCGAAGCTCAATTTGTAGAAACAGCCGGTACGCAATTTGTACTCGGTAGTAAACCGTTTTATTTTAACGGGACTAACCAATACTATTTAATGTACAAACCCGAGCAAATGGCCGAAGATTTTTTTAAACGCGCCAAAGCCTTAGACATTACCGTAGTGCGCACCTGGATGTTCTGTAATAGTGACAGCACACACGATGGAGCCTGCATCAATAAACGCGTGGGTAGCGAGTTTATTTTGACTAAAAAGCCAGAAGACCGCACAGCCGAAGAGCAAGCGCTTATTAAGCGCAGCTTCGAATTATTTGATAATTACGTTGCCTTAGCCGAGCAGCACGGAATTCGCCTGATTTTATCACTCGCCGATCACTGGGACTTTTTTGGTAGCTTTCAGTATTACGCCGGCGGTACAGGCCAAACCAGCACCGCATACGCGAATGCAGCCGCTAGGCAAACATTCAAAGATTATATTTCTGCGGTTATTAATCATCGTAATGTCATCACCGGTAAAAAATATAACGAAGACCCAACCATCATGATGTGGGAACTCGCCAACGAGCCACGTCCAGGCAGCGATGCCATAGGTTTCCAGACATGGGTTGATGATATTGCTGCGCATGTCACCATCGAGGCGCCCAAGCAATTAATTTCGATTGGCATGGAGTCATCATTTGGTGAGTCTGGCGGTGGCGATGGTTATGACGCACTCAAAGGGTTTAACAGCAACCCAAATATTGATGCCATCAGCGGTCATCTTTACCCTAAAGCATGGACACTCAGTGATGCCGAAGTACTCGGTACCTTAGAGCAGCTAGCCAAACTAGGACGTGAACTTAACAAGCCTACTTATATGGGTGAATTTGGCTGGCGCACTAATGTTTTACGTGAATACGATGGCGCTGACTATATTGATAAAGAAGTGGCCTTAGGCCCCAATTCAGACCAAGCAGAGGTCACCGCTTTTGTTAAAAAATCACTCGCACAGCGTACGCAATTTTTTACCGCATGGTATGCCAAGGCTTGGGAGTTACGCGATGTCATGGGCGGTATGGTGAGCTGGCAATTATCAGGCTTAGAGTGGGGTAATGGCAGTAATGATCCACAATGGGGCTCTGGCGACTATGGCGTATACGCTAACGGTTGGAGTGGCAACCACGATGGCTATCAACTTTATTGTGTCTTAAATGATAGTGAATACAGCATCACTACCCTTGGCGCTATTGGTAAAAACATGGAAGGTCAAACGATTCATCTCCAAGAGCACAAGCCGGTATGTGATTTAATTAAGGAATATTCCAAAAAGTATATCGACTTAAATAATCTATAGTGATTATTTAAGCTGCAATAAAAAAGGAGCATCCGCCCAAGCATGCAGGCGTGGAGGTAAACTTTACACCTGCATAGGGATATGCAAGATTAAACGTTGCACGAATATAAGGTCGAATAGCATAAAGTCAAAGAGCGGCCCAGTCCCCAGTCAATGATTAAAGCATTCGAGTGATCACTTGAATGCTTTTTTGTGTCTCATCTATTAGTGCTGTCACTCATTTTTAGCCTGTACGAAAAAAACTAATCAGTTTGAGTAGCTCGTCTGCCTGGTTACTCATACTGATACTCGCCGCTGATGCCTCTTCGACCATGGCGGCATTTTGCTGTGTCATCGCATCCATTTGCATCACCGTCGTATTAACCTGCTGAATGCCATCGGTTTGCTCTTGCGATGCCTGATTGATTTCGGCGATCAGCGCTGACACACTTTTTATCGCTGCAACAATTTCGGTTAGTGTACTGCCTGATTTATTCGCGAGCTGCGTGCCATCGGCAACTTTTAATACGCTATCATTAATCAGGGTTTTAATTTCTTTAGCGGCACTTGCGCTGCGCTGCGCTAAGTTGCGTACTTCACCAGCAACTACCGCAAAGCCACGCCCTTGCTCGCCTGCTCTTGCCGCCTCGACTGCGGCATTTAATGCCAGCAGATTTGTTTGAAATGCAATTTCATCGATCACACTAATAATGTCTGATATTTTTTTACTGGCCGATTCGATTTCTGACATGGCAGTAATAGTATGCGTAATCACATCGCCGCCATACTCGGCCTTTTGTGTGGCTTCTATCGAGAGTTTATTGGCGTAATCAGCATTACTAGAGTTTTGCGAGGCCGTAGATGTTAGCTCTTCAACACTGGCTGCACTTTGCTCAAGACTCGCCGCCTGCTCTTCGGTTCGCTGGCTTAAATTAGCAGAGCCACTTTGCACCTCTTGCGCCGATGTACTAACGTATTTAGCACGCTGCGCAATTTCTGTAAATACTCGATTTAATCGATCCAATGTCGAGTTCATTGCTTGACCAAGTAAGTTGAACTCCCCTTCTAAGCTCTGTGTAATCATTTTAGTTAAATCGCCTTCTGCTAAAGCAAATAACGAGTCACTAATTAAAGCGACTGCTTCTTTTTGGGCGGTAATATCTGTGGCGTATTTAACCACCTTACAGGGCTTATTATTGGTATCGTAAATAGGGTTATATGAAGCTTGTATCCAAACAGTTTTATTATTTTTTGCAACCCGCTTAAATTCACTAGAAATAAAATGACCTTCGCGCAGGGTTTTCCAAAAATCGGTATATTCTTTAGTGTCTCGGTAATCAGGCTCTACAAATAATGAATGATGCTTACCTTGAAGCTCTTCGAGTTGATAACCCATTGTGTGTAAAAAATTCTCATTGGCTGTGATGATTGTACCGTCAAGGTTAAACTCTATAACGGCTTGTGACTTTGAAATGGCCTGCAGTTGCCCCATAAAATCGGCATATTGGTTTTTTTGATGGGTGATATCTGAAGCGTATTTGACCACTTTAAAAGGCTGACCATTGGCATCCATAATGGGATTATAAGAAGCTTGAATCCATATTTCTTTACCCTGATTACCTAGGCGCTTAAATTCGCCAGCGATATACTCCCCACGCTGTAATTTTTGCCAGAATTCACGATACTCTGCACTGTTTTTGAGTGCTTCATCCACAAACATCGAATGATGATGGCCTGCGATCTGCTCCAGCGTATAATTAACCGCAGCTAAAAAATTGTCATTGGCCGTAAGAATCGTGCCATCCATATTAAATTCAATCACAGCTTGTGATTTACCAATTGCCGCTATTTGACCGGCCGAGTCAGCTTGAATAAGTTTTTCTTGTGTAATATCAGTGGCATATTTAATGATCTTGCATGGCTTACCTTGAGGATCTAAAATAGGATTATAAGAAGCTAATATCCAAACTTCTTTACCACTTTTAGTGAATCTTTTATATTCAGCTGATTGAAATTGGCCCTGTTGTAATTCGGCCCAAAAATGTCGATACTCCGCACTATTAGCATATTCGGGCGCTACAAAAATAGAGTGATGCTGTCCTTGTATATCCGATAGAGCATAGCCCATGGTATCTAAAAAATTTTCATTGGCGTACAAAATGATGCCGTTAAGATCAAATTCTATCACCGCTTGAGATTTATTCATTGCTGCAATTTGACCAGCTGAATAGGCGCGCTCTATTTTTTGCTGAGTTATATCGATAGCATACTGAATAATTTTATAAGGTTTTTTATTGGCGTCTAAAATAGGGTTGTAAGAAGCTTGAATCCACACCTCTTGCCCCTGCTTATTCACCCTCATACATTCGTTGCTTTCGTGATGCCCCTGCGCAATGCGCTGCCAAAATGCTTGGTACTCTTGAGAGCTCGCAGCATCATCGCTCATCAATAAACGATGATGCTGCCCTTTAAGCTCGACTAAGGTATAACCGACAATATCAAGAAAAATATCGTTAGCCGAAATTATGTGACCTGTCATATCCAACTCAACAACACCGAATGACTGGTTAAGAGCCGACATATAACCTTGAGCATCGATAGCCTGTACTTTTGCTGAGGTGATATCAATTGCAGATGCGATAACTTTATACACACAATGATTGTCATCAAATACAGGGGTATAGCTAGCTTGCAGCCATCGCTCTTTACCGTGTTGATCAAGACACTTAAAGGTATCGTGAATCACATTGCCTTGCTGTAATCGCTGCCAAAAAGTTTTATAGGCATCACTATTTTGGGTCGCACTGTCAACAAATAGCGAATGATGCTGGCCTTGAATATCTGATAACGTATAACCTACTAACGCCAAAAAATGAGCATTGACAGCAATTATTTTACCATTAGGTTCAAACTCAATGAGTGCCAATGATTTATCGAGGGCCGTCATTTTAGCAGCTAAGTCATTATTTTTTAGGGCTTTTTTTATTTTTTCATCCGATTGAAACATAGAAAAAAAATCCAGCATAAAGCACTCCACAAAAAGACATATATCGTAGAGTATAGAAGGAAGCACAGTAATCACTGAACGATTTACAAGAGGCTTATATTAATACGTAATATAAGCTGCAAGCCTCGCGTTGTTTACAATACCAACACTACCCCCTTCAAACACTCACGATAAGACACACTAACAACAAACCATCTAATTTTTCAGTCAACCCGCTAAACCCCGCCGGATAGAGTACTAAGCGATAGCTTGAACAGCCCAGTCAATGCTTGATTTGTGCTTCATTTCGGTATCGCCAATATAGTGGCTAAAAAAATGTTATTTATACGACACAATCACAACCTATGCCTATACTTTAACCATCATCAAACAGGAGCTTACGATGAGCAAGGGGCATGTATTAGTAGTAGAGGATCACCCAGACAATCAGCAGCTCGTCACTTGGATACTCGAAGATGAAAAGTATGAGGTGACCTGCGCAGGCAGTGCAGAAGAAGGGCTTGAGCTACTCAAAAACCATCGCTATATCGCCGTATTGATGGATATCTCGCTACCGGGTATGGATGGCAAGCAAGCCACGCAAAATATCAGGCAACACCTAGGGCTAACACAGCTACCTATTTTTGCCTTGACCGCTCACGCCTTACAATCCGAGCACAACGCTATTATGCAAAGCGGTGTTACCGGCTTGCTCACTAAACCCATCGACGAAACCGAGCTGGTTGCCGTACTCGCTGAGGCTGTGATTAGCGCTGAGCTTTAGCACGCCGTTTACCGTTTAATATTGGGGTTTAGCGTTCTTGCCCGTTATGCTATGTCGCTACTGTGCTGGGCTACACATCGATACAAGACATACTCTAAATACACAAATAGCGCTCCCCTCTCGTATCTCTAAAAAACGCCCTTATATAGGCTACAACAACCCTATCAGGTAACCTCTCAAAGTGGCCACAATTAGGATGTTATTCGACATAATTATCGGCCTAGCTGAGCCGTGATCTATTGTGTACTTTTTACCTGCCCCACTCATGAATATTGAGTATTCATGAAAATGCACAAAACACCCAAAGCGTATTTATCCGCGACATTAACTTGAAGGCTTGATATGTCTAACCCATTATTGCAACAACACCCTCTTCCCCCTTTTAGCGCCATCACACCTGAGCATATTGTGCCAGCTGTTGAAGCGCTTACACAAAATAACCTTACAGCACTAGCGCAACGCCTTAAAAACTTAGAGACACCCACATGGCAAAATTTAATCGCGCCACTTGAAGCCGACGGTGACACACTGGCTCAAGCTTGGGCGCCGGTGGGTCATTTAAATCTAGTATGCAATACGCCCGAGCTACGTGAAGCCCACGAAAAAGCACTCGCGCTATTAAGCCCTTACTATACCGCCTTGGGGCAAAACCAAGATTTATATCAAGCGTATCAACAACTCAAAGACAGCAAAGACTTTGCCAAGCTAAGCCAAGCACAGCAAACTGCCATCGAGCATGCCCTAAGAGATTTTAAATTAAGTGGCATTGACCTGCCCAAAGACAAGCAACAACGCTATGGCGACATACAAGCGGAGCTTTCAAAGCTGACTAGCCAATTTAGCAACAACGTTTTAGATGCCACTCAAGGCTGGTTTTATCACACTCAGGAGCTCGACGACTTGCAGGGCCTACCTGAGTCGATTATTGCAGCCGCCCAAAGCGCAGCCACAAAAAAAGGCAAAACAGGTTATGTATTAACACTCGATGGCCCGGTATATATGGCTGTTATGACCTACGCTGATAACCGCGAGCTACGCCATGCACTGTACCAGGCTTACGGTACCCGAGCGTCCGATCAAGGCCCTACAGCTGGGCAATGGAATAACGCCGACTTACTCGAAAGTATTTTGACACTCAGGCAAGAGCTAGCTGCACTACTAGGCTTTAAGCACTACAGCGAACTCTCACTCGCAACCAAAATGGCCCAAAGCCCAGAACAGGTTATTACCTTTTTGCAAGATATGGCCGCCAAAGCAAAACCAGCTGCACAAAAAGATTTAGCCGAGCTCAAGGCGTGGGTGCAAAGTGAATACAACATCACCGACTTACAGCACTGGGATATCAGCTATTACAGCGAAAAACTTCGCCAAAAAAAATATGCCGTTTCCTCCGAGGAAATTCGCCAATACTTTACACTGCCTAAAGTTATTGCTGGTCTATTTGATGTCGCCAATAAACTCTATGGTATCACCATCAAGGAAGTTGGCCGCGATGACTTATGGCACGATGATGCACGCTATTTTGAAATCAGTAAACCCGACGCCAGTGGTACACCCCAAAAAATAGCCGCCTTTTATTTTGACTTGTATACCCGCGAAGGAAAACGCGGTGGCGCTTGGATGGACGATTGCCGCGTACGCCGCCAAACACCTGAAGGCTTACAGCTACCTGTGGCCTTTTTAGTATGTAATTTTAATGGACCTGTAGCCGGTAAGCCCGCACTATTGACCCATTCTGATGTCACCACCTTATTCCACGAATTTGGCCATGGCTTGCACCATATGCTGACACAAGTAGAGGTTGCAGCGGTGAGCGGTATTAACGGCGTAGAGTGGGACGCAGTAGAACTACCCAGCCAATTTATGGAAAATTGGTGCTGGCAACCTAACGTGCTTAAATCCTTATCGGCTCATGTAGATTCTGGTGCTGCATTGCCTGATGCGTTAATCGCCAAAATGTTAGCCGCCAAAAATTTTCAATCAGGCATGTTTTTAGTACGTCAAATTGAATTTGCACTCTTTGATATCACCTTGCATGCACAGTATGGCAGCGACACCTTTAGTAGCGTGCAAAATGTATTGGATAATATTCGTCAACAAGTCGCCGTGGTTATACCACCGGCTTTCAATCGCTTTCAAAATAGCTTTACGCATATTTTTGCCGGCGGTTACGCCGCAGGCTATTACAGCTACCTCTGGGCCGAAGTGTTATCTGCCGATGCTTTTGCTGCCTTTGAGGAAACCAGCCTATTTGATACCACAACAGGTCAACGCTTTTTAGACGAAATACTGTCAAAAGGCGGCAGTCAAAGTGCTGCTGTTTTGTTTAAGAACTTTCGCGGACGTGAACCCTCCGTCGAAGCCTTATTGCGCCACAGCGGTATTGCCACCTAAACAACGAGATAACTATATTATGACAGCCAAAAAACGCTTTATTGCTGGCGCGGTGTGCCCCAAGTGCGGTGCAATGGACCGTATTGTGATGTACAAAAAGGACGACAAAGACTATCGCGAATGCGTAGCTTGCGGGTTTAATGACGAGATGCGCTTTAAGCCGCAAGCGCGTGAGCTCGATACCCGAGTAAATGTCACCGAACAAGAAAAACAAGACACCCAAGTGGTTAAAATATTAATACCTAAGGATTAGCACCTAGCCGTTAACGATCACCAATACTAAACCGCTCTCGTTAACGGCTATTCTTGTGCTCACACCTACACGACGACACCCACCATAATTAATGATTGCCGTCATTCAAATACGCCTCACCCTGCACAGGCTCACTACCGTGGCGGTCTAATACTCCCACATCAAGCATCGGCGCTGCATCAATATGCTGTGCGTCCATCATATGCGCAACACGCTGCAACGATGAAATGATCATAGTTTTCTCCCAGTCTTGCAAATTTGCAAACTGACGAGCAAAGTGATCTTGTAAAGGAATAGGCGCTTTTACTAATACGCTTTGCCCCTCGCTGGTCAAAAAAGCATGCACTTTTCGCTTATCTTCTGTTGAGCGCTCCCTAAAGACTAAACCGCGTTTTTCGAGGCGATCAAGTATTGTTGTTACCGTCGCTTGGCTTAAGCTCATTTCAGCCGCTAACTCACCGATCGTTACCTGCCCCTTATCTCGCACTGTTTGTAATAAGAGTATTTGTGGTGCTGTTAAGCCAGTCGTTTTGGCCAAATGCTTAGAGTGCAAATCAGTTGCTCGAATGACTCGCCGCAACGCTACTAGTACACTTTCTATGTCGCTCATTATGTCACTTCCTCATCAGTGGCTTTGTTAGCAAGTCACTGTACATCTACTAATATTAATTGAAGGCCAGCATTATATACATCGTATAACCGGCCTACCTCACATAAATTGTCAAAAAAACAGCTTATTTAGCGGCATAGGGCCGCCATAGCGTCACACACTCAAAAACAAAAATATCAAGATTCACTGCAACACGACAAAAAATAGCAGCATACAGGTTGTGCTTTAACCTGCACTTGAGTGTGCGCTCTAAGAACTCAATCACATTCCCGATATGATCAAAAAACAGGCTATAGACAAAAATATTATTTAGTGTACTATACTTACAGCTCTAAACATTATACTGAGCCCAAATTAAGGTTATTTACTGCTATAAACCTAAAATTAACAGCGCCGACATTTAGAAGTATAAATATTAGCGCTGCTCGCTCATTGTTTTTCATTTAAAAAGAGGGTTCTTCTTCGCAATGAATACCGCAACGGTCTTTGATAGACCGGAGGTAACAGATGGCATGCTTGTACATACGCTCGTGCAGCACTGCCCCCCGCTCGATACAAATTCCAGTTACTGTAATCTTTTGCAATGCAGCCATTTTGCTGATACCTGCATTACCGCCAAACGAGCCGGTGAGCTTATTGGCTTTATTAGTGGCTATAGGCTACCTAACCAACCTCATACATTATTTATTTGGCAAGTGGCTGTCAGTAGTGACGCCCGTGGCTGTGGTTTAGCCAGCCAAATGCTATTGCAGTTACTCGCCCGCCCAAGCTGCCAAGGCGTACAACAAATAGAAACCACCATCACTAGCGATAATGCAGGCTCTTGGGCTTTATTCACCAAGCTCGCCAAGCAACTCGATGCACCGCTAACGCGTCATACACACTTTGAGCGCGATACACATTTTGCTGGGCAACACGATAGCGAGCTACTGGCTCGAATTGGCCCAATTTCCTCAGCTACCTGTACAGCCAACACTGTAGAGCCCCTAAACAAGCAACCGCCACCTACACTCTAAACTGTCGCTTTTATTGCATAACTTTGGTGTATTGGCATCCGCTTTATGCGTGCTTTTACTAACAGCTTACATTAGCTTTATTTGCATTAACCTTATTCGCATTAATAAGGTACGCCACCACCGCGTGTACCTTTATATTTCAGTAACTCAACGGAGTTTTTATGAAAATTTTTGAAGAAATTGAATCAGAAGTTCAATCTTATGCCCGCTCATTTCCACGTATTTTCAACCGCGCTGAAGGCGAGCATATTTACGACGAAGACGGCAACCAATATCTCGATTTTTTAGCTGGCGCAGGCACACTCAATTACGGTCATAACCACCCGCTATTCAAAGAAAAGCTCATAGAATATATTCAGGCCGACGGCATTACTCACGGCTTAGACATGCATACAAAAGCGAAAGGTGATTTTTTAAATACCTTTAACGATAAAATCTTAAAACCCCGCGACCTTGATTACATGGTGCAATTTACAGGGCCCACAGGTACAAATGCTGTAGAGGCCGCCCTTAAATTAGCGCGCAATGTAACCGGTCGTGAAAACGTTATTGCCTTTACTAACGGTTTTCATGGCGTAAGTTTGGGCGCGCTAGCGACCACAGGTAATTCACATCATCGCGGTGCAGCGGGCACCAGCTTAGGCGGTGTTACGCGCATGCCATTTGACGGCTATTTAGGTGAAGATGTGTGCACAACCGCTTACCTCGAAAAAGTACTCAACGACTCTAGCAGTGGCATTGATAAGCCTGCCGCGGTAATTGTTGAATGCGTACAAGGCGAAGGCGGAATTAATGTTGCCAGTGCCCAATGGCTACGCGCTTTAGCTGATATTTGCAACCGACATAAAATTTTATTGATTGTCGATGATATTCAAGCTGGCTGTGGCCGCACTGGTAGCTTTTTTAGTTTTGAAGAGGCAGGAATTAAGCCAGATATCATCACCTTATCGAAATCACTCAGTGGTTACGGTTTACCTTTTGCCGTTGTATTAATGAAGCCCGAACTCGATCACTGGAAACCAGGCGAGCATAACGGTACCTTCCGCGGTAATAATTTGGCCTTTATTACAGCAACAGCTGCCATCAATCACTTTTGGAGTGATGACAAATTCAGCAAGAGCGTTATACATAAAGGCCAAATTATTGAGAAGCGTCTTAATAAAATTGCCGATGCCTACGGCGAAGGTAATTTTGTAACATCAGGCCGCGGTATGATGCGTGGCATTAACTGCGTCAACGGTGATATTGCCGGTAAAATTACTCGCAAATGTTTTCAAAATGGTCTCATGATTGAAACCAGCGGCGCTGACGATCAAGTCGTTAAATTTTTATGCCCCTTGATTATTAGCGAAGCGAATCTTAATAAAGGTATTGATATTGTCGAAGCCGCTATTCATGACATTTGTGCCAAAGAAGATAACATCCCAGAAAGTGATGATTATTTTGACGATGTTAAACTTGCCAGCTAATCCCTCACGCCTACGGGTTAACACACTGATTGATGAGTAAAAGAGCTTAAATATGATAGTTAGAGATTTAAAGTCAGCACAAGAACAAGGTCGTAAAATTGTCGACCCTAAAAACAATTGGGACAGTACACGCCTTATCCTTAAAGAAGATAATATGGGGTTTTCATTCCATATTACGACCATTTATAAAGGCGCCGATTTCCAAATGCATTATCAGAATCACTTAGAATCGGTATACTGCATTAGTGGTACCGGTGAGATTGAAAACCTTGAAGATGGCAAAAAATACCCCATCAGCCCAGGCACTCTGTATGTTTTAAATAATAATGACAAACATATTTTAAGAGCCTTTGAAGAAATGAGCATGGCCTGTGTTTTTAACCCGCCGCTGACCGGACGCGAAGTACACAACGCCGAAGGTGCCTATGAACTGAGTGCCGGGGAGATTTAATGCCAGCCACACAGCCACAAACACATCACACCATAGAAAAAATTGGTGGCACATCGATGAGCCATTATTCGGCCATTCGCGATAACATTATCCTGAAACCACAAAGTGGAACGGGGCCTTATCAGCGTGTTTTTGTCGTGTCGGCTTATGGCGGTATTACCGATAAACTATTAGAGCACAAAAAAAATGGCGCACCTGGTGTGTATGGGCAATTTGCCAATAGCCTAGAAGATAGCAGCTGGTTACATAGTCTTGAGGCATTGCGCCATGAACTTCACTCTATTAATGCCAGCTTTTTTGACAGTGATATTGCCTTGCAAAAGGCCAACATTTTTATTGACGAACGCTTAAATGATGCTAAGCAGTGCCTTCTCGACTTGCATAGTTTGTGTAAACATGGGCATTTTTCCCTCGCCTTACATTTGGATACAGTGCGCGAAATGCTTGCGAGTATTGGCGAGGCGCACAGCGCTTGGAATACTGCTACATTATTAAAGCGTGATGGCATCAACGCGCGCTTTGTAGACTTAACCGCTTGGCGCTCAAATAAGCACCTACCTTTAGATGAGCGTATTCGACAAGCTTTCAGCGATATCGATTTAAACACAGAGCTTCCGATCGTGACAGGCTATGCACACTGTCAAAACGGCTTAATGTCGTCATTTGACCGTGGCTACAGCGAGATGACTTTTAGTCGCCTAGCGGTGATTACTGGAGCTAGCGAAGCGGTTATTCATAAAGAGTTTCACCTAAGTAGTGCCGATCCTCGTGTTGTTGGTGAAGACAAAGCCGTACCCATTGGGCGCACCAATTACGATGTTGCCGACCAACTTGCTAATTTAGGCATGGAAGCGATTCACCCTAAAGCGGCAAAAGGTTTGCGCCAAAACAATATCCCTTTGCGCATCAAAAACACCTTTGAACCTGAGCACGCCGGTACGCTAATTACCGGAGATTACGTTAGTAACAAGCCATGTGTAGAAATTATTGCCGGGCGCAAGGGTGTTTATGCATTAGAGCTATTTGATCAAGATATGGCTGGCAAGTATCATGATTATGACACTCAGGTCATCGCTATTATCAAACGCTTTAAAGCCGATGTAATCTCTAAAGATACTAACGCCAATACAATCACACATTATTTATCAACCAATTTAAAAACCATGAAACGCATGCGCTCGGAGCTAGAGCGATTATTCCCCGAGGGTGAAGTCAATCAACAAAAAGTCGCCATCGTTTCAGCAATTGGTAGCGATATGCAGGCACCTGGTATGCTCGCTCAAGCGGTACAGTCAGTCGCTAAAAATAATATCAATATCTTAGCAATACACCAATCCATACGCCAAGTTGACATGCAGCTAGTTGTTAACGAAAATGATTACAATCAAACCATTCAAAGCTTGCATCAAGCCTTAGTAGAAGTACACGATCACGGACGCGCAATATGCCTAGCCTCCTAAAAAGCAACCTCACACGCTTGCTTACTCAAAAATCAGCGCAGTGCTTCACTGCGCTGATTTTTCTTTTTTGTCTGCCTGCCATGGCACAAACGCCACCCTCTTCGGACAAAATCACAGCGCAATCTGCACAAGAAACCGCCAAGACACTCAGCGAACCGCTGTATAATCCCTTTATAGAGCGCTATATACTCGATGAGATGAAACAACTGCGCATTGATCAGGCTCAAACTAAAAACGAATTAATTCAACAAATTGTTGATCGTGAGCACCGCTCTGTTGATCGCGCTGTTGCTTATGCGACCGATACCGTCTCTTACTTTTTCTACTTAATTGCTGCTGCCACGTCAATTTTAGTCTTAATCGGTTGGACCTCTATTCGCGAGATCAAAGAGCGCGTTCACTCACTCGCCGACGAGGAAATATCACGCTTGGTTCAGCAATATGAAAAGCGCTTAGAGACCATCGAAAGTGAGATACAGAAAAAAACCGCACATATTCAGGCAAACCGTAAAGAAATAGAACTCACCCAAGAGGTGCAGTCCTTATGGCTGCGAGCACAACAAGAGTCCGCCCCCTCAAGTAAAATCATTATTTACGATAAAATATTACAATTGCGCAGTGATGACTGCGAAGCTCTGACTTATAAAGCGGATACGGTATTGGAGTTAGATGAGCCTCAGTGGGCCGCTAATTTATGCCATCAGGCACTAGAGATAGACCCGCAAAATAGCCATGCTTTTTATCAGCTAGGTTGTTCATATGCCGCACTGAACAACCCTGATGAAGCTGTGCAGTTTTTACATAAAGCGATTGCCAAAAACGAAAGCTACCGCAACGAGTTGCAAACAGATCCAGCGCTGCAAAGCCTTAAGAATTTCGAACCTTTTCAACGTCTCATTAGCGCTACGCCTTGAGGTGGGTATGACATTTGATCTATCAAGCCCCGGTAAGATATAAACGCCGCCTTGCCGGTAATGCTTAGCTGATAACCTGCAAGGTCTACAAAAATCTACTCATCGAGCAATCAATGTTAATTTCTTTTTGTTTTCTTTTATTCGCTTTTGTCGCTATTGGCTTACTCTCTAGTCGTAAAAGCCAAGGCACAAAACACGATTATTATCTTGCCAGCAATACGGTATCACCGAGCTTAGTGGGCTTAAGTGCGGTAGCAACCAATAATAGCGGTTATATGTTTATTGGGGTCATTGGCTATACCTATACCGTCGGCCTAAGTGCTATTTGGCTAATGTGTGGATGGATTTTGGGTGATTTTTTAGCATCGGTTTATATGTATTCACGCATACGCAAAGCCACCGATCAAACACAAGCGATGAGTTACAGCCAGCTACTGAGCGCATGGCAAGGCCAAAACCAACCCATTCTACAAAAAGTGATTGCTCTTATTTCACTTGCGTTTTTATTAATTTATGCCTCTGCACAGCTACTGGCAGGCAGCAAAGCGCTGCATGTTTTATTAGACTGGCCGCTATGGTCCGGCGCGGTTATAGGCAGCATTATGGTTGCACTCTATTGTATGGCTGGCGGTATTCGCGCCTCCATTTGGACTGATGCTGCCCAAAGTGTTGTGATGATTATTGCCATGATGCTGCTATTGTTTGTCGGTGTTTATGAGCTAGGCGGCATAAAAGCCACTCTCACCAATATGCACGCAATCGATCATTTTATGCAGCTAGCGCCTAAAGACACTGCACCCGACGGCTGGAGTGGTATTGTTTTATTTATTTTGGGTTGGACGGTTGCTGGATTTTGCGTGGCAGGGCAACCGCATATTATGGTTCGTTTCATGACACTCAATAACACTCGGAATATGCGACAAGCCAAAATATGGTATTACAGCTGGTTTGTTGCCTTTTACTGTATGGCCACCGCTGTCGGCTTGCTTGCACGCTTATATATTACAGACACTGGCGCGTTTGATCCTGAGCTAGCCTTACCCACAATGGCGACACACTTGCTACCACCGGCTTTAGTCGGCTTAGTGTTAGCGGGTATTTTTGCCGCCACCATGTCAACCGCTGACTCACTACTGCTCAATTGCTCAAGCGCTGTCACTAATGATTTAAAGCTCATGCCCAAAAGTGCAAAAAGCACATTTTGGCTAAAAATAACAACCGTTTTGTTAACCGTATTGGCGTTAATATTAGCGCTCACAGCCAACAATAGCGTTTTTAACCTAGTGATTATGGCCTGGTCGGGCCTTGGCAGTGCTTTTGTACCGTTATTAATTATATTATGTTTAGGCGCTAAACCATCGCAGCTTACCAGTATTATCATGGTTCTTGCCGGTTTAAGTGGCGCTTATTTATGGCGTCATTTTGGGCTTCACGGCTTTGTATTTGAAGGCGTTGCAGGCATCACTCTAGGCATCACGGCATGGCTAGCCTTATACGGTTATTCTCGCTTAAAAACACCCAACTAATCGCTTTAGCTTGCACAGTACCACCTATCCACCACCCATTAACGGTGTAATCGATGATATCTGTTGAATATAACCTCTTACCCACAAGTCAGTGGAACCTTTGATTAAAAAGTTTACAATAATAGAATTAATCAACAAGACTCAGGAGTGTAGCAATGAAATATAAAGTTGTCATTTATCAAGAAGGAATGCTGGGATCCTTATTATTAGGGGGCTCAAAGGTTAACCCCCTCAGGTTTACCGATTTTTTGAATGCGAATGCTGAACAAGGATGGCGAGTACAAACTATGGAAAAAGATATCCGTAGGATGTTGCTGTTATGGAAAAGAGAAGCCTATGTTGTGATATTGGGTCGAGAGCAATGAAATACGGTTCAATTATTTGTACAGCGCTATTTATACTGGGTATTGTTCTCTCTTTAGTTCAATTATGGATTGAACCTTTTGACGCTGCGCTTTTTACTAAATTACTGATCACCATCATTGCATTTTTTGTTATCGCCTTAGGTATTACCTTAGTGTTTAAAGAGTATTTAAGCGAAAAAGAAATGAAAAAAAAAGGCTACATTGATTAACAACAGTGGCCAACAATAGAGGTAAGAATTTATGCTCTTATCTCTTGATCAAACCGGTGACAGCACTGCCTATATGTACAAGCTCGGTAACTACACCCATGGTGCAGGTATGAAGTCTCGCTTCTTTCTGGATGCCCAATCCCCCTTATCTCTCACTTAAATACCCAAAAACACTCCATCAGCACCTTACAGATTCAGTTTGGCAGCTTGGCTGAATAGTTATCTGTGCATACTTGTCGGGCGCAGCGCTTTACGGTAACTTAAGTCTTTACCTCTTGTGATGCTTTATATGCGCCCTTTAATAGCCAATACTCACCTAGCCAACCCTTATCTTCATCAGCATGCACTTGCATTAACAGCAGGCGCTGTACTGGCATACCCTACCGAGGCTGTATGGGGGCTCGGCTGTGACCCTTTTAACGAGCAAGCAGTCAATACTATTTTGCAACTTAAAAACCGTGATGTGGGCAAAGGCGTTATTTTAATTGCCGGCCATATTGAGCAGGTCGCATTTTTATTAAAGGGTTTAAATAATGAACACCTCAAGCAGCTGCGCCGCACCTGGCCGGGCCCGCACACCTGGTTAGTACCCCATAATCATCGTGTGCCGCACTTTATTCATGGCCACTTTGATACTGTTGCCGTTCGCGTCAGCGCGCATCCCACTGTGCAAGCGCTTTGTCATCGTTTTGGCGGGCCTATTGTCTCTACCTCGGCTAATCCGCAGGGCTTACCCGAAGCCAAAACGCAGCTCAAAGCCCGCAGCTATTTTACGCACAATCGTTTTGGGCATACTTTGCATTATTGTCCTGGATCAGTAGGCAAGGCTGCTAAACCCAGTAAAATCCAGCATTTGCTGACCGGCGATATTATTCGTGCCTCATAAAATATTCATTCTATTCATGTGCTGGGAATGTAACTGCCAGCCAAACCCAGACCTTAAGGACCTGCTATGACAGCCCCCAATAAAGAAGCCGTAAAAGCCTTTTTACTACAACTGCAAGACAACATCTGCCGCGACCTGGCTGCAGCCGATGGTAAAGGTGAGTTTGTAGAAGACAGCTGGACCCGTGCAGAAGGCGGTGGTGGTCGCTCGCGCGTATTAACCGACGGTGATGTCATTGAAAAAGGCGGTGTTAATTTTTCACACGTGACGGGTGAGCAAATGCCTGCCTCTGCCACTGCCCATCGGCCAGAGCTTGCAGGCCGCAAATTTGAGGCAATGGGTGTCTCTTTGGTAATTCACCCACACAACCCATACATACCCACTAGCCATGCTAACGTACGCTTTTTTATTGCGGAAAAAGAAGGCGCTGAGCCCGTGTGGTGGTTTGGTGGCGGCTACGATTTAACCCCTTATTATGGCAATGACGAAGATTGCCAACATTGGCACCAAACCGCCAAAGACGCTTGTACACCTTTTGGTGAAGACGTTTATCCTAAATACAAAAAATGGTGTGATGAATACTTTCATCTTAAGCATCGTAATGAGCCGCGCGGTGTAGGTGGTTTATTTTTTGATGATTTAAATACGCCCGATTTCAAACAAGCCTTTGCTTTTATGCAAGCTGTGGGCAATAGCTTTACCCAAGCTTACGTGCCCATTGTAGAAAAGCGTAAAGCCATAGAGTACGGCGAGCGCGAGCGACACTTTCAGTTATACCGCCGCGGTCGCTATGTAGAATTTAATTTGGTCTTTGACCGCGGGACATTATTTGGTTTACAAACCGGTGGCCGCACTGAATCTATTTTAATGTCATTACCGCCGTTAGTACGATGGGAGTATGACTGGCACCCAGAGCCCAACACACCAGAAGCCAAGCTATACGACCATTTTTTACAACCACGGGAGTGGGTGTAAGTGATGAATGATGCTGCCTTAGGCAACATAAAAAAGAATAAGGCCATTGATCAATACGCTGTAGTGGGTAACCCCATCGAGCACTCAAAATCGCCTATTATTCATACTGCGTTTGCCAAGCAAACGAATCAAGCCATGCGTTATACCCAACAACTGATCGCGCGTGGTGATTTTAAAAAGGACGTCAATGCCTTTTTTACTCAAGGGGGTAAAGGTTTAAATATTACCGTGCCTTTTAAAGAGGAAGCGTTTAATTTTGCGACCGCCTTAACACAAAGGGCACAGCTTGCGGGCGCCGTAAATACTTTGTCGATGCAAGCCGACGGCAGTATTTTAGGCGACACCACCGATGGCCTAGGCCTAGTCAATGATTTAAAAAAACATCACTTCAAATTACGCAATGCACGCGTCTTAGTGCTGGGCGCAGGCGGGGCTGTACGCGGTGTACTAGAGCCTCTTTTAGCCGAGCAACCTTATGAAGTTGTTATTGCCAACCGCACCTTAAGCAAAGCACAACAACTGGCAGAGACCTTTAAACCCTACGGAAATATTAGCGCCTGCGCCTTTATTGCATTAACTCAAACCCAGTATTTAACGGGTTTTGATACTGTCATTAATGGCACTTCGGCCAGTTTAAATGGCGACCTGCCACCTGTAACAGCCAGTATTTTTGCCAATAAAAATACCACAGGGGCTTACGACATGATGTATGGTGCAACCCTCACGCCTTTTTTAGAGTGGGCCCAAATTAATGGTGTCAACTTGGCGGCTGACGGCTTAGGTATGCTAGTGGGCCAAGCAGCCGAGTCGTTTAAGTTATGGCGAGGTGTTATACCTGACACTGAAAGCGTCATCCGTCGGTTAAGAAGCACACCTTAACTCAAGTGCTTTGCAGGTGTGCGCCTGTAAAGCCATTTTTAAATATCGCCTTAAAACCCCGTATCGTGCCTTTTTTGACTATAACCCATTGGCCTATTCTGCCTCGAATAACAACTCATCAATTTTTAATTTAAAACGCTCTAGCTGCTGAGTATCAGCATAATCTAAATGATATTTGTAATGATAATAAACCGCCATACTCACTTGGCCATCATTAACAAAAACAGTGTACCCGTCTACATCATTTTCAGCGAGCAACCCCTTATAACGGTATCCTGCCTCCTCGCGCACGCCTTTATCACGAATGACTTGATAGGCTTTAACCACGTCTTTAGGATTTATTAAATCACTCATACCCACTCCACTCATCCAAGATTTTTTGCTCAACGTAACATCAATTGTTCACAGCGCATCACCGTATCGCCTAAGCTCATCACACTAGGCCAAGCTGCGACATTCATCGGCCCTTCATGCACATTGATACGGCCACCATGACACTTCAGGCTTTACACTATTAGGTAATTTTATGAACTTAGTCATTCAAGCGTGCGAAGGTGGTTTTTATATTGCCAAACTCACCGATGAAGCCCATAGCGAGCGCTGGCTGCGAGCCCTATGCCATCGACACGGATTAACTTACAAAGCGAATATGCGCTTTCACAGCCTAGCGCACATTCGTGAGTATTTTGCAGCACTCATACCAGTCAATGTATGGCTTGAGCACAATACCGCATACGATGAAATGATTGGTTTACCTTCTGGTGAAGGCAGTTATCGACAGCCGCTTTACTGGTACCAAGAAAATCACCCCATCGCCAAAAGTGCATAACATGAACCAGCAGCCAAGTGGTACGGTTTACTATGACGGTCAGTGTCCTTTATGTAATAAAGAAATTACCCAACTGAAAACAAAAACCTGTTCACTGCAATTTATTGATGCTCACACCCATACCGAACTGCCTAAGCCTAGACATCTGTTATTGCAGCAATTACATGTCATTACCCGTACGGGTCAAACACTAATCGGGTTAGATGCCAATATTTACATGTGGCGAAATAGTGGCGCTGCTCGATTAGCAGCGTTTTTTTCCTTACCCGTGATATATCCTATTGCCACGCGTATTTATACACGATGGGCTAAGTATCGCTACCAAAAACTTTACGGTAAAATGAATGACTACCAGTAAAAAAGAAACTCACCAGACACCTCTAAAAGTCATAATTTTGGGAAGCGGTGCCATTGGCAATGCCTTAGCCCAAGTTATTCTTACACATAATACAGGTGCACATTGCATCATTACCTATCATCGTAATCCGCCCTCTTTTCAACACCCACGCTTAACCAGCATGTCGCTCAACGCTCTGCACGAAGATGAGTTTATCACTCTAAAAGACAACATTCTTTCAACTGTAGGATCGATAGATTGGATTATCAATACCATTGGTATTTTGCACGATAAAGATAAAGGTATATTCCCTGAGAAACGTTTATTAGATTTTAACACTCAAACATTTACACAAGTGCTCGAACACAACGTGCTACCTACTGTCTATGCGGCTAAGCACCTTACATCATTATTCGAAAAAAAGAACTCCTGCATTTTTGCGGCTATATCAGCCAAAGTAGGTAGCATAGAAGACAATCGTCAAGGCGGTTGGTATAGCTACCGCGCCAGTAAAGCCTGTTTAAATATGATGATTAAAACAATAGCCATTGAGCTAGCCCATAAGAACAAAAAAACCTGCGTACTCGCACTGCACCCAGGCACTACCGATTCACATTTATCTGAGCCTTTTCAAAAAAATGTTCCCGAAGGGAAGTTGTTTACCCCAGAACGCACGGCAAAGCAGTTAATTAACATTTTATACCGTGTTACACCCGATAATACTGGTAGTTTTTATAGCTGGGACGGGGCGCTATTGCCTTGGTAATTATGAGACCGGTGAACAGCAGTATGAAATAAAAAGAAAGTAACCATTCAGAGGTCCGGAAATCGGGCGCTAATGAATCATTT
>NZ_LGAK01000063.1 GCF_001292705.1 Marinagarivorans algicola
CTACTCGGTAGCGCCTTTTTAAATCAAGCAATACAGCCCAGCATTAACCTTGAGCTAAAAGTTCTCGCAGATTAATAATAGCGGCGTTGGCTCTGGCTATGTAGCTCCCCATAACCAGCGAGTGATTGGCAAGTGTGCCAAACCCACTACCATTTAAAATCACAGGGCTATAAACAGTTTCTTGAGTGGCCTCTAGCTCCCGAATAATTTGCTGCACGCTTACACTCGCATTCTTTTTAGCTAGTACCTCTGAAAAGTCTATTTCTACGGCTTTGAGTATATGAATTAACGCCCAGGCACCGCCACGCGTTTCATAAAAAATATCATCAATTTCTAACCACGGCGTTTTGATTTCCATTTCGGCCGGTGATGAGGTGGACTGTGCCGCAGCAGAATCGCCGGCTAAATCGGTATTTAGGCGGCGCTGACCAACACTCGCACTCAAGCGCTGCGATAAACTCCCCAAACGCGACTCGACCGTAGCCAGCCAATAATTTAAATTATCGGCACGGGCGTAAAACTGCGCCGTATTGCGCTCATCCTTAATGAGTTGATTTAAGTAATCCTTAACGTGTCCCATGCCTGTGCGGTATTCTTTTTCGGTATCAGGCATAATCCAGCTGGCACTATCAAAGTTAAATAGTGGGTCGGCCATCATGAGTGATTTATTTTCTACCGATTGTGATTGCGACCGACTAAAGGCCTCGCGCAGCGCTTTACTCAAATCGCGCACCTGCACCAATGCGCCGTACTCCCAATTGGCTCGGTTATCAAGCCATACACCGGGTAAAAAAATATCGTTAGAGACATAACCATCAAGCACAGCCTCCATGACCTCTAGCAGACTTACAGTGGTAGCCACACCATGAATTTTGATATGTTCAGCAGACACATAGCCTAACGCCTGTTCTTTAATATCGAACATCTCAGGCTCTTGGCTTTTCATCCACCCCCATATCAACAATATCAACAGCCATAACACCAAGCCCATAGCCACTAGTTTTAGCCAGGGCCTCCCATCACTCATATCTTCGACCGCACTTTTACAGTGCGCTACTGCACGGGTTCGTGCAGCTTGTATTTGCTGAGTTAATTTTTGCAACATCATTGTTTTATTCCTGCAATGGGTGTGTATTAAGCACTTAAAGTTACTATTTTTGTCACTGTTGGGCTAAGGTCAGACCTAAAAATCAACCCTAAAGCTCGGGCGTATCATGCGACAGAACACTTACAGCGGTGCCAGCAAATGAATAGCGGGTTTTTTGGCCAAGCGAATATCGCCGCGTACACGGTATGTCGGTGTTGCACTATTGAGTGTCTGATATATCCAGCGCCCCTCTTTGTCGTTGCGCGCATGAATCAGTACAGCCTCATCGGTATTGGCTACTCTTGCGGCTATTTGCTCTAAGGCTTGGCGCGCTTTGGTATTTTTTGCACTTAACGCACTGGCATCAAGTGCATAAACCTTAATCAGTAAATCGTTAAAATCTTGTGGAGGTTGTACTTTTTGATGTTTTGCCACGCGCGCCCTTAATGCGGCAACCGCACGATTGTGCTCGGCTGTTAATGCAAAAACACCCGTACGACCACTCGCAGCAGCGGCTAATTCACGCGAGTAATTTTCATCAATAATCGCTAGAAATGTTAACGCGTGATGCACGCTACCGAATTCAAGCTCGTCATTGGCTAGTGCAATGTAGCGCTGCAAAATTAATTGCAAGCCTCGCTTGGCATGCTGATTATCTGGCGCAATCATCAGTACCGCATTATAGCGATCAAACGCATTATTATACTGCGGCTGGGTGTAACGCTTTGCACTAAAAGCTGCATCAGCCTTGAGTAAAACCCTCGCAACCAACACCTCGGTATTGGCTCCTTCAGCATTAGCTGCAACAACACCAAAAGTGCCAGTACACACGAAAACTATCGAGATTATAAAGCGGCAAAGTAGCCAGTGACGACAAGGTAAATACATTCTACTGCTCTTTATCATAATAAATAATACTTAAGCCTACGCTATGATTGGACGCACATTAACCTACTACAACCGCACCATACTCACAACGCACCATTATGCACAGCAACTGCTGGAATAATTAATGCTAAACCTCAGCCTATCGCCTAAATCTGCCAGTCGTGCATCTGGGCTTGTAAAGTATTGAGGGCAGCACGTAGAACGGCAAGCCACGCTCAGTGTAACCAGCTTGGCAAACAAGTCTACCCACAACCTTTTATTGGCGCGCGCATGCAGTACACTTTTTATAGAAGGCCATCTAAAATCCGGAACTAGAGCAGGCTCTACGCTGTCACAAGCTGACAACATACCTTTGCGCTGCCATTGCGTACGCCTAACCCTATAAAAGCAGTTAACCCCATGAAATTAATTACCTTCGTTACACTATGGCTTGTACTAGCCGCCTCAGCGTTTAATGCATGGGCTGCCGATCCTTTCGCAGCAGCCTCTGGAGATGAATTTTTACCTGTCGAGCAAGCTTACCAAGCCGACCTTACACTCAAGGGTGACAAGCTGCATATTGATTGGGCAATCGCACCTGGTTACTACCTGTACAAAAAAGAATTCAAACTGGATTACCTAACCCCAACAGATAAAACTCGGCTTAACCCCACACTTGAAAAAGGTAAAATGAAGTTTGATCCTTATTTTAATAAAGATCTAGAAACCTACTACAACACCACACGTATTGTACTTGATATCAGTGGATACGATAATCAATTTGAACTTAAAATGAAATCACAAGGGTGTGCCGATGCTGGATTATGCTATGCACCGCGCAGCCAATACTTTCAAATTGATAAAACAACAGGGCAAATCACCCAAACCAAAAAGCAACAAACAACCCTCACCCAAGAGGGGCAAACATCAGAGGCTAGCTCGCAAGCAGCACTCATCCCCGAAGAAGCCCCTAAATCACTCCTTGTGTATATTTTACTGGCAATGGGTGGCGGTATCTTGCTTAACCTGATGCCTTGTGTGTTTCCGGTTTTATCACTTAAAGCTTTGAGCTTTGCCTCTCACTCTGAAGACAAACACAGTCATCAAGCACACGGCTGGGCTTACACTGCAGGAATTATTGGCTCTTTTATCGTTGTTGCCTTGGCCATTTTAGCCTTGCGCTCGGCAGGTACAGCGGCAGGCTGGGGCTTTCAGTTGCAGTCTCCACTCTTTGTTGCCGCCGTTATGTACTTGTTTTTAGTGATGGGCTTAAGTTTATCGGGCATGATTTATTTTGGCACCGGTTTAATGGGTGTTGGCCAAAACCTGACGCAAGGCGGCGGCTTAAAAGGATCGTTTTTTACCGGCGTATTAGCCGCTGTTGTGGCCAGCCCTTGTACCGGACCAATGATGGCGCCCGCGCTAGGCTTTGCGCTCACGCAGCCGGCATATATAGCCATATCAATCTTTATCGCTTTAGGTTTTGGCTTGGCACTGCCTTTTTTAGCCTTAAGCTACAGCCCGGCACTAGCGCGTAAACTGCCCGCACCAGGCACTTGGATGGAAGTACTCAAACAGTTCTTAGCCTTTCCCATGTATATTACGGCCGCATGGTTATTGTATGTTTTTGGTAACCAAGTCGGCATGACCGGCGCGTTTTTCTTAATGCTCGGCGCGATTGCCATTGTGTATGCTATTTGGGTATTTCAGCATATCCCCGAAAAAGGTGTAGGTAAATGGCTTGTGCAATGGAGTGGTTATGGCGCCCTTGTATTAGCAGGATATATTGCCTACAACGGCGAAACCTTTAAAAAAGATGACAGCTGGATCAATTACACTCCGACGGTTATTGCCGAGCTACGCGAAGGTGGCCAGCCTGTATTTGTCGATTTTACCGCCGACTGGTGTATTACCTGTAAAGTCAACGAACAAATCGCATTAGACCGTGAAGAATTTCGTGAAGTCGTCGCGCGCTATGATTACGCCAAAGTAAAGGGCGACTGGACAAACCAAGATGAAGATATTACCAATATTCTGACCGAATATAAACGCAGTGGTGTTCCTTTGTATTTAGTCTTCCCCGCAGACCCAAGTAAACCTGCCGAAGTACTTCCGCAAATACTGACTAAAAATCTCGTCATCGAAGCACTCGAGCGCAACGCCGCACTTTAACGCACTAACAGCTAGTACTTCTGGTCAATCAGTAATGCCGCTCGATATCTCGCCATACGAATATTGAGCGGTGTTACGATGATTAAGTCTGGCAATATTTTAGGGTGAGCGCTAACATTGACTTAGCGCGTTCAGTATTAAAACGCATCACCAACTGCTCATTATTTCAACAGCTCGCAATCATCCAAGCAAGTAAACTCCTCTAAATTTCGGCAATTACGCAGGCATTTGCAGAGAATTCGCAGTTTCACTGCAAATCATCTAGACAGCCCTGCACAATTTAGGCACAATCACGCTCTCATTTTGACGAGTATTCACTCCCGAGTGCACTACCCGTTACCGCGTTACTTTGAGGATTGCCCATGGCTAATATTTTGGTACTGCACGGCCCCAACTTGAATTTATTGGGTACCCGCGAGCCAGAAACCTACGGCCACCATACCTTAGACGATATCAACGCTAATATCACAGCACAGTGCCATGGCGCCGGCCATAATGTTGTGATCTTGCAAAGTAATGCCGAGCACGTGTTAATAGATGCCATTCATAAAGCACGGATTCAGGCGATCGCTTTTATTATTATTAATCCAGCCGCATTCACGCATACAAGCATTGCTTTACGCGATGCTCTAGCCGGGGTCGCCATACCCTTTATTGAGTGTCATTTATCAAATGTACATGCTCGTGAGCCCTTTCGGCAGCATTCCTATTTATCTGATATTGCCAAAGGCGTCATCTGCGGCTTTGGTGCAACCAGTTACACTTTAGCGTTAAGCGCAGCCTTTCAACAATTAGAAACTTAGCGCTATATTTACCCTACAACATTGAGCCGTAATAAAGAGGTCACCATGGATATTCGCAAAATCAAAAAATTGATTGAGCTACTAGAAGAGTCAAATATTGAAGAGCTAGAAATCAGCGAAGGCGAAGAATCGGTTCGCATTAGCCGTGGCTCGCGCAACCCTGTTGCTATGCAAATGCCAATGCAAACTTACGCACCACAAGTAACTCAGCAAGCACCTGCTGCGCCTGCACCCGCCCCCGTTGCTGTGGCCGAGAGTGCGCCAACAATAGTGAGCGGTCATACGGTTAACTCACCTATGGTTGGCACTTTTTACGGCGCCCCAAGTCCAGGGGCCGAACCTTTTGTGAGTGTAGGTAAAAGCGTCAAAGTAGGCGATGTCATTTGTATTATCGAAGCCATGAAAATGATGAATCAAATTGAAGCCGATAAAGACGGGGTTATTGAATCCATCTTGTTAAAAGATGGCGAGCCGGTGGAATTTGATCAACCTTTAGTGATCATCGCTTAAGCTACTGAGGAATTCCTATGTTATTTGACAAGGTTCTCATTGCTAACCGCGGTGAAATTGCTTTGCGTGTATTGCGCGCCTGTAAAGAACTGGGCATTAAAACGGTGGCGGTTTACTCGCAAGCCGACAAAGACTTAATGCATGTAAAACTAGCCGATGAGTCGGTGTGTATTGGACCCAATTCATCCACTCTCAGCTATTTGAATATTCCGGCAATTATCAGCGCCATGGAAATCACCGACTCAGTCGCCGTGCATCCAGGCTACGGTTTTTTAGCCGAAAATGCTGACTTTGCGGAACAAATTAATAAAAGCGGCTTTACGTTCATCGGCCCCGATGCGGAGACTATTCGGTTAATGGGCGATAAAGTTTCAGCGATTCAAGCCATGAAAAAAGCCGGCGTACCCACAGTGCCAGGCTCTGACGGGGCACTGCCCGAAGACAACCCCGAGCGCTGCTTAGAAATTGCCAATAATATTGGCTACCCCATTATCATCAAAGCGGCGGCTGGCGGTGGCGGCCGCGGGATGCGTGTCGTGCACACCGAAGCCGCACTCATCAACTCAATTAATCTAACCCGCTCTGAGGCACTTGCCTGTTTTGGTGATGGCACAGTGTATATGGAGAAGTTCCTCCAAAACCCACGTCATGTCGAGGTTCAGGTCATGTCAGACGGGCAAGGCGGCGCAGTACACTTATACGATCGCGATTGCTCGCTACAGCGTCGCCATCAAAAAGTGCTCGAAGAAGCGCCAGCCCCACACCTTGACGAAGGCGCGCGCCAAGCCGTATTCCGCTCGTGTGTACAAGCGTGTATCGAAATTGGCTACCGCGGTGCTGGGACTTTTGAGTTTTTATACGAAGATGGCCACTATTACTTCATTGAAATGAACACGCGTATTCAGGTCGAACACCCCGTTACCGAAATGATTACCGGTGTTGACCTCATCAAAGAGCAAATTCGCGTTTGCTCGGGGCTACCGCTTAGCATCACCCAAGACGACATTAGCGTTCGCGGCCATGCCTTTGAGTGCCGTATTAATGCCGAAGACCCCGATACCTTTATGCCTTGCCCTGGTACTATTAATACTTATCATGCGCCAGGCGGCTTGGGTGTACGAGTAGACTCGCACATTTATTCAGGCTATAAGGTACCGCCTTATTATGACTCAATGATTGCCAAAGTGATTACGCATGCACGCACGCGCGAGGCCGCCTTAATTCGCATGCGCGTCGCTCTAGATGAGCTTGTTATTGGTGGTATTAAAACCAACATTCCATTACAACAAGACCTAGTACGCGATGCCGCATTTGCCGAAGGGGGCGTTAATATTCACTATCTCGAGAAAAAACTCGATATATAATCAACGTATACAGCATTAATAATGCACCCAAGCCTAGCAATAGGCTTGGGTGTTTTTATATTCACACACCACACATGCCCATCAAAGAGATTGTCCATGCCTTGGCTCGAGATACATATTAATACCAACCGCGATGACGCCCCCGCCATAGAAGATCACTTAATGGCCGCAGGTGCATTGTCTGTCACCTTAACAGACAATGAAGATCAACCCATTTTTGAACCCGCCTTAGGCGAAACACCGCTATGGTCAGCCACTCGAGTGACCGGTTTATTTGACGCCGACATCAATACTCAAATAATCGATAGCCAGTTAGCGCTGCCCGCTAGCATTAGCTTTAAGTGGCATATTGTAGAAGACAAAGATTGGGAGCGTGAATGGATGCAACACTACCACCCCATTCAATGCGGCGAGCAGTTTTGGATTTGCCCCAGCTGGATAGCCCCGCCAAACCCCAGTGCCGTTAACTTAATGCTAGATCCAGGCTTAGCCTTCGGTACCGGTACACACCCCACCACTTTTTTATGTTTGCAGTGGCTGGCCGAGCAAAACATCACATCGAAACATGTGATCGATTACGGCTGTGGCTCTGGCATACTAGGCATTGGGGCATTATTGCTTGGCGCACAAAAAGTATTAGGTGTTGATATCGACCCTCAAGCGCTACTGGCCACCCAAGACAACGCGCAGCGCAACAATATTCCTGCCGAGCAATTCCCTGTCGTCTTTCCCGATAAATGTCAGCAAACACCTGTTGATATCATGCTCGCCAATATTTTAGCAGGTCCGCTAGTTGAGTTAGCCCCTGTATTAACACCCCTCGTAAAAACCGGCGGCAAACTGTGTTTATCAGGTATACTCGCCACCCAAGCGCAAGCAGTACAAGACGCCTACAGCGATGCCTTTACCTTCGACCCCGTTGCACAAAAAGAGGAGTGGGTACGCCTGAGCGCAATTAAAAAAGGCTAATCTCAGGCTAACAAAGCTTCGAATGGTACTCCAAAAACCTAAACTTGACCCAAGGCTACAGCGCATACACAATAGACTTTTTGACCTTTTTGTAACCTAAGTGCAGCATTTTTAAGAAAATATCAAAATTTTGTTATAAGCTTAACGCGACTGTCTCGCTTGCTTTTTAAGCAAAGTGCCACAAAATAGCGCCGGTTTTTTAATAATGCTCGCCAACCCCCAGTGATTGAAGAACACATGACAAGCCTAATTACCCGCTGCCCTAAGTGCGCGACTGCCTTTAACGTAACCGATGCGCACCTCAACTCCGCCAATGGTGCCGTACGTTGTGGCTCGTGCCTTAATGTGTTCAACGGTCGCGAACATCTGACCGATAGTGCCAAAAAAACACCTGCCGCCGTCATGCTAGACGACGAATTGTTTCTCGATGACGAGCTCTCACAAGACGAATACACCCACAACACACCAGAGTATGGTACCGCAGAAGCCATTATTGAGCCCCAAGAAGAAGAAACCGTCGAGGTCGAGGATGACGAGAGCTGGGTACTCAAGTTATTAGAAGACGAAGGCCATAGCCCTTCACAACTAGGCCTAAAAGAAAAACCCTTAATCGCTAACACGCAGGCAGCCCCAATAACCCAAACACCTTCTTCTGCAGCGAACACAAAACACCCCAACGCAAAAATAGACGCCACAACAGCAGCGCCCAAAACAACAGTCGCCGCCCCCATAGCAACGGATACAATCGCACAGCACATAGCGGCACCCGATGCATCACCTGCCCCCCTGCCTAAAGGTACTGAAGAGCACATGCAGCACTCTCACGACGATAGCGATAGCATCACTGAGGAAGACACTCAAATACCAATGGATATTCTGCAAGCCTTCGGTACTGAGACGCCCGCCAAAAAACAAGACATAAAGCCAGCAGAAGCGCATAGCGTCAATGCAGTAGCTCCCACACAAGCCGCTCGCAAAGCCTCTGAATACGCCGCCACTAAAGCGCAAGAACCGGAACCCGAAGCACATATTGCCGAGCAAGAGCTGGCCGAGTTACAACAAGAATTAGAAGTAGCTAAGCTGGAGGTTGTACCCAAAGAGGGCAGCCGTAATGACTCACGCTTGCTCGTTGACGCTATCGAAGTCGATGCCGTAGAACTCCAATATACCGGCCAACGCCCGGCTTGGCTCAGCCGATTAACGTGGCTACTATTGGCCATCCTAGCCACCACCGCTCTTATAGGCCAGATTGCTTGGCTCAAGTTTGATGAACTCAGTGTTAAAGAGCCGTACCGCCAATATTATGGTATAGCATGCGAACATTTAGGCTGCACCTTAGCGCAACTCAAAGATCTTAGTAAAATACGCACAACCGATTTATTGGTGCGCACCCACCCAACCAGACAAGAAGCTTTATTAGTCGATGTGGTCATTCAAAACCACGCTACTTTTGAACAACCCTTTCCTAAGCTCACACTGGTTTTTAGTAATATTAAAAACAAAATTGTTGCTAGTCGCGCTTTTAACCCGAGCGAGTACTTAGGCGGTGATCTCGCAGGCGCCGACTTAATGCCCGCACAAAAAGCAATCCACCTTTCGCTAGAGCTAGTCGATCCAGGCAAAGGCGCAGTGAGCTATAAAATCACCATTAACGAATAAGGCGCACACCGCCTTTGCCTGAGCTTCAATTCACCAGTATTTAATCATCTAGATATCACTCAAAAAGGGCTTTATAAGGTCTTGCGTGGCAAGGTGCTGGCATCGGTATATTTTGATTAAAAAAGCAGCGACTCGGTAAATCAGGTTAATTGGCAGTCTGTTTTTTGCCGACTTGTGAAGCAACTAGCAGTTTTTTACAAAAATATCGCCAAAAATTAGCTATTTTTTAGCCAATTTGGTCAAATTATACTTTTGAAAATAAGGCTGTAGAGGTATGATGGCGCCCCTTTTTTGAGGCTCTAAGAACGCGACCAATTCAAGCACTGAATATGCCCGCTAGCCTTAGGCTAAGCGCTCGATGCCAAGCTTAAAACCCATAAAAAGGTCAACCGCTGTAACCTTACCGCATACGTATTGCGGTAAATAACCGCTACATTCGCTAGCCACATTAACAAGTTCAAACTTGTCTGCATCCTAAGGGGATCAATTTGTTTCATATTGGGCCATACGCCATCGAGGGCAGTGCCGTACTTGCTCCTATGGCAGGTATTACCGACCAGCCCTTTCGCAATGCGTGTCGCACACAAGGCGCAGCGCTGGCGGTCAGTGAAATGGTCACCTCACAAACACATTTATGGCAAAGCCGTAAATCGCAAAATCGCTTAAATTTTACCCATGAAAACGGCCTGCGCTCGGTTCAAATTGCCGGTAGCGAGCCAGCCCAAATGGCGATGGCTGCGACAGCCTGCATTGACGCTGGCGCTCATATTGTCGATATCAATATGGGTTGCCCAGCCAAAAAGGTTTGTAACAAAGCGGCCGGCTCGGCCCTGCTTCAAAACGAGGCACTCGTCAAAGATATTCTTAATGCTGTTGTCGATGCTAGCCACGTTCCTGTGACATTAAAAATTCGCACAGGCTGGAGCACTGAAACCAATAATGCGCTGAATATTGCCCTTATTGCCCAAGAGGCAGGCATTAGCGCGCTCACCATTCATGGTCGCAGTCGCGCTTGCCGCTTTAAAGGCCACGCCGAATATCAAACCATTGCGCAGGTTGTTAAAGCCATTGACATCCCCGTGATTGCCAATGGCGACATCACAACCCCCGAGCAAGCTCTACGTGTACTAGAGCAAACTCAAGCCGCCGCCGTCATGATTGGCCGTGGCGCCCAAGGAGACCCTTGGCTGTTTAACCGTATTAATCATTTGCAGGCCACAGGCCAGCACCTTGAGAAGCCCCACTTGGCTAAGGTCGCAAAAGCACTGCTTTTGCATCTTAATGCCATGTATGAATTCTATGGTCATGAGCACGGCATACGCATTGCGCGTAAGCATTTTGCTTGGTACATGGACAAACACCTGTCGACACAAGAAGCCGCAAAGGCCGCGCGTCAACAGTTCAACCTTTTGCAATCATCAAAAGAACAACTACAGCTCGTACGCAGATTATTTACCGAGCACCTACCATTAGAGGAAGAAGCCGCATGAATTCAGCCGAACCTTTTATTACTGAGCGCCCACAAGAACCTACAACAGCACCTGTCGCGCCCAGCGTTGCAGTGCCTCAGTTTTCACAACCTGAGCAGCGCCAAGTAGGCCAAGCGCAATCGCTACGCGATTACGTTGAGCAAGCAGTAACAAATTATTTTCAGCACTTAGAAGGCCAAGAGGTCACCGAGGTTTACGACATGGTGCTATCAGAAGTTGAAGCACCGCTATTAGAGGTAGTGATGAAATACTGCCGCCACAACCAAACCAAAGCGGCCACCGTACTGGGTTTGAACCGTGGAACCTTGCGCAAAAAACTCAAACAATACGGTTTGCTTTAAGCACTACCGACTCAACGCCTTGCCGGCACTTAGTGCGCCGGCAAGGCGTTTTTGTGTGCATTTTATTTTTTACACTGTCACCCTGTTGACACCATTACTTTTTTCTTAACTTAGCAAGCCGAGGATCCAACCATCATGCCACATTCACAAAATGTTGCTGTGCGCCGCGCACTTATCAGTGTGTCTGATAAAACCGGTATTGTTGAATTTGCCCAAGCCCTCAGTGCCAAGGGCGTAGAGCTACTGTCTACAGGCGGTACTTACAAGTTATTACAAGATCACAATATTGCAGTGACAGAAGTCTCTGATTACACCGGCTTCCCCGAAATGATGGCCGGCCGTGTTAAAACCTTACACCCCAAAGTACACGGCGGTATTTTAGCTCGTCGCGGTGTGGATGAAGCCGTGATGGCAGAGCACAACATTAAGCCTATTGACTTAGTGGTGGTCAACCTTTACCCCTTCGAAAACACCGTCGCCAATGTCAATTGCAGCTTAGAAGACGCTGTTGAAAATATCGATATCGGTGGCCCCACTATGGTTCGCGCAGCGGCCAAAAATCATAACGATGTGACCATTGTCGTTAACGCAAGCCGCTATGCGAGCATTTTGGCCGAGCTCGACACTGATAATAGTATTAGCTACAAAACACGCTTCAACTTAGCCATCGAGGCTTACGAGCATACTGCTAGCTACGACGGCGCAATTGCCAATTACTTTGGTCGCTTGGTCGAAGGCGGTAGTGAAGACTTTAGCCGTACCTTTAACAACCAACTCATCAAAACACAAGAAATGCGCTATGGTGAAAACCCGCATCAAAAAGCAGCATTTTATACCGAGAAAAACCCCGCTCAGGGCAGTATCGCCACCGCTAAACAATTGCAAGGTAAAGCGCTTAGCTACAACAACATTGCCGATACCGACGCTGCGCTCGAGACAGTTAAGCAATTTGAACAAGCGGCTTGCGTCATTGTGAAACACGCCAACCCTTGTGGCGTTGCCGTCGCAGACGATATTTTAAGCGCCTACGAAAAAGCCTTTGAAACCGATCCAGAGTCGGCCTTTGGAGGCATTATCGCGTTTAACCGCGAGCTTGACGTGACAACCGCCGAAGCGATTGTGACTCGCCAATTTGTCGAAGTTATTATTGCCCCTAGCGCAAGCACCGCCGCTATTGAAGCAGTCAGTGCGAAAAAGAACGTGCGCTTATTAGTTACCGGCCAATGGCAAGACACGCCAGCTGCAGGCTTAGATTACAAGCGCGTAAACGGTGGTTTATTAGTGCAAGATCGTGACAACGGCATGATTGGCTTAGATGATCTCAAAGTAGTCACCCAGCGCGCGCCAACCGACGAAGAGCTACAAGACCTACTTTTCGCATGGAAAACGGCCAAAATGGTAAAATCTAACGCGATTGTTTACGCTAAAGGTTTGCGCACTATTGGCGTGGGTGCCGGTCAAATGAGCCGGATTAACTCAGCCCGTATTGCTGGCATTAAAGCCGAGCATGCCGGTCTAGAAGTACCAGGTTCTGTTATGGCAAGTGATGCGTTCTTCCCCTTCCGCGACGGTTTAGATAACGCCGCCGCCGCTGGCATCAAAGCGGTGATTCAACCGGGTGGCTCGATGCGTGATGAAGAAGTCATCGCGGCAGCTGATGAGGCCGGCATAGCGATGGTCTTTACCGGTATGCGTCACTTCCGCCATTAAGTAAATTGCAAGCACTCATACTGCAAATAACCAGATAGTGCCAAGACTTCGGCATGAGTATTTTCAAAAGCTGTATGGCACGCTCACACAGTATGCCATCATTGAAAAAATTCCATGCCGAAACCGTCATGAATTTCCTAAGAGGAATTTAAAATGAATATCCTTATTATTGGCGGCGGTGGTCGCGAGCATGCACTAGCATGGAAAGCGGCGCAAAACCCTGCTGTAAAAACCGTCTTTTTAGCCCCTGGCAACGCCGGTACGCAAGGCGATGGTAAATTACAAAACGTCGATATCGACGTTTTAGCCTTTGATAAACTAGCCACCTTTGCACAAGACAATAATGTGGCCTTAAGCATTGTTGGCCCAGAAGTGCCTTTAGTCGATGGTATTGTCGACTTCTTTCAAGCCCGCAATTTAGCCTGCTTTGGCCCAAGCCAAGGCGCTGCGCAACTCGAAGGCTCTAAAGCCTTTACCAAAGACTTTTTAGCCCGTCATAACATTCCAAGTGCCGACTACGAAAAGTTCACAGACGTAGAGCCGGCCCTTGCCTACCTGCAAGAAAAAGGTGCGCCTATTGTCATTAAAGCCGATGGCCTTGCCGCCGGTAAAGGCGTAATTGTTGCGATGGATTTAGCCACCGCCGAAGACGCCGTCAAAGATATGCTCAGCGGTAATGCTTTTGGTGAAGCCGGTTGTCGCGTGGTGATCGAAGAGTTTTTAACCGGTGAAGAAGCCAGCTTTATTGTTATTGCCGATGGCAAAAACGTCTTGCCAATGGCCACCAGTCAAGACCACAAACGCGCAGGCGATGGTGATACGGGATTAAACACCGGCGGTATGGGGGCGTATTCACCAGCACCGGTTGTTACACCCGAGGTTTATGACCGCGTGATGGAGCAAGTCATTATGCCCACCATCAACGGCATGGCGGCCGAGGGTAACACCTATGTTGGCTTTTTATACGCAGGCTTAATGATTGATGCTGCTGGCAACCCCAAAGTCATCGAGTACAACTGCCGCTTTGGCGACCCCGAAACACAACCTATCATGATGCGTTTGCAATCTGACCTTGTTGACATTTGCCAAGCTGCCTTGGCCGGCAATTTAGCCAGCACAACCACCGAGTGGGATCCACGCCCCGCTGTAGGTGTCGTATTAGCTGCTGGCGGCTATCCAGGCAGTTACAAAAAAGGCGATGTGATTAGTGGTTTAGAAGGGCTAGAAACTGCCAACACGAAAGTCTTCCATGCCGGTACCGCAACCCAAGACGGCAATATCGTTACCAACGGCGGTCGTGTTTTATGCGCTACAGCGCTTGGCGGTAGCGTGACCGAGGCGCAACAAAGTGCCTACGCTGTGGCTAATAAAATTAGCTGGAAAGACGTTTACAAGCGCAACGACATTGCCTACCGCGCCATTGAACGCGAGCAACAGCAATAAAGTCCTCTAAAGCCATCTGTATTAAAAATAAAGTAACTATTCAGAGAGGCGAAAGTGGGCACTAATGCATCATTGCCTGAGGCGGGCGCGATATAAGCGCTCTCGACAGTTTGCTCCTGCACTGTCTAACCCTTGCTTTCCCTGCAAGGTCCGGCGCTTAAACGCCCAAAAAATATCCATCAGCACCCTATCCGGTGAACTTTTCCAGCTCGGCTGAAGAGTGACAAAATAAAGATGGCACTGAGTATAAAGCCCGCTAGTCAGTCACTGGCGGGCTTTTTTATTGACTCCGTCTTTTGAATACACGACTATCCACATTAACATCAACTCTCATACTCATAATCGCACAACTCATTCCGGCAAAGGCCTTAACTATGACTCGCCCAACCGATTTTAACCAATGCCCTAAATGCAAAAAAAACACCGCTACCTCCGCTATCCATAGCGATGGCACTGGCCGATTTTATTGCATTGAAAAGCACTGTCACTTTGAAGTAACCACACAAAAACAAGATATGAATAAAGCGGTGGGTAAGCTACAAGAAATCAAAAAAAAGATGTTTCCTTCGGGGTAACAAGTCTGCCGCACACTCATCCATCACACCATATAAAAGGCTAAAATCAATGCCGCTATTGAGAGGCACTAAAGGTGAGCATCAGATAAGTAACCACAGTAATTAAATATTCAGAAAATAATTCAGCCATTAAGTAAAATTTTTTAAATGAACTCAATAGTTAAAAATAAATTAAAAATACATGGCAATAATTAAATCTTAGTAACAATGATGTGCACAAAACATGCGCCAAAATAATTCATCGGTACCCTATCCGTTAAGAGCCGCAAAAAAGTTCAAGAGTATAAGCTCAGTAGGCAATTATATTATATTGAATATTTTCATTCATTTATCACATCCTCGCAACCATCAGTGAAAAGCGCACAATAAAAAATAAAAAACCTCAAACTATGGAAGCCCTGAGGTTTTTTTAGCTGTTATCGATTTGTTTTTGTATAAGAACAGCGGTGCCATCTTTACGTTTTTTAAGTATCTAAATCAGCACGCCATTAATGACCACAAAGTAGAAGACTTTACTTTAATAGGCCAGCTATTAAATAGGTTGACCACCATAATTCGATTGCGGCGCTTTCGGTGGGTCTGCCATGACATTAACATCGACCTCTTGTATTTTGCCACCGCGAGCCAAAAAAGCTTTAACATCGGCCTCTAGCTGTTTTCTTGCGCGCTCACGCTCCGCTTGGTCACCGGTATCAGCCTCTAAAGTCGAAGACGGGACTGCATTGCTCGCGCCGCCCTCTATCGTATCAGCTTCAGTGTCACTATCTAAAACATCGTAATCATCACTCATAACAACTCCCGCTCTTTGTTATTTTTGTTTACTATTCCTGCATTGAATTTCGCTTATGGATTATTTAATATTTATGCCTGAGTCTAGGCGTAAAAAACGCACTAGATTGCTAGTCAATAATAACCTGAGTATTGCCGGCTTTTTTATCAACACACATTTCATACCAACACTTCAAAAATTATTATTGAGGCGTAAATAATACTTCCTATGCCAAAATATAACAGCACAAGCCAAACCCGTAATTTGCTGATTATTTATAGCCAAACCCAAAGCCAGTAGCCAATATAAAGAGTGAAATTCTTAGGCCTTTTTTTACTTAAATGCTTCTTACCTAAAACACTTTGCTATTTGTTCAAAAAACATCGATGAGCGTCAAAAAAACATGACTCGCTGACCTAAAGTTTGACCATCAGCGGCGCAAAATTGGCACTATTAGATATTTGACACTCAGCGATTTTAAGGCCATACATAAAACCTCACTTGACCCCAACAACAACTCAGCACACAATGCCGCGCTTTTTAATATTGTGGTAAAAAACATTATGACAGCATCAATAGGCTCTATTGCCGGCTTTGATTACGGCACCTCGAATTGTGCATTAGGTACCATTGACGAGGGTACAATCACGCCTATTGCGCTACAAGCCAATAGCCGCTATCTCCCTTCACTTGTTTATGCCGAAACCCGTGACAGTATTGTGGAATTTGTCGCTGCTAACTTAGCTCAGCCTGCTGTAGCTGACTATCGCCATGCACGCCAAGGGCCATTGCGCAATGCTGCTCTGTTTAGGCGCGAGCAGGGCATTCGCGACGACGAGCAGTTAGTTCACTTTGGCGCAGCGGCTATGGCGCAATATATTCAAGCACCCGAAGAAGGCTTTTTTGCCAAATCTCCTAAATCTTTTTTAGGTGCAACAGGCCTAAGCTCGCATCATCTCACTTTTTTTGAAGATGTAGTCAGCGCGATGATGCTAGAAGTCAACAACAAAGCCTACGCCCAAACGGGCCAGCTGGCACACAGTGTCGTGATTGGTCGCCCTGTCAACTTTGCCAGCTTAAACGCAGAAGAGGGTAATCGCCAAGCGCTAGCGATACTCACCACGGCAGCGCAGCGTAGCGGCTTTAAGCATATTGAATTTTTATATGAGCCGCTGGCTGCAGGCTTAGCATTTGAGCAAAGCTTACAAAAAGACACGCTTGTATTGGTACTGGATATTGGTGGCGGTACCACTGATTGCTCAATGATGCATATGGGGCCTAACTACAAACATAAGCCCGAGCGTGGTGGCGACTTTTTGGCGCACTGTGGTATACGTATAGGCGGTAACGATTTAGATATTAACCTAGCCACTAAAGCCTTTATGCCATTAATGGGGATGCATGAGCATACCAAAGATGGCTTGCCTATTGCCTCTAAATACTATTTGAACGCCATGCGAATTAACGATATTAACGCACAAAGCCAGTTTTATAGTCCAGAATCTAAACGCGCTATTACTGCCCTTGCCCGTGAAGTAGAGGACCCCACAGCGGTGAAGCGTCTTATTCATATGCAAGCACATCAAAAGAACTTCTCTGTCATTAAGACGGCTGAGCAAAGTAAAATTGCGCTATCGAATCAACGCACTCATATCGCCGACTTAAGTTTTATCGAAGAGCACTTACAACACAGCCTCACACGTGAGGCCCTTAGTCTAGCGATCGAAAAGCCTCTAAACCAAATACTCACACTCATACAAGAGACCGTCAGCCAAGCAGGCACAAAGCCTGACTTAATTTTTGTGACCGGCGGCTCGGGCCAAAGCCCGATGATTCGGCAAGCGGTACAAGAATATTTTGGCAGCATTGAGCTTGTCGATGGCGACCACTTTGGTAGTGTTGTCACTGGACTAACACAATGGGCGGGGAATATTTTTAAATAGCGCGATAAGTTTAAGCCGCACTCACAATGATTTTTGAGAGGCCCGCAATTGAGTATTAATCAATCATTTTTAGGGCTGCTCAAACAATGGTTTTTAACGTGAAGTAAAGCTTTTGTGTAATAAAATGCCAACCATAAAGTAGCAGGTGCCTCTTGCCCCACACAACCCCACTTATTAACGCCAGTATGGCATTGCTGCTATACGGCAGCTGGGCCTTTTATGCCAATATTGAACATGGCTATGCCGCTGGATTGATCGCGGGTAGCCTGCAGGGAATTTATGCGTTTGGCTCAACACTGTGTATTACACTAGTAGCACTGTGGGTTTATAAACGCGGCGGCGGCGGTATGATAGGTATAAGCGCCGGTTTTGGCCTTAGCTTTATTGTAATGCTCATTATACCCTGGGCAGTACACAGTATTGCAGATACACCCAACAAACTTCAAACCGTATTACCCGGTATTATTTGGGGCAGCGTGTACTTGATGGTTATACTTCATCAACACGCAAAAAAATAAATACCCAAAAAAATATAAATACCCAAAAAATATAAATACCCAAAAAATATAAATACCATATTGTGATAAGCCGCTAACGAGTATTCACACTATAATAAATAATGTTAGTCCTACCGACTAACACCCTGCATGCTAAATAAAATGTGTATAGTAGCCAGGGATAATTCTGTGGGCATTTAGTAACCCAACCTTACAAACAGACTAGATCGTGTATCGGCATAAGGATAAGCAAAATTAAGATTTGCAAACAGCTTACGAACATCATCCGTGATCGACTAATGCCCAATTTCAGTATCTCTGCGCAGCAATAAAAGCTATTCATATGCAGCCGCTTAAGTTTTGCGTAAGCTGACACGGTGTAGCTTTCGCTATAACTTTATCATCTAAGAGTCTCAAGTTTTTTATGAGCCTGAGCATTAGCCGTGATGGGGCTCTCAATTTAACGTCTCTCTTATCTGGCACGTACCTATTCCCGATTGACACAAGCCCCGTGGCCTCTGCGCTTGCGTCATGCGCCCTCTGGGACATCAATAAGTCCCAGATGCACGCCTTCATTTGGCAATTTCAATCAACCACTTGAATGATTAGAGTTAGTGGCAGGTAAATGCTTGCCCGCTCCCTGTAATGCCTTTGATACACGTATTACAAACATATAAGGATGCTCACAGCATTTAATTGCCTTTACTTATTAAAGCAACTGAGGTAGGTCATGAAAATAGCAAGATACAGTATGCGAATGATGGTCGCGGTAGGAGCTGTACTATCACTAACAGCTTGTGTTGGTGAGCCCGGTGATGCATCTAGTGCAACATCAATATCTAGCGCTCCAGCATCGAGTATGTCATCGGTAGCATCAAGCGCACCCAGCTCACAGGTATCACTCATAGGTGATAGTGTGCGCGGAAAAGAGCTTTATGAAGGCTCCGCATACAGCTGTATTAATTGCCATGGTAAAACAGGGCAGTCTCCGCTGCCGGTATTTCCTAATATTGACCCCTCAAAATCGGAGCTACTACATAAAACTACAGGCAGCCGCATTTGGAGTCTAGCAGACTACATCACCGCCTTTATGCCCGCTCCCGATAAATGTGATGCACAATGTGGCGCCGATATCGCTAGCTATATTGCCACTTGGTTAGACTCAGGCTCAAATAGCTCTAGCGATAATCCCGCCGAAGTCTGCGAAGTTGATAGCGTCTCTTATGGTCGCCGCCAACTACGTTTATTAAGCCGTGCCGAGCTCACTCAAACCCTAAAAGACTTAACCGGCTACTCATTGCAGCCTGTCGATTTAGGAGTGCCTGACGATGCAGTGGTAGAAGGTTTTGTTAACCATACGCGTAGCTTTGTCACGCAAGCGCACTACGACTCTTATATCGCAGCAGCCGAAGCGGCAGCCAAATACGCTGAGAGCAAAAACTTTGCCGGTATTATTGATTGCAGTGGCAAAAATCTTGCGCAATGTGCTGATGCGTTTACTGCAAATTATGCCAGTAAAGTTTTTAGACGCCCACTAACCAACCAAGAGCGAAATCGTTATAGCAGCATTATTACGGCAGCCGGAGACACTAAAGCAGGCCTTAAATTTGCGCTAAATGCGATATTAAGTTCGCCTAACTTCCTGTACCGCTCAGAGCTTGGTGTAGATGTCGCTACAATAAGAACACAAATAGATGCCGTTAACCGAGAGCGTCGCCAACCAGCGCAGCCCACTCCAAGCCAAGGGCGAACAATTCTCGCCACATTAGAAGGTGCTTCACTTGGCTTAAATGGTAACGAAGCAAAACGTATCAACCAGAATCAAACATACGGCAAAAACGTTAAATCAGTGTTTCCATTCTCTAACAACAATATCATTATTGTTAGAGCTAAAGGCGCCAAACTAGGCGGCCAGTGGCCAACACTTGAATTAACAATTGACGGCACCTCTATTGGTAAAGTTGAAATTAATAAAGATACCTTTGCGCAATATACATTCAGGGTTAGAAACCTAAATGTCAATGCAGGATTTTTAAAGGTCAAGAATATTCGCGGCAGCGGCTCACAAGCCAAAAATCGCTACATAGAATTCACCAGTATTAAATTCGGTAAGCTCGGCGGCACAACAACTACAGGCCCAGCCAATACAACCATCGTTGCCAAACCACCAAGCAATATTGACTCTGACGCCTATGTATTATCACAATATGAATTGGCGACATTTTTAGCTTATACATTTACCGGTAGTACACCTGACAATGCATTACTCAATGCGGCCAAAAACTGGGCTTTAGATACTCCTGAAAACATTCAAAAGCAGATCAAGCGCCTATTAAATACCGAAAAAGCAAAAAATCATTTTGCTAACTTTGGTGCTCAATGGTTACACACAGATAACATTTTAGATGTCAGCAAAGACACCGACTTGTACCCAGATTTTACTCCTGAAATTCGTACAGCAATGGCACGTGAAATAAGAGAGATATTTAAAACTGTTATTTTTGATGGCAATCAACCTATCACATCCATTTTTAATGATTTTAGCTTTTTAAATAAATCACTGGCCGATTACTACGGTGTTTCGGGGCCAACGAACAATAACTTTGTGCGTGTTAACGACCTTGGTACACGTGGTGGCGTACTAGCCAGCGGCGCCTTTATGGCAGGCTTGGCGGGTTTAGATGAGTCCTCGCCGATTAAGCGCGCAGTCAGCGTACGCGAGAACCTACTGTGCCAACCACTTCCCCCTATGCCAACCGATATCGACAGTGCGCGTGATGATGCTGAAAATGCATTACAGAATTTTATTGACTCCCAAGGTGGTGCAATCACCAATAAGCAAAATTTTCACTTCTTAACCAAAGATGCACCATGTAGTGATTGCCATCGTGAATTTATCAACCCACTGGGCTTCGGTATGGAAGATTTCGATGCTGCAGGCCGACCACGCACAAAAGATCTCAATAACCTAAATATTGATCTGATGGGCGAGTTAATTGGTACCGAAACTTTAACTGACGGCAATGTTAAAGCCTTTGAGGGCACTATGGGACTATCTAAAATCCTAGAGCAATCAACTCAAGTTCCTCGCTGCTTTGTACAAAAAGGCTTCCGTTCGGTCATGGGTGTTGGGCATAAATACTACGATCATATTGCAGAAGATGCCCCAGAACTTTCTGATGCTGAAAAAGCTGGCTACGCCTGCGTAATCAGCAAAATGTCTGGCGCGATGGAAAGTAAAAATATGAATGCTAAAGCTGCCTTTGAAGCACTCGGTATCAGCGATATTGTTCGCTATCGTAAACTCTATTAATCTGCGGAAGCTATTGCTATGAAATCAAATAGACAAAAAAATATTTTAGACCGTCGCACCTTCATTAAAAATACTACAGCAGCGGGTGTGAGCGCTGCTATTGTTAACGGGTCTAGCATTGCAGCAGGCATGATGGTGGCACGTAGTGCCACCGCGGCAAGTAGCCAAGGCGTACGCCGGGTTATTTGCCTATACGTACCTGACGGTGCGCCTGTAAAAGGCATTAACCGCTGGTTACCAACAGGGAATTTAAACCTAGCGCCAACCTCACTCCCTCTTGAAGGAGTCAAACAAGACTGTATCTTTTTTAAGCAAACATTAATCAGCGATAAGAATGGTACAGGCTGTGGCGGACACGCAAATACTGACAAAGCCTTTGGCGGAATAGGACAACGCAGTACCTTTGATGTTGAGCTGGCCAATGCTATTGGTGATGCCTCGCCTTTTCCTTCGCTACAGCTTGGCGTACAAAGCCGTGGTAAAGGAGGCTTAACAAGCCCCACCAAAAAAAATGGCAATACTATTTTGTACGAAAATAACCCCATTGCTGCTTTTAATCGTCTCTTTGGCTCTAGCGGTAGCGCCGGTGGCAATGGAGGGTCATCCAATACCCAGTTAAGTAAACAGCGTATCGTGGATATCCACAAAGCCGAGCTAGACGCCTTAAAACGCTCTTTAGGTAGCGCAGAGCGCTCAAAGTTAGCTGAGCACTTAAACTCCGTTAAAAAACTAGAAGATCGCTTAAAAGCAAGTATGGATAATGACAGCCCCTCGGCCTGTTCAACTGCTGGCTGGAACAGTAGTAACTTTACTTATAGCGCCACAAATAAAAGTCGCTTTACTCGTGAAGCGCAATTACAAATGGACACAACCGTTTTGGCTTTGCAATGCAACCTGACTAATGTGATTTCTATTAGTTTGGGCAATCACCAAGCCGAGCAAGTTATACCTACACTTAAGCATAATAATATTGATTACCATAAATGTATCCATGGCGGCAACATTAACGCCTTTATTGAAATGCGTGCTTATTTAAGTGAGCAAGTCGCTTATTTAATCAAAAGCCTTAAAGAGGCTAAAGATGAATTTGGCGAAAGTTTATTAGATAGCACACTAGTTATACAGTCGAGTGATATGGGTGACGGCAACGTGCATAGCTCCATTGATGCACCCATTATGCTCGCCGGCGGTGGTAGCAGTGTACGCAGTGGTCGCGTCATTAATGCCGCACGCCATACAAGTGTTTTTGATACGGCCGCTCATTTGCTGGGTGTTTCGGACAAAGTCACTCAATATGGGCAAGGACCAATCACGGGTGTTATTGCTTAGATTATTTCTGAATATCTAAGTAGTCACCTTGCCAAAAAAGCAAAGTTTAGGCTTTTGCGTCGGTATACCGTCAAACGTATAAAGGCGCAAAAGTGTAAGCAGTCCAAGCAATATAATTTTCAAGATAATGATAATTAAATAAATATTTAATTATCATTATCTATAGCACAGTGGATATATAAAAATAATAAGCGCATAAAAAAGACCACGCAGAGCAACTTAATTTACTTCGTGCTTGCAAATACTCTAATATTTTTTAGCTAACTTAATTTAGCACTATATAAGCAGACACCTCAAATACCTAACATAAACCACTTTAAAAAAGCGTAAACAGTATTAAATTAGGGTGTGTAAGAGACAATAATATATGTAAGTGCTAGCGAAGCTACCGCTGGGTCAAACCTACAGCACGGCATATATTCAGAACTTCAAGCGTTATAAATGAGTTAATTTGATAATCATCAAAAAATACATTGCTGGCCAATGCAGCCTATACGCTCAATAAATTATCACAATGCCGACTTTAACCGTAAAGTCATACATATTAGGAGTCATTCAATATGAATAAGAACCTCTTACAATTTGCGAGTATTAGCGCCCTAATACTGGTAACAGGATGCACTGGTGCTACTCAGCCGCCCTCAACCCCCAGCTCAACCCCTGACACCATGAGCTCAGCTATTGCGTCATCAGCAACACCGGTATCTAGCTCATCTATACCGGCCTCAAGTAGTATGCCATCACCTGCATCGAGCGTTCCTGTGTCTAGTTCGTCTGTGTCTAGCTCGTCTGTGTCGATTAGTTCATCATCGGTAGTGCGATCCTCAGTATCGAGCAGTCGCTCATCAATGGCTATGAGTAGCGCTAGCGCCGGTTCATCCGATGAGAAAATAGGGCCTAACTTAGTACCTAATGGCAATTTTTCAGAAGACCCGAATAAACCGGGTGCTAAATGGGTTGTAGTGAATCAAAACATGTCGCAATCAGATTTAGACTGGGTTGAGAAGTCAGCAGTTCTTACTGTTTCGGCTATCTCGGATAATTGGTGGGAAACTACCTTCTACTCACCACCCTTTACATTAACTAAAGGAAAAAAATATCGCGTTTCAGCCAAGTTTAGTGCGGTCAATAATAGTACTCAAAAAACTATGCGCTTTCGCGCAAGGTATTCAGGCGGTGCACCATTTGGAACTAATATCGGTGAATTTACCGTTTCAGATACCCCAACAGTCAAAACATTTATATTACGAGTACCTAACAATGCACCTAACAATAATGTTCAAACGCAATTATTATTTAATTTAGGTGCAGATGAAAATGATGTGAAAATCGATAATGTCTCTGTCTATGAACTTGGCACACCAGAGACAACCTTTGAAATCACCAGTTACAAAGATATTCGCTACTCGCAGCGCTTTCAGAGAACGAGTGTTGCTGACTACCCAGCCAATCACTCACCAAATGTTTTAGATATATATCGCCCCGACAACAATAATGTTTACCCAGGTATAGTGCTAGTACATGGCGGTGCTTGGCGTTTTGCCGGTAAAGGCAAGCTAGAAACTACCGCCAAGGAGCTTGCAGCAAAAGGTTATGTTGTTGCCAACATTCACTACCAGCTTTCAACGCCCACGACTAAATCATTCCCCGAGGCCATCATCGATGTTAAATCCGCTATTCGCTGGTTTAGAGGCAATGCACAAACCTATAATTTAGATCCAAATAAAATTGCGGGTATCGGGGGCTCAGCCGGTGGCAACCTTATTGCCATGGCAGCAACCACCTCTGAAAAAAATGACTTTGATGGCCCTGCTAATGCTTACAGTAATATTTCCGATAGGCTACAGGCAACTATTGTTTTAGCTGGCGGAATGGATCAAGAATACCGCTTAAGAGTCACCGATCCTTCTGCGGCTAATAGCGAATATGTCAAAAGTTATTTTGGTATTACAAGTGCTTCCATTAATTTAAATAATAATCGACAACTCCGGCTTTTACGCAATGCATCACCCATACAACATGCTAATGAAAAAATGGGGCCTATTTTACTTATTGAAAGTGGCGGCGATGTACCTAACGCCCCTAAAGGTCGGTATAGCGAGTCATTATTTAATAAACTGGATATGCTAGGTATACCTAATGAATACAAAAGAATTACCAATGCTCGACACTCCAAATGGGACAGCGAAGCACCTACTCGAGCTGTTTACATGATGGAGTACGAACGTTTCTTAAAAAATAACTTAAAATAAAAAAACTAAAATATTCATTATTAATCTTAACGATTTAATATGACTTTTTAATTAAGTTTTGCAGCACCCAGTCGCTAAAACGTATTTTTAATAGTGACACTATAAATGGCCATAAACCACCACTGAGTTTATGGCCATTTTTTATTGACTACTATATTTCATACTGGGGTATTCATACTGGAACATGAAAAAATATTTTGGCGAATAACAGCTTTAGCACTCCAGCTTTTGGTTTCTTTGACTTGCCACTTAAGCCATTACTTAACTTCGCACGCGTCAAGGCAGCCTTAAAAATACTGAGCAATCAGGGATTATTTTGGGCTAGCCGATTATATTGATTTAGTCGACTGGACCGGCAGCTATTGAGCATCCTGCTCCCGCTGCATTAGTGAATTCCTTCACGTCAGCTTTGTTCGCTAAGCACAGGCAAAGACCCAAGCGCGCAGCCTAATACCCAACCATCATAAGTTTTTACCGCATCACCCACCATCACTCCCGCCCAACCCAATAACCCCAAGTTATTAGCTTGGGTTCTTTATGCTTTTTATTGAATTAATGCGCTATTAGCGATTATTTTGGCGTGACGACACGATAGTCGATAAATCTTAGTGTCTCTTTCTTTTAGTCACGCCTGTCCTAGCTTTGCTATTATAAATAGATTAACAACTATCCTGACATGAGGGACTATCGAAACACCCTCTACTTAAAACCTCTCTATAAAACTCGATATTACTTAAATGTTTCCAAAATATCACAAATTGCATCAGGTACAGATTGATTCCTTGGTGTTATAGACTTAGAAAAAGGGTCAAAAAAGTATATCTTACTATCACTATGATCAAGCAACTCATAAGCCTCATTCTCCTCAGCGTTGAAAACAGTAAATCCAGACCTCACCTCTGGATATTCACTGTAAAAAGTAATCGTATCATAGTGCACACAACCTTCTGACTCTTCTAGTTCGGCGCCGTCAAAAACACCTGACACGCAAACATCTGATATGCACAGAGCACCATATCTCTGTAAAAAATGGACATAATCTTCACAAAAAATAATATTAAGTTTGGCCTCAACTAAAGAAATAGATTCTTTATTAACACCTTGAGCTATATCAAGAGAGTTGCCATGATTTAGGTGATACTTTATTAGCTTATCAACATCTGAAAAATCACTCATAACAACTCTCTACCCTAAATTAACGTCTAATAACATATTAAATCTAATTTTAGAAATCCTTCGCTCGCCCTTTCCAATAACGGCCTCTAAACGATGTATAAGCATTTTTTAAAGTTTTATCTCGCCTAAAGCTTTCTTCAATCATATCATGCAGAACCTTGTGATTGACAGAATGTATTGTAGCTTCGAGCTCAGCTATTGGTCCAGGTTCAACTCCCAATAAATGATGAAGATTTATTTGTTTTCCGTCCGGTCCAATAGGAGCTTTGCCATCTTTCATCAGATCAAGATTTGTTTGCCCATTAGCTATTCTTGCTTTGATAAACTTATTAGCTTTTGGGTGAACAAATTTCGGCTTACCAGGATCAATTCCACCAATTAACTTTAAGATGTCTCTTGACTCAAATAGCAAAC